>NZ_JAPCIL010000007.1:0-403043 GCF_025910075.1 Pantoea sp. RG18
GTGTTGTCATGTTCAATCTCCATTGGGTTAGGAGATGTGATTATGAGTGTCCCGTATGAGCGAGGAGCGGATGTTCCTGCTTTAGAGTGAATGTCTGCGCTTCCATTCATCAACCACATCACCTAAATTTTTTGGTATGTCATTTCGTAACCAGGCCATAAACTCGCGATCAAATCGGAAATCTGGACCGCACTCATCCACCATAAAACGGCGAACGTTTTGTGTGTTTTTGTAATTTTTATCAATGATGGTAGAACGTGTTAGTGAGGAGCTATGCCAATCAGTTTCCATCTTTCCAGCTCCCGTAATGAGTGGTTTTAAATAAAAATTAGTACTCCACTTTAGTCAGAGAAGCTGAAATTTCTCAAGGTCCGCTTCTGGCACAAAGCGGACTTTTTGACATTAACTCAACACTTATTCTATAAAGACTGCTCATAAAAAAGGAGTTTTGAGTTGAAAATCTATACCTACCCAAAAAGCAGATCCCTTAGGGTGCTTTGGGCGCTTGAAGAAATTGGGGCAACTTACGATAACATCAGAGTAGAGCTTTTTAATCCAACTTCTGACGTGAAATCCCCCCATCCTTTTGGAAAAATCCCTTTTTTGGTTGACGGAAAAATATCAATCAGTGAAACCTTAGCTATATGTATTTACCTGTGTGAAAAACATCAAAATTGTACTCTTTACCCCGCAAATCCAGAAGAAAAAGCCTCCGTTAATGCGTGGTTGAGCTTTAGTCTCACTGACTTAGAAGCGCCGGTCTGGAGTTTACTGAAACAAAATGTATTCATTCCAGAAAACCAACGATCCACTGACTTAATGAATTCCCTTAGAGACGAAGCAACCGAGGTCATCTCCCGGATCCGCTTCAATCCGTCCCATACGTGGATCGCCGGGGACAATTTTACTCTGGCCGACATTTTCCTCTCTCATTCGTTGCTATGGGCAAAACTATGCGGATTAGAAATTGACAAAGAAACGGACAGCTACATAGCCAGAGCCATGAGCCGACCAGCATTCGTGAAAGCTCAGGAAATGAATAATCTCTAACGAGTTTGTAATATCATTGAGATACATTCACGGCAGTAAAAAGCGCAACGTCCGCTTCTTGGACAAAGCGGACATCTGGATCAGGCAATGACCGCTATGAGCGAAAAGCGGACGTCACGGAGCTATTAGAATACCGAGCGACGATTATATAAATGTTGTGCTTTTTACTCCCATCCCAATTCTTTGTAAGTCTTACTATCCTGTGCAGGAAAATCAGTTTGATATTCTCCCCAGTTACGGAACGCGTAATATTCTTTCATCGCTTCAAAGTGGGAATCTGCGTCACATATCCACACTAATCTGTAGTCCGGCTCCAGCATTTTACGAGCAGAGTCTCCCCGTGGACCAGCAAGACAAAACAAATCCAAACCACCTTCGTTTGTCCATAGCTCATGCTTCATAATATTGCTTCCATGAACTGCTCCCCATAATTTAAGATATTCCAATGTTAGCAATATCCCCTCCTAGCAATGACTGTGAGGGTAGACCCTTTTTCAAATCGGGATACCCGTTTTGAGATCGAGCTTAAAGGGTTCCCAGCCTCCTGGCGGATCCCACTCTCCCAGGCCAAGCACCGTCTCATTCTCTATAGATGTAATGATCACGCCATCAATGGCGCACCGAATCGATTTCCAGAGAATGCCCACTAGTATATCAATCAGAAAAACATGGGCGTAAGTGGTAACCAGAATCCGGCCCTGTAACCTGTCAGAGTGGATGTCAGGGACTGAATAAATATGGGCGACGTAATCACCTAGTCGATGGCTTCTGAACGAGTGTGTGGCCATGTCAAAAACATATAAATGATCGCCACAAATGATCGCCACGTGGGATTCATTCAGAAGAAACTCAGAAAAGGCGCTGGAAATCAGCCAACCGTCCTCATCTACACGTACATACAATTGTAAAATCAGAATGGGCTCAGCGTCCTTACTGATTAGCAGTCGCCGATCCATTTCTCCATTAGTGCCAAAAGGATTGACGTCGATGATCGATACAACTTCCGTTTCATCACCGGACATATTTTGTTCAACATAGGTCGCTTGTAATGTCATTGAGCATCCAAAGGGTGACAGGAGAAGAACTCATACTACTTTACAAGCTAATGTCACGACAGCACCGTATGTTGCCATATTGCACTGACCAGCCCCCGCAGATTAGTACATTCCGATGTAAGCTACGTCCGCTATTGGCACAAAGCGGACGTTGGTATCTACTTCAATCAGCCTATTGTACCTAACTCCGACAAATTGGCTGCCTTAACAAAGCACTTATCCAGGTGCAGATATCAACTACTCCAGTTGCGTAATCTTTTATGGGCTACATCAATCTATCCTTTTACAACTAAACACCTCACCCCACCCTTCCCATCCGCACCATTGCCCGATACCAGGCACCACGCTGAATCGACCACCTTAATCCCATCGCAATCGCATTGATCTTCCGGTCAATGATCGCCTGCTGAAAGCGGCCGATCTCAGTACCGGACATTGCCTGCGCCCAGGCTGGCATCAGCCCGAATCCCGACTTCAGCATGATTTTCATCACCGGTTTTGCCTGCCAGCTGGGTGCGGGGGCATTCATCAGCAATCGCGTCACTTCGGCAGTGCGATGATCAAAGCGCAGCTCTGAACGCATCTGTTGCAGATAATCCGCAACATCGACGACGCTTTTCGGTACCTTCTCAGCCCCCAGCGCTTCGGCAATCTGCGCCGCTTCCTGATAGTACTGATCCTGCCCGGCGCGGCTGAGGTGTGGATTTTTATAGCGCAGATGGGCGGCCAGAAAACGGCTGGTCTCCGCCACATGCACCCATGTCAGCAGATGCGGATCGCTGGCGGCATAGGGTTTGCCTTCGCTGTCAACGCCGCTGACTTTCAGGTGAATGCGTTTCACCCGGTCAATTAGCGTCTGTGCATCCTGCGAATTACCGTAGGTGGTCACGGCGATAAACTGACTGGTGCGCCGCAGGCGGCCCATCATATCTTCGCGGAAATTGGAGTGATCCCAGACGCCCGCCAGCGCCGCCGGATGCAGCATCTGCAACAGCAGCGCGCTGATCCCGCCGCACATCATGGAGGTGAAGTCACCGTGAACGCGCCAGATCACGCTGTCCGGGCCAAACAGGCCGGGATCGCCAGGCGGTTGAGAGAGGTCAAATTCATTCATCGACAGGCCGTTAAGGCGGAATACCTGCTGCTGAATGCGGTCACGCAGATTAATCATGATGGCTCTGATAGTGGATATGACGCGGCGCGCCGTAGCAGGACGCTAACGACGCGCCGCATCACCTTCCCCTGACGTCAGGGGAAAGGCTGACGGTTATAAATAGTTGAACTGCCCATCCTCGGTACGAACGGAATCGAGTCCAATCATCACGTTGAATTTGCCGGGCTCTGCAACATGCTGCATCTGCTGGTTCCAGAACTTCAGTGCATCCACGTCGATTTTGAAGGTCACGGTTTGCGACTCACCCGCTTTCAGCATGATGCGCTTAAAGCCACGCAGCTCCTGCACCGGACGGCTGATGGAAGCGACCGGATCGTTGAGGTACATCTGCACCACCGTCGCGCCATCGCGTTTACCGCTGTTGGTCACGGTCACGCTGGCTTCAATGCTGCCGTTACGCGGCATAGTCGGTGAGGACATTTTTACCGGCGACACGGTGAAAGTGGTGTAGCTCAGGCCGTAACCAAACGGATAGAGCGGACCGTTAGCCGCGTCGTAGTAGTGCGACGTGTATTTGTTCGGCTTAGCAAAGTTGTAAGGACGACCGGTTGGCAGATGGTTGTAATAGATCGGAATCTGACCCACTGAACGCGGGAAGGAAACCGGCAGCTTGCCCGACGGGTTGTAGTCGCCGAACAGCACATCGGCGATGGCGTTGCCACCTTCGGTGCCGCTGAACCAGGTTTCCAGCATCGCATCGGCCATCCGATCTTCATTCACCACTGACAGCGGGCGTCCGTTCATCAGCACAATCACCAGCGGCTTACCGGTGGCTTTAAGTGCTGCTAACAGCTTCTGCTGGCTCGGCGGGATCACCAGGTCGCTGCGGCTGGAGGCTTCGTGCGCCATACCCTGCGCTTCGCCCACGGCGGCAACCACCACATCGGCCTGCTTCGCTTTGGCGACCGCGTCATCAATCAACTGCTGCGGTGAACGCGTATCCACGGAAACCGCCTGCTCATAGAGGTTCAGGAAGTCCTGAATCCCTTTGTTGTCGGTGACGTTGGCGCCCTTCTCATAGAGCAGCGTAGCCTTGCCTTCGGTGGCATTGCGCATGCCCTGCAGCAGCGAAACAGATTGCTTCGCCACGCCAGCGGCGGACCAGCTGCCCATAATGTCGCGCTGACTGTCTGCCAGCGGACCAATCAGGGCAATAGTGCCCGATTTTTTCAGCGGCAGCGTTTCCAGGCGGTTTTTCAGCAACACGATGCTTTTACGCGCGACGTCGCGCGCTTCAGCCCGGTGCAGACGGCTTTCCGCATTGGTGTCCTGCGGATCGCTCTCTTTCGGACCTAAATGGCTGTAGGGATCGTTAAACAGGCCCATGTCATATTTGACGTTGAGCACATGGCGCGCCGCATCATCAATCTCCGCCATGGTGACGGCGCCGCTCTTCACCAGAGCGGGCAGATACTTGCTGTAATATTCGTCGCTCATGCTCATATCGACGCCCGACTTCAGGGCGATGCGTACCGCTTCCTGCGGATCGCTGGCGACGCCATGCTTGATCAGCTCTTTGATTGCGCCGTGGTCGCTGATGGTGATGCCTTTGAACTTCCACTTATCGCGCAGCAGATCTTTCAGCAGCCAGCTGTCCGCCGTGGCGGGTACGCCATTGATCGAGTTCAGCGCCACCATCACGCCGCCGCTGCCTGCATCCAGTGAGGCTTTATAGGGCGGCAGATAGTCCTGAAACATGCGCTGCGGGCTCATGTCCACGGTGTTGTAATCGCGTCCGCCTTCCACTGCGCCGTAGAGCGCGAAGTGCTTCACGCTGGTCATCACGCTGTAGCGATCGGCAGCACTTTTGCCCTGCATCGACTGCACCATGCTGCGACCCATTTCGCTGGTGAGATACGTATCCTCACCGAAACCTTCAGAGCCACGGCCCCAGCGCGGTTCACGGCTGACATCCACCATCGGCGCCCAGGTCATGTTCAGGCCATCGTCGGCCGCTTCATAGGCAGAGACGCGCCCCACCTCTTTCACCGCATCCAGATCCCAGCTTGACGCCAGCGCCAAAGGAATCGGGAAAATGGTGCGCTGACCATGAATAACGTCGTAGGCGAAAAACAGCGGGATCTTCAGGCGGCTGAGCTGCATCGCCTGATCCTGCATCGCGCGGATATCCTGACGGGTTACGGTATTAAAAATCGCGCCAACCTGACTCTTCTGAATCATGTCGCGAATCACTTCTTTCGGATTATCAGGTCCGACGCTGATTAAACGCAGCTGGCCGATCTTCTCGTCCAGCGTCATTTTTTTAAGCAGTTGGTTGACGAAGGCATCCCGCGCCTGTTCGGTCATCGGGTGGTTACCTGGCACTGTCTCAGCCAATGCCGGTTGCATCGCGAGGGAGACAGCGAGACTAACAGAGTAAATCCATTTCATCAGGTTGGGTTCTCTTAAGTAACTGCGCAATATCGAATAAACAGGCGGCAGTGTGCCACAAGATGAGAATAGCAGGTAGCTGCCGCTGTCACACTGCGTTGAGGTGAGTTGACGTGCTACAGTTAGGACGCACTGATAAGACAAGGGAATTGCTCATGATACAAACCTCTGCCCTGCTTTCTGACCTGCGCCGCCTGGTCGGCCCTACCCATCTGCTGACTGAACCTGAACAGACCGCGCGCTATCGCAAAGGCTTTCGCTCCGGCGAAGGCGAGGCGCTGGCGGTGGCGTTTCCCGGTACGCTGCTGGAGCTCTGGCGGGTACTGCAAACGCTGGTGAATGCCGATGTCATTATCCTGATGCAGGCGGCGAATACCGGCCTGACCGAAGGCTCAACGCCGCATGGCGACGATTACGATCGTCCGCTGGTGATTGTCAGCACCCTGCGACTGGACAAGCTTCAGCTGATCGACGAAGGCCAGCAGGTGCTGGCGTTCCCCGGCAGCACACTCTACCAGCTGGAAAAAGCGCTGAAGCCGCTGGGGCGTGAACCCCACTCGGTGATTGGCTCCTCCTGTATTGGTGCCTCGGTGCTGGGCGGCATCTGTAATAACTCCGGCGGATCGCTGATCAAACGCGGACCGGCCTACAGTGAAATGGCGCTGTTTGCCCAGATTGATGCGCAGGGAAAACTGAAGCTGGTGAACCATCTCGGTATCGATCTTGGGACGTCGCCGGAAGAGATTCTGGGGCGGCTGGATGATGACCGCTGGCAGCCCAAAGATGTGCAGCACGATGGCCGTCACGCCTCCGATCATGAATATGCCGACCGGGTTCGTGAAGTAGATGCGGATACGCCCGCCCGTTATAACGCCGATGCGCGTCGCCTGTTTGAAGCCTCCGGTTGTGCCGGGAAGCTGGCGGTCTTCGCGGTACGACTCGATACCTTTGCCAGCGAACCGCAGCAGCAGGTGTTTTACATCGGCACCAACGAGCCCGGCGTTCTCAGCGATATCCGCCGTCACATGCTGGCGCATTTCACCCATCTGCCGGTGGCGGGCGAATATATGCACCGCGACATCTATGACATTGCGGAAGTCTACGGCAAAGATACCTTCCTGATGATCGACAAGCTGGGCACCGACAAGATGCCGCTGTTTTTCACGCTGAAGGGGCGGGTTGATGCCTGGCTGAGCAAACTCTCCTTCGTTAAACCGCACTTCAGCGATCGCCTGTTGCAGCGCCTGAGTAAACTGTTTCCGGCACATCTGCCGAAACGCATGAAGCAGTATCGCGATAAATATGAACACCATCTGATGCTGAAGATGTCTGGCGACGGCGTGGCGGAAGCGCGTAACTATCTGCGCGACTACTTCCGCGAAGGCGGTGGCGAATTCTTCGAGTGTGAAGGCAAAGAAGGTGCGCACGCCTTTCTGCATCGCTTTGCAGCGGCGGGTGCGGCAGTGCGCTACCACGCGGTGCATTCTGATGAGGTCGAGGACATTCTGGCGCTGGATATCGCCCTGCGTCGTAATGATGCGGACTGGTTCGAAACCCTGCCCGATGAGATCCGCGCCTCGCTGAGCCATCGTCTCTACTATGGCCACTTCTTCTGTCATGTGTTTCATCAGGATTACATCGTCAGAAAAGGCGTCGATGTGCATGCGCTCAAAGCGCAGATGCTGGAGATCCTTCAGGCGCGGGGCGCGGAATATCCCGCTGAACATAACGTCGGACATCTCTATCAGGCCAAACCGCAGCTGGCGGCGTTCTATCGCCAGCTCGATCCCACCAACAGCTTCAATCCTGGGATTGGCAAAACCAGTAAGCAAAAGGGATGGGCGGTGAAGCAGTTTTAATCGCCTTATGGATCAGCCTGCTTATCTGAGCAGGCTGATTGTCATACAACCGGGAGGCCCGTTCGCACCACCAGCTTCCCATTGCAACAGTCCTGCCAATAGCTAACATCTTCATCAAAATATTAATCTCCCCTCCCATATTGCACCTGCTTTATTTTATCTCATCGGGTTCTGCGCAATAGTTCACAAATCACCACGCTACTAATTGATAATTCGCGTCGCGAAAAATAGATTACTGCCACAATAATATTCTGCTTAGTTATCCGGATTGCATTCAGGGAGGAGTGATCATGCGAAAAATTAATTACGCGTTAGCGTTAATTGAAATAGCCACCGCATTAATAGCGTTAACTGCAATAAGTTCATCACCGGCTTACGCCAGCGGATTTATTGAGGACTCATCGCTGAAAGGTAATATTTTTTACTGGCAGCGTCAGCGAGATCGCAGAGACACCGATCCCACCAGTGAATATCAGGGACAGTATCGGGCTAATTTACATCATGCCTCGCTCAACAGTAATCTCGACTATCAGTCAGGTTATGCCGGGGAGTGGATTGGTCTGGACCTCGCGATTTTCGGTGCTGCTGAGCTTTCCAACAGCGGCCCCGCCGCACCCAATGAAATTGGCTTCAGTAAGGCGCGTACCCGCTGGGATGAAAAGTGGAATGGCGACAGCGGCGGTGCTTCTGTTTATAAAGCCGCACTGAAAGTAAAATATAACGATTACTGGTTACGTGCCGGTTATATTCAGCCAACCGGACAGACAATTATTGCGCCACACTGGAGTTTCTTACCCGGAACCTATCGCGGCGTCGAAGTCGGTGCGCTGTATGATTTCCAGCAGGCCGGTGCATTATCGCTCTCCTGGATGTGGAGCGACAAATATAAAGCGCCCTGGTATCGTGATTTATATAATTTTCGCCAGGCTGATGGCAAAACATCTGTCAGCTACCTGCATTCGTTCGGCATGAAATATGACTTCAGGAATAACCTGGTGCTTGAGGGCGCATTTGGCCAGGCGGCGGATTATATGGATCAATATTTTGCCAAAGCCTCGTGGTCAGCCACACCTGGCGGCAATGCACTCTACACCAGCTATCAGTTTTACGGGGCCCACGACAAAGTAGCGGGGGGTGCCGCTAATCCCCGTGATGTCTATGACGGCCTGGCCTGGTTACAGGCGATCACGGTCGGCTATACCGTCGGCCCGGTTGATCTGCGACTCGAAGGCAGCTGGGTCAAAGCAGAGGGGAATCAGGGCTTCTTCCTGCAGCGCATGACGCCAGGCTACGCCAGCTCCAATGGACGACTGGATATCTGGTGGGATGCCCGTTCCGACTGGAACGCCAATGGCGAAAAAGCGATCTTTGCCGGGGCGATGCTCGACTTAACGCCATGGCAGCTGGCGGGATGGAAAGTGGGCGCATCGTACGTCTGGGGCTGGGATGCCAGACCCGCCACGCTGCTCACCGTTGACCAGAGCCAGCGGCTGAAAGAGTCCGCCTGGAACCTTGATCTGATCTATCAAATCCAGCAGGGCCGCGCCAAAGATACCCTGTTTAAACTGCATTACACCCGCTACGACAATCACAGCAATCTGCCCAGTTACAGCGGCGGTTACGGCAACATTTTTCAGGACGAGAAGGACATCAAATTTATGGTTATCGTGCCGTTTACGCTGTTCTGACGCCCTGCAAACTCCCGGATATCTCTTCAGCAGCAAGGATGAATCAATATGTTTAAGTTAAGCCTTATCGCGCTCACTCTGCTGGGCGCTGCAGCCACAGGCCACGCCAGCTCGTCAGCGCAGCAGGTGGTGAATCAGATCAGCCAGTTTGGCGTCACTTATCAGGTGAACGATAATCAGGCCGCCCTGCATGGCACCGACTGCGCCGCGCTGGGTGCCGACTATGCCGCCTGCAATCGCGCCACCATTACCCTGACCAATAACGGCCCAGCCCTGACCGATAAACACTGGGCAATCTACATGAGCAACGTCCACCAGACGCTGCGGGTCGATAACGAACAGTTCAAAATGACCCATCTGGTCGGCGACCTGACCCGGCTGGAGCCGACTGAGAGGTTCACCGGCATTGGCGCGGGCGAATCGGTGCAGATTCCGATCGTTAACGAATACTGGCAGCTGTTTGCCACGGATGTGATGCCGCGCTGGTATGTGACGTCCGGGCAGGCCACCCCCAAAATTATTGCCAGCACCGATCATGAAGATCCCAGCCAGTTTGTGTTGCCGTTGGGGGATAACTGGCGTCGCAGTGCCGATGACCGGAATATCCTGATGCAACCCGCCAGTCGGTTTGATAAAAACAGCGATGTTGCCACCCTGCCCGCTTCCGCGCTGCGCGGTCAAATCACACCCACGCCGCTTGAGGTGAAACTGCGTCCGCAGGATGCCGATCTCAGCCGTGGCGTCAGTCTGTCTCTGACCGGGCTGACCCGTGAAACCGGTGAGGCGGTGAAGCAGCGTCTGGCCCTGCTTGGCCTGAAAGAAGATCCTGCCGGATTTGCTATTAAGACGCAGATTAAACCGGATCATTTCAGCGGGAAAAAGGCTAAACCGGGCGCATACGATCTGGATATCACTCCCCGCCGCGCCATTGTGGTGGGCTACGATGCTGCCGGTGCGTTCTACGGTCTGATGTCGATTCTCTCGCTGATACCCACCGAAGGCGCGCCGCGTATTGCCACGCTGGAAGCCCATGACGCGCCACGCTTTGCCTATCGCGGCGCGTTTCTCGACGTTGCCCGTAACTTTCACAGTAAACAGACGGTCATGCGGCTGCTTGATCAGATGGCGGCCTGGAAGATGAACCGCTTCCACTTTCACCTCAGTGACGATGAGGGCTGGCGGATTGAGATTCCCGGCTTACCGGAACTGACTGACGTGGGGGCTAAGCGCTGCCATGACCTGAGCGAACAGCGCTGCCTGCTGCCGCAGCTTGGTTCTGGTCCGTTCAGCGATAACAACGGCAGCGGCTACTTCAGCCGTGCCGACTACATCGAGATTGTGAAGTATGCGCAGGCCCGTCACATCCAGGTGATCCCGGAAATTGATATGCCCGCCCATGCCCGTGCCGCCGTCATCGCCATGGAAGCACGCTATCAGCGGCTGATGAAGGAGGGACAATCTGAACAGGCCAGTGCGTATCGCCTGATCGATCCCACCGACGACTCCAATACCACCTCGGTGCAGCTCTATGACCGCACCAGCTATCTCAATCCCTGCATTGCGGGTTCGCAGCGGTTTGTCGATAAAGTGATCGGTGAAGTTCAGGCGATGCACCGGGAAGCGGGACAGCCGCTCGGCGTCTGGCATTTTGGCGGTGACGAAGCGAAGAATATCCGGCTGGGTGCTGGCTACTCTGATAAGCGCGATCCTAAACCGGGCACCGGTCTGCGCGACTGGAGTAAAGAAGATCTGCCGTGGGCGAAATCGCAGGTTTGTCAGGCGCTGGTGAAGAGCGGCAAAGTGGACGATCTGGCGCACCTGCCGAGCTACTTTGCACTGACCGTCAGTGACATCGTTAACCGACACGGTATTGGCAAAATGCAGGCCTGGCAGGATGGTTTAAAACATGCCAAAGATTCAGCAGCCTTTGCCACACCGCGCGTCGCGGTCAACTTCTGGGACACCCTCTACTGGGGCGGTTTTGACACAGCCAGCGACTGGTCACAGAAAGGTTACGACGTGGTGATCTCCAGCCCCGACTATCTCTATCTGGATTTTCCGTATGAAGTTAACCCGCTGGAACGCGGCTATTACTGGGGCACGCGCTTCAACGACGAGCGCAAAATCTTTGGCTTCGCGCCGGACAACCTGCCGCAGAATGCTGAAACTTCGGTGGATCGCGACGGCAACTTTTTCAGCGCCAAATCAGAGAAGCTCTGGAGCGGTGCTTACGGCATTTCGGCCCAGCTGTGGAGCGAAACGTTACGCACAGACGCGCAAATGGAGCACATGATTTATCCTCGCCTGTTTGCAGTAGCGGAACGAAGCTGGCACCGCGCCAGCTGGGAGCAGGATTACAAGGCGGGTCAGGAGTATGCGGGGGGCAAAACCCATCTCGTCGATCAGCAGGCACGCCTTAATGACTGGCAGCGATTTGCCAATCTGCTGGGACAGCGGGAACTGGCGAAGCTGGATAAGGCGGGCATCGATTATCTCCTGCCGGTGCCGGGAGCCAGAATCGTTGATGGCATCCTGTTGATGAACGTGGCCCTACCGGGCGTGACGCTGGAGTACAGTCTGGACAAGGGCACAAACTGGCAGCGCTACGATGTCAACAGACCGCCGCAGGTCAGCGGTGCGGTGGCAATCCGCTCGGTGAGCCGCGACGGGCAGCGCACCAGCCGCGTTGAATCCCTGTAGAAAGCGAAGTGTGAATGGGCTGATAAGCCAGCGTTTGAACATAAAAAAGGCCGACAGCAGTCGGCCCTTTGATTGCTGCCAATCCTGAAGCAGGGTGAATCTGGCAGCAATGAAGAAACTTAATGCGCTGGGAACACGGTCAGAAGAGGAAAGCGTCCCACGCCAGGGATGGCGTGGGCCGAGCATGTCATGGATGACAGCTTTTGCGTCTTTCCGATCTGACCGTGTTCCCTGTGCCAGCTCGATTACACAGCTAACCGGGCCACACTGTATTTACCATCAGAGCCGACAGAAGTCGGCCTTTACACACCTAAACCTGGTTCTCTTAAACCAGCTTCTCTTCGGGGACCGGCTCCGCACCCGCCATCTGCTGACGGCGCTCGATAATCATGGTTTGCGGTGTGGAGAGCAGAATGCCCTCTTTACGCAGACGCGTCAGAATATCGAACAGCAGGTCGCTCTTCGCCCCTGCGATCTGGCGCTGACCCGCCACGTTACCGGTGACGCTCAATATAATTCCCTGCTGAGTCAGGTCTTTAAACGAAACGGATGGCTCTGGCGTCTCCAGAATGCGTTCATTTTCGTTGTAGACCTCCAGCAGGATATCGCGCACTTTCGCCGGATCGATGTCGAGCGGGAACGTCAGCGTAATCGTGACCACCCCCTGCGCATTACCCATGGTGGCATTTCGCACGTTCTGCGAGATAAACTGCGAGTTCGGCACAATCACCGTGGATTTATCGCCCAGCTGGATCTCGGTGGCGCGCACGTTAATCCGGCGGATATCCCCTTCGATACCGCTGATGCTCACCAGATCGCCAACCTTCACTGGCCGCTCGGTCAACAGAATCAGCCCCGAAATAAAGTTCTTCACAATCTCCTGTAAGCCAAAACCGATACCTACCGACAAGGCACTGACGATCCAAGCCAGCTTATTCCACTGCAGGCCCATGATCGACAACGTCAGCAGGATAATCAGCACATAACCGATGTTGCTGAACAGCGTCACCAGCGACACCCGCATGCCCACATCCATGGTGGTTTTCGGCAGAAAATCGGTGTCGAGCCAGCGGCGCACCGTTCGCAGCACATAGATGCCGACGATCAGGCAGATAATCGCATTCACCATATGCGCCGGGACGATATTCAGGGATTCAAGCCCTTTACCGCCCCAGAACTCAATCACTTTTTGCAGCAGCTCAATCGGTGTTGAAGAGGCAAAGGTCCCGTTGACCAGCGCCAGCGCCACAACCAGCACCAGGAAGGTTTTACCGATGGCCGTCAGCAACGTAGCCGTTTGCTGCAGATGACGCTCATTGATGTTAAGCGAACTCTGAATACGGCGACCGGTTGCGTTACTGGTCGAGAACAGGCTCTCACAGCCATCGTTGAGCAGATGACTGAGGAAGTAGAACGAACCAAACAGCAGGCCGCACCAGATCACTTCATAACTCAGGAAGCGCGCCAGCGTGACGTAACCGATGAGCAGCGACACCAGAATGGCGATGCCGGTCAGCGTCAGGCCCATCTGGATCAGTCCGACCAGCGTAGAGCGAGCCTCTGGTGGTGTGCCCGCCTGGGTCATACGGCGACGAACCCGGTTGGTGCGCATGCTGATCGCCAGCGCGGTAGTACCAATCAGCAGTGCCGTCAGCCCGTTGGCAAAAATGGTGGTATTCAGGCTGGTGCCGACGCTGTAGTTAAACGCTTCGACCGTCTGGAAGATAAAGACCAGCACGGCGGTAATCGGTGGAAACGGTTTTAACGCCATCGCCACTTCATTGGAGATGGTCGGTAAACGCCAGCTGGGGCGACGGGTAGAGAGGAAAGCGCGTCCCAGTCCGGCAATCAGGCCACAAAAGACACTGAGCCGAACCAGTTGATCCACAAAGTCCTGAACGTTTTCAGAAACTTCATCACGGCGGGTAAAGGCCAGGGCGATAAAGTTAAAGGTGAGGACGACAGCCACCAGGGTGGTCAGGGCTATCGCTGCCGCCAGGAAACTGCGGCGCAGCTTCCCTTCCGGCAGTTTGTGAATGCTAATCCAGGCCAGAAACTCTTCGCTGTAACGACGGCCAGCCGTCATCACCAGCATGGCAGCCAGCAGCCAGAAGACACTGCCCACGCGCCAGCCCGGCTCCCATGAGAGTGCCGCGGTGTCCTGCAACTCCTGCAGGAATTCACCGATTTTCTCGCCATCCAGATCCTGACTATTGAGCAGCGGTGACCAGAAGCGCGGCCCCAGAATGGTGCCGGAGTTCAGCGCCAGCTGGCTTTTCAGCTGATCGCGGCGCAGGTTAACAATCTGCGAGGAGAGCATCAGCGCGCCATTTTTAATGCCTTCGGCCTGTTTGATCTGGTCGTCGAGTTTGCTTTTCTGACTCTCCAGCGCGTTACGCTTGCGCGTCACTTCCGACGTCTCTTTTACGCCGCTGTCGGCTTTAGGTGCCGGCCCCAGAACCTGCAACTGGGCTTCCAGTTGCTGGCGATCGGGGAGCAGCGCCTGGCCCAGCGTGTCGGCACTGCCTGAGAGCTCAAGCGCCATTTCATTCAGCTGAGTCAGCTTGTTTTCGCCAGCATCAACGGAGACCTGACTTTTGATTTTATCGAGGATCTTCTGCATTTTCGGCAGTTCAACCGCAGCATTCAGCTTCGGCGGCGCATCCTGTTCCTGAGCAGCAGTGGCCTTATCATCCGCGGCCAGCGTCAGCGCCGGGGCAAACGCCACCAGCGCCAGCATTAACAATGCAAAAAAGGATCGTAGCTTAAACATATGAGTAAGATTCCGGCAGCTTAAATCAGGCGATCGTCCCTCGCCAGTCGCGCGTAGTGTAGGGCTTTGCAAGGGATGGCAATATAGGAATAACGGGCATTTTTCGGGCTAATTCGGTGCAGACAGAGGCGTGAAAATCGCTGTACGCCTCTGCCTGCATCATCCCGGATACCCGCTCAGCCTGCAGATAATGCCAGTGTCCGCAGCGCGTAACACTGGCTGTTTTCTACTCAACGTCGGCGCTGCTGGCCCCATTACTGGCAACCTGGCCCGATTTCTGTTTTTTATATGCCAGTGCGGCAGCCGGCACCGGCGCCGCTTTACCGGTCTCAATCCAGCTGCGCAGACGGTTAGCGTCGGCGAAGTGGGTATATTTGCCAAAGGCATCCAGCACCACCAGCGCCACCGGACGATTATTAATCATGGTGCGCATCACCAGGCAGTGGCCCGCCTCATCGGTGTAACCGGTTTTGGTCAGCTGAATGTGCCAGTCATCTTTATAGACCAGATGGTTGGTGTTGCGGAACGGCAGCGCATAGCTCGGATGGGCAAACACTGCCGTCTCCTCTTTAGTGGTGCTGAGCGCGCCAAGCAGCGGATATTCCCGCGTTGCTTTGAGTAATTTAACCAGATCCTGGGCGCTGGAGACGTTTTGCGTCGACAGGCCGGTTGGCTCCACGTAGCGGGTCTGTTTCATGCCCAGTGACCGCGCTTTCGCGTTCATCGCCCGGATAAAGGCGTTATAGCCGCCCGGATAAGCATGAGCCAGGCTGGCGGCGGCGCGGTTTTCCGAGGACATCAGCGCCAGCAGCAGCATATTCCGGCGGCTGATCTGGCTGTTGAGCTTAACGCGTGAGAAGACACCTCGCATTTCCGGCGTCTGGCTGACATCGACGGTTATCATCTCGTTCATCGGCAGATGCGCATCCAGCACCACCATAGCAGTCATCAGCTTGGTGATGGAGGCAATGGGCCTGACCCGGTCAGGGTGGCTGGAAAACAGCACTTTATTGGTCGTGAGATCGACAATCATCGCACTGCCAGAGGCGATCTGCGGCTGAGCAATAGGCGCCAGTTGCGACAGCGACGTCGTCGCCTGCGCCGGAAGTGAAACAATCTGCCCTGAAACGAGCAGCGCCAGCGAAAGCAGGGTGGAACGAATTTTTGCAGGCATCGTAGAAAAAACCCGGTTATGAATATGTACTGTGTCAGACCGACACAGGCCGCCCGCTTCAGTGAGGTCGGAGCGCGGGCTGGCGGCGATATCATACCCGTAAGGTTAAGAAATTTCCTGGTGAGAGTGTTTCCGGGCGTAAAAAGAGAACTGCCGCCAGAGCGGCGGCAGCGGTCGGTCAGAACAGATGCGGTCCATATCCCCACAGCACCACGGTTAATGCCAGTAATACTTCAAATACCAGCACGCCGATGGCCAGCGTTGAACCGGAAAAACGCAGACTCTCTTCGCGGTCGATATTAAGAAACAGTGGAATACCGATATAGAGCAGATAGCCGGTGTAGAGTAGCGCCAGGGCGCCCGCCAGCACGCAGAGCCAGACCAGTGGATAGAGTGCCACCAGCCCGCTGAGAAACAGCGGCGTGGCCACATAGCCCGCAAACACCGTACAGCGCTGTACGCCGGGGCGCTGCGGATAATCACGTGCCATCCAGTGAATCACGCGTCCCATTACCGCGACGCCACCCAGAATAATCAGATAGAACAGAATGCCAAGCCCAATCCCGGTCAACAGGTTGAGTTGCACATATTGCCCCTCGCCCAGATTCCAGCCCAGCTGAGTTGTGCCGATAAAGGCGCAGATCACCGGAATCGCCGCCATCAGCAGAACATGGTGGGTGTAATGGTGCGATACGCTCTCATTCTCTTGCTTGATATGACGCATTTCCTGATTCGGATGCGCCAGCAGACCCCAGACATGATTCATAGATTCACTCCTCTGATGCAGTGGGCCGCCCGATGATGCATCCGTCTTTGGGGGCAGCGTCCTCTCAAGTATAAACGGCAGCGAAACTTTCGTGGTGATCGGACAAAAAAACAGCATAAATAAACGGACCCATGAGGCACGGGCGGAAGCGAAGCCAAATCGCGTATAGACTGGAAGAAACAGTCACTGAACAGGGAGGGTCATTTTGCATCTGGATATCAACGCATTAATTACGCAGTACGGTTATCTGGCACTTTTTATTGGCTGTATCGCCGAGGGGGAAACATTTACGTTGCTGGGCGGCGTCGCCGCGCATGAGGGGCTGCTGCATTACGTGGGAGTGGTGCTGGCCGCGATGGGTGGCGGTATTGTCGGCGATCAACTGCTCTACTGGGTCGGTCGCCGCTGGGGCACGCAGATCCTGCGCCGCTTTAAAAAGCATCAGGATAAAGTGGTCAAGGCGAACCGCCTGATTAAACGCCGTCCCAGCCTGTTTGTGATTGGCGTGCGCTTTATGTATGGCTTTCGACTGATTGGCCCAATCATCATTGGGGCCAGCCGCCTCAATCCGATGAAGTTTTTTATTCTTAACGTCATCGGGGCGGCCATCTGGGCGCTGATCTTTGTCACGCTGGGCTATTTCGCGGGCGGCATCATCGCGCCGTGGCTGCATAAACTCGACCAGCATCTGAAGCATCTGCTGTGGCTGGTCGGCGCAGTGGTATTCGCCTTTGCGCTGCGCTGGGTGATCCGCCGCTGGCACAACCGTCGTGCCGACCAGGAATAAATGAACCACGGATTCGCCAGCAGACGCCACCGGCTATAAGAGAGAGCTGACCGGTGGCACAGGTCGCCGAAGCTGAGCAGCGCCTGGCGACCCTGCTGGCGATTTCCCATGTCTCACCCGCCCTCCCCCCTTCCCTGCCTCATTCAACCGTACGTTAACCATCTGTGCCCAAACGAAGCCGCATCAGATGGCTCAGCTATAGTTAGGATGGACACTGACAGGGAGATGAGGATGAGTAAGGTAAAACGTAAGATTGAAGACCATGGCGTGATCGGAGATTTGCGCACCTGCGCACTGGTCGCGAATGATGGCACCATTGATTATCTCTGCTGGCCGGAACTCGACAGCCCGTCGGTCTTTGCCGCCCTGCTCGACAGCGATGATGCCGGGCTTTTCTCCCTGGCCCCGGACTGGCCCAATGCGCGACGTCAGCAGCTCTACCTGCCCGATACCAACATCCTGCAGACCCGCTGGCTGGATGATGAAGGCGTAGCGGAGATCACCGACTACATGCCGATTTGTGATGACAAGGACAAGCTGCCGCGTCTGATCCGGCGGGTCAAAATGGTACGCGGCAGCGCGACCTTTAGCCTGCGCTGTTCACCGCGTCACGACTACGCCCGGGCGCAGACCCGCGCAGAGGCGCACAACGGCTGTATCGATTTTCATGCCGAAGGCCAGCCGTCGTTGCGTCTCGCCGCCAGCGTGGTGATGACGCTGGAGGATGAGAGCGCGACCGCCCTCTTCACGTTACAACCCGGTGAACATGCGCAGTTTGAATTTGGCAGCGTGGATGATGCGCATATCGAAGCGCTGACCACCGAACACTGCTTTGAAGAGACGCTGAACTACTGGCGACGCTGGAGCGCCCACAGTAACTATCAGGGACGCTGGCGCGAAATGGTGCAGCGTTCGGCGCTGGTCCTCAAACTGCTGACCTCACATCAGCACGGCTCTATTGCGGCGGCGGCAACCTTTGGCCTGCCCGAAGAGCTGGGCGGCGAACGCAACTGGGACTATCGCGCCTCCTGGATCCGTGACGCCTCGTTCAGCATGTATGCCCTGATGCGGCTGGGCTACATCGATGAAGCCAAACACTTTACCCACTGGGTTGGTCGCTGCGTTGAAAACAGCCATCACGATGAGATGCGCCTGCAGGTCATGTACCGGCTGGACAGCGGCACCGAACTGCACGAGATGGAGCTGCTGAATCTCTCCGGCTATGCCGACTCCCGTCCGGTGCGCATCGGCAATGACGCCTGGCAGCAGACCCAGCTCGACATCTATGGCGAGCTGATGGATGCGGTCTATCTGGCCAATAAATATGGTGAGGCGATCTCCCAGCGCGGCTGGGAACATGTCGTCAAAATGATCGACTGGCTGTGTGAGAACTGGGATCAGCCCGATGCCGGTATCTGGGAGATGCGCGGTGAACCGGAACATTTCCTGCACTCGCGTCTGATGTGCTGGGTGGCGATGGATCGCGCGCTGCGTCTGGGCATGAAGCGATCGCTGCCGATGCCTTATGAACGCTGGGATCGGGCGCGCCGGGAGATCCGCGAAGATATCTGGGCTAACTTCTGGAACAGTGAGAAGGGTCACTTCTCTTCGACCCGTCATGGCGAACATCTCGACGCCTCAATGCTGCTGATGCCGCTGGTGCGTTTTGTGGGAGCCACCGACCCGGACTGGATTGCCACGCTGGATGCGATCAAAACCAACCTGGTCAGCGACGGTATGGTGCGCCGTTACAATACGCATGAGACGCCCGCCGATGGCCTGAAAGGCTCAGAAGGGTCGTTCGGAGCCTGCTCCTTCTGGTATGTCGAGTGTCTGGCGCGCGCGGGCCGGATTCAGGAAGCGCATTTTGAATTTGAAAAGTTGCTGAGCTACGCCAATCCACTGGGCCTCTACGCGGAGGAGTTTGACAGCCACGGCCATGCGCTGGGCAACACGCCGCAGGCGCTGACCCATCTGGCGTTAATCAGTGCCGCCTTTTTCCTGAACCGCAAACTCAGCGGCGAACAAACGCAGTGGCAACCTTAGTCAGGGATAACCCCGGAAAGCCCCATTTTTAGCGCCCTGCTTTCCGGAAATGCGCTAACATCCGCGGTGAATTTACGTAAAGTATTGCAGGCAGGTTAAAATCCCGATTCACAACGTCAGATTAATGAACATATAATGCGCAGCAGGTCACAGTGGCCAGCATGAATTCGACACACTGAACAGCCTGAAATATGGCGATAAAGAATTGTAAAATATGAAAATCATTCGCGCTTTCGCTTCAATCGCACTGGCTCTGGCGGCCTTCAGCCAGTCAGCCTTTGCTGTGGTTTACCCGTTACCGCCGGCCAACAGCCGTCTGATCGGCGAAAATATCGAAATTACTGTCCCTGAAGACAGCAAACTGCCGCTGGAAGCTTTTGCGGCGCAGTACCAGATGGGCCTCAGCAATATGCTGGAAGCCAATCCGGGCGTTGACGTTTATCTGCCTAAGGCTGGCAGCAAAATGATCATCCCACAGCAGCTGATCCTGCCGGACGCACCGCGTGAAGGCATTGTGATTAACAGCGCTGAGATGCGTCTTTACTACTATCCGAAAGGCAGCAAAACCGTGGTGGTGTTGCCTATTGGTATCGGTGAGCTGGGTAAAGATACCCCGATTAACTGGACCACAGCGGTAGAACGTAAAAAAGATGGCCCGACCTGGACGCCAACCAAAGGCATGCATGCGGATTACGCGGCGCGCGGTGAAACCCTGCCAGCGGTCTTCCCGCCAGGCCCGGATAACCCGATGGGCCTGTATGCGCTCTATATCGGTCGCCTCTATGCGATTCACGGCACCAACGCCAACTTCGGTATCGGCCTGCGCGTGAGCCATGGTTGTGTGCGTCTGCGCGCTGACGATATCAAATGGCTGTATCAGAACGTGCCGGTCGGTACGCGCGTACAGTTCGTTGATCAGCCGGTAAAAGCGACCGTGGAGCCAGACGGTTCACGGTATGTAGAAGTGCATAACCCGCTGTCGACCACCGAAGAGCAGTTCAACTCGCGTGAGCTGGTGCCGATTACGCTGAATCAGGCGGTGAGCAAAGTTCTGGTTGATGCCAGCGTCAATCAGGATCAGGTTAATGGCGCGATTCAGGGCCGTACCGGTATGCCAGTAAAAGTGAACGGCGTGGAGAACAACATCCAGACTGCGCCAGTTCCGATGCCGGAAAACCCGCAGGCTGTGCCACAGGAAGAGCCAATGACGCCAGTCACCCCTCAGGGTGCAAACAGTGATGCCGCGCAGCCACAGCAGCCGGCCACTGAGCCAGCCGCACCGGCCGCTCCGGTAACACCAGCAGCCCCTGCAGCCGCGGCCAATACCAGCTCGTAATTGCCGCCCTGCTTTCAGAAGCCAGCGCCTGTCGCTGGCTTTTTTATTGCCTGCGTTTCCGCGTTTTTCCCCGCACTCCGCTCAGAATGCCCCGTCCGACGATCATTAATCTGTCATATAAAGCGCGTATCACACTGCGTTGACCCGGTGCAAATCAGCATCCGGCATCAGCCACCAGAGGTACACCATGAGCGAAAACAGTCTCTCCTCCTCATCAGCCCGAGGTCGCCCCGATTTCAACGGCAAAAATAGCCGTTTCAGTAAACCGCTGTTCTTTATTCTGCTGGTTGCCGGACTGGCGTTCGCCGGTCTCAATCTGGTCAGCGATGTTGAAGAGACCAATATGCCGGTCACCAGCTATCTGCCGTTCTTTCTGCTGGGGCTGGCACTGCTGATTGCGCTCGGCTTTGAGTTCGTGAATGGCTTTCACGATACCGCCAATGCCGTGGCGACCGTGATCTACACCCATTCGCTGACGCCCGGCGTCGCGGTGGTCTGGTCCGGTTTCTGTAACTTTCTGGGTGTGCTGCTCTCCAGCGGCGTGGTGGCGTTTGGCATTATCTCACTGCTGCCGGTGGAGTTGATCCTGCAGGCCAGCAGCGGCAGCGGGTTTGCCATGGTCTATGCGCTGCTCTTCTCAGCGATTATCTGGAACCTGGGCACCTGGTATTTAGGGCTGCCGTCGTCGTCGTCCCATACGCTGATCGGCTCGATCATCGGCGTCGGCGTTGCCAATGCGATGCTGCACGGACGCAGCGGTCTGAGCGGGGTTGACTGGGATCAGGCACTGAAGGTCGGCTATGCACTGCTGCTGTCGCCGGTGGTCGGCTTTGTCTGCGCCGGGCTGCTGCTGTGGGTGATGAAACTGTTTATCCGCAATCGCCAGCTTTATCAGGCGCCAGAAAGCAATCAGCCGCCACCGGTCTGGATCCGCGGCCTGCTGATCCTGACCTGTACCGGCGTGTCGTTTGCGCACGGCTCTAACGATGGTCAGAAAGGAATGGGGCTGATTATGCTGATCCTGGTGGGCACCATGCCGATCGCCTACGCCCTGAATCGATCGCTGCCACCCGATCAGATCCCGCGCGTCGCGGCGCTGAACGAAGTGACCGCCCATCAGCTACTGCAACTGCAACCCGCGTCAGCCAATCCTCCACCGGCCCGTGAGGTACTGACCGGCTTTGTTGGCAGCAACAGCATGAATCCCGACGTGCTGCCCGCGCTGGCGATGACGCTGCGCGAAGTCGGCGATGAGATTCGTCGTTACGGTTCAATGGAAAACATTCCAGCTCAGGCGGTGACCAATACCCGCAACCAGATGTATCTGGCGTCAGAATCGATCAAGCATCTGCAGAGCGCCGAGGTCAGACTGCCGCAGGAGACGGAACGCAATCTCAAGGCAGTGAAAACGGAACTCGACAGCGCCACCCGTTTTATTCCGATGTGGGTGAAAGTGGTGGTGGCGATTGCGCTGGGACTGGGCACCATGGTCGGCTGGCGCCGGATTGTGGTCACAGTGGGAGAACGAATCGGTAAAACCCATCTGAGCTATGCTCAGGGCGCCAGCGCCGAACTGGTGGCGATGATGACCATTGGCGCGGCAGACGGTTTCGGTTTACCGGTTTCCACCACTCACGTGCTCTCATCCGGCGTAGCGGGCACTATGGCGGCGAACCGTTCCGGCTTGCAGCTCTCGACGCTGCGTAACCTGGCCGTCGCCTGGATTTTAACGCTGCCGGTATCTATTCTGCTCTCTGCCCTGCTCTACTGGGCGTTCAGCCATTTTTAACGGTCTGCGGCTTATCGTCATTCAGGCGATAAGCCGCTGCTGCCAGTAAAGCCGCAGGGTAATCAGCAGCGCTCCCAGCACCATCAACGCCGCCGCCAGATAGACTGACTGCATCCCCCAGTGTCCGATAAGCAATCCCGCCACCGGGCCGGTTAAACCCAGGCCCAGATCGAGAAAAGCGGAATAGGTGCCCAGCGCAGAGCCCTGATCCTGGCGCTCAACCCGTTTAACCGCCTCAACGCCCAGTGCCGGAAAGACCAGCGAAAATCCGCTGCCGGTAAGGAATGCGCCCGCCCCTACCAGCCAGGCGCTGTCCGCCTGCCAGATAATCAGCAGTCCCAGACATTCCAGCAGGAATGAGAAGAGCGACACGCGCAGCCCGCCGAAACGGGTAATAAAGCGACCAAACCCCAGACGCACCAGCACAAAACCCAGGCTGAACAGCGTCAGCGCATAGGCCGCGCCCTGCCAGTCACGGCTGGCAAAATAGAGGGTGATAAAGGTGGCGATAACGCCAAAACCGATGGTGCCGAAGCCCAGCGCCAGGCCATAAAGCCAGACGCGCGAAAAGACGCGGTGAAACGGAATGCGCTCGCCCACACTGACCGTCACCGCCGGTTTGCGACTGGCCATCAGATAGCCCGCCACGCCCATCAGCGCAATCAGCCCGGCAAATCCACTCATACCAAATTCACTGTTCAGCAGCACACCCAGCGGTGCACCGACGGCCATTGCCAGATAGGTCGCAACACCGTTCCAGGAGATCACGCGCGCGGTCTGCATCGGCCCGACGATGTTCATACCCCACAGGGTAGAGCCGGTGCTGCTGAAGCTTTCACCTACGCCGAGAAACAGCCGCCCGATGGCCAGCAGCGCCAGACTCAGCCACGGCCAGCCGCTCAGCAGTGCGGCTACGATAGTCAGCACCCCGCTCATGCCGCAGCAGAGCAGTCCCAGCATCACCACCCGCTTTGGCCCAAGGCGATCGGCCAGACGGCCCGACTGCGGACGGCTGAGCAGCGTCGCAAAATATTGAATGCTGATAATCAGTCCGGCGATAAAGGAGCTGAAGCCAAGTTGATTTTTGACGAAGCCTGGCAGCACGGCCAGCGGCAGGCCGACAGAGAGATAGCAGAAGAAAGTGAAGATAATAACGGAGAGGATTCGTTTGTTGAGCTGGCTGTTGCTCAACACAGCGGAGTCAGACATAGCAGGCAAGGGGTCCAGGAAATTTTTCCCACTATACCGTCAGGCCGCTAAGGGGTCGCCTGATTTTTTATCACAAACCATGAACATGCGCGTGACGATCGATCGCCTGTGCAATGTCGCCCGACGATTTTAACGCACGGATTTCGCTGAATAAGCCATCGGCTTCGCCATAGGCTTTGCGCAGATAACCGAGCCACTGTTTGATACGCGCCACGTGGTAGAGGCCGGTATCGCCCTGCTTTTCCAGCCGGCTGTATTTCTGTAATAACCGCACCACATCAGGCCAGGCCATCGGCGGCTCGTTATATTTCACTACCCGGCTCAGGTTGGGGATGTTCAGTGCGCCACGGCCAATCATCACCGCATCGCAGCCGGTTACCGCCATACAGTGTTGCGCGCTTTGCCAGTCCCATATTTCGCCATTGGCAATCACCGGAATGCGCAGCCGCTGACGAATATCGCCAATCGCCTGCCAGTTGATCGCCTCTGCGCGATAGCCCTCTTCTTTGGTCCGCCCATGCACCACCAGTTCGCTGGCACCGGACTGTTGCACCGCATCGGCAATCTCCAGACTGCGGGCGCTGGAGTCCCAGCCGAGCCGCACTTTCACCGTCACCGGCAAATCTGCAGGCACCGCTTCACGCATCGCTTTCGCGCCGCGATAGATCAGATCGGGATCTTTAAGAAGAGTTGCGCCGCCTCCGCTGCCGTTGACCAGTTTAGAAGGACAACCACAGTTGAGATCCACACCCCATGAGCCCAGTTCCACCGCACGTGCGGCGTTCTCGGCTAACCATTCGGGATGCTGCCCCAGCAGCTGCATACGCACCCGCGTGCCGGAAGGCGTGCGGCTGGCGTTATGCAGTTCGGGGCAGAGACGGTAGAAAGATTTTACCGGCAGCAGTTGATCGACCACGCGCAAAAACTCAGTAATGCAGAGATCGTAGTCGTTCACTTCCGATAACAGCTGGCGCACCAGTGAATCCAGCACGCCCTCCATCGGTGCCAGTAAAACCCTCATACTCAGACGTTTCCGGTACGCTTCGCTGCTGTCGGACGACGCGGACGGGCTGCGGGCCTATCGCCCTGAGGAGCGGCCTGGCTCTGACGACGCGCCTGAGGACGCTTTTCGCCGGATGAAGATGAGCGCGATGCGCCTGCACCCTGTCCGCCCTGGCTGCGACCACGGCCGCCGCCACCGCCACCTGCACCGCCGCGAGACTGCTGCTGACGACCGTTGATGATCGGCTCCGCTTTGATGCTCGGATCGGGTTCATAACCCTCAACGGCCAGACGCGGGATTTCACGCTTCAGCAGACGTTCGATATCACGCAGCAGTTTATGCTCATCGACGCAAACCAGCGACAGTGCGACACCGGTCGCAGCTGCACGGCCGGTACGGCCAATACGGTGAACGTAATCTTCGGCGACGTTAGGCAGCTCGTAGTTCACGACGTGTGGCAGCTCTTCGATATCCAGGCCACGGGCCGCGATATCGGTGGCAACCAGGACGCGAATACCGCCTGATTTGAAGTCGGCCAGCGCGCGGGTACGTGCTCCCTGGCTTTTGTTGCCGTGGATCGCGGCGGCGGAGATGCCATCTTTGCCCAGCTGCTCGGCAAGGTGGTTCGCGCCGTGTTTGGTCCGGGTGAAGACCAGCACCTGCTGCCAGTTGCCTTCGCCAATCAGCTGAGACAACAATTCACGCTTACGCTTCTTATCAACGAAAGCCACCTGCTGCGCGACCTGCTCGGAGGCGGTGTTGCGGCGAGCCACTTCAATCATTTCCGGGTTGGTCAGCAGCTTTTCAGCCAGGCCTTTGATCTCATCAGAGAAGGTGGCAGAGAACAGCAGGTTCTGACGTTTAGCTGGCAGACGCGCCAGTACGCGACGGATGTCGTGGATAAAGCCCATATCCAGCATACGGTCCGCTTCATCCAGCACCAGAATTTCGACCTGTGACAGGTCAACCGCATTCTGTTGTGCCAGATCCAGCAGGCGTCCAGGCGTTGCCACCAGGATATCGACGCCGCCACGCAGTTTTACCATCTGTGGATTGATGCTGACGCCACCAAACACCACCATGGAACGCAGCGAGAGATATTTGCTGTAGTCGCTGACGTTTTCGCCAACCTGCGCCGCGAGTTCACGGGTTGGGGTCAGGATCAGGGCGCGCACCGGGCGACGACCGCGGATGGGCGTAGCAGTGGCAGAGAGTTTTTGTAACATCGGTAAGGTAAAGCCGGCTGTTTTGCCGGTGCCGGTCTGGGCACTCGCCAGCAGATCGCGGCCTGCCAGCACAACAGGAATCGCCTGGCGCTGGATAGGTGTGGGTTCGCTGTAGCCTTGTTCGGCGACCGCGCGCAAAATATCGGCACTCAGGCCGAGAGAGTCAAAAGACATTAAGTGATTTACTCCGGTCCGCTCTGACCGTGATTCACGGTGTAGTTTTCAGAGGGATAGTGACGCCAGCCAGGGCTGACGCGTGAAAAGGGCGCAAACTACGATGCGTAAGCGGGCGAGTGTAACAGCTTTAAGAGCAGTGTGCGAGATAGCTCACATTTCCTGACACAACTTAACCGCCTGAAAACAGGAAGGCCACCTTCCGGTGGCCTTCAACTTAACTACGTTTGTTTTCGATTCGTCGCGGTGGCTCTTTCGCCAGCAGCGAGACCAGCGCCGGACCCAGCAACATCACTACCCCGAGACACGCCAGCAGCAGGTTGTTGTGGTAAATCCGCGACACCAGGAACAGTGTCATCATGGCGGCGCCAAAGTAGTAAGTGGTGGTCGCTTCTTCAAGATAATCGCCGAGAGTACGTAAACGGGCAATGCGCTGTGTCACCAGCATGGCAACAAAAACCAGTGCGTACATCGCCACCAGCGTGCTGCAGACATCAACCAGCGCTTTGTGTTTCCAGCCCCAGATCAGTGCAGCGATCACCAGCAGATGCATAGCAATATGCAACAACGTCTGACCCGTGATGATTTGAATACGATTAGACCATTTCATTCAGTTCTCCTGGCAGACCCAACAGGTCGCCCAAGTGCTACCGGCACAAGCCGGAAACGATTTCCTCAATGTAAAACAATTTTCGGATAACGCCCTAATTTTCGTCCTCTTTCACCACCCATTTGTGACAAAGACTACACTTTGATTCTATTGATGATGAAAAGGAGTGCGTCGCGAGTATGCCACAAAACAAGCAAGGATTTTCAATAAAAGTCCTGACGATCAATACACACAAGGGTTTCGCCCCTTTCAATCGCCGCTTCATCCTGCCCGAATTACGCGACGCCGTTCGCGCAACGGAGGCGGATGTGGTCTTTCTGCAGGAGGTGATGGGCACGCATGCCATCCACTCCCTTAACCATGAGGAGTGGCCCGAGTCTCCTCATTATGAGTTTCTGGCCGACACCATATGGAACGATTTCGCCTATGGGCGTAATGCGGTCTATCCGGAGGGGCATCACGGCAATGCGGTGCTGTCTCGCTTCCCGATCGCCGACTATGAGAATCGGGATATCTCGGTGGCGGGCAGTGAAAACCGCGGCATGCTGCACTGCCAGATCGCCCTGCCCGAGCCGCACGGCACGCTGCATGTCATCTGTGTTCATCTGGGCCTGAAAGAGGCGCATCGTCACGCGCAGATGAAGAAAATATGTGAAATGGTTAACTCACTGCCGCCCGACGCGCCGGTGGTGGTGGCGGGCGATTTCAACGACTGGCAGCGACGCGCTAACTCCATTCTGAAACATGGCGCAGGCCTGAAAGAGGTATTCAGCATGAAAACCGGACGCCCGGCGCGCACCTTCCCGGCGCGCTTCCCGATCCTGCGGCTTGACCGCATCTATGTCCGCAACGCCACCGTCAGTCATCCGTGGGCGCTGCCGCGCAAGCCCTGGTCCCATCTTTCCGACCATGCGCCGCTGGCGGTGGAGATTCACCTATGAATTTTAGCTGGCAGGAAGGCAACCGGCTGCTGTTGCTGGAAAATGGCGAAGCGTTTTTCCCGCGGGTCTTTGGCGCGATCCAGCGGGCGGAACGTACGGTATTAATCGAAACCTTTATTCTGTTTGAGGATGACGTGGGCAACGCCCTGCACCGCGAACTGCTGGCGGCAGCCCAGCGCGGCGTGCGGGTCGAAGTGATGGTCGATGGTTATGGCTCTGCCGAACTCTCCGACAAATTTGTTAACAGCCTGACCAGCGCTGGCGTGCGTTTCATCTATTACGATCCGCGTCCGCTGGTGATGGGGATGCGCACCAACGTTTTCCGCCGCCTGCACCGCAAAACCGTGGTGGTGGATGACGTGGTAGCCTTTGTGGGCGGCATTAACTTCTCGGCCGAGCACAACACCGATTATGGCCCGGAAGCGAAACAGGATTATGCGGTGCAGGTCAAAGGCCCGGTGGTGGGTGACATCGCCCGCTATCTGCAACAGGCGATTGGCAGCGAACAGAATACCCGCCGCTGGTGGGGATCGCGCTCTCATCGTCCGGCGGTCAACGCCACGCCCGGCGATGCTCAGGTGCTCTATGTTTATCGCGATAACGACGAGCATCGCGACGACATCGAAGTCCACTACCTGGAGATGCTGCGCGAGGCGAAGCGGGATGTGATTATCGCCAATGCCTACTTCTTCCCCGGCTACCGGCTGCTGCGTGAGATGCGCAACGCCGCGCAGCGTGGCGTCCGGGTACGACTGATTGTGCAGGGCGAACCAGATATGCCGATTGTGAAAGTGGGCGCGGAGCTGCTCTACAACTATCTGGTCGATGGCGGCGTTGAAGTTTACGAATATATCCGTCGCCCGCTGCACGGCAAGATCGCGGTAAAAGACGACTACTGGGCCACCGTCGGCTCCAGCAATCTCGATCCGCTCAGCCTGTCACTTAACCTTGAAGCCAATCTGATCATCCACGACAGACCGTTTAACCAGACGCTGCGTGATAACCTGGAAGCGCTGCTGGCCAACGATTGCCAGCGCGTGCAGGAAGATCGCTTACCGCCGCGCAACTGGTGGCAACTGAGTAAAAGCGTGGTGGTATTCCACTTCCTGCGCCATTTCCCGGCCATCGCTGGCTGGCTGCCGGCGCATACGCCGCTGCTGGCCCAGGTGGGTGAGCCGGTACAGCCTGAAATGGAGACGCAGGATCGCGTTGAAACTGATAACCCGGGAGCAAAATCCTGATGGCAAAAAAACATCCACGCTGGCAACTGGCGAAAAAAATCCTCACCGTACTCTTTTTCATCGCGGTGGTGGTTCTGCTGGTGGTCTATGCCCGCAAAGTGAACTGGGAAGATGTTTATGACGTCATCGTTAACTACAACCGCTTTGTGGTACTGACCGCTGCCGGACTGGTGGTGCTGAGTTACCTGGTGTATGGCTGCTATGACCTGATTGGACGCGCCTACTGCGGTCATAAGCTGGCGAAGCGGCAGGTGATGCTGGTGTCGTTTATCTGTTACGCCTTCAACCTGACGCTGAGCACCTGGGTGGGTGGCGTCGCGATGCGCTACCGGCTCTATTCACGGTTAGGGCTGGATAGCGGCACCATTACCCGCATCTTCTCTCTGAGCATCGCCACTAACTGGCTGGGTTATATTCTGCTGGCGGGCGTGGTATTCAGTGCGGGCATGGTCTCGATCCCCAGCGGCTGGTTTATTGGTGAAACCACCCTGCGGCTGATTGGTGGCGCTCTGCTGGTGCTGGTGGTGGTCTACCTCTGGGCCTGTGCCTTCTCAAAGCAGCGTCGCTGGACGGTAAAAGGCCAGACGCTGCAACTGCCCTCGCTGCGCATGGCGCTGCTGCAGTTTGCGGTTTCCTGTGCCAACTGGATGGTGATGGGGGCGATTATCTGGCTGCTGCTGGGCCGAGACGTCGGTTATCCGATGGTGCTGGGCGTGCTGCTGATCAGCAGTATTGCCGGGGTAATCATTCATATTCCGGCGGGCATTGGCGTACTGGAAGCGGTCTTCCTGGCATTACTCAGCGGTCAGCACGCCTCGCATGGCACTATCATTGCGGCGCTGCTGGCTTATCGCGTGCTCTACTTTATCCTGCCGCTGCTGTTAGCGCTGGTGCTCTATCTGGGGCTGGAGAGTCGGGCGAAGCATCTGCGTCAAAAGAACGAGCAGAAGTTGCAGAAGTCGTAATAAAAAAGGGGAGGCGCAGACAGTGCGCCTCCCCCGCTACTCCCTCAGGCTTAACGGCGGTTGCCGAAAATCCGCAGCAGCATCAGGAACAGGTTAATGAAGTCGAGATACAGCGTCAGTGCGCCCATAATCGAGTAGCGACGCAGGTTTTCCGTATCGCGGGCATCGATCTGCTCACCGATATTTTTCAGCTTCTGCGTGTCATAGGCCGTTAACCCCACAAATACCACCACCCCGATGTAGGTAATCGCCCACATCAGCGCCGGGCTTTTCAGCCAGAAGTTCACCAGCGATGCCAGCACGATGCCAATCAGCGCCATAAACAGCAGGCTGCCAAAACGGCTGAGATCGCGTTTGGTGGTATAGCCGTAGAAGCTCATCGCGCCAAACATACCCGCCGTGATAAAGAAGGTGCTGGCGATCGAGGAGTTAGTGTAAACCAGGAAGATACTCGCCATGGTCAGGCCGGTCAGCGCCGAATAGAGCATAAACAGCCCGGTTGCCACGGCCCCGCTCAGGCGATGCACCATGCCTGACAGGAAGAAGACCAGCCCCAGCTGCACGATAATCAGTCCGAAGAAGGTGATGCGGTTAGCAAAAACCAGCTCCATGATCGCTGGCGTGCGCGCAGCGTACCAGGAGACAAACGCCGTCAGTAACAGACCGCAGGTCATCCAGCCATAAACCTGCGCCATATAGGCTTGTAAACCGCGAGATGCGGATTGAACGATGGAATCATTTCGTGGATATCGGTCCATGATGCACCTCTTGTTAAACGGATTAGGACCGGCTCCACACAGGGAACCGGATGAATAACCTGGTCTGGCAGGCATACGTTGTTTCTGTTTCAGCCCGTTGGGCCAGCGACAGCGCGACACAAACGCCACGGGCCCATACGGCCTTATGAGGATGCGCACAGTTCAGGGCCAGGATAACAATAAAAGTCGCCCGGAACTGGCTCTAAGTGTGGCACAGCTCAGCTCAACTGCGCCACAACATGCCGCTTAACGTCGCGACAGGCACTGCTGATAACGGCTGTCGACACGCTGCGCAAACCACGCCGTGGTGAGATTACGGGTAATTTTCGGGCTTTCCAGCTTGATGCCCGGCAGCATTTCACGCGGTAACTTTCTACCCGCCATTTTATCCGCCAGGGTAAAGACCTGTTTCCAGAGTTCGCTGTCGCTGAACGACGCTTTCTCTCCTTTCTCCAGATCGCGGCGAATGTCGCTGTTGCTCATATCGATCTGCTTCGACAGCGTGCGCACCGCCAGTTCGGTGCCGCCCGCCGCATCCGATCCATAAAGAATCAGATCGCCATCCAGCGCCAGCTTCATGCCGGTGGCGCGCGACACCGCCGCCTGGAAGGCCGCATTGCGGCTGGCATACCAGCCCGCATTGTAGTCGGCAAAGCGGTAGAGCGGCTGGCTGTAGTCAGCCGGATAGCCGAGCAGGTGCATCGTCCCGAAGTAGATCCCGCCATGACGGGTAAAGACTTCACGCCGGATGGTGCCATCGATCGGCCACGGGTAGCCTTTGGCATGCGCTTCGGCAAACGCAATGCTGACCTGCATCGGCCCGCCGGTGTGGATTGGATTGAGATTACCAAACAGCGTCTGGCCCATCGGCACCATATCGATCAGGTCATCGAAAATAGCGCTCAGCTCTTTCTCACTGCGCACTTTGTCCAGCCGGGCGGCGTAGCTTTCACCGGTGGGCGATTTGATCTGCAGCGCGGTACGCACCAGGAATGCCGGAACGTGCACCTGCGCCGCACGGCGATTGATCTCGCCCCAGGCGATTTTTGGCAGACCCGGCACGGCGGCCTCGGCGCTGAAGTTGCTCTCCTGATCCGCCACGGCGATCACCGCGCAGAGGTTGCTGGCGCTGGGATCGATCTGCTGAGTGCGGAAGGTGGTGTAGATATCGTCGCTCCATGCCGCTTTATTGCTGACGTGCGAGGGCAACAGCCGCTGGATCTGCGCTTTGACATCTTCAGGCTGCCGCACCGGCGCCTCAGGAGTTTTCTTGCTGCTACAACCTGCCAGCACCAGTGCGGCGACCAGTGTCAGACGTTGCAGAATCGGGGTGGATGACATGCCTGTCCTCAGAATGAACCAAAGCTCTACTCTACCATTGCCAGAGTTTCACAGGCAGGCGAGAACTGAACTAAGGTTATCTTTTTTACCGTTAAAGGAACTTACGATGTTTAAACTCTGGCCTGTTGCGGCGTTCAGCCTGTTATTAACCGGCTGCGGCGCCAATAATACGCCTGCCCAGGTAAAATCGCCGGGCGCCCCCACCTCCTCCTCGCTTAAAGTGCTGGAGAGCGGCGCCAGCGTGATGCAGTCACGTCCGCCCATCGACGCCATCAACACCTATCTCGACGGATTCCATTTTTATAACGGCGATAAGAACGGTCAGATGGAGGCGCACCACTATGTCACCGTACTGAACGACGATGTGATGCAGGCGGTGATTTACGACGGCAACACGCGCGACGCACGGCTGATGGGCGTGGAGTACATTATCAGCGAACGGCTGTTTAACACCCTGCCGCCTGAAGAGAAAAAGCTCTGGCACAGCCATCAGTATGAGGTGAAATCGGGCACGCTGATTGCACCAGGCTTACCGGAAGCCGCTGACCACGCCCTGATGAAGCGCATTGTGAACACCTACGGGAAAACCTGGCACACCTGGCACACCGATCGCGACAAAACGCTGCCGATCGGCATTCCGGCGCTGATGATGGGCTTTACGGAGGATGGTCAGATGGACTCGCGGCTGCTGGCGGACCGCGATCGTCGTTTTGACGTCGACAGCAAAAAGATCCGCGCCCAGCGTGCGGATATCGTGGCGCATCCTGCCGCGGCAGGTGCCAACGCCTGGCAACAGGGCCAGGTCATTCAGCTGAAGCGCACCGCTGGCGGCGGCGAACACAGCCACGGTCAGACCGGGTTTGGCCCGGCTGAGCAGTTGAAGCAGCCTTAATCCCGCGCTAGGCGTCGTGATGTCCGGGGATGCGGGCAGCGGCGTGTCTGCGGTTAACGGCTCAGCGGGCGCAGACACCTTTGCCCACTAAGCCGTTAACGCAGCTTACTCCCAGCGCTGAGCCGCCTGGTGGTCGCTGTCGCGGGCATCCACCCAGCGATCGCCCTGCTTTGTCGCTTCTCGCTTCCAGAACGGTGCACGGGTTTTCAGGTAATCCATGATGAACTCTGCAGCGGAAAAGGCGCTGCCGCGATGGGCGCTGGTCACGCCCACCAGCACGATTTCATCGCCGGGAAACAGTTCGCCCACGCGATGGATAACCGTGACGCGCTGCAGCGGCCAGCGTTCGCGCGCCGCATCAACAATCTCCTGCAGCGCTTTTTCGGTCATGCCGGGATAGTGCTCCAGCGTCAGTGCCGCGACGTCGTTGCCCAGATTGTGGTTACGGACTTTGCCGGTAAAGGTCACGACTGCACCATCTTCATCACAGGCTGCCAGCCAGCGATAGGCTTCCGCCATATCAAAGGGCGCGGGACCGACGCGAATCTGCGTTTCCATCTTAGCCTCCGGTCACGGGCGGGAAAAAGGCCACTTCATCACCGGCGTGCAGCGGGTGACTCATCGGCACCAGCGTCTGATTAACCGCCGCCAGCAGCTTGCCTGGCTCCAGCGCCAGCGCCCAGCGGTCATCGCGCTCTGCCAGCGCACTGCGCAGCGCGGCCACATCCGGATAATCGGCACCGACCTCAAGCGATGAGGTGCCGGTCAGCTCACGGACCTGGGCGAAAAACAGCACCTTAATCATGCGCGACCGCCTGGAAATCGCCGCTTTTGCCACCGCTCTTGCTGATTAAGCGCAGCTGTTCGATAACGATATCTTTCTGCACCGCTTTGCACATGTCGTAGATGGTGAGCGCGGCAACCGACGCGGCCGTCAGCGCTTCCATCTCCACGCCGGTTTTGCCGGTCAGGCGACAGAGCGTGGTGATGCGAACCCGGCTATGGTCAGGTTCAGCCTCCAGGTTCACTTCCACTTTGCTCAGCATCAGCGGATGACAGAGCGGAATCAGTTCCCAGGTGCGTTTCGCCGCCTGAATACCGGCGATGCGCGCGGTGGCAAAGACATCCCCTTTGTGGTGGCTTCCTTCGATAATCATCTGCAGCGTTTCCGGCTGCATCAGCACCAGCACTTCTGCCCGCGCTTCGCGCACGGTTTCCGCCTTGGCGGAGACATCCACCATGTGCGCTTCGCCCGCGGCGTTAATGTGTGTGAGTTGAGACATACTTACCGTTTCTTGAGATGTGAGACAAAATTACAGGGCGCGGTGCGCGCATCAAGCTGGTCAGCGATAATGCGTTCCCAGGCGGTGCGGCAGGCGCTGGTGGAGCCCGGCACGGCCAGGATCAGCGTCTGATTAGCCAGACCGGCAATCGCACGCGACTGCAATGTCGAACCGCCAATCTCTTCATAGGAGATCATCCGGAACAGTTCGCCAAATCCATCAATCTCGCGGTCGAACAGCGGCAGCAGCGCTTCCGGCGTGCTGTTTTTCAGGTTAAAGCCGGTTCCGCCATTAATAATCACGACCTGAACATCTTCACTGGCGATCCAGCGCGACACGGTGGCACGAATACGATAGAGATTATCCGGCACGATCGCGTGATCGACCACCTCATGTCCCGCTTCCGCGGCGGCTTCGCGCAGATAGTCGCCGGAGGTATCGTCACTGGCATCGCGACGATCTGACACTGTCATCACCGCAATCTGCACTGCCTGAAATTCGCTGGCTGGTTTACCCATACTGCCTCCTGAAATTAGCCGCCAATGTAAGAGAGATTCTGTGTGATGCCGGTGTTGCCCTGATGCAGAAAGTGCGTCTGCTTTTTCTGCCCCAGGCTGCTGGCGATGCGCGCCTGCAGTTCGGCCTGCTGGTCGTCTGACGCCAGCAGATCGCGCAGCGGCACACCGCCGTCACCAAACAGGCATAGATGCAGATTACCGTGCGCCGAAACGCGCAGACGGTTGCAGCTGGCACAGAAATCTTTGGCATAAGGCATGATCAGACCAATCTCGCCGACATAATCGGGATGGTAAAAGACCTGCGCCGGGCCGTCGCTGCGTCCGCTCTCCCGACGCTGCCAGCCCTGGGCGATCAGCTGATCGCGGATGACCATGCCGGAAACGTGCTGATCGCGGAACAGCGTGCCGCCGTCGCCGGTCTCCATCAGTTCGATAAAGCGCAGCTGAATCGGACGGGTGCGGATCCAGTCGAGGAACGTAGCCAGATTACGGCTGTTGAGATCGCGCATCAGCACGCTGTTGACTTTGACCTGGCGAAAACCGGCGTCGAGGGCAGCATCAATACCGCTCATGACCTGATGGAATTTATCCTGACCGGTAATGGCGTGAAACTGACGGGCATCCAGGCTGTCGACGCTGACGTTGAGTGCGGTTAACCCCGCGTCACGCCACTGTTTCACGTCACGTGCCAGCCGGTAGCCATTGGTGGTTACCGCGATCTGGCGAATGGAGGCGTTTTCGCGAACCGCCGCAATGATGTCGGTGAAATCGCGGCGCAGCGATGGCTCACCGCCGGTCAGCCGCACTTTTTCCGTTCCGGCAGCGGCAAAGGCCCGCGTGACGCGGCGGATTTCATCCAGCGAGAGAAAGCTTTTGTTACGAATTCCCTGCGGCTTGTAGCCGTCAGGAAGACAGTAGGTACAGCGGAAATTACAGACATCCGTGACCGACAGGCGCAGGTAATAGAACTTACGCGCGTATGCATCAGTAAATTGTGACACCAGAACACCTTTCCAGATTGGGAGATGCAGTCATTTCTTCCTGCACCCTGGCAGCTCGATGGCTACGGCCTGAACCCCCTATCCGCAGACGTAGGCATTCAGGCTTGAGTGTACGCTGACCCGTTGATCAGCGCGGTAAGCATGATGGTAGCGTGATTTTCGTCACTCTTCCATTTGCTGTTTTCGCTATATATTCTTATACATATCGAATTTTCACCGCATTTTCGCGACAGGATACGTTAAAATGCGATCCAGATTTTGACGTAAGTCATCCGCGCGGGCTTAGCGATTAGAGCCTCGCCACGCGAACGGATATTAAGGAGAAGTATGAATCGCACACTGGCCGATCTTGATCGCGTTGTGGCACTGGGAGGCGGACACGGTTTAGGCCGCGTCATGTCTGCCCTTTCCCCGCTGGGCTCGCGTCTCACCGGCATCGTCACCACCACCGACAACGGCGGATCGACCGGCCGTATTCGTCGCTCAGAAGGCGGCATCGCCTGGGGCGATATGCGTAACTGCCTTAACCAGCTGATTGCAGAACCCAGCGTCGCCTCGGCGATGTTTGAGTACCGTTTTGCCGGTAACGGCGAACTGGCCGGACACAACCTGGGTAATCTGATGCTGCGGGCGCTGGATCATCTCAGCGTTCGTCCGCTGGAAGCGATCAACATCATCCGTAACCTGCTTAAGGTCGACGCCTTTTTAATCCCGATGTCAGAGCAGCCGGTGGATCTGGTGGCGATGGATGTTGAAGGCAACATGGTTTATGGCGAAACCGCAATTGACGAGATGAAGCAGCCGCCGCAGGAGCTGATGCTGCATCCCAACGTCCAGCCAACGCGGGAAGCGCTGCAGGCGATTGGTGAAGCGGATCTGATCCTGATTGGACCCGGCAGCTTTTACACCAGCCTGATGCCGATTCTGCTGATGGAAGAGATGGCACAGGCCTTGCGTCGCACACCTGCCACGATGGTGTTTATCGGCAATCTGGGCCGCGAGCTGAGTCCTGCCGCCGCCAGTCTCTCAGTGGCTGACAAGCTGCAGATGATGGAGCGTTATATCGGCAAGCGGGTGATTGATGCGCTGGTCGTCAGCCCGGCGGTGGACACCCGTGGCATTGAAAACCGGCTGATTGTCCGTGAACCGCTGGAGGCCGCCGATATACAATATCGTCACGACCGCCAGCTGTTACGGGTGGCGCTGGAACACGCCATTCAGGGCTTTAACGGCGCTACGAGGCCGCAATAAACAGCGTTCGCAGTTCATGCAGCTGATCGCGCACGTTGGCCGCCTGTTCAAACTCCAGGTTCTGCGCATGCTGCTGCATCTGCCCTTCCAGCTCGTGGATTTTCTTCTGCAGAGCCTGCGGCGTTAACAGCTGGAAATCGGCCAGCGCCTGGGCTTCGCCAGGACGGGCGGGTTTCGCTTTGCCGCGGGTTTTCACCACGTTTTTGCCCAGTTCCAGAATATCGGTGATCTTCTTATTCAGGCCCTGCGGCACGATGCCATTCTCTTCGTTGTGCAACTGCTGTTTCTCACGGCGGCGCTCGGTCTCTTCAATGGCGCGCGCCATCGACGGCGTGATTTTATCGCCGTAGAGAATCGCCTTACCGTTGATGTTACGCGCCGCACGGCCAATGGTCTGAATCAGCGAGCGTTCGGAGCGCAGGAAGCCCTCTTTATCCGCATCGAGAATCGCCACCAGCGACACTTCCGGCATATCCAGCCCCTCACGCAGTAAGTTGATGCCCACCAGCACATCAAACTCGCCCAGACGTAAGTCGCGGATAATCTCCATACGCTCTACCGTGTCGATATCGGAGTGCAGATAACGCACCTTCTCACCATGCTCAGACAGATATTCGGTGAGATCTTCCGCCATGCGTTTGGTCAGCACCGTCACCAGTACACGTTCGTTGATCGCCACGCGCTGACGGATTTCTGACAGCAGATCGTCGACCTGGGTACCGACCGGACGCACTTCGATAATCGGGTCCAGCAGACCGGTAGGACGCACCACCTGATCGATCACTTCGTCGCCCGACTTTTCCAGCTCATATTTGCCCGGCGTCGCCGAAACATAGATGGTCTGCGGGGCCAGCGCCTCAAACTCTTCAAACTTCATCGGACGGTTATCCAGCGCCGACGGCAGGCGGAAGCCATACTCCACCAGCGTCTCTTTACGCGCCCGGTCGCCTTTATACATGCCGCCAATCTGCGGAATGGTCACGTGCGACTCATCCACCACCAGCAGGCCATCGGCGGGCAGATAGTCAAACAGCGTCGGCGGCGCTTCGCCCGGTCCGCGTGCGGAGAGGTAGCGTGAGTAGTTCTCGATGCCGGAGCAGTAGCCCAGCTCGCTCATCATCTCCAGGTCAAACTGGGTACGCTGGGTAATGCGCTGCTCTTCCAGCAGCTTATTGTTCTCCAGCAGCACCCGGCGGCGGTCCGCCAGCTCGACTTTGATATCTTCCATCGCCTGCAGAATACGCTCACGCGGCGTGACGTAGTGCGTCTTGGGGTAGATGGTAAAGCGCGGCACGACCGAATCAATCTGGCCAGTCAGCGGGTCAAACAGCGACAGACGCTCAACCTCTTCGTCAAACAGCTCGACGCGCAGCGCAATATCGTCCGACTCCGCCGGGAAGATATCGATCACTTCGCCGCGCACCCGGAAGGTGCCGCGCTGGAACGCCTGGTCGTTGCGGGTGTACTGCAGCTCTGACAGACGGCGCAGAATACTGCGCTGATCGATAATCATGCCGCGGGTCAGGTGCAGCATCATTTTCAGATAGAGATCGGGATCGCCCAGACCGTAGATAGCCGAAACCGACGCCACCACAATGACATCGCGCCGTTCCAGCAGCGCCTTGGTGGCCGACAGACGCATCTGTTCGATATGTTCGTTCACCGACGCATCCTTTTCGATAAAGGTGTCGGAGCTCGGCACATAGGCTTCAGGCTGGTAGTAGTCGTAGTAAGAGACGAAAAACTCGACGGCGTTATCCGGGAAAAACTCTTTCATCTCGCCATAGAGCTGGGCGGCCAGCGTCTTGTTGGGCGCCAGCACCATGGTCGGACGGTTGAGGTCGGCAATCACGTTGGCGACGGTAAACGTTTTACCGGAGCCGGTTACGCCTAATAAGGTCTGATGGGCCAGTCCATCCTCCAGCCCCTCTTCCAGGCGACGTATCGCCTCAGGCTGGTCGCCCGAAGGTTTAAAGGCGGAGTTCAATTTAAAGGCTTTGCTCATGAATGCAGTTCCTGCTGGAGAAGTCGGCGGGCAGGCACTTATTTTACTCTGCTATGGTGATTTTGCCAGAAAATAATACTGGATATAAAAACAGTATTGGTGCAATGTTAACGCCAGCAGGATGGCACCTGATGTCCCTGCAGGCTGGCAGCGTTATCGCTCAGCATGTTGCGCAATGTTATCCCCAGGAAGGGATCTGATTTAACATTTGTCAATAGAGTGTCACAAAATTACAGTACGGTTACCTGACAGATAATTCTCAGGCTTGTTTTTTGATAAGCAACTGATTTTACTGACATAAGGCTATGAGGCCAGATTCTCGTCATTATGTTACCAGGCCGCGTATTTCCTCGCTTCCAACTGGTTTTCATTACCTAATGCACAAGGTTATCCACAGGAATGGTGGATAAGTGATGGCAGCCCCGACGCCATCTGCTGTGTATAATTTTTCCCTGCCTTCTCACTACCGTGAAAATAATTTTTTTTGCGTTAAATTTCGCGTCGCCTGCTGACGGATTATTCTGCAATTTTAATCTGTCACCGGGTGCCGTACGCAAATTTGCACGCCTCATACTAAGATTCTTAATCGGAATTCCTGCCACGTTACAGTACGTCTGCACCAGAAACAGCGCTCCAGGGCACTGCAAAAGTGCAGGCGCGTGGTCACCGTGGGGAATTGATAAGTTTTTCTCACCTTTCATCCCTGACACGAGGCGCTCCGGCAGGAAACAGGGCCGTTTTTAGATCTGGCCTGGGAATTGCAGGAGTCAGTGGCGTCACCGCGCGAAACGCGCACTGTGCTGCAATGGCGAGGCTGCCGTTGCTGATGACTTGTTTGCCAGACGACAGAGCGCGGAAGCAATCAGGCTAACGATCGGGAAGGAGAGTGTCAGATGCTGAGTTTACGTTCGGTAAATCAATTTTACGGTCAAAACCATATTCTGTGGGATGTGGACCTGGATCTGTCGCCTGGCACCTGTACCGGCATTCTGGGCCGTCCTGGTATGGGTAAAACCACCCTGGTGAACTGCATCATGGGCAGATTGCCGATTAACAGCGGCTCTATCTCCTGGAAAGAGGATGGCTCGCCGCCGGAAGATTTGCTGCTGCAACCGGCTGAACAACGGGCGCAGATGGGGATTGGCTATGTACCGCAGGGCCGCCATATTTTTACCCAGATGAGCGTGGAAGATAATCTGCTGATTGCCCTGCTGGCGGGTGCCAGCCAGCGTGATCGGCATCGCGCCATTCCCGAAATGGTGTTCGACCTCTTCCCGGCGCTCTACTCACTGCGCCAGCAGCGCAGCGGCGATCTGCCGATCGATCAGCAGCAACAGCTGGCCCTGGCGCGCGCGCTGGTGCTGCAGCCCAAACTGCTGATTCTGGATGAGCCGACCGACGGGATGTCGCCGTGGCTGGAAGAGGAGATGGGCAATCTGATTCGTCGGCTTAACCTCGACTACGGGCTGACCATCCTGCTGCTGGAGCAGCGCCTGTCGCTGATCCGTCGCGTGGCGGACTATTTCCTGCTGCTGCACCGCGGCCGCAATGTGGCGCAGGGCAGCATGGAACAGCTTGATGACCACACCGTCGATAAATGGCTGACGGTGGCCTGACATTCAGCGCCTGCCCCACCGGGCGTAAGTGTTGCAGGCAGGCTGAAGACGGAGCGCGCGGAACCACCGGAGCGTGTACACAGCGCGCAAGGATGGAGAGCACTGCCCGGATTCAGCATGACAAATAAAATAGCCAGGCCAGGCGGTTACTCCGGCAACGTCAGGTAGTGACCACAGGACGCCTGCTGCGCCGCATCGGTGAGAAACGGGATGGTGCCCAGACAGGGCGCAGGTAACCTGTTTTTCAGGCTGGTGAGATACTCCTGATAGCGTTTACCCGGCGGTTCGACGGTGTTGGCGATCCAGCCCACCAGCGGCAGGCCGCTTGCCCGCACTGCGTCAGCGGTGAGCATGGCGTGATTGATGCAGCCGAGCTTAATCCCTACCACCAGAATCACGGGCAGCTTTTCGCTGACCACCCAGTCCGCATAAGTGTGCGTCTCCGACAATGGGGTGTACCAGCCGCCCGCGCCCTCTACCAGAATCCAGTCTGCCAGCGGTTGCAGCGCCGCCAGACCCGCCGACAGCGCCAGATGGGTAATCGGCCTGCCCTCTTCAGCGCTGACGATGTGCGGCGATGTCGGCTCAAGAAACGCCAGCGGATTGACCTGCTGATAGCTTAACGGCACGCTGCTGTAACGCTGCAGCGCAAGCGCATCGCTGTTACGGATGCCCTCTGGCGTCATCTCACAGCCTGAGGCAACCGGCTTATAGCCCGCACAGCGATAGCCCGCTGCGGCTGCCGCCTGCAGCAGCCCGCCGCTGGCCACGGTTTTACCGACCTCGGTGTCGGTGCCAGTGATAAACAGGCGTTTCATGATGCACTTACTCCATAGATTAAATGGTAACTCAGGCGATAGCCGTGCCGATCTCGCGGCCAGTGCGCCTCTAACTGGTTGAGCCGTTGTCGGGTTAATACCTGCCCGTCACGCCCCTGGTGCAGATGGGTCGCGCCAATCCCCTTCAGGGAGCGCATGGCGCTGAGCGCATCGGGAAAATGCAGGGTCACCACCTCTGAGGTACAGCGCAGCTGCTCTGCGTGGCAGGCCGCCGCAATCTGCGGCTCGCTGAGAAAGCGGTTGGCGTGAGGCAGCGCATCCAGATGGGACCAGGCTTCATGAACCTCCTGCAGAGACCCGTCGCCCAGAGTGGAAAACAGCAGCGTGCCATCGGGCCGCAGCACCCGCCGGAACTGGCTCAGCGCGCCGGGCAGATCCTCGCTCCACTGCACCGCCAGGTTGCTCCACACCAGATCAATCGTGTTATCCGCCAGCGGCAGCGCGTCGATATCACCGGCCAGATAGTGCTGCGCCGCGTCATTGTCCCGCGCCTGTTGCAGCATCTGCGGAGAGAGATCCAGTGCCGTTACCTGTTTGCCACGTTCGCGCCACAGCCTGCTGTACCAGCCGGTGCCGCAACCGGCATCCAGCAGCTGCAGACCACTCTGTGCGGGCGTCAGTGCCAGCAGGGCATCGCCGCTGAGGCGTTGCAGCGCCGCATGGGCATCGTAATGGCTGGCCGCCCGGCCAAAGGCGCGTGCCACCGCCTGCTTGTCAACCCGCAGCGTCATGCAGCGCCTCCAGTAACCGGTCAATATCCTCGGGGCGATGAGCCGCGGTCAGGGTGATGCGCAGCCGGGCCGTCCCCGGCGGCACGGTCGGTGGCCGGATCGCGCTGACCCAGCAGCCCGCCTCAGCCAGCCGCTGGGAGAGCGCCATCGCATCACCATTTTCGCCCACCAGCAGCGGCTGAATCGCGCTGCCGGAGTTCATCAGTTGCCACGGCAGCGAGGCCGCACCGCGCCGGAAATGCCCGATGTTCTGCTGCAGTTGCTGGCGCAGGGCATCGCCCTGCTGAACTTCACGCAGCGCCGCCTGCAGCGCGCTCGCCTGCGCCGCGGGCATCGCGGTGGAGTAGATCAGATGTCGGCTGAACTGCAGGAAATAGTCGGCGGTGGCTGCGTCGCACAGCAGCGCGGCACCGCTGACGCCAAAGGCTTTGCCAAAGGTGACCACCAGCAGTTCCGGTTTAACGTCCTGCTGCCAGCAGCTGCCGCGCCCCTGCTCACCCACCACGCCGATGCCGTGCGCATCATCCACCAGCAGCCAGCCCTCTGCCTGGCGCGTCTGTTGCGCCAGGGCGGCCAGCGGCGCACTGTCGCCATCCATGCTGAAAATACCTTCCGTCACCACCAGCGTTTCGCCCTCACAGGGAGAGGCGAGCCGGGCTGCCAGGCTCTCCGGCGCGTTGTGATGGAAACGTCGTAGCTGTGCCGGACTATGGCTGGCGGCGTCGAGCAGCGAGGCGTGGCTGAGTTTATCGGCCAGGATGCGATCGTTTTTCTCGCCCAGCAGATGAATGACCGCCTGATTGGCCGCAAAGCCAGAGATAAACAGCAGCGCACGGTCGTAGCCGAGCCAGTCGGCCAGCTGCGCCTCTAGATCGGCGTGCTGACGGTGATAACCCGTGACATGCCCTGAAGCACCGGCACCTGCGCCCGCCTGCGCCGCGCCCTGTTGCCAGCCCGCAATCACCGCCGGATGCTGGGTTAAGCCGAGATAATCATTGCTGGAAAAGTGGAGATAGCTGCGGCCGCCGCTGTGCAGCGTGCGGGTCGATTGCTGATCGATCACCCGTCGCTGCCGCCAGCCATCGGCCGCCCGGCGCTGCGTCAGCGCCTGACGGATACGTTGCTGCCAGCCCATTACAGCGCCGCGTTGTAGAACTGTTCAGTGTCGGCATGGAATAGCTGCTCGCTGAGTTGCTGCTCCTGCTGCTGATCGCCGTGCTGAGTGTGAGTATGCTCCGGGTTAAGACCCAGTTTGCGGAACAGCACGCGGTCTTTGTCCTCTTCCGGATTCGGCGTGGTCAGCAGTTTGCAGCCGTAGAAAATCGAGTTCGCCCCGGCCATAAAGCACATCGCCTGGGTCTGCTCACTCATCTGCTCACGGCCCGCTGAGAGGCGCACATGCGAGGTCGGCATCATGATGCGCGCCACCGCGATGGTGCGGATAAAATCGAACGGTTCCACATCATCGTTATCCGCCAATGGCGTGCCTTTGACCTTCACCAGCATATTGATCGGTACGCTCTCCGGCGGCGTTGGCAGGTTGGCTAACTGCACCAGCAGACCGGCGCGGTCGTTAACGGTTTCGCCCAGGCCGACAATGCCACCCGAACAGACTTTGATGCCGGCGTCGCGCACTTTGCCCAGCGTATCCAGACGTTCCTGATAGCTGCGGGTGGTGATGATTGAGCCGTAGAATTCCGGTGAGGTGTCGAGGTTATGGTTGTAGAAATCGAGACCCGCGCCCGCCAGTCGCTGCGCCTGGTGGTCGCTGAGCGTGCCCAGCGTCATGCAGGTTTCCATTCCCATCGCCTTCACGCCTTCCACCATCTTCTCCAGATAGGGCATATCGCGCTCGTGCGGATTTTTCCACGCGGCACCCATGCAGAAACGGGTTGAACCGGCGGCTTTGGCCTGACGCGCTGAGGTCAGTACCTCTTCCACTTCCATCAGCCGCTCCGACTCCAGGCCGGTCTTGTAGCGCGCACTCTGCGGGCAGTATTTACAATCTTCCGGACAGGCGCCGGTTTTGATCGACAGCAGGGTACTGACCTGCACCTGGCGCGGATCGAAGTGCTGCCGATGCACCTGCTGCGCTTTAAACATCAGTTCAAGAAACGGTTGATCAAACAGCGCTTGCGCCTGTGCAATTGTCCAGCGTTGAGCCATTACTTACTCCAAAAAGGGTGTCATCCCGACGAAAAGCAGGGTTATACTTGTAAACTATATTTTTTTATTTTGGTTTACAACTCCGATGACTATCCCCGTTTTCTCCTCAGACGATGCCCGCTTTGACCGCCAGCATATCTGGCATCCCTACACCTCTATGCAGGATCCGCTGCCCTGCTACCCGGTGGTCGCCGCACAGGGTTTTCAGCTGCAACTGGCCGATGGCCGTGAGCTGGTGGATGGGATGTCCTCGTGGTGGGCGGCGATCCACGGTTACAACCATCCGCGCCTGAACCGGGCGCTGACAGAGCAGGTCACCCAGATGTCGCACGTAATGTTTGGCGGCATTACCCATCCGGCGGCGGTGGCGCTCTGCCGTCAGCTGGTGGCGATGACGCCTGAGGCGCTGGAGTGCGTCTTCCTGGCCGATTCAGGCTCGGTGGCGGTGGAAGTGTCGATGAAGATGGCGCTGCAGTACTGGCTGGGGCGTGGCCAGACGCGCCAGCAGTTCCTGACGCTGAAACGCGGCTATCACGGCGATACCTTTGCAGCGATGTCGGTGTGCGACCCCGAGAACTCAATGCACAGCCTGTGGCGCGGCTATCTGCCAGAGCATCACTTTGCAGCAGCCCCGGCCTGCGGCTTTGATGATGAATGGCACCAGCCTGATTTCGATGATTTCGCCAGGCTGATAGAACAGCATCACCGGCAACTGGCAGCCGTCATTCTGGAGCCGATTGTGCAGGGTGCGGGCGGCATGCGTTTCTACCATCCGCGCTATCTGCAGCAGGTACGGGAAGCCTGTGATCGCTATGGCGTGCTGTTGATTGCGGATGAGATCGCCACCGGGTTTGGCCGTACCGGCAAACTTTTTGCCTGCGAGCATGCGGGCATTACCCCGGATATTCTTTGCGTCGGCAAAGCGCTGACCGGTGGCATGATGACGCTGGCGGCGACCCTGACTACCCGCGAGGTCGCGGACACCATCAGCCGCAGCGCGGCGGGCTGCTTTATGCATGGCCCGACCTTTATGGGCAATCCGCTGGCCTGTGCGGTAGCGGCGGAGAGCCTGACCATGCTGGCGGAAGGTCACTGGCAGCGCCAGGTGGCGGCGATCGAACAGCAGTTACGGGCTGAGCTGCTGCCGCTGCGCAGTTCACCGCAGGTGGCCGATGTGCGCGTGCTGGGCGCGATTGGCGTAGTGGAAACCCATCAGGCGGTTAATATGGCGGCGCTGCAGCAGTTCTTTGTTGAACAGGGCGTCTGGATCCGGCCTTTTGGCCGGCTGATCTACCTGATGCCACCCTACATCATCACGCCACAGGCGCTGAGCAGGCTGGTGCAGGCGATTGGCGGCGCGCTGGAGCATTCTCAACATTTTGCCGCCTGAAGCAGGCTGACCGCTGGCACTGGCGACACTTTTGGTTATGATGGCAGGCTATTCATCGACAATTAAGGAGATGTGATGCGCGTTTTTAGTCAGGATTTTAATGACGGCGAGAAGATGCCTGAAAAGCATGTTTTCAACGGCATGGGTTATCAGGGCGAGAATATCTCTCCCCATCTTGCCTGGGAAGCGGCGCCGGAAGGCACCAGAAGTTTTGTGGTGACCTGCTACGATCCTGATGCCCCGACCGGTTCCGGCTGGTGGCACTGGGTGGTGGCGAATATTCCGGCCAGCACGACGTCACTGCCGCAGGGTGCCGGCTCCGGCAAAGCGTCACTGCCAGCAGGCGCAATCCAGACCCGTACCGATTTCGGTCAGGCGGGCTACGGTGGCGCGGCACCGCCACAGGGCGAAACCCATCGCTACATTTTCACCGTGCATGCGCTGGATGTGGAGACGATTGAAGTAGATGAAGGCACCAGTGGCGCAATGGTCGGCTTTAATGTGCATTTCCACGCACTGGCGAGCGCCTCGCTGACCGTGAATTATCAGTAATTCAGCACGCCTCTCCTGAGCAGGAGAGGCGTTTTTCGTAGCGGGTTACGCCTGTAACTGATGAATCACAACCCACATCGGGCCCTGCCCCACCGCATAACGTCCCAGCGGCTTTAACAGCCCTTTCGGTTCGGTAATCGCATAAACTTCGATGTGATGAGATTTCTGTCCCGCCGCCACCAGATAGCGTCCGCTGTGATCGATATTAAATCCGCGCGGCTGCGTTTCCGTCGGCTGGAATCCTTCCAGGGTCAGCTCATCGCCCAGGTCGCTGACGCTGAAGACTGCCAGCGTGCTGCTGGTGCGATCGCAGGCATAGAGGAAACGGCCATCCGGCGTCAGATGAATATCGGCTGCCCAGCGCGTACCGCTGAAGTCAGGCGGCATCATATCCAGCGTCTGCACGCTTTCTGCTTCACCTTCGCCCGTATTTAATGCCCACACCTCAACCGTGCTGTCGAGCTCGTTCACGCAGTAAGCATACTGGCCGCCCGGATGGAACTGCATATGACGCGGGCCAGCGCCTTCTACCGTCGTGACCTGCGTCTGTTTACGCGGCGTCAGCTGACCATCTTCGCCCAGCTTAAACAGACAGATACGGTCCTGCTTCAGAGCCGGCACGTAGAGCGTCTTGTTGTCATTATCGATGTTGGCCGAGTGACAGCCATCCAGTCCGCTGATCACCTGCAGCGGGGCCTGCGGAATGCCGTCATCGCCAATCGGGCTGACGCTGACGCAGGCATCATTGTAGGAGCCGCAGAACAGGAACCTGCCCTGGCGATCGGTGGAAATGTGAGTCGGGCTGCCGGGCAATGGCGCCTGACCCGCTTCGGTCAGCGTGCCATCGGCGGCAATGCGAAACGCCAGCACGCGGAAATTGGGACGCACACCGACATAGAGAAAATCGCGGTTCGGACTCACCACCATCGGCTGAACCTGGCCGGCGACATCGGTCACCTGAAGCAACGTCAGCCCGCCCTCATCATTCATCTGCCAGACATGGATCTGCTGGCTCTCGGGACTGGCGGTGTAGACAACTTGTTTCATGCATTCTCCTTTTTTGCTGCCTGATCATGATCTGTGAATCACTGTAGCCTGTTTTATTGCCCTGCGCTGGGATCATTTGTGCCCTGTTTTTTGTCTCCGGGCCGTGGTGAGGTGTAGACTTCAGCCCCTGCAAACCAGGAAAAACGAGAGGATTAATGAACTACCGTGTAATTGCCCTCGACCTCGACGGCACGCTGCTGACCCCAGCCAAAACGATTCTGCCGCAGTCAATCGAAGCGCTAAATCAGGCATGCCAGGCGGGCGTTCATGTCGCTATCGTGACCGGACGCCATCACTGCGCTATCCACCCTTTTTATCAGGCGTTACAGCTGGATACACCCGCAATCTGCTGTAATGGCACCTATTTGTATGATTACCAGGCGAAAAAGGTGCTGGCGTCCGATCCCCTCGACCCGCAGCTGGCGTTGCAGGTGATTGAGATGCTGAATCAGCAGCAGATTCACGGGTTGCTCTACGTGGATGATGCGATGCTCTATCAGACCCCGACCGGCCACGTGATGCGCACCCTGAAGTGGGCCGAATCGCTGCCTGCCCACCAGCGTCCACTGTTCCGCCAGGTGCCCGACCTGGCCCAGGCGGCACGCGACGCCGGTTCGATCTGGAAGTTTGCCCTGTCGCACAACAACATTCCGGAACTGCAGCAGTTCGCTACCAGAGTGGAAGCGGAACTGGGACTGGCCTGCGAATGGTCGTGGCACGATCAGGTCGATATCGCCAAAGGCGGCAACAGCAAAGGCAAACGACTGGCGCAGTGGGTTGAATCACTGGGGCTGAGTATGTCCGATGTGATCGCGTTCGGTGATAACTATAACGATCTCAGCATGCTGGAAACGGCCGGACTGGGCGTGGCGATGGGCAATGCCGATGAGGCGATCAAAGCGCGGGCGAAAATGGTGATCGGCACCAACCTTGAAACCGGTATTGCCGATACCCTCTATCAGTACGTGTTGTAATCAGGGCGTCACCGAGACGCTTTTGATCTGGGCATAAAGCCACTGATCCGGCCGGATGCCCAGCTCATCCCGCGCCCACGGCGTGATGCGCGCCCAGAGTTCGCTGATGCCGATGCGCAGCTTTACCTCAACCTGGTCCCCGACCTCCAGCAATTCCACCACCTGTGCCGGTAAAATGTTGCGGATGGAGCTGTGTTGCGGCGGTTGCAACGCCAGCGAGACATCGGCCGAGGCAATGCGAATACGCAGCGGGGTTTTAACCGGCTGATTCACCCGGCTGACCCAGATGTGCTGATCGCCCAGCGACAGCGCGGTCATTGGATAGTCGGGATGCTGCTCCAGCACCTGCACCCGCAGCACGCTGGTCAGTTCACTCACCGGCAGCCAGGGCCGCATCGCGCTGCTGCTCCAGACCCGCTCCAACGGACCAAAAGCTTTGACCTTGCCCGCATCCAGCACCAGCACGTTATCAGCCAGCTGCAGGATCTCCTCCAGGCTGTGCGAAACGTAGAGCATCGGAATCTCAACCTGCTTCGCCAGCTTTTGCAGATAGGGCATCAGTTCACGTTTGCGTGGCAGATCCAGAGACGCCAGCGGCTCATCCAGCAGCAGCATATCCGGTGCGGTCAGCAGCGCACGGCCAATCGCGACCCGCTGCTTTTCCCCGCCCGACAGCGACAGCGGAAAGCGCGGCAGCAGCGCCTCCAGACCCAGCAGTGAGACCAGACTGTCGAACTGCGCTTTCATCTTAGGTGCCATACCATATTGCAGGTTGCCACGGACCCGATAGTGCGGGAACAGCCGCGCATCCTGGAACACATAACCGATACGCCGTTTTTCCGGCGGCAGCACAATCTTCTGCTCTGCATCAAACAGCAGACGATCGTGCAGCTGGATCCGTCCCCTTTGCGGCTGAGTCAGCCCGCTGATCGCGTTGATCAGGGAGGTTTTTCCGGCACCTGACACGCCGAAAATAGCGGTGATCCCTTTGGCCGGGATCTGCAGGTCGACCTCCAGCACGTGATCGCCCTGCTGCTGCATAACGTTGAGTGATAGCATCAGTTTCCCATCCGCTTACGGCCTGCACGTGCCAGCCATTCCGACGCCAGCAGTGACGCCAGCGCCAGTACGATCGCGATGACGCAGAGCCGTGCCGCCGCCCCTTCCGCACCGGGCGTCTCTATCAGGGTAAACATCGCCAGCGGCAGCGTGCGCGTCTCGCCGGGAATATTGGAAACAAAGGTGATGGTGGCGCCGAACTCGCCCAGCGATCGGGCAAACGCCAGCACCGTTCCAACGATCACGCCTGGCAACGTCAGCGGGAGCGTAATGGTGAAAAAGACCCGCCAGCGTCCGGCGCCCAGCGTGCGCGCCGCCTGCTCCAGCCGGCAATCCACCGCCTCCAGCGCCAGCCGGATGGCGCGCACCATCAATGGAAAAGCGATCACGGCAGAGGCCAGTGCGGCACCCCGCCAGCTGAAAGCAAAGCTGAAGCCGAACCAGTCATAAAGCTTTTCGCCTATGATGCCGCGCCGCCCAAGGCTAATCAGCAGCAGATAACCCACCACCACCGGCGGCAGCACCAGCGGCAGGTGGATCAGGCTGTCGAGCAGCGCTTTACCAGGAAAACGGCAGCGCACCAGAATCCAGGCCATCAGGATGCCAAACGGCAGACTGCCTATCACGGCTATGCCAGAGACTTTAAGGCTAAGCAGTACCGCCTGCCATTCGGGATCGCTGAGTATCATTTCGTCGGTGTGAATCCGTAATGTTTAAAGATAGCCGCGGCCTGAGGCCCTTTCAGATAATCATAAAACGCTTTAACGGCAGCGTTGTCGTGATCGTTCACGATCGCCATCGGATATTCTACGGGTTTATGGCTGGTTGCCGGAAAATGCCCGACGACCTGCACTTTGTCGCTGGCGACCGCGTCAGACCCGTAGACAATGCCATAGGGCGTTTCATTACGCTCGACCAGCGCCAGCGCTGCCCGCACATTATTGGCTGGCGCTAACGAAGGCGCAACGCCTTCCCAGGCACCCAGCTTTTGCAGCGCCTCTTTGGCGTAGATGCCCGCAGGAACGTGGTCCGGATCGCCGACTGCCAGACGCTCACCGTGCAGCAAGGTTTTCCAGTCAGTCTGCGGGTCCAGCGTCACCGCTTTCGCGGCGGCACTGCGTGGCGCAATCAATACCAGATCGTTGCCCAGCAGGGTATAGCGGCTGCTGGTAATCACACTTTTTTTCGCCACCGCATCATCCATCCACTGCTGATCGGCAGAGATAAAGAGATCGGCAGGAGCCCCCTGCTCAATCTGGCGCGCCAGCGTTGATGAGGAGGCAAACGAAGAGACCACCGTCACCCCCTTTTCCTGCTTGTAACGGCTGGCAATATCCTGCATCGCGTTGGTCAGTGAAGCCGCGGCAAACACAGTAATGTTGTCGGCGGCCACAGCCTGTCCGGCCAGCGAAACGGTGATCAGGGCCGCGACGCCCCAGCGATAGTGTTTAAATGACATGATTTTCTCCGGCTATTCGTTGTGTAGCGGATAATATAGCGCAATGTCAGTGAGGTTCAGTAAATTATCGGCAGGGGCAACAAAAGGTTAAATCAGAAGAGGTAAAAACGACCACGCCCGCGCAGATGGCGGGCGTAGCAGCAATTAATTGTGCGAACGGGCTGAGGATTTTTCGCGATGACCAATTTTAGAGATGACGTTAAACACTTCACCCAGGCCATAAATCATGCCCAGCATCAGCGCCATCACGACAGGCACCATCAGTATGGCAACGGCGAGGCTTTTAAGTAATTCCAGCATGGAGAGTCTCACTCTGCTAACAAAAAAGAGATTGTAACGGGTCAGCAAAATTTTGCGCAGCCCTTTTCGTGCTTTTACTTTGGTCACAAAACGCCGCTATCATCGGCCTTCGCCTTAACCCTTTGCCGGAGCTGTCATGGAAGCCGAACTGTCCCTTCATATCCGTTTACAACAGAAACTGTTTGCCGATCCGCGACGTATTGAGCTGCTGAAACGCGTACAGCAGACCGGGTCGATCAGTCAGGGGGCGAAGCTGGCCGGTATCAGCTACAAAAGTGCCTGGGATGCGATTAATGAGATGAACCAGATGGCGGATGAAACGCTGGTGGAGCGGGCCACCGGCGGTAAAGGCGGCGGTGGCGCAACGCTGACCCGCTACGGTGAACGCCTGATTCAGCTGTTCCAGCTGATGGAGCAGATCCAGCAGAAAGCCTTTGATGCGCTGCAGCAGGATACGTTACCGCTCGACAGTCTGCTGGCGGCCATCGCCCGCTTCTCGCTGCAGACCAGCGCCCGTAACCAGCTGTTTGGCACCGTCGTCAGTAACGATGCGCAGCAGGTGGTCCAGCATCTGCTGATTCAACTGGCCGATGGCGTCACGCAGCTTAATGTGGCGCTGACCCAGCGTAGCGCCGATCGCCTGCAACTGGCCGCAGGTAAAGAGGTGCTGGTGCTGATCAAGGCGCCGTGGATCCGCATCAGTCGTGACGCCGCACAGGATGACAATCAGCTGGCAGCGACGGTCAGTGCCATCGAACCCGGCGAGCAGATGAGTGAAGTGCTGATGAAGCTCGCCAGCGGCGAAACCCTGTGCGCGACCCTGAGCAACGATCAGCTGCAGCAACTCAGGCTGCAGCCCGGCGACGCCGTGATCGCCAGTTTCAATGCGGAACACGCCATCGTCGCCACCCTGCTCTAGCGGTTGATTTGACTTCATTACGGGCAATGGTTACAACTCAGTAACACGATGCAAAAAATGGAACAGATCATGGCTTCATTGCACATTTCGCAAGGCACGTTTCGTCTTAGCGATACCCGGATACTGAGCCTGAATCAGGTGGCACTGCAGCGCGGCGAAAGCTGGGCGTTTGTCGGAGCCAACGGCAGCGGCAAATCATCACTGGCGCGCGCACTCTCTGGTGAACTTCCGCCGCTGGCCGGTTCAGTCAGCAGCGATTTCAGACGGCCGGTCCGGCTGTCGCTGGAGCAGCTACAAACCCTGGTGGCGCAGGAGTGGCAGCGCAATAACACCGATATGCTCAGCGAAGGTGAAGAGGATACCGGGCTGACCGTGGCAGAGGTGATTCAGGCGGAGGTGCAGCAGCCCGAGCGCTGCGAGCAGCTGGCACAGCAGTTCGGCATCAAAGCGCTGCTTTCACGCCGCTTCAAATATCTCTCTACCGGCGAAACCCGCAAAACCCTGCTCTGTCAGGCATTGATGAACCAGCCAGATTTGCTGATTCTGGATGAACCGTTTGACGGGCTGGATGTGGCGTCGCGCGCCAGCCTGACCGACACGCTGCGCGGCCTGCAGCAACCGACATTTACCCTGGTGCTGGTGCTCAATCGCTTTGACGATATTCCCGATTTTATTCAGCAGGTTGGCGTGCTGGCGGAGTGCACCCTCACCCACAGCGGGCCACGCCAGGCCATTTTAACGGAAGCGCTGGTGGCGCAGCTGGCACACAGTGAACAGCTGATGGGAATGGCGTTACCTGAGGCGGATGCGCCGGATCAGCTGCCATCGCTGGCGGATGATGCGCCGCGCGTTATCCTGCGCAACGGCACCGTCTCATACAACGATCAGCCAGTAATTCAGGGGCTGAACTGGCAGGTCAACGCCGGCGAGCACTGGCAGATTACCGGCCCGAACGGCGCAGGGAAATCGACCCTGCTCAGCCTGGTGACCGGCGATCATCCTCAGGGCTACAGCAATGATTTAACCCTGTTTGGCCGCCGTCGCGGCAGTGGTGAAACCATCTGGGATATCAAGCAGCATATTGGCTATGTCAGCAGCAGCCTGCATCTCGATTACCGCGTCAGCACCAATGTGCGCACGGTGATCCTGTCGGGCTTCTTCGACTCCATTGGTCTCTATCAGGCGGCTTCTGACCGGCAAAAAGCGCTGGCGCAGCAGTGGCTGGCACTGCTGGGGATGGATAACGGACAGGCGGATGCGCCGTTTCACTCGCTTTCATGGGGACAGCAGCGGCTGGTGCTGATTGCCCGCGCGCTGGTTAAGCATCCGACGCTGCTGATTCTGGATGAGCCACTACAGGGTCTCGACCCGATTAACCGCCAGCTGGTGCGGCGCTTTGTCGATGTGCTGATTGGCGAGGGACGGACTCAGCTGCTGTTTGTTTCGCATCACGCGGAAGATGTGCCCGCCTGCATCACACATCGCCTGAGCTTTATCGCCCATGACGGCGGCTATCACTATCAGCAGGAAACCCTGCACTAGGGCTCTTGTAACGCGTCACCCCACGCCGCTGCTGCGGCGTTTTAAAGCACTTTTGTGTAAGCGCTACCATTCCACATCACCTTTCACGCCATATATCCGCGCACATTGCCACGAAATAAGAATATTCAGCTTGTGTAAACGATACCATTTATCCAGACTTGATCACGCTTTCGGGCGCGCTGATGTGCTACTTTTTACCGATGCCTCTTTGGCTTTTGACGCTTACCAGGATCTAACATGGAAAAATTCAACCCGGTCGATCACCCGCATCGCCGTTACAATCCACTGATTGATCAATGGATTTTAGTTTCACCTCATCGGGCCAAACGTCCGTGGCAAGGCGCGCAGGAAACCCCGGCGGTCAATACGTTACCGGCGCACGATCCGGACTGCTTCCTGTGTGCCGGAAACACCCGCATCACCGGCGACAAAAACCCGGACTATTCGGGCACCTACGTCTTTACCAATGACTTTGCTGCGCTGATGACCGACACGCCAGACGCGCCCGAGAGCGACGATATCCTGATGCGTTGTGAAAGCGCACGCGGCACCAGTCGGGTCATCTGCTTCTCGCCCGATCACAGCAAAACCCTGCCGGAGATGTCGCTGAACGCACTGGAAGAGGTGGTGCGTACCTGGCAGGCAGAGACCGCCGATCTGGGTCAGCACTATCCGTGGGTGCAGGTGTTTGAGAACAAAGGTGCGGCGATGGGCTGTTCCAACCCGCATCCCCATGGTCAGATCTGGGCCAACAGCTTCCTGCCGAATGAAGCGCAGCGTGAAGATGATCATCAGCGCGACTATTTCGCTAAACATGGCTCGCCGATGCTGGTCGACTATCTGGCACGTGAACAGCAGGATGGCAGCCGCACCGTGGTGGAAACCGATCACTGGCTGGCGGTGGTGCCGTGGTGGGCCGCCTGGCCGTTTGAAACCCTGCTGCTGCCGAAAGCGCACGTCAAACGAATTACCGACCTCAATGAGGCGCAGCGTACCGACCTGGCGCTGGCGCTTAAGCTGCTGACCAGCCGCTACGACAACCTGTTCCAGTGCTCATTCCCCTACTCCATGGGCTGGCACGGCGCGCCGTTTAACGGCGAAGCCAACGATCACTGGCAGTTGCATGCTCACTTCTATCCGCCGCTGCTGCGCTCAGCAACGGTGCGTAAATTTATGGTTGGCTATGAAATGCTGGCCGAAACCCAACGCGATTTAACGGCGGAACAGGCGGCGGAACGTCTGCGTTCTGTCAGCGACGTTCACTTCCGTGAGGCACAACAATGAGCTTAAAAACCATCACGCAGCAGCTTTTCTCTGACACCTTCGGTTACGCCGCTACGCATACCATTCAGGCACCGGGCCGCGTTAACCTGATTGGCGAGCATACCGACTATAACGACGGCTTCGTGCTGCCGTGCGCCATCGATTACCAGACGGTGATTGCCTGTGCCCGCCGTGACGATCGTCAGATTCGGGTGGTCGCTGCGGATTATGAAAATGCGCAGGACACATTCTCGCTGGATGAAGAGATCGTCAGCCTGCAGGAACCGATGTGGGCCAACTATGTGCGCGGCGTGGTGAAGCATCTGCAGCAGCGTCATGCCGATTTCGGCGGTATCGATATGGTGATCAGCGGCAACGTGCCTCAGGGCGCGGGCCTCAGCTCATCTGCGTCGCTGGAAGTGGCGGTCGGCACCGTGGTGCAGCAGCTCTATAATCTGCCGCTGGATGGCGCCGCCATTGCCGTGAATGGTCAGGAAGCGGAAAACCAGTTCGTCGGCTGTAACTGCGGCATCATGGACCAGCTGATCTCAGCGCTGGGCCGGAAAGATCACGCCATGCTGCTCGACTGCCGCACGCTGGGCACGCGTCCGGTGTCGATGCCGGAAGATATCGCGGTGGTGATCATCAACTCCAACTTCCGTCGTACCCTGGTTGGCAGCGAATACAACACGCGTCGTGAGCAGTGTGAAGCAGGCGCGCGTTTCTTCAATAAGAAGGCGCTGCGTGACGTTGAACTGGCCGAGTTTGAAGCGGCACAGGCGCAGCTCGACCCGCAGGTGGCAAAACGCGTGCGTCACGTCCTGACCGAGAACGCCCGCACCCTGGAAGCAGCCGATGCGCTGACGCAGGGCGACCTGACCCGTATGGGCCAGTTGATGGCCGAATCTCACGCCTCGATGCGTGACGACTTCGAGATCACCGTGCCACCGATCGATACCCTGGTTGAGATCGTGAAAGCGCAGATCGGTGAGCGCGGCGGCGTGCGTATGACCGGCGGCGGCTTTGGTGGCTGTATCGTCGCGCTGATGCCACTGGATCTGGTCGATCAGGTCAAAGCCGCCGTAGCGGAGCAGTATGAAGCTGCGACCGGCATCAAAGAGACCTTCTACGTCTGCAAAGCCTCTGAAGGAGCCGGCCAATGCTGAACGACGTCAACTCCCATGCGCCCGACGGTCAGCCGTGGCGCATAACGGTGCTGCGCAATGCCAACGGCATGCTGGCAACCTTTATGGACTGGGGCGCAACCTGGCTCTCCGCCCGCGTGCCGATGCAGGATGGCACGGTGCGTGAAGCGCTACTCGGCTGCGCCACGCCCTCTGACTATCTCCATCAGGATGCCTATCTGGGCGCGACGGTCGGCCGCTACGCTAACCGCATCGCCGGGGCAAAACTGAATAAACTGAACCGCCAGCTGGTGCCGAACCAGGGCGCACATCAGCTGCATGGCGGACCGGAAGGCTTTGATAAGCGCCGCTGGCAGATTGTCAGCCAGTCTGACAGCGAGGTGCACTACCGCATTGATTCGCCTGATGGCGATCAGGGCTATCCCGGCAATCTGATTGCCGATCTGCGCTATCAGCTGGATGACCAGAACTGCCTGAGCATTAGCTATGAAGCGCGCTGCGATCAGCCCTGCCCGGTCAATCTGACTAACCACGCCTACTTTAACCTTGATGCGCATCATGGCGACGCCCGCCAGCATCGCTTACAACTGCACGCCGACCATTATCTGCCGGTCGACAGCGAAGGCATCCCGAATGCGCCGCTGAAAGAGGTTGTCGGAACCAGTTTTGATTTCCGCGAGGCCAAAGTCGTGGCACAGGAGTTTCTGGCAGACGACGACCAGCGAGCGGTGAAGGGCTATGACCATGCGTTTCTGCTCAGCAGCGCAGGCGACGACACTCAGCCTGCGGCAGAACTCTGGTCGGAAGATGGCAGACTGCAGCTCAGCGTGACCACTTCGGCACCGGCGTTGCAGTTCTACTCCGGCAACTACCTGGCAGGCACCCGTGCCCGTGAACAGGCGAGCTATACTGCATTTCAGGGTATTGCGCTGGAGAGCGAATTTTTACCGGATTCGCCTAATCATGATGAATGGCCTCAGCCTGATTGCTGGCTGCAGCCGGGAGATCGCTGGGAATCCGTGACGCGTTATCGCTTCACGCCACGCTGAGCCTCCGGCTGAAAAACGCGCAGTGCGTCACACACAGGCTTACGCGCTGCCCGCTTTTCCGTTATGGTATGGCGCAATCAGCTCGCGTGTCAGGCGGGCAGCAGCAGGTTTCCAATCTCACAGAAACATCACAGTATTAAGGAGTTAAGCTATGGCTGTAACTAAGCTGGTTCTGGTGCGACACGGCGAAAGCCAGTGGAACAACGAAAACCGCTTTACCGGTTGGTATGATGTTGACCTTTCTGAGAAAGGTCGTGGCGAAGCCAAATCAGCAGGTCAGCTGCTGAAAAAAGAGGGCTTTGTTTTCGATTTCGCTTACACCTCAGTACTGAAGCGTGCCATTCACACGCTGTGGAATGTGCTGGATGAGCTGGATCAGGCCTGGCTGCCGGTTGAGAAAACCTGGCGTCTGAACGAGCGTCACTACGGTGCGCTGCAGGGTCTGGATAAAGCGGAAACCGCTGCCAAATATGGTGATGAGCAGGTTAAGCAGTGGCGTCGCGGCTTTGCCGTTACTCCGCCAGAGCTGGATCGTTCAGATGAGCGCTTCCCGGGCCATGATCCGCGTTACGCGAAACTGACCCCAGAGCAGCTGCCAACCACCGAAAGCCTGGCGCTGACCATCGACCGCGTTATCCCTTACTGGAACGACACCATTCTGCCGCGCATCAAAAGCGGTGAGAAAGTGATCATTGCCGCACACGGCAACTCACTGCGTGCGCTGGTGAAATATCTGGATAACCTGAGTGAAGATGAAATCCTCGAACTGAACATCCCTACCGGCGTACCGCTGGTTTATGAGTTCGATGAAAACTTCAAACCGTTGAAACGCTACTACCTGGGCGACCAGGACGAGATTGCCGCGAAAGCCGCAGCCGTTGCGAATCAGGGTAAAGCGAAGTAATTTCTCGCTGAAATGCAAAAAGGCCAGACGAAAGTCTGGCCTTTTTTATTGGGCTGCGCGCACGAACGCTGCGCACTGTGTTCGTTGTCAGAATAAAGAGATCAATGAGCCAGGCAACAACTGATTGGCTCAAATCGCAGGGAATACGGTCAGAGGCACAATCCTCAACGCGAACCGGGTCAGACCTTGTCAGTTATCCCACTCAGCCGCGGCGCTGTTTAACCGCTGCCGCCAGCTGACGCAGCACCTTGTCGGTATCTTCCCAGCCGATACAGGCGTCGGTGACGCTTTTGCCATAGACCAGCGGCTCGCCGCTCTCCAGACTCTGGTTGCCTTCCACCAGATGACTCTCGATCATCACACCGACAATCGCCTGCTCACCATTAATCAGCTGCTGTGAGACATCGTCTGCCACAACCATCTGACGCTGGAACTGCTTGCTGCTGTTGGCGTGGCTGAAATCGATCATCACCTGCTGTGGCAGACCCGCTTTTGCCAGGCCCTCTTTGACCTCTGCAACATGCTGCGCACTGTAGTTCGGCTCTTTGCCGCCGCGCAGAATGATATGGCAGTCACCATTGCCGCTGGTTTCCACAATGGCGGAGTGACCATACTTCGTCACAGACAGGAAACAGTGCGGCGATCCCGCCGCGTTAATGGCATCGATCGCCACCTTAATGGTGCCATCGGTGCCGTTTTTGAAGCCGACCGGACAGGAGAGACCGGACGCCAGCTCACGGTGTACCTGAGATTCCGTGGTGCGCGCGCCAATCGCGCCCCAGCTCATCAGGTCAGCCACATATTGCGGGGTAATCATATCCAGAAACTCGCCCGCCGCCGGTAAGCCGCTGTCGTTAATATCCAGCAGCAGTTTACGCGCCAGACGCAGACCGTCGTTGAGCTGGTAGCTGTTGTCCATGTAGGGATCGTTGATCAGCCCTTTCCAGCCCACCGTGGTGCGCGGCTTTTCAAAATAGACCCGCATCACCACTTCCAGCTCACCTTTCAGCTCATCACGCAGCGCCAGCAGGCGGTCGGCATACTCTTTTGCCGCTTCAGTGTCATGAATTGAGCAGGGTCCAATCACCACCAGCAGGCGATCGTCCTTGCCCTGCAGGATCTGATGAATCGCCTGACGGGCCTGTGAAACGGTCTGTGCAGCACGATCGGTCGCCGGGAATTTTTCGAGCAGCGCAACCGGAGGTAACAGCTCTTTAATCTCTTTGATGCGTAAGTCATCGTTCTGGTAATTCATACTGATTCCATATTATTTCTGGCCCGGCGCCCGCCGGACACAACCTGCCCAATGTAGCCCGAAGCGCCTGGGGTGTAAATTCCCGCTGCGGGTTAAATGTGCGGGTGATATTTGCATTAATCAGGTTAGCGACTAGACTTTTTAATGGTAAGCACTGAGGAACGTCCCGCTTACAAAATTAAATCACCCTGTTTAAGCCAACCGGCGAATTATATTTCGTCAGGGATTTTCTTACCCGAAATTGCACCTCTGGGCTTAAAGCATCTTCATTTATTAACGGGAGCATAATGATGAAAAAGTTTGCCTTACTCTTTTTGACAGCAGCAATGACACTGAGCAGCGGTGCGGTACTGGCTGCAGACAGCAGCAGCAATAACGGTACATCGAATCAGGCAGCCAGTGCAGGTGCAGCAGCGGGCGGAGCGAAAGAGAATCTGCCGCCAAATAATGTCGATAACAGCAAAATTAATAACACTGGCAACGATACCAATCCTGCAACGTCCGGCAGCACCACCAGCCATGGTAATATGTCTGCTAACGAAATGGACCAGAACGCCCAGTGTAAAGATGGTAAATGTCCGAACATCAATAAAAAAGTTCAGACTAAAGTGGGCGGCGGTGACGTAGATACTAAAACCGACGGTACCACCCAGTAATTCTGTTTAGCCAGGAGAGCTGACGCTCTCCTGGTTTTTCTCCCCTCTGTCCCACTCTTCCGCTATGCTAATCCTGTGAATTTTACAGGAAATCCTTCATGGCCGTTTTGCTTCTGATTGACGATCATCCGCTGGTTGAAGTGGCACTTGAAGCCGCTCTGAGCCAGTCGCCTATTCCGGTTCAGCTCCTCTCTGCCAGCAGTGAAAAAGCCGCCCGTCCCCTGCTTCAGCAGCCACTGGACATCATCGTGCTGGATATTGGCCTGCCGGATAGCGATGGGCTGGAGTTCCTGCGTCGCCTGAAGATCCATCGCCCCGACTGTCCGGTATTGATCTACTCTGCTCAGCAGACCCGCCACTATGTGCGTCGTGCCCAGGCGCTGGGTGCCGCCGGTTATGTGGTGAAGAGCCAGCGCATGGCGCAACTGCTTAGCGCTATCCTGGCGGTGCTGGGCGGTCAGACGGCGTTTCCGGTGATGGATGATGAGCCGGAACTCCCGCTGACCCAGAAAGAGCGTCAGATTCTGGCGCTGCTGGCCAGCGGCCTGTCCAATCTGCAAATCGCCGCCCAGTTGCACATCAGTAATAAAACGGTCAGCACCCATAAAAAGAACATTCTGGAAAAAACCGGCGCCCGTTCGGTGGTGGAACTGGCTGACCTGTGGAAGGCGCAGCAGTGAGAACTCTCCTGCTGATGCTGCTGTTGCTGTGCGGCTCCGTTCTGGCTGAGGTGCGTCCGGTGAGCAGCATCAATCTGCCGATGATGCTGCCGGTGACACACGCGGAAACCATGCAAGGCAAAATCCTGCGCGTTGGTCTTCTGGAAGAGAACCACGCCCCCTGGGCGATGCGCATCGGCAACGACCTGTATGGCATCAATGCTGACTATCTTTCCGCACTGCGCCAGCTGACTGGCGCGCAGTTCAGCCTCAACCTCTACAGCGATCAGCCGCATCTGATGCAGGCGCTGAACAGCGGCCAGATCGATTTTGCGCTTGGCATGTGGATTTCTCCCCTGCCAGCCGGTGCGCTGAGCAGCGATAACTGGTACAGCAGCCCGCTGCGGGTCTACCGCAATCAGCAAAACCAGCGTGCCGTGATGTTTAACAGCCAGAATGCCCAACTGGCGATCAGCGAAAGCACGCTGGCACAACTGCCGCCTGCGCTGGCGGCCCGCCACAGCTGGCGACGCTACAGCAGTGATCTGCAGGCGCTCTATACCCTGCTGAATCAGCAGAATGATTATGTGGTGGCGGATGAGACCAGCGCCGGATTTCTGCTGAGCCAGCTGCAACAGGGCCAGATTTATCAGATCGCCTCACACATCGAGGCCGGACAGCTCAACCTGCGAGCGGTCTCCCGCGATCCGGAGCTTATCAGCTGGATTAATCAGAGCCTGCGTCAGTTGCCAGCAGAACTGATGAACACGCTGCAGGCGCGCTGGAGCAGTACCCTGCCGCGCTATCAGGATACGCAGACCCTGATGCTCAGCCCTACTGAACGCGCCTGGATTGCCGATCATCCGCGTATTACTTACACCGCCGAACCGGACAACTATCCCTGGAGTTATCGCGATGCCAGCGGGACCGCCAGAGGCTATGGCGTGGATTTGCTGAAAGCGATAGCTCAGAGCACCGGCCTGCAGTTTGAACCGGTGTGGGTCAGCAATCCGCGTCAGGCGAACACGCTGATCGGCCAGCAGCAGGCGATGCTGCAGCTGATGCAGCCGCTGAACGGCGATGCGATGCAGAGCACCTCGCTGCCGGTGTGGCGCGCGCTGTGGGGCATTTACAGCCTGCAGCCCGATACGCTGGCGCACTGGCGCGACCTGCGCGGCAAGCGGGTCGGCGTGTTACAGGATGATCTGGCGCTGCGTCTGCTGCCTGCGGATCTGCAGCCGCTGCAGTTTGCCGATCGTAATAGCCTCTATGACGCGCTGGCAAAGGGGCAGATCGATGCGCTGGTGGATAACGTACTCTCCGCCCGCTGGCGTATCGCCAGCCGCGATGATGCGCGCATCCACCTCGCCTTTGCCGCCAGCGACATCGCCTGGCCGATCGCGCTGGGTGTGACACCTGACCAGCCGGTGCTGCGCACCCTGCTGGATCGCGCGCTGCAGCAGATCCCGGCTGACACACAGAGTCAGATGCGCGACAGCTGGTCAACCCCGCCACAGCCCGGCAGCGTGATGGTGATGCGTTCGCTGCCGATGATGGTGCTGGCGGTGGCAGGTGCGGCCATTGCGCTGCTGCTGTTGCTGCTGGCGCGCCGCTACTGGCAACAGCGCCGGGAGCGTCAGCAGCGTGAACAGGCTGAGCACGCCAATGCGATGAAGAGCCAGTTCCTGGCGACCGTCAGCCATGAGCTGCGCACGCCGATGCAGGCGATCCTCGGACTGCTGGAGCTGGAGAAGCAGCAGCACAGCAGCCAGAACCTGACGCTGCTGCACAGCAGTGCGCAATCGCTGCTGACGTTGCTGAATGATCTGCAGGATCATGCGCGCATCGAGAGCAACAGTTTTACCCTGGCGCCCCGTCCGCTGGCGCTGGCGCAGTGGCTCAATCAGCAGCAGCACTTTTATCACCCGTTAATGCGCGAAGACGGCCCGCATCTGATCGTCGAGGCGCTGACGCCGCTGCCTGATGCCGTGATGATCGATGCCGATCGCCTGCAGCAGGTGGTCAACAACCTGATGACCAATGCGCTGAAATTTACCCGCCACGGCGCGATTCGCCTGACGCTGGCCGCACAGCAACAACAGCTGATTCTGACGGTGAGCGACAGCGGCAGCGGTATTCCGCCAGAGGAACAGCAGAAGCTGTTTGATCCCTGGTATCAGGCACCGTCCGGTAAATCGGTTTCAGTGCAGGGCAGCGGCCTGGGGCTGTTTATCTGCCGGGAAATGGTGCAGCGGATGGGCGGCGACATCCGGCTCGCCTCTGAACCCGGTCACGGCACCCAGGTCACCGTGACGCTGCCACTGGCGGTCTGCGCACCAGCAAACCACGTGGATGAAACCGCCCTTCCCGACCTTCCACCACTGCGGGTGGCGATTGTCGATGACCATCCGACCAATCTGCTGGTGATGCAGCAGCAGCTGTCGCGTTTTGCGATTCAGGCTGACATCTTTGAGCAGGGACGCGCACTACTGCAGGCCGATGCGCAACAGCCTTATGACCTGCTGTTTATCGACCAGATGATGCCGCGGCCTGACGGCACACTGCTGCTGCGGATATTGCGGCGGCGTGACCGTCAGCGGAAGCGTCAGGCGATGCGGGTGCTCTGCTCCGCGGATGCCCAGCTGCTGTCACGACCGCTGGAGGCGCGGGAGCGGGTAATAATAAAACCGGTGCAGTTAGCCGATCTCAGCGCGCTGCTGGCAGAGTGGCAGGAAGATCCGCTGGCGGCGCTGGATGATAATCTGTGGCAACTGGCGCAGCAGAATGAGAAATTCCTCCGCCGTCTGAGCCAGACGCTGCACAACACGGTGACGCAGGATCTGGCCGTGATGCGCGAAGCACGCGAGCGCGAGGCGTGGATGCCGTTCGCCGAAGCGGCGCACCGGATGAAAGGAAGCTGGTTACTGGTGGGACTGGATCACGGCGCACAGCTCAGCCAGCAACTGGCGGAGCAGGCAAAACAGCATCAGGACACGTCTGAGACGTGGCAATTACTGATATTATTAGCAAACAGGTTACTGAAAAAACTGGAATCTTATGGCACATACCCACACTCATAGCGGGCAGGATAGTAATCGCACGCGTCTGGCGGCCGCCTTCGGGGTGACCGTTGTCTTTATGGTGGCTGAAGTGATTGGCGGCTGGCTCTCGGGTTCACTGGCGTTGCTGGCGGACGCCGGGCATATGCTGACCGATGCCGCCGCGCTGCTGATGGCCCTGCTGGCGGTGCAGTTCTCGCGCCGTAAACCCAATGCACGCCACACCTTTGGCCTGCTGCGTCTGACCACGCTGGCCGCATTTGTTAACGCCATTGCGCTGCTGGGCATTACCGCACTGATCGTCTGGGAGGCGGTGCGCCGCTTTGCCGACCCGCAACCGGTGACCGGCGGCCTGATGCTGGGGATTGCTATTGGCGGCCTGCTGGCCAATATTCTGTCGTTCTGGCTGCTGCATCACGGCAGCGAAGAGAAGAATCTCAATGTGCGGGCCGCGGCGCTACATGTGATGGGCGACCTGCTTGGCTCGGTGGGTGCGATTGTCGCGGCGGTGATTATTATGCTGACCGGCTGGACCCCAATCGATCCGATTCTGTCGTTGCTGGTGTCACTGCTGGTGCTGCGCAGCGCCTGGGCGCTGCTGCGTGAGAGTCTGCAGGAGTTACTGGAAGGGGCGCCGCGTTCGCTGGATGTGAACCGGCTGATACGTGATCTCACCCTGAACATCGCAGAGGTGCGCAATGTTCACCATGTGCATCTGTGGCAGGTGGGCGAAAAGCCGATGCTGACGCTGCATGCGCAGGTGATCCCGCCTTACGATCACGATGCGCTGCTGCATCGTATCCACGACTATCTGCGCCAGCACTATCAGATTGCGCATGCGACCGTGCAGATGGAGTATCAGCCCTGTGCCGGTGCCGAGTGTGAACTCGGCTTAAGCGGCGCTGCCGCCACCGGCCATGATCACAGCCATTCACACGACCATGATCATGCTCACGCTAAAGGCGAAGCGCACACTCACTGAGCCGACAGCGCGCGGGAACCCTGTTGCCGCGCGCTGCGGATCCACATGCGCGAGCCGTTCAGCGCAATCAGCGTCAGAATCACATACTCCAGCGACATCGCATAGACGCCCTGTCGGGCAAAAATCATCACGCTAATCACGTTGATGATGACCCACAGCAGCCAGTTCTCAACATATTTGCGCGTCATCAGCACCATCGCCGCAATCGACAACACCATCATGCAGGAGTCCCAGAACGGGAACGCATCCGGCTGCAGCGCGGGCATCGCCACCGACAGGCCAAGGCCGTTCATCAGCGTGACGGCCGCACGGGTTAACAGCGCAAACACCGGATCGATATAGAGGGTCATCAGCGCAATCGCAATCACACAGCCCGCCGTCCAGGCCAGCGCCTTAGGCAGCGGCAGCCAGCGGATTTTCAGCGCCGCCTGATGATCGGAGGTTTGCCGACTCCAGGCGTACCAGCCGTAGATATTGGCGGCAAAAAAGAAGAGCTGCAGCAGCAGGCTGGCGTAGAGCTGGATCTGAAAGAAAATCACCGCAAACAGCGTGACGTTAATCAGGCCAAAGGGATAGTTGATGATTTTTTCCAGGCTGGCAAACCAGATGCAGAGTAAGCCTGCCAGCGTGCCGATAGCCTCAATCCATGAGAGATCGTAGCCTCCGGCACCCAGAGGAATGTGAACCAGAATATTATGTGTGCTGAAGAAGTCCATGCTGAGCACCTGTCCGGAAAACGCTTACGCGTTTCCCTTCACGTTGAGTTTAAGTTCCGCTGCAAAGGATAGCATGCGATTAAGCGGCAGTAACGCCGCCTCACGCAGCGTCTCATCCACCTGAATCTCATGTTCCACCCCACCCGACTCCAGCGCCTCTGCGATGGCTTTAAGGCCGTTCATCGCCATCCAGGGACAGTGAGCACAGCTGCGGCAGGTGGCACCTTCACCGGCTGTGGGCGCTTCAAGCAGCTCTTTATCCGGCACCGCCTGCTGCATTTTGTAGAAAATGCCGCGATCGGTCGCCACAATCATCTGCGGATGCGGCAGGGATTTGGCGGCCTGAATCAGCTGGCTGGTCGAGCCGACCGCATCGGCCAGATCGACAATCGCCTGCGGTGACTCAGGATGCACCAGCACTGCCGCGTCGGGATAGAGCGCTTTCATACGCTGCAGCGCCTGGGTTTTGAACTCGTCGTGCACAATGCATGCGCCCTGCCAGCAGAGCACGTCCGCGCCCGATTTTTGGGTGACGTAGCGGCCAAGATGGCGATCCGGCGCCCAGATAATTTTTTCGCCCAGACTGTCGAGGTGCTCAATCAACTCGACCGCAATGCTTGAAGTCACCACCCAGTCGGCCCGCGCTTTTACCGCCGCCGAAGTATTGGCGTAGACCACCACGGTGCGATCGGGATGGGCGTCGCAAAAGGCGTTAAACTCTTCAATCGGGCAGCCGAGATCCAGTGAGCACTCCGCCTGCAGCGTCGGCATCAGTACGGTTTTCTCCGCGCTGAGGATTTTGGCGGTTTCCCCCATAAAGCGCACGCCGGCCACCAGCAGTGTCGTCGCCGAATGGTTGCTGCCAAAGCGTGCCATCTCCAGCGAGTCGGAAACGCAGCCGCCCGTCTCTTCTGCCAGCGCCTGAATTTCCGGATCGGTGTAGTAGTGCGCCACCATCACCGCGTTTCGCGCCTTCAGCAGCGCTTTAATTTTCTCACGGTAGAACGCCTTCTCGTCGTCACTCAGACGGGCGGGTTTGGGCGGAAAGGGATAAACGGCGCTTTCTGGATCGAACATCACACTCATGACACAGCTCTCGTTTTGTCTAATTAACGAAAATCGCCTGTTCCGGCGACTTATGGCGTCGAATCCGCCATCGTGTTTTATATGCTAAACACGATAGCGGAAAAGCCTGCCTGTGTCGTGCGATATTTATTCTGTCTGCATCACAGCGCCGACCCTGCCGGGCTGCGTTTCATCTGCCAGTACCAGCGGTTTTTGCGGCGCTTCCAGTGCCAGCAGAAAGGCTTTGATATCCAGTCCGCCCGCAAAGCCGGTCAGCTTGCCGTTGGCTCCAATCACGCGGTGGCACGGTGCGACAATCGAGAGCGGATTACGCCCATTGGCCGCCCCGACGGCACGCACCGCCAGCGGATGGCCGATCTCCCGCGCAATCTGGCTGTAGCTGCGCGTCTCACCAAACGGGATAGCCACCAGCGCCTGCCAGACTTTTTTCTGAAACTCAGTGCCGACAAAATCGAGCGGCAGCTCAAAGCAGCGACGAGCACCGGTGAAGTACTCGCTGAGCTGACGCTCAGTTTCGATCAGAATGGGATGATCGTCATCGCGCGTTTGCGGCAAAAACCGGGTGCGTTTGGGATCGTCGTTTTCCCACAAAATACCCGCCAGGCCGCTATCGCTGGCGACCAGTTTCAGTTCACCCACCGGGGTGACTATCGGTTTGAAGTAGTACATGGTGATTCTCCCGTCACGGTTCTGTCGCCTATTATCGCACTTTTCATCAGCCTGACTGGCTGTTTTCGGTCATGGCGATAAACTGTTGTGCTGTCCGAAAACAGCCAGTCTGCCGGGATTCACCGGTGTAGGCTGCGCTTATTTACCGGAGAACTGCCATGCTCGATCCCGACATTGCCTATCAGGCGCTGACCTCTCGTGATACCCGCTTTGACGGCGTTTTCTTTGTTGGCGTGACCTCAACCGGTATCTATTGTCGTCCGGTCTGCCCGGTCAAAGCGCCGATGCAGAAGAACTGCCTTTTCTTCAGCAGCGCCGAAGCGGCGGAGAAAGCCCGCTTTCGCCCCTGCCTGCGCTGTCGGCCTGAACTGGCACCCGGTAATGCGCCGGTTGATCAGCCGCACCGTGTGGCAGAGCGGCTGGTTCAGCGTATCGAGGAAGGCATGCTGGAGGAACGTGAAGGACTGGAGGCAATTGCCGCTGAATTCGGTATCAGCCTGCGTCAGCTGCGCCGTATCGTGCAGCAGGAGCTGGGTGTCTCGCCGCTGGAACTGAAGCAGACGCGGCGCATGCTGCTGGCTAAACAGCTGCTGACCGAAACCCGGCTGCCGATTATTGACGTTGCCTATGCCAGCGGCTTTGGCAGCCTGCGGCGCTTTAATGATGTCTTCCAGGCGCGTTACCGCATGACGCCAGGCGCGCTGCGCAGGGACGATACGGGCACTCAGTGCGCGCAGCCCGGCGACCGCGTGACGCTGCGGCTGGCCTATCGCCCTCCCTACGACTGGGCGGCGATGCTCTGGTTTTTGCAGACGCATCTGATGAAAGAGGTCGAGGCGGTGGAAGATGGCAGCTGGCGACGCACTGTGGTGCTGGGTCGCTGCCGGGGCTGGGTTTCTGTTTCGCATCTGCCGCAAAAGAATGCGTTGCAGGTGACGCTCTCCACCTCGCTGACGCCGGTTCTGCCTCTGCTGCTGCGCCGTCTGCGCGATCTGTTCGATCTCGACGCACAGCCGCAGCGTATCGCCGCCTGTCTGGCGCAGGACCCACTGCTGGCACCCAGCCTGCTCTCGCATCCGGGTCTGCGTGTGCCTGGCGCATTCGACGCCTTTGAGCTGGGTGTGCGCGCCATTATCGGCCAGCAGGTGACGGTCAAAGCGGCCACCACGGTCAGCAGCCGTTTTGCCGCCGCTTTTGGCGAACCCTGTGAGACGCCGTTCGCCGATCTGACCCGCTACACCGCCCATCCTGAACGCATCGCCGGACTGACGGTAGACGATGTCGCGCCGATGGGGATTGTCAGTGCCGCCCGCTCCCGCGCCATCATCGCCTTTGCAAATGCCTGCGCCAGCGGAGATCTTCGTCTCAGTGCCGCTCAGGCGCCAGACGAGGTCATCAAAAAACTGATCAGCCTGCCGGGTATTGGTCCCTGGACCGCGCACTATATCGCGATGCGCGCTTTGCGCTGGCCGGATGCCTTTCCCAAAGAGGATATTGCCATCCGGAATAACCTGGGCGGCATGTCATCGAAAGAAGCGGAGGCGCGATCGCAGTCGTGGCGTCCCTGGCGCAGCTATGCAGTGATGCATATCTGGGAGAGCCTGGCAGTAGCAAAGGCAAAGAAAAAGCCGTGACGGCGAGAGTGGAGGCAAATCTGCCAGCAATACAGAAGCTCAACGCGCAGGGAACAGGGTCAGAAGAGGAAAGCGTCCCGCGTCTGGGACAAAAACGCCGGGAGCGTTTTTGAACAACGCAACGCGTTGGCCCGGCTACGGGCGCACCTCAGGGATGAGGTGCGTAATCGCGCGGGTTGAGCAGGTCATGGATTGGCTTTAGCGTCTTTCCGATCTGACCCTGTTCTCTGCGCAGGCTCGATCAAACAGCGGGCAGCGACAACCTCAAGCCCTTGAGGTGTTTTGCTTCTTCAAAGTGAGTTAGTGCCGCAGAAACAAAAAAAGCGCCCTGAGGGCGCTTTTTTCTTAATTGGTGGGTCGTGCAGGATTCGAACCTGCGACCAATTGATTAAAAGTCAACTGCTCTACCAACTGAGCTAACGACCCGCTGGGGGCTTACAACCGTTCAACACGCCAGGCGGCTGAGATAAGATGGTGGGTCGTGCAGGATTCGAACCTGCGACCAATTGATTAAAAGTCAACTGCTCTACCAACTGAGCTAACGACCCATCTTAGGTTGTGAAGCAATGCTGAAGTGTTCTTCTTAAAACTGCGCGGTAAAAGCGCGTCTGAGGAAGATGGTGGGTCGTGCAGGATTCGAACCTGCGACCAATTGATTAAAAGTCAACTGCTCTACCAACTGAGCTAACGACCCATCTTCAGGCTTACCAGACACTTTGCAATGTGTCCCGGCAACGGCGGCATATATTACTGATTTAGCGGGGTAGCGCAACTCTTATTTCTGCTAAATGCTTCAGTTGCTTACCTTTCATACGGCAAGACCAGAAATCACACGATATCTGGCCTGAACCGTACAGATTACAGACTTGTCAGACGTTTTTGCGCCTGCTTAGCAGATTCGGTGTCTGGATAAAGTTTGATCACCTGCTGGAAGACCGCTTTAGCTTTCGCTGTGTCTTTTTTCTCCTGCATGATGACGCCCACTTTCAACAACGCTTCTGCAGCTTTCGGCGACTTCGGATAGTTTTTCACTACCGTGGCGTAATAGTAAGCCGCGTCGTCCTTTTTGCCTTTGTTATAGTTCAGCTGTCCCAGCCAGTAATTGGCGTTCGGCTGATAGGTCGAATCCGGGTAACGTTTTACCCACGCCTGGAGCGCGCTGATCGCCTGATCATACTGTTTCTTCTCCAGAATCAGCGCCACAGCCGCATTGTAATCGCTGTTAGCGTCACCGGTCTGGGCAGGTGCGCTATCCGTTGATGCTGCCGCGCCTGCGGTTGCTGCTGCGCCGGTATCCGCTGCGGCATTACTGCCGGCTGCCTGCTGACCGCCGCTGGTGCTGGCGCTGCTCAGGCTGTCAATCTGCTGGTAAAGCTGCTTCTGCCGCTCAACCACCTGATTCAACTGATACGTGTTTTGCTGGATTTGCCCACGCAGCGCGTCGATATCACGCTGGTTATCGCTCATCTGCTGCTGCAATTGCTGCATCAGCTGTGCCTGGGCATTAGAAATTCGTTCAAGAGTGGTGACACGGTCTTCGACCGAGCCGGAGCCAACGCTACTGATTGACGCTTGGGCATTAGCGGCCCAGGGGGCCGCTACGCCAATCAGTAACGACAGACTCAACAGGTGATGTCTGAAGTTACTAACCATGTGATTCTCTTAGTAGACCAGAACGGCACGACGGTTTTTAGAATACGCTGCTTCGTCATGACCCAGAACGGCTGGCTTCTCTTTACCGTAAGATACGATAGACATCTGATCAGCCGACACGCCTTTGCCCTGCAGGTACATTTTAACCGCGTTAGCACGACGTTCGCCCAGGGCGATGTTGTATTCCGGCGTACCGCGCTCATCCGCATGACCTTCGATGGTCACTTTGTATGACGGGTTGCTGCGCAGGAAGGTTGCATGCTGATCCAGCATCTGTGCGTAATCAGACTGAACGTCATACTTGTCCAGGCCGAAGTACACGATGTTGTTCTGCTGCAGCTGCTGCATCTGCAGACGAGCCTGCTCGTCAGAAGACATGTTGCCGCCGTTGCCGTTCATGCCAGAATTTGCACCGTAAGCGCCGCCATCAGCGCCCATGCCAGTCTGGTCATTGTTGTTGTTCTTGTGTGAGCTACAAGCCGCTACTGCCAGAACCGGCAGAGCCAGCATCAAACCCTTCAGCACTTTGTTCAGTTGCATTTCAAAATCCCATTATTGTTTATTGTTTGTGATGTCTGAACTGTCAGACATTACAGATACGGCGACCAGGCAGGAAATTTTACCTGTCCATCAGTTGCCGGAAGACGCGCTTTGAAACGGCCGTCGGTAGAAACCAACTGCAACACGGAACCCATACCCTGAGTAGAGCTGTAGATTACCATTGTGCCATTGGGTGCCAGGCTCGGCGTTTCATCCAGGAACGTGTCCGTTAACGTTTGAACGGCTCCCGTTTCCAGATCCTGTTTGGCGACGTGTTGAGCACCACCGTTGGTGCTAATCATCACCATAGACTTACCATCTGTTGCGACATCCGCATCCTGGTTCTGACCGCCTTCCCAGGTAATACGTTGTGGCGCGCCACCGTTAAGTCCGACTTTGTAGATTTGTGGAGCACCAGCCTGATCGGAGGTGTAAGCCAGCGTCTGGCTGTCCGGGAACCAGGTCGGTTCGGTGCTGTTATAGCGACCATCGGTAATCTGACGCGTCTGACCTGAGGCCAGATCCATAACATAGAGGTTCAGGCTGCCGGTTTTAGAAAGCGCGAACGCCAGTTTAGAGCCATCCGGCGAGAACGCTGGGGCACCGTTGTGACGTGGATAGGAGGCGATCTGACGGATAGCGCCGTTCGACAGCGTCTGAACCACCAGCGCAGATTTGCCGCTTTCAAAGGTCACATAAGCGACTTTGCTGCCATCCGGAGACCAGGCTGGCGACATCAGCGGCTGTGGTGAACGATGCACGACAAACTGGTTGTAACCATCGTAGTCAGCAACGCGCAGTTCATACGGGAACTGGCCGCCGTTGGTCTGCACCACATAGGCGATACGGGTACGGAAAGCGCCCTTGATGCCGGTCAGCTTCAGGAACGTTTCGTCACTGGCCGTGTGAGCGGCATAACGCAGCCACTGCTTCGTCACTTTATAACTGTTTTGAGCCAGCACGGTACCTGGTGCACCGCCGGTGTCGACCAGCTGGTACGAAACCTGATAGCTGCCATCCGGGTTAGACGCGACCTGACCGACGACCACGGCATCAATGCCGAGTGCACTCCACGCGGCAGGCTGAACTTCCTGCGCGCTGGCAGGCTGCTGTGGCAGACGCGAGCGATCCAGTGGATTAAATTTGCCACTGTTGCGCAGGTCAGCTGCAACGATGCCGCCGATATCTTCCGGCGCTGCGCCAGCACCGGCCCATTTAAACGGCACCACGCCAATCGGGCGCGCAGTGTTGACACCCTGGGTGATCTCAATTCGAACTTCTGCATGCAGCATGGCTGCCCACAGCAGGATAAAAAAGCCTAACGTAACGCGAAGAGCTTGCTTCATTTTATCTCCCTTATCTGAACCTCAGTCCACGATAATTGGCACTGTTCCTGGAAACCACGAGTACAACTTAAGTACGGCACGCTAAACATAGATCAACTTGCCGCCCGTTACTGCATTATTGCGGTTTAAAACGCATTGGGGCGTTTTTAAACACTTCGTAGACCGCCTGCGAAGGCGGCTTCGGAATACGTGCCTGTTTTGCGGCAGCAATCGCGGCCTGACAGAGCGCGGGATCGCCACCCTCTGACTTAACATCAATCAACAAGCCATCAGGCGCAAGTTTAATCCGCAAATCACAGGTTTTTCCGCGATACAGATCCGCATCATAGAATCGGCTCTGAATCGCACTCACAACCTGACCCATGTAGGAGTTGATTTCCGCGCCTGATGCACCCGCTTTCTTCTGGTTTCCCTGCCCTGCTGCGCCGCCAGAGGTGCCGCTTTTCGGTGCATTTTTACCGGAAGCGAGTCCACCCAGCAAATCATCGACATCGCTGTCGTTGGCAGCATCGGCGGCGGCTTTCGCTTTAGCATCCGCTTTGGCCTTTGCGGCAGCATCGGCTTTGGCTTTCGCCGCGGCATCGGCTTTCGCTTTCGCGGCAGCTTCCGCCTTCTCTTTGGCGGCCTCTTTAGCCGCTTCCGCTTTCTCTTTTGCGGCTTCTGCGGCTTTCTCTTTCGCCGCCTCTGCGGCTTTTTCTTTGGCCTCAGCTGCTTTTTCTTTAGCCTCTTCAGCCGCTTTGGCTTTGGCATCCGCCGCCGCTTTCACTTTGGCCTCAGCCGCGGCTTTTGCATCTGCTTCAGATTTCGCCTTCGCTTCCGCAACGGCTTTCTCTTTTGCAGCAGCGGCAGCGGCGGCTTTCGCCTGCTGATCAGCCTGCTTCTTTGCTTCGGCTGCGGCCTGTTTCGCCTGCTCAGCCGCGGCTTTTGCCTGCGCATCTGCCTGAGCTTTTGCATCCGCTTTGGCTTTGGCAGCCGCCGCTTCCGCCGTTTTTTGCTGCTCCTGCGCCTGCTTAGCAGCGTCTTCGGCAGCTTTCTGCTGCTCAGCCTGCTGTTTCGCCTCTTCTTTCGCGGTTTCCTGCGCGGCTAAACGCTCTTTTTCCAGCGCTTTCAGACGCTGCTGTTCAGCAGCCTGTTTCTGTTGCAGCTCTTCAGCCTGCTGCTGCGCCTGCTTTTTACGCTGCTGCTCAGCCCGCTGGCTGTCACTTTGCTGGTTCTGCTGACGATTGTATTGACTCACGACGGCACCGGGATCGACCATCACTGCATCAATATCACTGCCTCCGCCACCCGCACTGCTGGCGTCAATGTGCTCATTAAACGAGCTCCAAATCAGCAGCGCGATCAGCACGATATGCAGAATCACCGAAATGATTATCGCGCGCTTTAACTTCTCGTTTTGCTCGGTTGCCTTCGACACACTCGGTTCCCAAAAAACGGTTCGATTTTAAATCGGCTGCGTCATCAAACCGACAGATTTAACACCCGCCTGGTGCAGCAGGTTGAGCGCTTTAATAATTTCATCGTAAGGCACCTCTTTCGCGCCCCCGATCAAAAAGACCGTCTTAGGATTCGCTTCCAGTCGACGCTGCGCTTCGCTGATTACCTGCTCTGGCGGAAGTTGATCCATACGATCGTGATCCACGACCAGGCTGTACTGACCCACGCCCGCCACTTCGACAATCACCGGCGGATTATCATCGCTGGCAACGGTTTTCGAATCGGTCGCATCAGGCAGATCCACTTCCACGCTCTGGGTAATAATGGGCGCCGTTGCCATGAAGATCAGCAACAGCACCAACAGGACGTCCAGTAGCGGAACGATGTTGATTTCCGACTTCAGGTCGCGGCGTTTGCGACCACGTACTCTGGCCATCATTAACCTCTATTTACTTAGCGCTATCGCTGGAGAAAGCCTGGCGATGCAGAATGGCAGTGAACTCTTCCATGAAGTTGTCGTAGCCCTGCTCCAGTTTGTTCACGCGCTGGTTCAGACGGTTGTACGCCATCACCGCCGGAATCGCGGCAAACAGACCGATAGCGGTCGCAATCAACGCTTCAGCGATACCCGGTGCAACCATCTGCAGGGTTGCCTGCTTCACGGCACCCAGTGCGATAAAGGCGTGCATGATCCCCCAGACGGTGCCGAACAGTCCGATATAAGGGCTGATAGAACCGACGGTGCCGAGGAATGGAATGTGGTTTTCCAGCGCTTCAAGCTCACGGTTCATTGAGATACGCATCGCACGGCTCGCACCATCAATGACCGCTTCCGGCGCATGGCTGTTGGCGCGATGCAGGCGGGCGAACTCTTTAAAGCCGGAATAGAAAATCTGCTCCGAACCGCCCAGTTCTTCCCGGCGCTCCTGGCTCTCCTGATAGAGGCGCGAGAGTTCGATGCCGGACCAGAATTTGTCTTCAAACGCCTCCGCTTCTCTTCCCGCCGCATTCAGAATACGTGTGCGCTGAATAATGATGGCCCAGGAGGCAATAGAAAAGCCGATCAAAATCAACATGATAAGTTTGACCAGAAGGCTCGCCTTCAGGAACAAATCAAGAATGTTCATGTCAGTCACTGCTTGAACTCCGCGACAATAGACTTGGGAAGCGCAATCGGCTTCATTAGATGTGGGTTAATGCAGGCAATCAGGACTTCTGCCTCATTGAGCACTTTGCCTTCAGTATTCACGATACGCTGAGTGAACGTCATGGTAGCCCGTGTCATTGATGTGACCTCGCTCTGGATCTCCAGAAGGTCATCAAGACGCGCCGCCGCCAGATAGTCCACCGATATACGCCGTACCACAAAAGCGATCTGCTGTTCTAACAGCGTCTGCTGATTAAAATGGTGCTGTCGCAACATTTCAGTACGTGCTCGTTCATAAAAAGCGATATAGCTGGCGTGATAAACCACACCACCGGCATCAGTATCTTCGTAGTAGACCCGAACCGGCCAGCGAAACAGCGTTGTACTCACTCTACATCCCGGCCTCGTTTTAAACGTTGTTACTATACGCAAGAGAATTGGGGTTGGGAATGGCTCGTCAGAGCCAGGCGAAAATAATTATCGCTCCGTAACAAACGGAACGATTTCAGGGAGATTAATTGACCAGACGCTGACAAAAATTCACTGACAGCGCCGATGAGGCGGGGTCTTAAAGATAAAAACGGTAAAGCGCAATAAATAGCACCAGCATGGCGGGTAACGGGGCAAACAGCGCCTGCCATCGGGTTTTCTGTGGCCGGAAGCCCACACCGTGGATCACCCCACTGCAGACCGCCCAGATCAGCACCAGCCCCTGCAGAGCCGGTAAATGGCCTGCCTGATTGGCAAAGCGTGTCGGATCCCACATCACGCCGCCTGCGGTCAGCAGCGCCAGCAGCAGTGAAAGGGCCCGTAACGGGCCCTTATCCATCAGATCATACAGCATCCGAATTAGCGTTCGCATCAGTGAGGCTCATCCTGCGCTTCAATGTGCTCAATCGCCAGCGCGGTCACGATACCAAAGGCACAGGCCAGCAACGTGCCGAGAATCCAGGCAAAATACCACATGCGACGTCTCCTTAATTAATAGAGTGAGTGACTGTTGCTTTCAATATGCTCTTTGGTGATACGACCAAACATCTTCCAGTAGCACCAGGTGGTGTAGGCCAGAATGATCGGCACAAAGATAGCGGCGGCAACGGTCATGGTTTGCAGCGTCAGCAGGCTGGACGTTGCGTCCCACATGGTCAGGCTCACACCCGGCACCGTGCTGGATGGCATGATGAACGGGAACATTGCAATACCGGCTGTCATGATGACGCAGGCCAGCGTCAGTGAGGAGAACAGGAACGCCCAGGCGCCCTTCTCAACCCGCGAGCAGAGTATGGTCAGCAGCGGCAGCACAGCGCCCAGCAGCGGGAACAGCCACAACACAGGGTGGTTCTGGAAGTTGACCATCCAGGCACCCGCTTCGCGCACCACGGTTTTGCCCAGTGGGTTAGAGGCGGCGAAGTGATCCATAGTGCTGGTCACCACATAACCATCGATACCATATTTCACCCAGACGCCCGCCAGGATAAAGCAGACCATCATCACCAGGGCGGCAAGTTGTGCTGCGGTGCGTGAACGCAGATGCAGTTCGCCGGTAGTGCGCATCTGCAGATAGGTTGCACCCTGCACCAGAATCATCGCCACACTGACCACACCCGCCAGCAGCCCAAACGGATTCAGCAGCTGGAAGAAGTTACCGGTATAGAACAGGCGCAGATACTCATCGGCATGGAACGGCACGCCCTGTAACAGGTTGCCAAACGCTACGCCAATCACCAGCGGCGGCACGAAGCTGCCAATGAAAATCCCCCAGTCCCAGGCACCGCGCCAGCGATTGTCTTCAATCTTCGAACGGTAATCGAAGCCAACCGGACGGAAGAACAGCGACGCGAGCACCAGAATCATCGCCACGTAGAAGCCAGAGAAGGCTGCCGCGTAGACCATCGGCCAGGCGGCAAACAGCGCGCCACCTGCGGTGATCAGCCAGACCTGGTTACCGTCCCAGTGTGGAGCGATACTGTTAATCATGATGCGACGTTCAGTATCATTCCGGCCCAGAATGCGCGTCAGCATCCCGACACCCATATCAAAACCATCTGCGACGGCAAAGCCAATCAGCAGTACGCCAATCAACAGCCACCAGACAAAGCGCAGAACTTCATAATCAAACATGGTCGCTCTCCTTATCCCTGTACCGGCTGGGTGATTGCCGTGATCTGCTCATGATGATAACGCCCGGTTTTCAGGCTGCTCGGCCCAAGGCGGGCGAATTTGAACATTAGGTACATCTCAGCCACCAGGAACATTGTGTAGAGTCCGCAGATCAGGATCATGGAGAACAGCAGATCGCCAACGGTCAGGGAGGAGTTGGCTACCGCAGTCGGCAGAACTTCACCGATAGCCCAGGGCTGACGACCATACTCCGCCACAAACCAGCCTGATTCGATAGCGATCCACGGCAGCGGAATACCAAACAGCGCCGCTTTCAGTAACCAGCGATTTTTACCGATGCGGTTACGCAGTACGCTCCAGAACGCCAGCGCGATAATGCCCAGCAGCAGTACGCCACACAGCACCATGATGCGGAAGGCAAAATAGAGCGGGGCGACACGCGGGATAGAGTCCTGCGTCGCCTGTTTAATCTGCGCTTCGGTCGCATCAGCCACGTTGTCGGTATAACGCTTCAGTAGCAGACCGTAGCCGAGATCCTGTTTGTGACTGTTGAACGCGTCACGCACCGCCGGATCCTGGCTGCCACCGCGCAGCTCATTCAGCAGGCCATAGGCTTTCATGCCGTTGCGGATGCGCACTTCATGCTGTGCCATCAGATCTTTCAGGCCGGTTACCGGCGTATCGGTAGATCGGGTGGCGATCAGGCCCAGCAGCCAGGGGATCTGTACTGCGTATCGGTTCTCCTGAGTTGCCTGATCGGGCAGGCCAAACAGGGTAAACGAGGCCGGTGCCGGCTGGGTTTCCCACTCCGCTTCGATAGCGGCCAGTTTGGTTTTCTGCACGTCACCCATTTCGTAACCTGACTCATCGCCCAGAACGATGACTGACAGCACCGCCGCCATGCCAAAGCTGGCCGCGATAGCGAACGAGCGTTTAGCAAAGGCGAAGTCACGGCCTTTCAGCATGTACCAGGCGCTGATGCCCATAATAAACATCGCACCGGTGGTGTAACCGGCTGCCACGGTGTGCACGAATTTCACCTGCGCGACCGGGTTCAGCACCAGCTCTGAGAAGCTGACCATCTCCATGCGCATGGTTTCGAAGTTGAACTCAGAGGCGATCGGATTCTGCATCCAGCCGTTAGCCACCAGAATCCACAGCGCCGACATGTTTGAGCCCAGCGCCACCAGCCAGGTGACGGCGAGGTGCTGCACTTTGCCCAGGCGATCCCAGCCAAAAAAGAACAGGCCAACAAAGGTGGATTCCAGGAAGAACGCCATCAGACCTTCGATGGCGAGCGGCGCGCCGAAGATATCGCCGACGTAGTGAGAGTAATATGACCAGTTAGTCCCGAACTGAAATTCCATGGTCAGGCCGGTGGCGACACCCAGCGCAAAGTTAATACCAAATAACTTGCCCCAGAACTTCGTCATATCTTTATAGATTTGTTTGCCGCTCAGGACATATACCGTTTCCATGATCGCCAGCAAGAACGCCATACCCAGCGTTAAAGGGACGAACAGAAAATGGTACATCGCCGTTAAGGCAAACTGTAACCGCGACAGCTCGACGATATCTAACATAAGGACTCCTTGCTCCTCGCTTTGTCTCCGTCACGCGCGCGAACAGATCGAACGCAATCAGAGTCAGCAACGACTGTTTATTGATTCCAGTTTTTTATTACCCGCAGAACAGGTCTGTGAGCTGCCCGAACAGGCGAGTAGCGAATGAAGCAGCTCAGAAAATTGTCAATCAGCGCTTTCGTTAACGCGTGCTTTAACAGGAGGAAAGCGGGTGTTATCCCGGGTTGAGCAGACGTTTGAAAATTTGTGTAAAAGGCTGGATTGATGCAGCGCAATTTACGCCCTTAGCGTTGCGCTTTGCCAGAGATATAGTTGGATATAAGTCGCAATTAATTGATCTGGATTAACGCAATAAGTTTCCAAATGGGGTCAGGTAGGTTTCTTGTTAATGAGATGTCAGTAATGAAATAAAGCGCGAAGGAATAATTTACCTTTGACACTTTTTCTTAACGTGATGAGCCGCGGGCCAGCTATTTTACCGCGCACTCTTCTCTTTAGCTTCCTGCGTTATAGCTCTCATTTACAGGCATAAAAAAAGCCACCCGAAGGTGGCTTAGTCTCAGATGACGCTGACTTATTTAGCAGGTAATACGGCTTTAACTGCGTCACCGATATCTGCCAGGCTGCGGACGGTTTTCACGCCTGCCGCTTCCAGCGCAGCAAATTTCTCATCTGCTGTACCTTTACCACCGGCAATGATGGCGCCAGCATGGCCCATACGCTTGCCTTTCGGCGCGGTGACGCCAGCAATGTAGCCTACAACCGGCTTGGTCACGTGCTCTTTAATGAAGGCTGCAGCTTCTTCTTCTGCGCTACCGCCGATCTCACCAATCATCACGATAACTTCAGTCTGTGGATCATCCTGGAACATTTTCAGGATGTCGATGAAGTTAGAGCCTGGGATCGGGTCACCACCGATGCCAACGCAGGTTGACTGGCCGTAGCCGATATCCGTGGTCTGCTTAACCGCTTCATAGGTCAGGGTGCCTGAACGTGACACGATACCGACGCGGCCCGGCTGGTGAATGTGGCCCGGCATGATGCCGATTTTACATTCGCCTGGGGTGATAACGCCTGGGCAGTTTGGACCGATCATCCGCACGCCTGCTTCATCCAGCTTCACTTTCACGGTCAGCATATCCAGGGTCGGGATGCCTTCGGTAATGGTGATGATCAGTTTGATGCCCGCGTCGATCGCTTCCAGGATGCCATCTTTACAGAAAGGAGCCGGAACGTAGATCACAGTGGCGGTCGCGCCGGTTGCTTCTACCGCTTCGCGAACGGTGTTGAACACCGGCAGGCCGAGATGGGTCGTGCCACCTTTGCCTGGCGTCACGCCGCCAACCAGTTGGGTGCCGTATGCCAGCGCCTGCTCAGAATGGAAAGTCCCCTGGCCACCGGTGAAACCCTGGCAAATGACTTTGGTGTTTTTGTCGATCAGAATGGACATTATTTACCCTCCGCGGCAGCAACAACACGCTGTGCGGCGTCTGTCAGGCTGGTTGCTGCAATGATGTTCAGACCGCTGTCCGCCAGTTTCTGGGCGCCCAGCTCGGCGTTGTTACCTTCCAGACGTACCACAACTGGCACGTTCACACCCACTTCAGCGACTGCGCCGATGATGCCGTCGGCAATCAGGTCGCAGCGTACGATACCGCCGAAGATGTTAACGAATACGGCTTTAACCGCATCGTCAGACAGGATGATTTTGAAGGCTTCGGTCACGCGCTCTTTGGTTGCGCCGCCGCCGACATCAAGGAAGTTGGCCGGTTGACCGCCGTGGTGTTTAACGATGTCCATGGTGCCCATCGCCAGACCTGCGCCGTTAACCATACAACCGATGTTGCCTTCCAGCGCAACATAGTTCAGTTCCCACTGTGTCGCATGGGCTTCACGTGGATCTTCCTGGCTTGGATCGCGCATTTCGCGCAGCTCTGGCTGACGGAACAGGGCATTGCCATCGGCACCCAGTTTGCCATCCAGGCAGATCAGGTCGCCCTGTTTGGTGATCACCAGCGGGTTGATCTCAACCATCGCCAGATCGCGCTCCAGGAACAGTGTCGCCAGACCCATGAAGATCTTGGTGAACTGGCCAACCAGCTTGCCGGTCAGGCCAAGTTTGAACGCCAGCTCACGGCCCTGATAAGGCTGCGGGCCAGTCAGTGGATCCAGCGCCATTTTGTGGATCAGGTGCGGGGTCTCTTCCGCCACTTTTTCAATTTCCACGCCGCCTTCAGTGGAGGCCATGAAAATTACGCGACGCGTTGCGCGATCGACCACAGCGCCCAGATAGAGCTCCTGATCGATATCGGTCGCCGCTTCAACCAGAATCTGGTTTACCGGCTGGCCGTTTGCGTCTGTCTGATAGGTAACCAGGCGTTTGCCCAGCCAGTTTTCAGCAAAAGCGCGAATCTCTTCTTTGCTGTTAACCACTTTCACACCGCCCGCTTTACCGCGGCCACCGGCATGAACCTGACATTTAACTACCCACGGGCCTGCGCCAATTTTAGAGGCTGCTTCTTCCGCTTCACGTGGTGTAGTACAGGCGTAACCCGTTGGTGCCGGCATACCATACCGTGCAAACAGTTGTTTCGCCTGGTATTCGTGTAAGTTCATGATGTTCTATCCATTCAGGTCTGAAAAGAGTAATGAGGTTGGGCGCGCGGCAAGGCGCGCCCGGTGAAAATCAGACATCCAGCAGCAGGCGCGCCGGATCTTCCAGCATCTCTTTCACTGCAACCAGATAACCAACTGATTCACGGCCATCGATCAGACGGTGGTCGTAGGAGAGCGCCAGATACATCATCGGCAGCACCACAACCTGACCATTGACCGCCATCGGGCGATCTTTGATGGCGTGCATGCCCAGGATGGCGCTCTGCGGTGGGTTGATGATCGGGGTGGACATCAGTGAACCAAAGACGCCGCCGTTGGTGATGGTAAAGTTACCGCCGGTCAGATCCTCAACTGTCAGTTTGCCGTCACGGCCTTTCACTGCCAGCTCTTTGATTTTCTTCTCGATGTCCGCCATGCTCAGCGCATCCACGTCACGCAGGACGGGTGTAACCAGACCACGTGGCGTAGAGACCGCAATGCTGACGTCGAAGTAGTTGTGGTAAACCACATCTTCACCATCGATAGAAGCATTCACTTCCGGATAGCGTTTCAGCGCTTCAACAACCGCTTTGATGTAGAAGGACATAAAGCCCAGACGTACACCGTGACGCTTCTCGAAGGCCTCACCATACTGCTTACGCAGATCCATGATGGGCTTCATGTTGATTTCGTTGAAGGTGGTCAGCATCGCGGTGCTGTTCTTCGCTTCCAGCAGACGCTCGGCAACACGCTTACGCAGACGGGTCATCGGCACGCGTTTTTCGCTGCGGTTAGCCACTGGCTGCTGCGCGGCGGCCGCATCAGCAGCTGGCGCAGCGGCTTTGGCAGCCTGCGGTTTGTTGGCCAGATGTTTTTCAACATCTTCACGGGTCAGACGACCGCCAACACCGCTGCCTTTGATCTGTGAGGCATCAAGATTGTGCTCTGCAATCAGACGGCGGATAGCCGGGCTGAGCGCATCGTTGCTCTCTTCTTCCAGTGACGCAGTCTGACGCTGAGCCGGGGTAGACTCTTTGCTTTCAGACTTCGCGCTGCTCTCTTTACCGGCGCTGTTGCCCTCTTTCAGACGACCCAGGATCTGGCGGGAAGTGACGGTGGCGCCCTCTTCTTCCAGAACGGCTTCCAGGATACCGTCCGCCGAGGCTGGCACTTCCAGTACAACTTTGTCAGTTTCGATTTCGACCAGCACTTCATCGCGAGTGACTGCATCGCCTGGTTTTTTATGCCAGGTTGCCACAGAGGCATCGGCAACCGATTCAGGCAGGTCGGGAACGAGAATATCTACGCTACTCATTATCTTTCCTTTTAATTAATTAACGTTCAGCGCGTCATTAACCAGGTCTTGCTGCTGTTGTTGGTGTACGGACATGTAACCCACGGCCGGTGAGGCGGATGCCGGGCGGCCTGCATAACGTAAAGTGGCACCAAACGGCACAACTTCACGGAAATGATGCTGACTGCAATACCAGGCGCCCTGATTCAGTGGCTCTTCCTGACACCAGACAAAATCCTGCACGTGAGCATACGCTTTTAATGCTTCCTGTACCGCGTGATGCGGGAACGGATAGAGCTGCTCGATGCGCACGATAGCCACATCGGTCTGCTCATTTTTACGACGCTGCTCCAGCAGGTCGTAATAGACTTTACCGGAGCACAGCACGACGCGTTTCACGCCCTGCGGATCCAGATCATCGACTTCGCCAATCGCAGGCTGGAAGCTGCCGTTAGCCAGTTCATCCAGCGTGGAGATCGCCAGCGGATGACGCAGCAGTGATTTCGGCGACATCACAATCAGCGGACGGCGCATACCGCGCAGCGCCTGACGACGCAGCATATGGTAAACCTGCGCAGGGGTAGACGGCACGCAGACCTGCATGTTCTGCTCAGCGCAGAGTTGCAGATAACGTTCCAGGCGCGCAGAGGAGTGCTCTGGCCCCTGACCTTCATAACCGTGCGGCAGCAGCATCACCAGGCCACACATCCGGCCCCATTTCTGCTCACCGGAGCTGATGAACTGGTCGATAACAACCTGTGCGCCGTTGGCGAAGTCACCAAACTGCGCTTCCCAGATGGTCAGGATGCGCGGCTCTGCGGTGGCATAACCATATTCAAAGGCCAGTACCGCCTCTTCTGACAGCACGGAGTCCCACACCTTGAACTGACCCTGTCCGCTGTGCACGTGGTGCAGAGGGGTATAGGTTGAGCCGTTCGCCTGGTTATGGACTACCGCGTGACGATGGAAGAAGGTTCCGCGACCGGTATCTTCACCCGACAGACGTACCGGAATGCCTTCATCAACCAGCGTGGCGTATGCCAGGTTTTCCGCGCCGCCCCAGTCAAAGGCTTTCTCGCCTTCAGCCATCAGACGACGGTCGTTGTAAATCTTGGCAACACGTGACTGCACTTCCACCTCTTCAGGCACCTGGCTGATACGCAGCGCCAGCTCCTTCAGACGTTTCATGTCGACCTGAGCCGGGTAAGGTTCATCCCACTCATGATTCAGGTAAGGTGACCAGGTAAAGGAGTGCAGGCTCATTGGACGCCATTCCGGCACCACACACTCACCCGCATCCAGCGCGTCACGGTAGAGATTGACCATTTCGGTCGCATCTTCCTGCGTGGCAATGGCCTCACCTTCCAGACGGTCGGCATAGATTTTACGCGGCGTCGGGTGTTTTTTGATTTTCTGGTACATCAGCGGCTGGGTCGCACTTGGCTCATCCGCCTCGTTGTGACCATGACGGCGATAGCAGACCAGATCGATAAACACATCACGCTTAAAGGTGTTGCGATAGTCGAGCGCCAGTCGGGTCACAAACGCGACCGCTTCCGGATCGTCAGCATTGACGTGGAAAATCGGTGCCAGCACCATTTTGCCGATATCGGTGCAGTAAGGGGTCGAACGCGCATCTTTCGGGTTGGAGGTGGTGAAGCCAACCTGGTTGTTGATGACGATGCGAACGGTACCGCCCACTTCATAACCGCGCGCCTGTGACATGTTCAGGGTTTCCTGAACCACGCCCTGGCCAATCACGGCCGCATCACCATGAATGGTGATCGGTAAAACTTTATTGCTGGCTGGCTCATCCAGACGATCCAGACGCGCACGCACTGAACCCATGACCACCGGGCTGACGATCTCCAGGTGCGACGGGTTAAACGCCAGCGCCAGGTGAACCAGGCCGCCTTCGGTTTCCACGTCAGACGAGAAGCCCATGTGGTACTTCACGTCACCGGTGCCCAGATGCTCTTTGTGCTTACCGGCGAACTCGTCGAACAGATCCTGTGGCTTTTTACCCAGCACGTTGATCAGCACGTTGAGACGGCCACGGTGCGCCATACCCAGTACGACTTCACGGGTTCCGCTCTTACCGGCATGACGGATCATTTCGCGCAGCATCGGAACCAGAGCATCGCCGCCTTCCAGCGAGAAGCGTTTGGCACCCGGGAATTTCGCTCCGAGATATTTTTCCAGCCCTTCGGCCGCGGTCAGCTCTTTCAGGAAACCTTTTTTCTCTTCATTGCTGAAGGCTGCACGGCCCGCGACGGACTCAAGACGCTGCTGAATCCAGCGTTTCTCATCAGTGTTGTTGATGTGCATATATTCTGCACCGATCGAGCCGCAGTAAGTCTGAGTCAGCGCCTCGAACAGTTCGGCCAGCTTCATGGTCTCTTTGCCAATGGCAAAAGAGCCGACGTTAAAGCTTTCCTGAAAATCGGCCTCGGTCAGATCGTGAAAAGCGGGATCGAGATCGGCTACCCGGTCCTGTTTCCACAGACCAAGCGGGTCAAGATTGGCGTGCTGATGACCGCGGAAACGAAACGCGTTAATCAGCTGCAGCACTTTTACTTGCTTGGAGTTGGTTTCAGGATCGGAGACAGATGAGGTGTAACGAGATGCGTCTTTCGCCAGGCGACGGAAGTACTCACGTGTGGTGGAGTGAAACTGCTCAGGTTTCATTCCGGTGCCCGGTAACTGCTGGAACATCGAGCGCCACACTGCATCGACAGAGTCAGGATCGGTCAGGAAATCCTCATAGAGCTGCTCTATGTAAGACTGATTCGCGCCGGCCAGCCAGGAAGAGTCCAGCCAGGGCTTCATCGCGCTGTTCTGCATTGTGATCCCTTAAGCATTGCTATGCTTTTTTGAGGTTTCATTTGTTGCCGCTTTCGCGGTTTGCCGTAGTGAGTTCAGCGATACGAGCACTTTGCGCAGCGCGCGTGGCCCGTAAGGGAACCTTTGTAAACGTGGTAATCACCGCGCTTACAGAGGCTTCCGTAAAACACCGGGAACCTGAGGTTCCCGGCAGAAACTGCTTATGCGCCGCGCTGCAGCAGCATCGACTTGATATGGCCGATGGCGCGCGTCGGGTTCAGCCCTTTCGGACATACGCTCACACAGTTCATGATGCTATGGCAGCGGAATACGCTGAAAGCATCATTCAGATTGTCGAGACGCGCCTCGGTTTCGGTGTCGCGGCTGTCAATCAGGAAGCGGTAAGCGGCCAGCAGGCCAGCAGGACCGATGAACTTCTCAGGATTCCACCAGAATGATGGGCATGAGGTTGAGCAGCAGGCACAGAGTATACATTCGTACAGGCCATCCAGGTGTTCACGCTCATCCGGCGACTGCAGATGTTCACGAGCTGGCGGATTTTCCCCATTATTCAACAGGAAAGGCTTAATTTTCTCATACTGTGCATAAAACTGGCTCATGTCTACAACCAGGTCACGCACCACCGGTAAACCTGGCAGCGGACGGATAACAATTTTCTGTTTGCCGTTGCCCAGCGCCGAGACGGGCGTAATGCAGGCCAGTCCGTTTTTACCGTTCATGTTCAGGCCATCGGAACCGCAGACGCCTTCACGACAGGAGCGACGAAACGCCAGGGTCGGATCTTTCTCTTTCAGGCGAATCAGCGCGTCCAGCAGCATCATGTCGCGACCATCTTCCGCTTCCAGGGTGTAATCCTGCATGCGCGGTTTGTCATCGACATCCGGATTGTAGCGATAAATTGAAAACTCGAGTCTCATGATCGTCTCCGAAATTAGTAGGTACGCACTTTCGGCGGGAAGGCCGCGCGCAGTTTCGGCTGCATGTTCACCTCACGGCGCGTCATGCTTTCGGTTTCCGGGACATAAAGACTGTGGCACAGCCAGTTTTCATCATCACGATCCGGGAAGTCGAAGCGACTGTGCGCACCGCGGCTTTCGGTGCGATAGTTAGCCGCTACCGCCGTGGCAAAGGCCGTCTCCATCAGGTTATCCAGCTCCAGGCACTCAATACGCTGGGTGTTGAAATCCGGTGAGCGGTCATCCAGACGCGCTGACTTCAGGCGCTGACGAATCTCTTTCAGCTCTTCCAGACCCTGAGCCATCGCTTCGCCTTCACGGAATACCGAGAAGTTATTCTGCATGCAGCGTTGCAGCGCTTTACGAATCTCAACCGGATCTTCACCCGTGGTGTTATTTTCCCAGCGGTTGAAACGCGCCATCGCCCCGGCGATCTCATCTTCTGTGGCATCACGCAGGTCGCCCTGCTCCTGAATACTCGCCAGCAGATGCAGACCCGCTGCACGGCCAAAGACCACCAGGTCAAGCAGTGAGTTACCGCCCAGACGGTTGGCACCATGCACCGATACGCAGGCGATTTCACCGACGGCGAACAGGCCTGGAATCACTACATCTTCGCCCTGCTCATTGACGCGCAGTGCCTGGCCGGTCACTTTGGTCGGAATACCGCCCATCATGTAGTGGCAGGTCGGAATGACCGGAATCGGCTCTTTAATCGGATCGGCGTGCGCAAAGGTGCGTGACAGCTCAAGGATGCCAGGCAGACGTGACTCAAGCACCTCTTTACCCAGATGATCCAGTTTCAGTTTGAGATGTGGACCCCACGGGCCATCACAGCCGCGACCTTCACGGATTTCAATCATCATTGAGCGCGCAACCACGTCGCGGCCCGCCAGATCTTTGGCGTTCGGCGCATAACGCTCCATGAAGCGTTCGCCATGTTTGTTCAGCAGATAGCCGCCTTCACCACGGCAGCCTTCGGTGACCAGCACGCCCGCACCGGCGATACCGGTTGGGTGGAACTGCCACATCTCCATATCCTGCACCGGTACGCCCGCACGCAGTGCCATACCTACGCCGTCACCGGTGTTGATATGCGCATTGGTGGTGGACTGGTAGATACGGCCCGCGCCGCCGGTAGCCAGAATGGTCGCTTTCGCTTTGAAATAAACGGTTTCGCCGGTTTCGATGCAGATAGCGGTACAACCCACGACTGCGCCATCGGCGTTTTTCACCAGATCCAGTGCATACCACTCAGAGAAGATGGTGGTTTTGTTTTTCAGGTTCTGCTGATAAAGGGTGTGCAGCAACGCGTGACCGGTACGGTCAGCCGCAGCCGCCGTACGTGCCGCCTGCTCGCCACCGAAATTCTTTGACTGGCCACCAAACGGACGCTGGTAGACTCGACCATCTTCCAGACGCGAGAAAGGCAGACCCATGTGTTCCAGTTCCAGAATCGCTTCCGGGCCGGTTTTACACATATATTCAATCGCGTCCTGGTCACCGATATAGTCGGAACCTTTGACGGTGTCGTACATGTGCCATTCCCAGTTATCTTCATGGGTATTACCCAGCGCAACGGTAATACCGCCCTGCGCAGATACGGTGTGGGAACGGGTCGGGAAAACTTTAGATAACAGGGCACAGCTCTGGCCGCCCTGGGAGATTTGCAGTGCGGCTCGCATTCCTGCGCCACCTGCGCCGATTACCACGGCATCGAACTCTCTGATTGGCAAACTCATTTACACACCCCACACCACAACAAATCCATAAATCGCATACCACAACAGCGCCACGACAATCACAAACTGCAACAACAAGCGGGTTGGCAGTGATTTAACGTAGTCTGTTAACACCTGCCACATGCCAATCCAGCCGTGGATCAGAATGGAGAACAGCGTCAGCAGCGTGAACACTTTGGTGAATGCGGAAGCGAAGAAGCCACGCCACAGGTCATAAGTCAGCGTGTCTGTCATCACCACGAAACCGAGGATATAGACGATGTAGAGCGTTATGAGAATTGCAGTTGCCCGCAGCAGCAGCCAGTCCTGAATGCCGTTGCGACCCAATGCGGATGCATTGCTTACCATACGAGGACTCCCGCCAGAATTGCCAGCACGACAGTGATCACAAAAGTCATATGAGCGGAACGCTTACCAACCTGCAGCGTTTCGGCCAGATAACCAAAATCCATCAACATATGACGAATCCCGCTCACCGCGTGATAGGCCAGCGCCGTTAAGATGCCCCACATAATGAACTTCGCGAAGAAGCCATCCATGATGGACGCAGCGTGCTGGAAACCTTCAGGAGAGGAGAGAGAGAGACCGAGCAGCCACAGCAGGATGCCAATGGCAACCAATGTGATTACGCCGGAGACGCGGTGAAGAATGGACGATATTGCAGTAACGGGAAACCGGATCGTCGAGAGATCCAAGTTGACAGGTCTTTGTTTTTTCACGGTTTTGCCCACACAGCTCTTTTTTATTTTGCTTCCTCCGGACCTGAGGCGGAGTCTAATCACAACGCGTGGCAGACTTTAACCGTCACCAAAAAAGCAACATCCAGTGTTAATTGACGCGGTAGTAAACGCTGGGTGGCTCCTGGTGTCAGGGTGTTCCGGAGACCTGCCTGGAGTATAGGAGGATCACATTCTGATTACAATTCCCCTACAAACTCTTTGGTATATTTTAGGTGGAACAGTGATCCTACTCACGATTTTCACAATTGATACAATTTTAATTATCTGATTTGACAATAGTTCAACAATTCAGTTACAAACTAAGCCTGTAAATTCCTATGATGCGCAAAAGTTATGGGGATACACTTTCCCCTAAGCGCAAGTTATGTAACATTGCGATAATGAGCATTAAAAAGCATCAGGTTATTGGTTACCAAGAAGTTATGTCCTGACCGGATCTTTAACAACCGCGATATGCAGCATGTCCATGGCTCACCGGTTCCCGCTGGGAACGCGCCGCTCACTCTGTACCCTGCACCCGTTATACCCCCGCAGAGTGATACTGTGTAGTTTTGCCAACCGCAACATGAACGCGTTTCAGGTGTCTAAAGATCCTTACCCACATAAGGCGCTATGGAGACGAAAATGACAGATAAAAAAGTAACGCTAACCCTGCAAGATGGAACATCTATTGAACTGGACGTGCTGAAAGGTACGCTGGGCCAGGATGTCGTTGATGTCCGCACTCTGGGTTCAAGTGGCCTGTTCACCTTCGATCCCGGTTTTACGTCTACCGCGTCCTGCGAATCTGCAATCACCTTTATCGATGGGGATGAAGGTATCCTGCTGCACCGTGGTTTCCCTATTTCTGAGCTGGCGACCCACTCTAACTATCTGGAAGTCTGCTACATCCTGCTGAACGGCGAAGCACCAAACCAGAAACAGTTTGATGAGTTCCGTACCACGGTTACCCGCCACACCATGATTCATGAGCAGATTACCCGCCTGTTCCACGGCTTCCGTCGCGATTCGCATCCGATGGCGGTGATGTGCGGTGTTACTGGTGCACTGGCTGCGTTTTACCACGATTCGCTGGATGTAAACATTGAGCGCCACCGCGAAATCGCAGCATTCCGTCTGCTTTCTAAAATGCCGACCATGGCAGCGATGTGTTACAAATATTCTATCGGCCAGCCGTTTGTCTATCCGCGCAACGATCTCTCCTATGCGGGTAACTTCCTGCACATGATGTTTGCCACGCCGTGCGAAGAGTACAAAGTGAATCCGGTGCTGGAACGCGCCATGGACCGCATCCTGATCCTGCATGCTGACCATGAGCAGAACGCCTCAACCTCTACCGTTCGTACCGCCGGTTCAAGCGGCGCGAATCCGTTTGCCTGTATCGCCGCCGGGATCGCCTCCCTGTGGGGACCGGCGCACGGTGGTGCCAACGAAGCGACCCTGCGTATGCTGGAAGAGATCAGCACCGTTGAGCATATTCCGGAATTTGTTAAACGCGCTAAAGACAAAAATGACTCCTTCCGTCTGATGGGCTTTGGTCACCGCGTTTACAAAAACTACGATCCACGCGCGACCGTGATGCGCGATACCTGCCATGAAGTCCTGAATGAGCTGGGTATGAAGGATGACCTGCTGGAAGTGGCGATGGAGCTGGAACACATTGCGCTGAACGACCCGTACTTCATCGAGCGTAAACTCTATCCAAACGTGGACTTCTACTCCGGTATTATCCTGAAAGCGATGGGTATTCCATCCTCCATGTTTACGGTGATCTTCGCGATGGCCCGTACCGTTGGCTGGATTGCACACTGGAAAGAGATGCACGACGAAGGCATGAAGATTGCCCGTCCACGTCAGCTCTACACCGGTTATACCGAGCGCGAATTCAGCTCACAGCTGAAAAAGTAAGGCTCAGTGGATAGCGGAGAGGGATCTCCGCCTGATGTTGCTTTAAAGCCGGGGGCGGTTGGCTGTGATACCGCGCCTGCGCAGAGAACATGGTCAGATCGGAAAGTCGCTTAAACCATCCATGGCCGCTCGGCCCGCGCCGTCCCTGGCGCGGGACGCTTTCCTCCTCTGACCGTATTCCCTGCGCGTCAGACTTCTTCGTAGCGGCTGGACTCACCCGGATTCGAGTTTGTCAGCTGTTTGCAGTAAGAACCTTTTCCTGTTTTGTTCGCCAATGCGGTCGCCCCTATCTCTGACAACCCGGACACCAGTAAAAAGGCCGTGATGAGAGCGTGCCCTTCTCAATCACCGTGCCGCAGCGCCGGCATTTTTTGCCCTGCCGATGAAACACCTCAAACTGAAACGCCGCTTCCTCATGATATTTCTTCATGGTTCCACGCATCCGATAGGCATGACGCGGCACCGACAGCAGCGCTTCGCTGAAAGCAGTCAGCTGATCGTTACTGAGATCCTGCGCCCGATGATTTGGCAGCAGCTGCGCCAGCCAGAGAATCTCGGCACGCAGATAGTTTCCCAGCCCGGCCAGAAAAGCCTGATCCAGCAGCAGACCACTGAACTGCCGCCGCCGGAAGCGGGGTGACAGCAGCCGCTCTTTCACCTCTTCCACTGTCAGCGCGCTGTTCAGCACATCCGGCCCGATACGATTAAGAAACGGATGCGCCGCCAGCGTATCCGCGTTGAGCAGCTCAATATCAGAGGCGCTGTAGAGCAGAATCGCTTTGCCCGCCGTCGCCAGTCGCACCCGCAACTGACGGGTGGAGTTCAGTTCGGTGTCAGGTTTTACAATGCGCCAGACACCATAAAGCTGGTTATGACTGTAGAGCGTCAGGCCATTGCTGAAATGAGTCAGCAGCGCTTTACCCCGCGTCTCAATCGCATTAACCTGCTCACCAATCAATGCCGGTTCATAGGTTTTGAGCTGAGGAAACGCGAACCACGCTTCCGTTAACGGCTGACCCACAATGGCGTCTTCAAGTTTATCCGCCACGCGGCGAATTTCCGGTCCTTCAGGCATCGTTCATCCTCTTAATGGGTGGCGCCGCCAGCCTGTCTGATATCCTCGCCGGTCTCCAGCGTGACCTTTACCGCAATCTCCAGCGCCTGAATAATGGACGCCAGCGCCATGCTCGGTGCGCCCGGATGCTGCGCCGCCTGTTCAGGCAGATAAGGAATATGGATAAAACCTCCCCGCACCGGACTGTCATGCTGCTCAAGCCAGTGCAGCAGGCCGTACATTACGCGGTTGCAGGTAAAGGTGCCCGCCGTTTGCGACACTGAAGCAGGGATCCCCGCTTCCCGCACCGCCGCCACAATCGCTTTGATGGGCAGACGGGAAAAATAGGCTGCCGGGCCACCTGCTACGACGGGCTCATCCACCGGCTGATGACCGGCGTTGTCCGGGATACGGGCGTCATCGACATTAATACCAATACGTTCAACGGTAATGTCGCTTCGCCCGCCCGCCTGCCCCACCGACAGAATCGCATCCGGTTTCACCTCTTCCAGCGCCTGATTCAGCACCCTGAGTACGTCGCTGAATACCACCGGCAACTGGCGGATCACTATCGTCGCCCCGCTAATCTGTTTACCTTCCAGCGCGCGCACCGCTTCCCATGAAGGGTTAATCGTTTCACCGCCAAAAGGTTCAAAGGCGGTCATCAGGACAGTTTTCATGCAACCTCACAGGAACATCAGGAAATAGAGCAGGAAAATATTAACGATTAACAGTAGCACACCGGTCGGAATCTGAGCCTTGATCACCGCGTTACGATCAGGCAGTTCCAGCAGCGCCGCCGGGACGATATTGAAGTTGGCCGCCATCGGCGTCATCAGCGTGCCGCAGTAGCCGGAGAACATGCCAATTGCCGCCATCACTGCCGGATTTCCGCCGTGCTGCAACACCAGAATCGGGATGCCGACGCCTGCGGTGATAATCGGAAACGCCGCAAAAGCATTACCCATGATCATGGTTAACAGCGCCATCCCGACGGCATAGACGGTAACCGCGACAAAGCGATTATCCACCGCCAGCCAGGTTTCTGTCAGATGCGAAATAGCACTGCCCACGCCCGCGCTGGTAAACAGCAGCCCCAGGGTGGCGAGGATCTGCGGCAGGATAAAGGCCCAGCCAATCGAATCCAGCAGGCGACGGGTCTCCTGCATCGACTGCACCGGTTTCTCGTGGGTCAGTTTTAACGCCACCAGCCAGCCAATCACACAGCCGACCATCATTGAAAACAGCGTCACCAGCGTAGCGTGGTTACCGGGGCCGAACACCGCATCCTGCAAACCGGGAATATGGTTAAACGCCAGCACACCGACCACGGTCACGACCGGAATCGACAGTGCAGGCAGAAACAGTTTATTGCGCAGACGCAGCGCACTGGCCTGTTTCTCTTCATCGCTGCGCTGATGATAGCGACCCAGCCTGACACCGCCAAACCCGGCAATCAGCGCCATCACCACCACAATGACACCGATGCCGATGTGCAGCATACGGGTGCCCGCCGCATCTGACCCCATCCAGGCGCTCATCAGTTGCGTCGTCCAGTCACCGACCAGAAAAACCAGGCCATACAAGGCCCAGAACAGGCCGGTGGTAAAGCGACGTGGATTCGCGCTGTCACGCCAGGAAAGCACCGCCACCACCAGCAGGATAATGCCCGCCAGCCACATCAGATATTGTTGCTGGAACATTACTCACCTCCTTTGGCTTTCAGCGCCTGACGGTTCAGCTGCTGCAGCTCTCGCGCCAGTTGCCGATCCAGCCGTACCAGACGTGCCGAGTGGATCAGGAACGCGGCGACGGCAGTCGGAATGCCCCATAAGGCGATGTGCAGCGGTTCGGTCTGAATCCCGGCGGACTCCTGCATAAAGTTATGCATAAAGATAATCGCGCCAAACGCCACGAAGATATCCTCACCAAAGAAGAGGCCGACATTATCGGTCGCCGCTGACATCGCGCGCAGCCGATGGCGCAGCTCAGGTGAGATCTCGCCATAGCGGCTTTCAGTTGCTCCTTCCGCCATCGGTGCCAGCAACGGACGCACCATCTGCGGATGTCCGCCGAGACTGGTTAACCCCAGCGCGGCGGTGATTTCGCGCACAAACAGGTAGACGATCAGCAGCCGTCCGGCGGTTGCCGTTTTGATCTGTGCAATCCACGCCTGCGCCCGCTCTTTCAGTCCGTGACGCTCCAGCAGGCCAATGACCGCCAGCGGCAGCAGCAGGATCAGCGGCAGGTTGCGGGTGTTAAGAAAACCTGCCCCGAGCTTTTCCAGAATGTCCGCCAGCGGCATCATCGCGGCCAGACCGGTCACAAACCCGGCGACAATCACCACCAGCACCGGATTGAACCGTAACAGGAAGCCGACGACGATGGCGGCGATGCCCAGTAATGGCCAGAGATTTACTGCACTATCCATGGATTTCCCTCAGAGTTGAAAAACCCGGCATACGCCGGGCTAAGTGTGGTTATTCAGTTGCTGGTGACACGAATCTGCTGATCGGCAAACGCATCACGCAACCGCTGTGCAAATTGCAGGGCGTGCGCGCCGTCGCCATGTAAGCAGACGGTCTGTGCATTTACCGCTACCCATTCTCCGGTGATACTTTTGACTTTGCCCTGCTGCACCATCGTCAGCGTCTGACTGATAGCCTGCTGTTCATCTTCAATCAGCGCGCCCGGCTCGCTGCGCGGCACCAGCGCACCGCTGCTGAGATAGCCACGGTCGGCGAACACCTCTTCCCGCGTGCGTAGGCCGTAATGCGCCGCCGCGCGTATCGATTCGCTGTTAGCCAGTCCTACCACAATCAGCTGGCTGTCGACCGCCCTGATGGCGCGGGCAATGGCATCCGCCAGCACCGGATCGGCCGCAGCCTGGTTGTAGAGCATGCCATGCGGTTTAACATGAAGCAGCCGCGCACCTTCGCTTTCCGCCAGACTTTTCAGCGCACCAATCTGGTAGATCATCTGGGCGTAGACCGTTTCCGGCGGCAGCTGCATGGCGCTGCGGCCAAAGTTCTCCCGATCGGGAAAAGCGGGATGCGCACCAATTGCGACGCCGGATGCCTGTGCCCAGCGCACCGACTGCAGCATGGTCTGCGCATCACCTGCGTGAAAGCCACAGGCGATGTTGGCGGAACTCACCAGCTTCAGCAGCGCCTGATCGCTGGCGCAGCCCTCGCCCAGGTCGGCGTTTAAATCAATTTTCATTGAGTCCCCACTTCATCTGGTCCAGTGCGCGTTGCTGATGCTGACGTGCCAGCATCGCTTCTGGCAGGGTGCAGTGAATAAAGTGAATCGGCTCACCCAGCCGGATTTGCGCCAGGTGATAGAGATCGGCTTCGATAACCGAGGCGATGCGCGGATAGCCGCCGGTGGTCTGGGCATCCGCCATCAGCACGATAGGCTGTCCGTTCGGCGGCACCTGAATCACACCCGGCATCACGCCGTGTGACAGCAGCTCGCGCGGACTTTCGCGCTCAAGCTTGCGTCCCTCAAGCCGGTATCCCATCCGGTTACTTTGCGGGCTGAGTTTCCATGCGGTACGCCAGAACGCCTGCTGCGCTTCGCGGCTGAACTCGTGATACTCCGGGCCAGGTAGTGCGCGGATGCGGTTGCCCCATAGCAGTTGCCGCACCCCGACTTTACGGTCAAACGTGCGGGTCGGTTTACCCAGCGGGAGCTGATCGCCATCCTGCAAGGTTCGCCCCTGAAAGCCGCCAAATTTTGCTTTTAGATCGGTGCTGGCAGAGCCGAGCATCGCAGGAATATCAAAACCGCCCTGCACTGCCAGATAGCTGCGCATGCCGCGCTGCGGCATCGCCAGTGACAGGAGCTGCCCCCGTTTCACCGGGGTACGCCAGCCCGTCCAGACCGGCTTGCCGTCAAGCTCCGCATGGCAGCCTGCGCCGGTCAGCGCAAACCAGCCATCGCGGGTAAACTCCGCTTTGAACTGGCCGAGCACCATCTCCAGCACCGCGCTGTCGGGGTCATTGCCCACCAGCAGGTTGGCGGTGAACATCGCGGGATGATCCAGCACACCGCCAGGGCTGATGCCATACTGACGCCAGCCGTAACGGCCCGCATCCTGAATAGTGGCGGCCAGGCCGGCTCGCAGAATGTTTAACATACGCCCTCCTGTTGCGGCACAAAGCGAACCCTGTCACCGGGACGGAGCAGCGTGGGCGGTTGCTCCAGGGGATCAAACAGCGCGGTGCGCGTCTGGCCAATCAGCTGCCAGCCGCCGGGCGAAGCCAGCGGATAGACGCCGGTCTGGCTGCCGCCGATGCCTACCGAGCCGGCGGGCACTGCAACCCTGGGCTCAGCACGCCGCGGGATGTGCAGGCGCGGATCCAGTCCGCCCAGATAGGGAAAACCGGGCTGAAAGCCGATAAAAAAGACCACATAGTCGCTGCTGCTGTGCAGCTCAACCACCTGACGGGGCGTCAGCGCGGCGTGTTCCGCCACCACCGTCAGATCGGGGCCAGACTCGCCGCCATAGATCACCGGGATCTCCACCTGACGCGACTCCGGCAACTGCGCTTCACTCTCTTCCCACCAGCGCTGAAGCCGCTCTATTGCGTCCAGCGCGCTCTGCTGGGGATCACGCAGGATCAGGGTGATGTTGTTCATGCCGGGGATCACCTCCAGCACGCTGGCATAGTCGTGCAGTCGCTGATTCAGTCCCCAGATTCGTTGCTGGCTCTCCAGTGAGACCGGCGGTTCCAGCTCCAGCACGACAGCGCGTTCACCCAATAAATAACACCGTGCTCGTTGCAACAGCTACCTCCCGCTCAGTTGAGATCGCGCCTGGCCGACCTGACCGGATGCCCGGTGCAGCCCATTGCTTATCTACGTAAAGCAAACAGTTATGCGAAAGTGACAGGGATGTGTCAACAGATTTAGGTCCTGCGCAGGCGCGCAGGACAAGGGAGAGTGTCAGGCAGGATTGGGGATATCGATGAAGGTCACATCAAGATCGTGGTGTTGCGCCAGCCAGTCGCCCAGCGCTTTTACGCCGCCGCGCTCGGTGGCGTGATGGCCTGCGGCAAAGAAATGCAGCCCCTGCTCACGCGCGCTGTGAATAGTCTGTTCAGAGACTTCACCGGTGATAAAGGCATCGACGCCCGCCGCAGCCGCCTGGTCGATAAAGCCCTGCCCGCCCCCGCTGCACCAGGCAATGCGACGGATCAGCGCTGGCGCGTTGTCACCACAATGCAGCGGTTCACGTCCCAGCCGCTCACCAATTCGGCGGGCCAGCTGCTCGCCGGACAGGGGCTCAGCCAGCTCACCCCAGAACACCAGCGGCATCACTTCGCCGCGCACTTCGATATCCAGCAGTTTCGCCAGCTGGGCGTTGTTGCCTAATTCAGGATGCGCGTCGAGCGGCAGGTGCCAGCCATAGAGATTGATATCGTTGGCCAGCAGGGTCCGCAGACGACGGCGCTTCATACCTTTAATCGCGGCCGGTTCACTTTTCCAGAAATAGCCATGATGGACAATAATCGCATCGGCCTGACGCGCCACCGCCTCATCCAGCAGCGCCTGACAGGCAGTGACGCCGGTGATAATCGTTTTGATCTCGCTGCGTCCCTCAACCTGCAAACCGTTGGGGGCGTAATCGCTAAAGCTGTGGCTGTCGAGTTGCTGATTGATCAGCGTCTCTAATTCGTAATGGTTCATTCAGGCTCCTTCGAGGCCTCAGGCTGCGCTTTTGGCGCGCTCAAAGGCGTCTAATGTCTTTTTGCGTGCCACCTTATGATCCACGATTGGTGCCGGATAATCGAGTTTCTTATGATGCTTCTCCGCCCAGACATGGGGCTGGTGAATATCGCTGTCAGGCACCCCGGCCAGTTCAGGCAGATAGTGGCGGATAAAATCCCCCTTCTCATCGAAGCGCTCGCCCTGCGTGGTCGGGTTAAAGATGCGGAAATAGGGCGCCGCGTCCGTGCCGGTCGAGGCCGCCCACTGCCAGCCGCCGTTGTTCGCGGCCAGGTCACCATCAATCAGCTGCTGCATGAAATAGCGTTCACCTTCACGCCAGTCGATCAGCAGATCTTTGACCAGGAAACTGGCGGTGATCATCCGTAAGCGGTTGTGCATCCAGCCCAGCGCCTTCATCTGACGCATTGCGGCATCGACAATCGGATAGCCGGTTTTACCCGCTTTCCAGGCGTCGAAATGTGCGTCGTTACGCTGCCATTCAACGTTTCGCGTCCAGTCGATAAACGGCTTGTGTCGGCACAGCGCCGGCCAGGCAACCAGCAGATGACGGTAGAATTCACGCCAGATCAGCTCGTTCAGCCAGGTGAACGCGCGGCTGTTGTCCAGCGCATCGGGATGTTCATGCAGCACGCGATGCAGGCACTGACGTGGCGACAGTACGCCGGTCGCCAGATAAACCGACAGACGGCTGGTGGCGTCCAGCGCCGGAAGGTCGCGCTTAGCGGGATAGTCGATAACCGGTTGCGTGGCGAAATGGCGCAACCGCTTCAGCGCCGCCGCTTCGCCTGGCGGAAACAGATCCTGATCAAAGGCTTCGGTTGGATAGTCAAAGGCGGGAATCGGGGAGGCTTTCAGCGGTGCGCCTTCGCGCGCTTTCGGCGCAGGCACGCACTCAGGCAGCCCCTGCTGCAAGCGGCGGACAAAGGCTTTGCTGAACGGGGTAAACACCTTATACATCGAGCGATCGCCGCTCTGCACACTGCCGGGCGGCAGCAACAGGCTGTCATCAAAGCCCTGGCAAATCACGCCCGCGTCGTCGAGACGCTTTTCAGCCTCCGCATCGCGCTGGCGTTCATTAACTTCATACTGGTAATTATAGAAGAGCTGATCGACCTGCTGCTTAGCGCAGAACTGCAGCAGCGCATCAATACTGTCGCTGAAGGCGTGACACGCCTGATAGTGCAGTTCAATGCCCCGCTCCGCCAGCGCACGCTGCACCTGCAACAGACTGGCGTGGATAAACGCCGCCTGCTTCGGTGACATGTCATGCTGCTGCCACTGTGCTGGCGTGGCAAGGTAGAGCGCAATCACTTTTGCATCGCTGTCGCGGCAGGCGGCGTGCAGCGCCAGATTGTCGTTGACGCGTAAATCGTTACGCAGCCAGACCAGATGGGTGGTCATACTCCTCCTGTATTACTGTCCGTAGCGTAAGCACAAGGCTTCGGGATAGGGATCGAAATAGCGTTGCTGGGCCAGCCACGGGTGCGGGTACTCCGCCATGTAGTGTTTGAGAATGGTAATCGGCACCAGCAGCGGTTGTGTGCCCTGACGATAGCGGTCAATCAGCGTTGCCAGTTCCTGGCGCTGCGGTGAACTCAGGTGCGTGCGGAAGTAGCCCTGCACATGCATCAGCACATTGGTGTGATTGCGACGTGAGGCGGGACGTGACATCAGTTCCATCATGCGATTGCGGTACTCAAAGGCAAAGGCGTCCAGCGACTCCCACTGGCTCATGGAGGCGACAAAGGGTCCCAGCTCGCGGTATTTCTCCTGCGAATGCGCCAGCATCATCAGCTTGTAACGGCTGTGGAAGGCGATCAGTCCCTGCCGGGTCAGACCGCTTTCCCACATCTGATTAAATTCATGCAGCGCGCAGACACGACCGATAAAGTTCTCACGCAGGGCGGGATCGTGCAGACGACCATCTTCTTCCAGCGGCAGCCAGGGCATCTCGCGCTGCAGGAATTCAGTAAAAATACCGGTGCCTGCTTTGCGGTTATTGTTGTTATCGGGCTCATAGACCCGCACCCGCTCCATGCCACAACTGGGTGATTTGGCGCAGAGGATATAGCCACAGAGGTGATGCAGCGATTTTACCCGCTCAGCAGACCAGTCACGCATCTGCGTCGTAACCTCTTCTCCGCCATCTTTGCTGAAGCAGAGATGCAGCTCATCATCGCCTTGCTTCACCAGACGCAATGCCGGGCGCGGCGTTGGCAGACCAATCGCCATCTCAGGGCAGATGGGCTCAAAACGGACAAATGGGGTGAGATCGTCGGTCGCAAAAGTAAGACGCTTATGCCCACCATCAAATCTGACGCGGTCGCCGAGCAGGCATGCACTGATTCCAACGGGGATTTTTTTGCTCATACTTGTACAACCTCCGAAATCTTGTAGAGGTTTAAGTGTAGCGTAAAATGGTCAGGAATAAAGGGTTAAAACGGGATTCCGGATCGCTTATTCTCAGAAAAAACGCAAAAAAAAGCCCGGTCAGTTGACCAGGCCTGTTTTGCGGCAGGGGAAATCACCAGAACGCGCTACCACTCGCTTCAGCCTGCGCCAGCCAGACCGGCTTGGCGCTGGTCTTACACCAGACGCGGTGCAGATAGCTGTAGAAACGTGCCCGATCCTGTCGAAACAGCATAACAGGAAGCGCCAGTACGCCGAGAAGAACCACCAGCGTACGTCGCGCAATAATTTTATAACGTGGATAAGCCCGATACATGGTTTCTCCTCCCGGTAAGTGAAAAAGTGTGAATGTGATCTGTGTTCAACTTTACGCCAGGTTGTGTAATTTTACTACTCATCTGACCACTTATTTGCTGCTATTTTTGCTGTTTAAGAATTAACCTGTAATTAAGTTACAAAAAGGTTACCGCCTGGTTGCGTTAGCGTTGAAAGGGCCGACAGATTATGGTCGCGGACGCCAGCATAAAATGTTGATAAAGTAGCGCTTCGGTCCCCACTTAAGGCAGGTATTGCGTGACCACGGTTTTGATCGTTGAAGATGAAAAAGAGATCCGCCGCTTTGTCCGGCTGGCGCTGGAAAATGAAGCCCTTAAGGTGTTTGATGCCGATACACTGCAACGCGGACTGATTGAAGCGGCGACCCGCAAGCCGGACTTAGTGATCCTGGATCTGGGTCTGCCGGATGGAGATGGCACCGATTTCATTCGTGACCTGCGCCAGTGGAGCGCCATACCGGTGATTGTGCTGTCAGCGCGCAGCGATGAGCAGGATAAGATCGCCGCACTGGATGCGGGGGCAGATGACTATCTGACCAAACCCTTTGGCATTGGCGAACTGCTGGCGCGCGTCCGGGTTGCGCTGCGTCGTCATAGTGGCCAGCAGCCGGATGCCAGGGTGACGTTCGCCGACGTCAGCGTCGATTTCGCCGCACGACGGGTACAGCGCGGCAGCAGCGAGATTCACCTTACCCCGATTGAATTTCGTCTGTTGAGTATTCTGCTGAACAATGCCGGCAAGGTGCTGACGCAGCGGCAGTTGCTGAGCCAGGTCTGGGGACCCAATGCGGTTGAGCACAGCCACTATCTGCGCATCTATATGGGACATCTGCGCCAGAAGCTGGAAGCCAATCCGACACAACCGGCTCATCTGCTGACGGAAACCGGGATCGGCTATCGCTTTATGCCATAAAAAAAGGCGCCAGAGGCGCCTTCAGAGTGCTGATAAAGCCAAATCCTGTGAATCTCACCGCAATGAATAAATTCAAAGCGCAGGGAACACGGCCAGAAGAGGAAAGCGTCCCACGCCAGGGATGGCGTGGGCCGAGCGTGTCATGGATGACGGCTTTTGCGTCTTTCCGATCTGGCCGCGTTTCCTGAGCTAGCTACACGGCCTCACAGCGATGAAGGCCGCGCTTTACCAGCAGTCTGAGGCGCGCGATGCGCCTCTTTATCTGCCCGACTAATCAGGCGTTTTTCAGCACTTCGCTGACAATCTCAACGGCTTCTTTCTCAATCTGCGCGCGGTGTTCAGCGCCCAGGAAACTTTCACAGTAGATTTTGTAAGCGTCTTCGGTGCCTGAAGGACGAGCAGCAAACCAGCCATTCTCCGTCATCACTTTCAGACCGCCGATAGATGCACCATTGCCTGGCGCGGCAGTCAGACGAGCGGTGATAGGATCACCCGCCAGGGTATCAGCGCTGACCATCTCCGGTGACAGCTTCGACAGCGCGGCTTTCTGCGCTGAGGTGGCTGATGCCTGCAGACGGTTGTAGCTTGGTGCGCCAAAGCGCGCTGCCAGTTCGTCATAGTGCTGCTGCGGATTTTTACCGGTTACGGCAGTAATTTCAGCGGCCAGCAGACACATGATGATGCCATCTTTGTCCGTAGACCACGGCGTACCGTCGAAACGCAGGAATGAAGCGCCTGCGCTCTCTTCGCCACCGAAACCGAGGCTGCCGTCATACAGACCATCAACAAACCATTTGAAACCCACCGGCACTTCCACCAGCTTGCGACCAATGTCGTTGACCACACGGTCAATCATGGCGCTGGAGACCAGGGTTTTACCCACGGCCACATCCTGACCCCACTGTGGGCGGTGCTGGAACAGATAGTTGATCGCCACCGCCAGATAGTGGTTTGGATTCATCAGACCCGCCGGGGTCACAATGCCGTGACGGTCATAATCGGGATCGTTGCCGAACGCCAGATCGAACTTGTCACGGTAAGCCAGCAGGCCTGCCATTGCGCTTTCAGACGAGCAGTCCATGCGGACCACGCCATCTTTATCCAGATGCATAAAGCGGAAGGTCTGATCGACCGCGTCATTCACCAGCGTCAGATCCAGCTTGTAGTGCTCAGCAATACGCTGCCAGTAAGCAATACCGGAACCACCCAGTGGATCCACACCCAGCTTCAGGCCCGCTTTCTGAATCGCCGGGAAGTCGATAATCTCTGCCAGACCTTCAACATAAGGCTGGATCAGATCTTTCTCGACCACATGACCGCTGGCCATCGCCTGCTCCAGCGGCAGACGTTTCACCTCTTTCAGGCCATCTTTGATCAGCTGATTGGCACGATCTTCAACCACTTTGGTGACGTTGGTATCAGCAGGTCCGCCGTTAGGTGGGTTGTACTTGATGCCGCCATCTTCCGGTGGGTTATGCGACGGCGTAATCACGATGCCGTCAGCCAGCGCGCCACCCGCTTTGTTGTGCTCAAGAATCGCATTCGAGATCGCAGGGGTCGGCGTATAGCCATTATCCTGCTGCACAATCACATCAACGCCGTTCGCCGCCAGCACTTCCAGAACAGACAGGATGGCGGGTTCTGACAGCGCATGGGTGTCTTTACCGACGTAGCAAGGCCCGGTGATACCATTCTTTTTACGCTCTTCGGCAATAGCCTGAGCGATCGCCAGAATGTGCATCTCGTTGAAGCTTTGACGCCCTGCACTGCCGCGATGGCCGGAAGTGCCAAATTTCACCGCATGTTCCGGGTTCGCCACATCGGGCTGCAGGACATAATATTGTGACGTTAATTGTGCAACGTTAATCAAATCGCTCTGCTGGGCGGGTTGCCCGGCACGTGGGTGATTGGCCATTGGCGCTGCTCCCTGACGCTTAAGTTTTAAATGGTGCCGCAAACTTTCTCGGTCAGTTCCGCAGGGAACTGCATCGAGAGCATGATGTGTTCGATCATGCTGCATTTACGACCAGTATTGGTGTTGGTGATCACCCAGTACGGCGTGCCGGGCACATGCTTCGGCTTAGTATGGGTGCCATTCTGCAACAGCGTATGCTCATCACCTGCAAAATAGACGCGGGTGCGGCCCTGCAGAGATGCAGTAGCTTCAGCAAAGGCTGCGGTATCAAGACGATAGAGCGTTGACAAGATAAGCATAAAGCGATTCACCGCCCGCTTCTGCTCCGCATATTCATCAGAAAGCAGCAGCTCGCGCACCGCGCGGACACGATCCTGCGGGCGCGAACCCACAGACGCAGGCTGGGACTCTTTCGCTGCATCTTTTGAGGCTGGCTGTGCAGGCGAAGCGGGTGCAGTCTGACCGGCCGTGAACTTCAGCATACGACGCAGAATGTCGGATGCGCTTTCACCAATGTGTTGCGTGTGGCTGGCAATATAACGGTAGAGCTCTTCGTCAACTTCGATCGTTTTCATCTTATTCCGTACGGTTCTTTCTCATGACAGAACCACCTGTTTCCTGAAAAGCTCTGAGTATAGTCAGGCAATTCAAAGGGTGTGTGGGTTCTAACATCAGGATTATAAAGTTAAAGTCAGGCGGGTTGTTAGCAATCAAACGGTTTACGGGCAAAAGTCAGAATATGTCCTAATGCCGCCGGAACCGGCGCGCCTGAAAAGGTGAAACCATGATAACCTAAGCTCAGGTCTCAAACTTAAGAACTTTGCTATGATTTTGAACGCCCGTCTGCAAACTGAACAATCCCCTGCTGATTCTCTGCCCATCCTGCTTATTCACGGTCTGTTTGGCAGTCTCGATAACCTTGGCGTGCTGGCGCGCGGGCTGAAAGATGCCGGTCCGTTGCTGCAGGTAGATGTCCGCAACCACGGACTTTCACCACGATCTGACGAGATGAACTACGCTGTAATGGCGCAGGATATGGTCGATACGCTGGATGCACATGGCATTGATCGCGTCGCGGTGATCGGACACTCGATGGGCGGTAAAATCGCCATGACCATGAGCGCGCTGGTGCCGGAACGCATTGAGCGTCTGGTGATGATCGATATCGCCCCGGTGGATTACCAGACGCGCCGTCATGACCAGATATTTGCCGGCATTCGTGCCGTCACCGATGCGGGCGTCTCATCCCGCAGCGAGGCGGCGAAGGTCATGCGAACGCTGATAGAGGAAGAAGGGGTGATCCAGTTCCTGCTGAAATCCTTCCAGGAGGGGGAGTGGCGCTTCAACGTCCCGGTGCTGTGGGATAACTACACCACGATATCTGGCTGGCAGCCGGTTCCCGCCTGGAATCACCCGGCGCTGTTTATTCGCGGCGGCGACTCCAGCTACCTGGATAACAGCTATCGCGATGCGTTGCTGCAGCAGTTCCCGGCCGCTCAGGCGCATGTGATCGGTGGCGCAGGACACTGGGTTCATGCAGAGAAACCCGATGCCGTTTTGCGCAGTGTCCGTCGCTTTTTTGCGCTTTAAAAGCAAATAGATGGCGGTAAAGGTTTAGGATTGGCGTCCGGCGTAAGCGTGAAGTATGATGGCGCGCTAAAATTTTGCCGCGGGTCAGTTTTGCTGCGGCAATGGCCAATAATTTATAATCTGCGCGGTGAGTGTCTGGCGCCCGCCCCCATTCAGTTTTACTAAGCCATGGCAAAAGAACAGACTGACCGCACGACGCTCGATCTCTTTGCTGATGAGCGCCGCCCTGGTCGACCCAAAACCAGTCCGCTTTCGCGTGATGAACAGCTGCGCATTAACAAGCGCAATCAACTGAAACGTGACAAAGGACGCGGGCTTCGTCGTGTCGAACTGAAAATGAACAGTGACGCCGTCGATGCACTCAATACGCTGGCAGAACAGCGCAATCTCAGCCGTAGCGAACTGATAGAACAGATGCTACTGGCACAGCTCAAACTGGATTAATGCGGGCAAATCGCACGCAGAGGCAAATGTCGGGGCTTTAACCGTTCACCGGTTTTCTCTCGTCTGCTATTATTCGCTGAAATGTGCTGCGGCACACATCTCATCATCAGGATTTAAGAGGTTATTTTACTCATGGCACTCGTAGGCATCTTCTTCGGCAGCGATACTGGCAATACCGAAAACATTGCAAAAATGATCCAGAAACAGCTGGGTACAGATGTTGCAGAAGTCCATGACATCGCAAAAAGCACAAAAGAAGATCTGGAAGCGTTTGATATCCTGCTGCTGGGTATTCCGACCTGGTACTACGGCGAAGCGCAGTGCGACTGGGATGACTTTTTCCCGACGCTGGAAGAGATCGATTTTAACGGCAAGCTGGTTGCGCTGTTTGGCTGTGGCGACCAGGAAGATTACGCAGAGTATTTCTGTGATGCCATGGGCACGATTCGCGACATTATCGAACCGCACGGTGCCGTCATTGTCGGACACTGGCCAACTGAAGGCTACCACTTCGAAGCTTCGAAAGGCCTGGCCGATGACACCCACTTCCTGGGCCTGGCCATTGACGAAGATCGCCAGCCTGAGCTGACCAGCCAGCGTGTTGACCAATGGGTTAAGCAGATTTTTGATGAACTGCAGCTGAAAGAGATCATCGAAGCCTGATCCTGCCCGACTCAATGTGAGCGCCAGCTCACATTGAGGCAATGAAAATGCCTATAGAAATAATAGCCACATTTTTTTAACTTTCTCCGTTTAATCTGTAGAATACCCGCATCGATCTTCCGCTTATTTTCTCAGGCGGCAAGACTAAGTGATGTGCTAACAGACCTCTGTCAGAATCTTCCCCGGCCCGGTGACGAATCCCCAATAGCCCATGATGATTCAGACACGCCCTCTGGTTTTCATTTCATCGCTTCAGTTCTATAATGAGACGCAAATGAGAATGAGCACAGATCGACATTCAAGGCGATAAGCCACAAAAGTGAATATTAGTAACAGGACAAAATCCGCATGACTGACAACAACACCGCATTAAAGAAGGCTGGCCTGAAAGTAACGCTGCCCAGACTGAAAATTCTGGAAGTGCTTCAGGAACCTGAGTGCCATCACGTCAGTGCGGAAGATTTGTATAAACGCCTGATCGACATTGGCGAAGAGATTGGCCTGGCGACCGTTTACCGTGTTCTGAACCAGTTTGATGATGCCGGTATTGTGACTCGTCACAACTTTGAAGGCGGCAAGTCTGTCTTCGAACTGACGCAGCAGCATCACCACGATCACCTGATCTGCCTGGATTGCGGCAAGGTTATCGAGTTCAGCGACGAATCGATTGAAACGCGTCAGCGTGAAATCGCGACCCGCCATGGCATCAAGCTGACCAACCACAGCCTCTATCTCTATGGACACTGTACGCTGGGCGATTGCCGTGAAGACGAAACGCTGCACGACCAGTAACGCTGGCGCGGCCTGAAATAAAAAAACCGGTGAATTCACCGGTTTTTTTTCGTCTGTTTTCTGCCCTCACCTCACGCGACCAGCGTCTCCTGCAGATAGCGCCAGCGTGGAATAGAGCTGCTGCAATCCAGAATGGCCAGCGAAATGCGGCTCTGGTTATTGCCGTTCATCATCTGCATTTCGCGATACTGTACGACGATCTCTTTTTCATGATGAGAGAGAATGACATGTTCACAGGTGGCAATGCGCATCCCTTCCCGCTGCCCTTGTAACTGCTGGAAAAGATCCTCGACCTCGTTCAGATTGTACTCTTTGCCCTTTGGGGTCACCATGCGAAATTCAGGATGAAAATAGGACATCAGCAGCTGGAAACTGTCGTCAGATCCGGCTGGCTGATTAAAAATACGTTCAATGAGCTGATGTAAAACGACGACACTGTGTTTGGCTTCCTGGGCGAGAACTGTCATTTTTTTTCCTTCTGTAACCCGCTTTGCAACCTCTGAGAGCGGATAGCCTACCTGAAAGCTGACAATTCACATCCTGAAATTGATTAATTTTTTTAAACTCAGATTACTCCCACAAGGCGGTATTGAACCGGTTGTGGTTAGTGCAGAATAAACGTCGGCGATGGTAAAAATCGGGGCAATAAAAAAGGGCGATAAATCGCCCTTTTGTCATTTTATGAGGTCAGCCCCAAAAAATTTATTCGCCCGTTTTGGTCCAGGTATCACGAAGACCGACGGTGCGGTTAAACACCAGTTGCGTCGGTTTCGAGTAAACGCTGTCGGCGCAGAAATAACCTTCACGTTCAAACTGAAACGGTGTTGTTGGTTCCACATCGCGCAGGCTGGGTTCAACAAAGCCGTTTTTGATGGTCAGTGACTCAGGATTAATGACCGCCAGGAAATCCTCTGCAGCAGCCGGATTTGGCACACTGAACAGACGATCATACAGACGGAACTCAGCTGGCTGCGCGTGATCCGCAGAAACCCAGTGAATCACGCCTTTGACTTTGCGGCCATCGGCTGGATCTTTGCTCAGCGTATCAACATCGCTGGTGCAGTAGATGCAGGTAATGTTGCCCGCTTCATCTTTGGCGACCCGCTCAGCACGAATCACATAGGCGTTACGCAGGCGAACTTCTTTGCCCAGCACCAGACGCTTATATTGTTTGTTCGCCTCTTCACGGAAATCCGCGCGATCGATCCAGATCTCGCGGCTGAACGGCACTTCACGCGTGCCCATCTCCGGTTTACCCGGATGATTTGGCATGGTGACGATTTCGCTATGGCCTGCTGGCAGGTTTTCGATCACCACTTTAAGCGGATCTAAAACCGCCATGGCGCGGGGCGCATTCTCGTTAAGATCATCACGGATACAGGACTCCAGCGAAGCCATCTCCACGATGTTATCTTGCTTAGTCACGCCAATACGACGGCAGAACTCACGGATAGAAGCGGCGGTGTAACCACGACGACGCAGACCTGAAACGGTCAGCATGCGCGGATCGTCCCACCCTTCTACGTGCTTCTCGGTCACCAGCTGAGTGAGTTTACGTTTCGACATCACCGCATACTCCAGATTCAGGCGCGAGAATTCATACTGACGCGGATGAACCGGAATTGTGATGTTGTCCAGCACCCAGTCATAGAGACGGCGGTTGTCCTGAAACTCCAGCGTACAGAGCGAGTGCGTAATGCCTTCCAGCGCATCGGAGATGCAGTGGGTAAAGTCATACATCGGGTAGATGCACCACTTATTGCCGGTCTGGTGGTGTTCCGCGAACTTGATGCGGTAAAGCACCGGATCGCGCATCACGATGAAATTAGAGGCCATGTCGATTTTGGCGCGCAGACAGGCGGTGCCTTCGGCAAACTCACCGTTTCGCATCTTCTCAAACAGCGCCAGATTCTCTTCCACGCTGCGATCGCGATAAGGGCTGTTTTTACCCGGCTCTTTCAGGGTGCCGCGATATTCACGAATCTCATCCGGACTCAGTTCATCAACGTAGGCCAGTCCTTTGGAAATCAGCTCGATGGCATAGTTGTAGAGCTGATCGAAATAGTTTGATGAGTAACAGACCTCACCGCTCCACTCAAAACCCAGCCACTGAACGTCACGCTTGATGGATTCAACGAATTCCATATCCTCTTTAACCGGATTGGTATCGTCGAAACGCAGGTTGCATTGCCCCTGATAGTCCTGGGCGATGCCAAAATTCAGACAGATCGATTTCGCATGACCAATATGCAGATAGCCATTGGGCTCCGGCGGAAAACGGGTATGCACGCTGCTGTGCTTACCGCTCGCCAAATCTTCGTCAATGATCTGACGAATAAAGTTAGTTGGGCGGGCTTCAGCCTCACTCATCTCAAAAATCCTCAATACGAATAACGGGTGATTTGTACCACGAAGTAACGGAGTATGATCCACAAAGCGTCTGAGGGAAACAACCGTTTGTTAAGCCTTTAAAACAAAAAAGGCAGGAATCGCTTCCTGCCTGTGGGGTTCTGTTGCGGGGATTAGCCTTTCACTTCATACAGCGGGGTTTCCCCTGCTATTACCTGACCCTGTGCCAGTAAAGTCAGACCGGCGAAATCGTCGCTGTTGCTGACCACGACCGGACTCACCATTGAGCGGGCATTGGCGTTAAGGAATTCAAGGTCCATCTCCAGTACTCGCTGACCGGCGACCACGCTGGCCCCCTCTTCAACCAGACGGGTAAAGCCTTTACCTTCCAGCGCCACGGTATCCAGCCCCATGTGCACCACAATCTCCACGCCATTGTCGGTTTCCAGACAGAAGGCATGATTGGTGTTAAAGATTTTCACCAGCGTACCGGCAATCGGTGCCACTACCCATTTGTCGCTGGGCTTGATCGCCAGACCGTCGCCCACCGCTTTGCTGGCAAAGGCTTCATCCGGCACATCATCCAGCGCCACGACTTCACCGCTGACCGGCGCCAGCAGCGTGGCGATGACCTGCTTCTCACTGTTCAGCACCGCCTGCGGTTTAACGTCCGGCTCGGCCGGCGCACTGCTGGTAGCCGCTGCAGCGACCGGACCTTTGGTCAGCACTTTTTTCATGGCCGAGGCGATGCTTTCTGCCTGGGTACCCACGATGATCTGCACGCTCTGTTTGTTAAGACGGATTACGCCGGACGCGCCAAGACGCTTAGCAACCGCCTCATTCACCTGCGCCGCGTCATTCACGTTAAGACGCAAACGGGTGATACAGGCATCGATGCTGGTTAAGTTAGCTGAACCACCAATCGCCCCAATGTAGCGGCGCGCCAGTGACTCTGTGGCACTTTCACCGCTATCCGTTTTATCAACGTTAACGTCATAACCATCAGTTTCATCACCATCAACCGCCAGCTCGCGGCCCGGCGTCATCAGGTTGAATTTTTTGATGGTAAAGCGGAACACCACATAATAGATAACGAAGAAGACCAGACCCTGCGGGATCAGCATGTACCAGTGTGTCGCCAGCGGATTACGGGTCGACAGCACCATATCCACCAGCCCGGCGCTGAAACCAAATCCGGCAATCCAGTGCATGCTGGCAGCGATGAAGACAGAAATACCGGTCAGGACGGCGTGGATCAGATAAAGCACGGGTGCCACGAACATGAAGGAGAACTCCAGCGGTTCGGTAATACCCGTAAAGAAGGCAGCAAACGCCGCGGCCAGCATGATACTACCCACTTTGACGCGGTTCTCAGGGCGCGCACAGTGGTAGATAGCCAGCGCAGCACCCGGCAGACCAAACATCATGATCGGGAAGAAGCCCGCCTGATAACGACCGGTGATGCCGACAGTTGCCGATCCGTCAGCCAGTGACTGTGCACCGCCAAGGAATTTAGGAATGTCATTAATGCCCGCAACATCAAACCAGAACACCGAGTTCAGGGCGTGATGCAGACCGACCGGAATCAGCAGGCGGTTAAAGAAGGCGTAGATACCGGCACCGGCAGAGCCGAGCTTCTGGATATGTTCACCAAAGCCGACCAGACCGTTAAAGATAACCGGCCAGATATACATGAGGATAAAGGCGACCAGGATCATCAGGAACGAGACCAGAATCGGCACCAGCCGGCGTCCGCTGAAGAAGGAGAGTGCTTTCGGCAGCTCGACGTGGCTGAAGCGGTTATAGACCTCCGCCGACAGGATACCGACCAGAATACCGACAAACTGGTTATTAATTTTACCAAACGCCACAGGCACCTGGTCAACCGGCATCTTCTGTATCATCGCCACCGCGGCCGGTGAGCAGAGCGTGGTGACTACCAGGAATCCGACAAAGCCGGTCAGGGCTGCCGCACCATCTTTATCTTTCGACATGCCATACGCGACACCAATCGCAAACAGCACTGACATGTTTTCAATGATGGCAGCACCAGATTTGATCAGTAACGCCGCCAGCGCATTACCTGCGCCCCAGCTGTCTGGATCGATCCAGTAGCCCACGCCCATTAATATCGCTGCTGCTGGCAGGGTTGCTACCGGCACCATCAGTGCGCGCCCCACCTTTTGTAAGTAACCTAACATATCCCCTTCCCCCTATGAGCCTGACTTGTCGCTTTGCGCTGCTTAATGTTGTTATGTCAGCTGCAAAGATCGTTAATACACTTCATATCACGCAGCGAAGTGTAATGATAAATTAATTCGCCTCGCAAATTAAAAGCCTGGTAAATGTGATTTTTATCACTAAAAAACATCGTTTCATACGGCAACATCTGGCTATGACCGTAAACTTATTTTATGATCCGAAATATTGAATTATGCGCTGGCCATGGCGACAATGAATCATCTGTTCAGATTGTTGACTCACGCAACGGCTTAGCCATCCCCTTTCTATTTTCAATTGAGGTGAAACATGAGACTGATTCCTTTAGCGACACCAACCCAGGTGGGAAAATGGGCCGCCCGACATATTGTTAATCGTATCAATGCGTTTAACCCGACGGCGGATAAACCTTTTGTCCTGGGTCTGCCAACCGGCGGTACGCCACTGGAAGCGTACAAACACCTGATTGATATGCACAAAGCGGGCCAGGTCAGTTTTAAAAACGTCGTGACATTCAATATGGATGAATATGTTGGCCTGCCAAAAGAGCATCCTGAGAGCTATCACAGCTTCATGTATCGAAATTTCTTCGATCACGTTGATATTCAACCGGAAAATATCAACCTGCTGAATGGTAATGCCCCCGATATTGACGCAGAATGTCGTCAGTACGAAGAGAAAATTCGCGCGCTGGGTAAAATTCACCTGTTCATGGGCGGCGTCGGCAACGACGGTCATATCGCCTTTAACGAACCGGCTTCCTCTCTCGCTTCCCGTACCCGCATTAAAACCCTGACCCATGACACCCGCGTGGCGAACTCCCGCTTCTTTAACGGTGACGTTGATCAGGTGCCTAAATATGCGCTGACGGTCGGCGTCGGAACGCTGCTGGATGCAGAGGAAGTGATGATTCTGGTTACCGGCCATGTTAAAGCGCAGGCATTACAGGCGGCGGTTGAAGGCAACGTTAATCATATGTGGACCATCAGCTGCCTGCAGCTGCACGCGAAATCGGTGGTAGTGTGTGATGAGCCGGCCACCATGGAATTGAAAGTGAAAACCGTGAAATATTTCCGCGAAATGGAAGCGGAAAATATGAAAGGCGTGTAACAGAACATTGTCATGCCCTGCTGTTACGCTGAGTGACAGCAGGCCAGGACGGGAGAAGAGAGATGTACGCATTAGTTAACGGTCGAATCTACAGTGGCCATGAGGTTCTGGATAATTACGCGGTGGTGGTTGCCGATGGGCGTATAGCGCGCGTCTGTCCGCGTGAAGCGCTCCCGGCGGATATGGAGCAGCGGGATATGGCAGGGGCAAATATTGCGCCAGGCTTTATCGATCTCCAGCTCAATGGCTGCGGTGGCGTGCAATTCAATGACAGCCTTGAGGCGCTCAGCATTGAAACGCTGGAAACGATGCAGCGCGCCAATGAAAAGTCTGGCTGCACCAGCTTTTTGCCGACGCTGATAACCAGCAGCGACGCCCTGATGAAGCGGGCGATTGAAACCATGCGCGCCTACCTGCAGAAACATCAGAATCAGGCGCTGGGTCTGCATCTGGAAGGGCCCTGGCTGAGCAAAGCGAAAAAAGGCACCCACGATCCGGCGCTGATTCGCCTGCCGGATGCCGCGATGGTGCAGTACCTGTGTGACAACGCGGACGTCATCACCAAAGTCACGCTTGCCCCTGAAAATGCGGGTAGCGATGTGATTCGTCAATTGACTGATGCCGGGATTATTGTCTCAGCCGGTCACTCGAATGCGACCTATGAAGAGGCTAAAGCGGGCTTTTCTGCTGGTGTGAGTTTCGCGACGCACCTCTACAACGCCATGCCCACCTTTGCCGGACGTGAACCCGGGCTTATCGGTGCGCTGTTTGATTCGCCTGATGTATACTGCGGCATTATTGCGGACGGTTTACATGTACATTACGCTAACGTGCGCAATGCAAAACGCATCAAAGGCGACAAACTGGTGCTGGTCACGGATGCCACTGCACCGGCTGGCGCGGACATAAGCGAGTTTATTTTTGCAGGCAAAACAATCTATTATCGCGATGGGCTCTGTGTCGACGAAAACGGCACATTAAGTGGTTCTGCCCTGACGATGATTGAAGCGGTACAAAACAGCGTTGAGCATGCAGGGATCGCACTGGACGAAGCGTTGCGCATGGCAACACTCTACCCGGCACGGGCGATGGGCGTGGAAAGGCAGTCAGGCTCGATCGAAGCAGGAAAAATCGCGAACCTGACTGTGTTTACGCGCGACTTTAAAATCATAAAGACGTTTGTCAACGGAGACGACGTCCTGAGCGAGTAAGCACTGAATGACCACTGGCGGCCAGTCACAAATAGGAAATGTCGATCTTGTTAAGCAACTCAATAGCGCAGCGGTTTACCGGCTGATTGATCAACAGGGGCCGATATCGCGCATTCAGATTGCCGAACTTAGCCAGCTCGCGCCCGCCAGCGTCACCAAAATTACCCGTCAGTTGATTGAGCGCGGCCTGATCAAAGAGGTAGACCAGCAGGCGTCTACCGGTGGTCGCCGCGCCATCTCCATCATCACTGAAACCCGCCATTTCCATACCATCGGCGTCCGCCTCGGACGCAACGACGCCACCCTGACTCTGTTTGACCTCAGCGGTAAATCGCTGGCGCAGGAAGATTATGCGCTGCCGGAACGCACCCAGGAGACGCTGGAACATGCGCTGTTTAACGCCATCAGCAGCTTCATTGAGCAGCACCAGCGTAAAATTCGCGAGCTGATCGCGATTTCAGTGATCCTGCCGGGGCTGGTTGATCCGATTAACGGCGTGATCCGCTATATGCCACACATCTCTGTCAGCCGCTGGCCGCTGGTCGCCAGCCTGAAAAAACGTTTTAACGTTACCAGTTTTGTGGGTCATGATATTCGCAGCCTGGCGCTGGCCGAGCACTATTTCGGTGCAAGCCGCGACTGTGCTGACTCAATTCTGGTGCGTTTACACCGGGGCACGGGCGCCGGCATTATTGCCAACGGCCATATTTTTCTCGGCAGCAACGGCAACGTTGGCGAGATCGGCCATATTCAGGTCGACCCGCTTGGCGAGCGCTGTCACTGCGGCAACTTTGGCTGCCTTGAGACTATTGCCGCCAACGGCGCCATTGAAAATCGGGTACGGCATCTGCTGAATCAGGGCTATCCCAGCGTACTGACGCTGGAGGCGTGCCAGATATCCCACATCTGCAAAGCGGCCAATCAGGGTGATGCACTGGCCTGCGAAGTGGTTGAGTACGTTGGCCGTTATCTTGGCAAAGCTATCGCGATTGCAATCAACCTGTTTAATCCGCAAAAAGTGGTGCTGGCGGGTGAGATCACTGAAGCAGAAAAAGTGCTGCTGCCCGCGATTGAGGGCTGCATTAATACTCAGGCATTAGAGGCCTTCCGTAAAAATCTGCCGGTCGTGCGTTCCACCCTGGATCATCGTTCCGCTATTGGCGCCTTTGCGCTCGCTAAACGTGCCATGCTTAACGGCATTCTGCTGCAACATCTTCTGGAAGACTAAGAGCCTATCCCAGTAGGCGTAATTGGTGCAGGCAGTCTGGACACGGACAGCGCGGAACAACCGGAGCGTACACGTAGTACGTGAGGATTGTGAGCACTGCCCAGGTTCAGAATGACAAATTAAATAGCCTAATGGGATAGGCTCTAAGCTAACCCGCTGCTGTGGCGGGCCATATCGGATCTGACTATGACCATTAAAAGCGTAATTTGTGATATCGATGGCGTGCTGATGCACGACAACACGGCCGTTCCCGGCGCACAGGAGTTTTTACAGCGCATTCTGGCCAAAGAGATGCCGCTGGTGGTGCTGACGAACTATCCCTCGCAAACCGAGCAGGATCTGGCAAACCGCTTTGCCTCGGCCGGTGTCGAGGTGCCCGACTCCGTTTTCTATACCTCCGCAATGGCAACCGCCGACTTCCTGCGCCGTCAGGAGGGCAAAAAGGCGTATGTGATTGGTGAGGGCGCACTGATTCATGAACTCTACAAAGCGGGCTTTACCATTACCGATGTGAATCCCGATTTTGTCATTGTCGGAGAGACGCGCTCGTTTAACTGGGACATGATGCATAAAGCGGCTTTCTTCGTGGCTAATGGCGCCCGCTTTATTGCCACCAACCCGGATACTCATGCGCGCGGTTTTATTCCTGCCTGTGGCGCACTCTGTGCGGGTATTGAGAAGATATCAGGCCGTCGCCCGTTTGTTGTCGGCAAGCCCAGCCCCTACATTATGCGCGCCGCGCTGAACAAAATGCAGGCCCACTCGGAAGAGACCGTGATTGTCGGTGACAATCTGCGAACCGATATTCTGGCCGGTTTTCAGGCGGGTCTGGAGACGGTGCTGGTGCTCTCCGGCGTCTCGACGCTGAGTGATATCGATGCCATGCCGTTCCGTCCGGACTGGATCTACCCTTCTGTGGCCGATATCGACCTGTTCTGATTCATTTCTCTTATGACGCATCCGGCTAATCTGTGATGCGTCCCCCCTTTTTGCGCTATATCTCCCACTTTTACTGCCTGATTTCTGCTCACAAAAGCTAATTTATTGCCGATCCATCAAAGAAAAGGCTTTAAAATTATCGTTTATTCAATTTTATTGCCATGCAAGCAATCTTTTTATCAGTAAATCACGATTCCTCTTGCATTGAATGCACCAAATAGCGCATTTTCTTATGTATCACGCAGCATCAGGCTGCCGGACAAACGCAAAAGATAACATCGCCGTAAGGTGAGCTCAGGAGTCAGTTATGTGTTCAATTTTTGGTGTGCTGGATCTGAAAACCGATCCTGTTGAGCTGCGCAAAAAAGCGCTGGAATGTTCACGCTTAATGCGTCATCGCGGCCCGGACTGGTCAGGCGTCTACGCCGATGACCATGCTATTCTGGCGCATGAACGTCTCTCAATTGTTGACGTTAACAATGGCGCACAGCCGCTATACAACGCCGATCACACCCACGTACTGGCAGTTAACGGCGAAATTTATAACCACCAGGCACTGCGCGCTGAACTCAGTGATCGCTACGCGTTTCAGACCGGTTCTGACTGTGAAGTGATTCTGGCGCTCTATCAGGAGAAAGGTGTCGATTTCCTCGATGAGCTGGAAGGCATGTTCGCCTTTATCCTCTATGACACCGTTAAAAAAACGTACCTGATTGGTCGCGACCACATCGGCATCATCCCGCTCTATATGGGTAACGATGAGCATGGCAACCTGTTTGTTGCTTCAGAAATGAAAGCGCTGGTACCTGCCTGCCGTTCAATCAAAGAGTTCCCGCCGGGGAGCTACCTCTCCAGCACCGATGGCGAGATCCGCCGTTACTATCAGCGCGACTGGATGGAATATAAAAACGTTGAGCACAACACCACCGACGCCGCTGGCCTGAAACATGCGCTGGAAGAGTCCGTGAAAAGCCACCTGATGTCAGATGTGCCTTACGGCGTGCTGCTGTCAGGCGGTCTGGACTCTTCCATCATTTCAGCCGTGACCAAGCGTTACGCGGCGAAGCGGGTTGAAGATCAGGATAAAAGTGATGCGTGGTGGCCACAGCTGCACTCCTTCGCGGTAGGGCTGGAAGGTTCACCCGACTTAAAAGCGGCGAAATCGGTGGCGGAGCATCTGGGCACCGTACACCATGAAATTCATTTCACCGTGCAGGAAGGTCTGGATGCCATTCGCGATGTGATTTATCACATTGAAACCTATGACGTCACCACCATTCGTGCCTCTACGCCAATGTACTTAATGTCGCGTAAAATTAAAGCGATGGGCATTAAGATGGTGCTGTCGGGCGAAGGCGCAGATGAAGTCTTCGGCGGCTATCTCTATTTCCACAAGGCGCCAAACGCCAAAGAGTTCCACGAAGAAAACGTTCGTAAACTGCAGGCGCTGCATATGTTCGACTGCGCCCGTGCCAACAAAGCGATGTCCGCCTGGGGCGTTGAAGCCCGCGTACCGTTCCTGGATAAAAAATTCCTGGATGTGGCGATGCGTATTAACCCGGCCGATAAAATGTGTGGCAGCAACGGTAAAATGGAGAAGCACATTCTGCGTGAATGTTTCTCCTCTTACCTGCCGGAGAGCGTGGCGTGGCGTCAGAAAGAGCAGTTCTCGGATGGCGTGGGTTACAGCTGGATCGACTCACTGAAAGAAGTGGCTGCGAAGCAAATCAGCGATCAGCAGCTGGCTACCGCTCACTTCCGCTTCCCGTTCAACACGCCGGGTTCGAAAGAAGCCTATCTCTATCGTGAGATCTTTGAAGAGCTGTTCCCGCTGGCGAGCGCGGCAGAGTGTGTGCCCGGCGGTCCATCGGTCGCCTGTTCTTCTGCCAAAGCGATTGAATGGGATGAAGCGTTTAAAAACATGGACGATCCCTCTGGTCGTGCCGTGGGTGTGCATCAGTCAGCCTATAAATAAGCCGGCAGAAAGCAACCAGAATGGGCACGTTGTGGCCCATTTTTTTTACGATTAGCGTTGTATTCACTGAAAAATTGCCGAATAAACATCCAGGCTGGTTATAAGCCAGTCAAACAGCGATTATCTGGCAAAAAACGGTAAAAAAATTGTTGACGCTGTCTGGTCAACTCCGCATAATGCGCCCCGCAACGCCGATGAAGGTAACGCGAAAAAAAGATGGCTACGTAGCTCAGCTGGTTAGAGCACAGCACTCATAATGCTGGGGTCACAGGTTCGATTCCCGTCGTAGCCACCATCTTTTTTTGCGGGAGTGGCGAAATTGGTAGACGCACCAGATTTAGGTTCTGGCGCCGCAAGGTGTGCGAGTTCAAGTCTCGCCTCCCGCACCATTTCATTATTCGGCAGCGTGGATGGGATATCGCCAAGCGGTAAGGCACCGGTTTTTGATACCGGCATTCCCTGGTTCGAATCCAGGTATCCCAGCCAATTTCGATGATTCTCGAGGCTGAGAACGGACGAATGGGATATCGCCAAGCGGTAAGGCACCGGTTTTTGATACCGGCATTCCCTGGTTCGAATCCAGGTATCCCAGCCATCATTGAAATGCAGTACAATTTGGCTACGTAGCTCAGCTGGTTAGAGCACAGCACTCATAATGCTGGGGTCACAGGTTCGATTCCCGTCGTAGCCACCATATAATTGGGGTGTCGCCAAGCGGTAAGGCACTGGTTTCTGATACCAGCATTCCGGGGTTCGAATCCCTGCACCCCAGCCATACAAAAGACAATTTGAAAAACACCATTATTGGGGTGTCGCCAAGCGGTAAGGCACTGGTTTCTGATACCAGCATTCCGGGGTTCGAATCCCTGCACCCCAGCCAAATTGCACAACCTGGCCCGCTTTTGCGGGCTTTGTTGTTTTTGTCGTTCCCCTTCCTGATTGCAGGCCCGCCGTGCGGCGAGCCAACATGCGCAATCTGCTATAACCCCAGCGCGTAGCGCAATACCTGCCGCTTCAGTACCCCGGAATGTTCGGCGGCAATCAATCCGAGATTACGTGCAAACCGCAGCGGTGCCAGCTGATTGCTGAAGGCAAAATAGAACAGATCCATACCGCCCTGCATCAGCATATTGTCTTTACGACGTTGCCGGTGATAGCGCTGCAATACGCGCTCGGATGCCCAATCCTCCGCCGCACCGCGTGCGCTGACCAGCACATTAATCAACGCATCAATATCGCGATAGCCCAGATTCACGCCCTGCCCGGCCAGCGGATTAATGGTATGCGCGGCATCACCGACCAGCGCCAGTCCTGGCAGGACATACCGTGAAGCGTGACGCCGTACCAGCGGGAAGCCGCCAGCCGCATGGGCTTTAAAACGTCCCAGCCGCGCCGGGAAGTGGCTGGCTATCTCTTTTTCCAGCTGGGCCATCGGCATCGCCTGTAGCTGGCGGACTCTTGCAGGCGCGTCATACCAGACCAGCGAGGCCCGGTTGCCATACAGCGGTAAAAAGGCGCGCGGTCCCTGAGGCGTAAAGTGCTGCCAGGTCGCATCGCCTGCCGGATGTTCGCAGGTCACGCTGATCAGTAAACAGGATTGCGCATAGCTCCAGCCATGAATACCGATCCCGGCCATCTGTCGCACCTGAGAGTTCGCGCCATCAGCCCCAACCACCAGGCGGGCGTGTAAGGCAACGCCGTCGTTGAGGTCGATGCGCCAGCCGCCATTTTCTGGCTGCAGGTTCTCCAGTGTGGCCGGGCAATAGCAGGTCACGCCCAGCGACTGCATCTCCTCCCATAGCGCCCGCTGAAGCACGCTGTTCTCGACCATAAAGCCCAGCTCGGGCAGCCCCAGCGAGGCCGCATCAAAACTCACCTGCGCCGTCTGCCACTCCCAGGTTTCCAGCCTGCGATAGGGCGCGCTGCGCATCGCCTCTACCCGTGGCCAGACGTTGAGCTGCTTCAGCAACCCCACCGAGGATGACCCAATCGCCGAAATTCGCAGATCGGGATCGCTGTCGGCATCAAAAGGCGCGGGTTCGGCACGCTCAATGACCGCAACGCGAAAATGTTGCTGCGTCAGTCCACAGGCCAGCGCCGCACCGACCATGCCACCGCCAACAATCACTACATCAAACTGATTATCCTGCATTGCTTATGTCCCTCTCTTATTCCCGCCAGCCTGCGCAACACGGGTCTGAATAAAGCAAAGTGTACCGGAAAACCGGATTGCTGGCAGAAAAGCCCTGAGGCTGGTCACAACAGCATCAAAGCATTACAATACGCGCCCCGCACTTCACTGCACTGAATCAATGGTTAGCGCGATGACAAAAAAACTGCATATCAAAACCTGGGGATGTCAGATGAATGAGTATGATTCATCCAAGATGTCTGATCTGCTGAACAGTACGCACGGCTATACGCTGACCGAGGTTCCTGAAGAGGCGGATATTCTGCTGCTTAACACCTGTTCTATTCGTGAGAAAGCGCAGGAGAAGGTATTCCACCTGCTGGGACGCTGGAGAAAACTCAAAGAGCGCAACCCGGATGTGATTATCGGCGTGGGCGGCTGCGTGGCGTCGCAGGAAGGGGATCATATCCGCCAGCGTGCGCCCTGCGTGGATATCGTTTTTGGTCCGCAGACACTGCACCGCCTGCCGGAGATGATCAACACCGTGCGCGGCACCAAAAGCCCGGTGGTCGACATCAGCTTCCCGGAAATCGAGAAATTTGATCGCCTGCCGGAACCGCGCGCAGACGGCCCGACGGCCTTTGTCTCCATCATGGAAGGCTGCAACAAATATTGTACTTTCTGCGTGGTGCCTTACACCCGTGGCGAGGAAGTGAGCCGTCCCAGCGATGACATTCTGCTGGAGATCGCTCAGCTGGCGGCGCAGGGCGTGCGTGAAGTTAACCTGCTTGGCCAGAACGTTAACGCCTATCGTGGTGCCACCTTTGATGGTGAAATCTGTACCTTCGCTGAGCTGCTGCGCCTGGTCGCCGCCATCGACGGTATCGACCGCATTCGCTTCACCACCAGCCACCCGATTGAGTTCACCGATGACATTATCGAGGTCTACCGCGATACGCCGGAACTGGTGAGCTTCCTGCACCTGCCGGTTCAGAGTGGATCAGACCGTATTCTGACGCTGATGAAGCGTGCTCATACCGCGCTGGAGTATAAGTCGATTATCCGCAAGCTGCGCGCGGCGCGCCCGGATATTGAGATCAGCTCTGACTTTATCATTGGTTTCCCCGGTGAAACTCAGCAGGATTTCGAGCAGACCATGAAGCTTATCGCCGAGATCAATTTCGACGTCAGCTTCAGCTTTATCTACTCTGCCCGTCCCGGCACGCCCGCCGCTGACCTGCCGGATGATGTCAGCGAAGAGGAGAAAAAGCAGCGTCTGTGGATCCTGCAGGACCGCATTAACCAGCAGGCGCAGGCGATCAGTCGCCGCATGGTGGGCACAGTGCAGCGTATTCTGGTGGAAGGCATCTCCCGCAAGAACGTGATGGAAGTCTCTGGCCGCACCGAAAATAACCGCGTAGTAAATTTCGAAGGCTCGCCTGAAATGATCGGCCGCTTTGTGGATGTTGAGATTGTCGATGTCTACACCAACTCGCTGCGCGGCAAACTGGTGCGTACTGAAGAAGAGATGGGGCTGCGCATGGCGGAAAGCCCAGCGTCCGTGATCGCCCGTACCCGTAAAGAAAATGAAATCGGCGTGAGTCTGTTCCAGCCGTGATGCCTGCTTTACTGTGCGGCAGCGCGCATCGCGTTGCCGCCAATTTCACTTTGCACCACTTGCTTTCTGAAAGTGTCGCCCAAATATCTCTCCATAAGCTTGCGCCCAGGCGTTACGGCATAAATAATTTCGTTATGGTGCATCCGGTTAAGTTTAACGGTGCGTCAGACACATCCCATAACTGGCCCTGAGTGACCCAAAGGATTCGTTTGAATATCGAAACTCGTGAAATCGCCCTTGAACCGGCTGATAACCGTCGTCTGATGAGCCTGTGTGGGCCTTTCGACGATAATGTAAAACAGCTTGAACGTCGTCTGGGCATTGAGATCAATCGTCGCGACAACGTTTTTAAGCTGTCAGGACGTCCACTTTGCGTGAATGCCGCAGCAGATATTCTGAAAACCCTCTATGTCGATACCGCGCCTGTGCGTGGCGACATCCCGGATATCGAGCCTGATCAGATTCACCTGGCGATCAAAGAGAGCCGGGTACTGGAGCAAACCGCTGAGAGCGTGCCGGAGTATGGTAAAGCGGTCAATATCAAGACCAAACGCGGTGTGATCAAGCCGCGCACTCCAAACCAGGCCCAGTACATCGCTAATGTGCTCGACCACGATATCACCTTTGGTGTCGGCCCGGCGGGTACCGGTAAAACCTATCTGGCGGTAGCCGCGGCAGTGGATGCGCTGGAGCGTCAGGAGATTCGCCGCATCATGCTGACCCGCCCTGCCGTCGAAGCGGGTGAAAAGCTGGGCTTTCTGCCAGGCGATCTGAGCCAGAAAGTCGACCCTTATCTGCGTCCGCTCTACGATGCGCTGTTCGAAATGCTCGGCTTCGAGCGGGTGGAAAAGCTGATGGAGCGCAACGTCATTGAAGTCGCCCCGCTGGCCTACATGCGTGGTCGTACCCTGAACGATGCGTTTATCATTCTTGATGAGAGCCAGAACACCACCATCGAGCAGATGAAAATGTTCCTGACGCGTATCGGCTTTAACTCTAAAGCGGTGATTACCGGCGACGTTACCCAGATTGACCTGCCGCGTCACGTCAAGTCAGGCCTGCGTCATGCCATTGAGGTGCTGGCGGACGTTGAAGAGATCAGCTTCAACTTCTTCCACAGCGAAGATGTGGTGCGCCATCCGGTAGTTGCCCGCATTGTCACCGCCTATGAAGCCTGGGAAGCGGCCGATCAGACCCGTCGTGACCAGCAGGCCGAAGAGCGTAAACGTGAAGCACTGGCTGCACAGAGCGCCACGCAGGAGAGCAAATGAGCGAGGTGATTCTCGACCTGCAGGTCGCCTGTGACAACACCGCTGACCTGCCTGATGAAAGCCAGTTTCATCGCTGGCTGTCAGCGGCTGTCACCCCTTTTCAGCCGGAAAGCGAAGTTACGGTGCGTCTGGTTGATGAAGCGGAGAGTCATGAGCTTAATCTGACTTATCGCGGCAAAGACAAGCCGACCAACGTCCTCTCTTTCCCGTTTGAAGCACCGCCGGGCATTGAGCTGCCGCTGCTGGGCGATCTGATCATCTGCCGCCAGGTCGTTGAGCAGGAAGCCGCTGAACAGGGTAAAAGCGCTGAAGCCCACTGGGCACATATGGTGGTACACGGCACGCTGCATCTGCTGGGTTACGACCATATTGAAGACGACGAAGCGGACGAGATGGAAGGGCTGGAGACCGAGATAATGCTTGCTCTTGGGTATCCTGATCCGTACATTTCGGAGAAAGAAGACGCCTGAATCCTGAATTCAGTCAATCCTGCTGTCAGTACAGGTTACTGACAGCACCCATTCCTCACCAGAGAGATCTTTAAAAACCGCCATGAGCGACGACCATTCTCAAAACAGCGATGCACCCAGTAGTAAAAAGGGATTTTTCTCCCTGTTGATCAACCAACTCTTTCACGGTGAACCAAAAAGCCGTGATGAGCTACTGGAGCTGATCCGCGACTCGAATAACAAAGAGCTGATTGACCAGGACACCCGCGACATGCTCGAAGGGGTACTGGATATTGCGGAGCAGCGCGTGCGTGACATCATGATCCCGCGCTCGCAAATGATCACCCTGAAACGTAATCAGAGCCTCGAAGAGTGTCTGGATGTCATTATCGAATCCGCCCATTCTCGTTTCCCGGTGATCAGCGAAGATAAAGATCATGTGGAAGGGATTCTGATGGCGAAAGATCTGCTGCCGTTTATGAGCAGCGAATCTGAGCCTTTCAGCATTGAGAAAGTGCTGCGTCCTGCGGTGGTTGTGCCTGAAAGTAAGCGTGTCGACCGGATGCTGAAAGAGTTCCGCTCCCAGCGTTACCACATGGCGATCGTCATTGATGAGTTTGGCGGTGTCTCCGGTCTGGTGACCATTGAAGACATCCTGGAGCTGATCGTCGGTGAAATTGAAGATGAGTATGACGACGAAGAAGATCGTGATATCCGTCAGCTCAACCGTCACACCTTTACCGTGCGTGCACTGACTGCCATTGAAGATTTCAACGAGGTGTTTGGCACCCAGTTCAGTGACGATGAAGTCGACACCATCGGTGGTCTGGTGATGCAGGGCTTCGGTCATCTGCCCGCTCGCGGTGAAAGCATCGAGATTGAGGGTTACCAGTTCAAGGTGGCGATGGCTGACAGCCGCCGCATCATCCAGGTTCACGTGACTATTCCGGAAAATTCGCCACAACCTCAACTGGAAGACGAATAAGTCTATGGCTTTAGCCTCACTCTACCCGCGTCAGCGGGTTCGCCTGCTGCTGGCTTTAATAACGGGTGCACTTGGCACCCTCGCCTTTTCTCCCTACGATTTCTGGCCCGCCGCACTACTCTCGCTGTGCGGCTTACAGCTGCTGACTCTTAACCGCTCCAGCCCGCAGGCCAGCGCCATTGGGTTTGTCTGGGGTTTAGGTCTGTTCGGCAGTGGCATCAACTGGGTTTATGTCAGTGTCGCCACCTTTGGCGGCATGCCTGGCCCGGTCAATGTCTTTATCGTGGCGCTGCTGGCGGCTTATCTGGCGATCTACCCGGCGCTGTTTGCCGGCGTACTGAATCGCATCTGGCCGCGAACGACGCTGTGGCGACTGGCGCTGGCGGCACCGGCATTGTGGCAGATCACCGAGTTTCTGCGCGGCTGGGTGCTGACCGGCTTTCCGTGGCTGCAGTTTGGTTACAGCCAGATCGATGGCCCGTTAAAAGGCCTGGCCCCGCTGGCGGGCGTAGAGACGCTGACCTTCCTGCTGATGGTGGTTGCTGGCCTGCTGGCTTATGCCCTGCAACAGCGCAACGTCAGAAGTCTGGTGGCGGCGCTGCTGCTGCTGGCATTGCCATGGCCGTTGCGCTACATCCAGTGGGTTCAGCCGATGCCCGAGCGGGCCGTCGAGGTGGCGCTGGTGCAGGGAAACATCCCGCAATCGATGAAGTGGGATCCGCAGCAGCTGCTCACTACCCTGCGCATTTACAACGGTCTTAGTCAGCCGCTGATGGGCAAAGCGCCGATTATTATCTGGCCTGAATCGGCAATTACCGATCTGGAGAGTAATCAGCAGCCGTTCCTGCGTTCGCTGGATGACGAACTGCGTGAGCGCGGCAGTTCGCTGATCACCGGCATTGTGGACTCCCGGCTGGAGCAGAACCGATATCACGATTACAACACCGTAATCGTGCTGGGCGGTAAAGCGCCGTACAACTACTTCAGCGGCAATCGTTACCAGAAGAATCACCTGGTGCCGTTTGGCGAATTTGTGCCGCTGGCCGATCTGCTGCGTCCGCTGGCCCCGTTCTTCGATCTGCCGATGTCGGCATTCAGTCGTGGCAACTACCTCCAGCCGCAACTCAGCGTGGCGGGCTATAACCTGACCAGCGCCATCTGTTATGAGATCGTGCTGGGTGAACAGGTGCGGGCCAACTTCCATCCCGACACCAACTTCCTGTTGACCGTTTCGAACGATGCCTGGTTTGGTCACTCTATCGGCCCATGGCAGCACTTCCAGATGGCGAGGATGCGTGCGCTGGAACTGGGACGTCCGCTGTTGCGCAGCACCAATAATGGTGTGACGGCGGTGGTCAATGCCAGTGGTGATGTGGAAGCCATGCTGCCGCAGTTTACCCGCGATGTGCTGACCAGCAAGGTTACGCCAACGCAGGGAGAAACCCCGTATGCGCGGGCTGGCATCTGGCCAGTTTGGTCACTGACGCTGCTGGCGGCGGTGATAGCACTCCTGCGTCGGCGTCGATAACCTCCCCTCCTGTGCTCACTGAAGGCGAAGCACGTGCTTCGCCTTTTTCATGGTGACTCTCCGGTTTTTTTCACTCCCCACGCCGCACACTCTGCTGTCTTTCTAACCCATAACCTCTTTCTGGCACGATGATTGCAAAATGTTTCACTGCTTTTCGCAAACAGGCTGATTGCAGGCGCTGATGCCGGGCGGGTTGCACCAAAACAATTGACGCTGCTGCACCATTAACGCGCAGGGTGAAAAATTTGCCTTTTTTTGGTGCGTATCACCTCGCAAAAAAGAAACTTTTTTGTTTCATTGCGTTAACAATCCGCTATGTTAATGACTCTTCTGCGCCCGTTTAAACCGCAGAATGAGCAGAAACGCAGCAGAAAACAGACACAACATCATAATCAGCGCAGGTTATATCCTGTGCCTTTTTCATACGAAGGAGTTGGAACATGCAACTACGCAAAGTGGCATTATCTCTTCTGCTGATCAGCGCAGCGGCGGGAGCGGCCCAGGCGGAAGATCTCAGCGGCACCCTGAAGAAGATCAATGACAATGGCGTCATTGTGGTCGGGCATCGCGAATCATCAGTTCCCTTTTCTTATTATGACAACCAGCAAAAAGTCGTCGGCTACTCACAGGCTTACTCAAACGCCATCGTTGAAGCGATTAAAGCAAAGCTGAACAAGCCTGATCTGCAGGTCAAAATGATCCCGATCACCTCACAAAACCGTATTCCGCTGCTGCAAAACGGCACCTACGATTATGAGTGTGGCTCGACCACCAATAACCTTGAGCGCCAGAAACAGGCCGCCTTCTCAGACACTATTTTTGTTATCGGCACCCGTCTGCTGGTTAAGAAAGATGGCCCGATCAAAGATTTCGCTGACCTGAAAGGCAAAACCGTAGTGGTGACCTCAGGTACCACCTCTGAAGTGCTGCTGCACAAACTCAACGACGAACAGAAACTGGATCTGCGCATCATCAGCGCAAAAGATCACGGTGACTCCTTCCGTACGCTGGAAACCGGTCGTGCCGTGGCCTTTATGATGGATGATGCCCTGCTGGCAGGCGAACGCGCCAAAGCCAAAAAGCCGGACAACTGGGAAATTCTGGGCACGCCACAGTCAAAAGAAGCCTATGGCTGCATGCTGCGTAAAGATGATCCGCAGTTCAAAGCCCTGGTGGATGAAACCATTGCTAAAGCCCAGACCTCTGGCCAGGCAGAAAAATGGTTCGACACCTGGTTCAAACAGCCGATTCCACCAAAGAACCTGAACATGAACTTTGAGCTCTCTGATGACATGAAAGCGCTGTTCAAAACACCAAATGATAAAGCACTGAATTAACAACAAAATACCCAATGGATTTCAGATTGCATTGAGGCAGCAGAAAAATGACTCCCGATGAGCCTGCTCCGGTAAGTGATTCGGGTGAGTGAATGTAGCCAACAAAAATGCAGCCTGAAAGACGACGGGTATAACAAGGGCGGCCTGGCTGCCCTCTCGATTGCTGAAACCGCGGCATGGACAGACAGACTGACACGGGTCGTTCCCCTGAGTCAGGAAATAAAACGCCGTTCATCAATCTTCAGGGTAGCTTAGCTACCCTTTTTTTCCGGAGCTCGTTATGGGTATCGATTGGAACTGGGGCATATTCCTCGAACAGGCCCCGTTCGGTAACACGACCTACCTCGGCTGGCTGTGGTCCGGTTTTCAGGTGACGATTGCCGTCTCCTGCTGCGCCTGGATTATCGCCTTCTGCGTGGGTTCATTTTTCGGCATTCTGCGCACCGTGCCTAATCGCCTGCTGTCGACCATTGGCACCTGCTATGTCGAACTGTTTCGCAACATCCCACTGATCGTCCAGTTCTTCTTCTGGTATCTGGTGGCGCCCGAGCTGGTGGGCGAAAAACTCGGCATGTGGTTTAAGTCTGAGCTGGATCCCAACATTCAGTTCTTCCTCTCCTCGATGATCTGTCTTGGCCTGTTTACCGCCGCCCGCGTCTGCGAGCAGGTGCGCGCAGCGATTCAGTCACTGCCGAGCGGACAGAAGAATGCCGGTCTGGCGATGGGATTAACCCTGCCGCAGACCTATCGCTATGTGCTGCTGCCGAATGCGTATCGCGTGATTGTGCCGCCGATGACCTCGGAAATGCTGAACCTGGTGAAGAACTCCGCTATCGCCTCCACCATTGGTCTGGTCGATATGGCGGCGCAGGCGGGCAAACTGCTCGACTATTCTGCCCACGCCTATGAATCCTTTACCGCCATTACGCTGGCCTACGTTGCGATTAACCTGGTGATTATGTTGTTGATGAGTCTGGTCGAGCGCAAAGTCCGGCTGCCAGGCAATGCGGGAGGCAAGTAATGTACGAGTTTGACTGGAGTTCGATTACACCCAGCCTGCCCTATCTGCTTAATGGCTTAGTGATCACCTTTAAGATCACGATTACCGCCGTGGTCTTCGGCATTCTGTGGGGCACACTGCTGGCGGTGATGCGCCTGTCGACGTTTAAGCCTATCAGCTGGTTCGCTAAAATTTACGTCAACCTGTTCCGCTCGGTGCCGCTGGTTATGGTGCTGCTGTGGTTCTATCTGGTCGTGCCGAGTTTTCTGCAGCAGGTGCTGGGGCTGTCGCCCAAAACGGATATCCGACTGATTTCGGCCATGGTCGCCTTTTCGCTGTTCGAAGCGGCGTACTACTCTGAAATTATTCGCGCCGGCATCATCAGTATCTCGCGTGGACAGGGCAGTGCGGCTCTGGCGCTGGGCATGACGCAGTGGCAGGCAATGCGACTGATCATCCTGCCACAGGCGTTTCGCGCCATGGTTCCGCTGTTACTGACGCAGGGTATCGTGCTGTTCCAGGATACCTCGCTGGTTTATGTCTTAAGCCTGGCGGACTTCTTCCGTACCGCGTCCACCATTGGTGAGCGTGATGGCACCCAGGTTGAAATGGTTCTGTTTGCAGGTCTTGTCTACTTCGTTATCAGCCTGAGCGCATCGCTGTTGGTCAGCTATCTAAAAAGAAAAAGGACGGTTTAAATGATTAGCCTGAAAAATGTTTCTAAGTGGTATGGTCACTTTCAGGTGCTGACCGACTGCTCAACCGACGTCAAAACCGGTGAAGTGGTGGTGGTGTGCGGCCCGTCCGGCTCCGGTAAATCAACGCTGATCAAAACGGTGAACGGCCTTGAGCCGATTCAGCAGGGCGTGATTGCGGTGAACGGCACCGAGGTGAATAACAAAAAGACTAATCTTGCGCAGCTTCGCAGCCAGGTCGGGATGGTGTTCCAGCACTTCGAGCTGTTTCCGCATCTGAGCATTATCAACAACCTGGTTCTGGCGCAGGTGAAAGTGCTGAAGCGCGACAAAGCGGCAGCCCGCGATAAAGGGCTGAAGCTTCTGAAGCGTGTGGGTCTTTCCGCCCATGCTGAGAAGTTTCCCGGCCAGCTCTCAGGTGGTCAGCAGCAGCGTGTGGCGATTGCGCGAGCGCTCTGCATGGACCCTATCGCGATGCTGTTTGATGAACCCACCTCCGCGCTGGATCCGGAAATGATCAACGAAGTGCTGGATGTGATGGTTGAACTGGCACAGGAAGGGATGACGATGATGGTGGTGACCCATGAGATGGGCTTCGCCCGTAAAGTCGCCAATCGCGTGATCTTTATGGATGAAGGGAAAATTATCGAAGACACCAACAAAGATGACTTCTTTAATAACCCACAGTCTGAGCGCGCTAAAGATTTCCTCGCAAAAATTCTGCACTAAACCTGACGAACAGGCGGGTCACTCTGAGTGGCCCGCTTCATTTAGCTACGCCGCACTATCAGGGTTCAAAAGGCTGACGCTGAAACTGGTCATTGCCGCATTCCGGACAACGTGACAGCGTTTCAGGCGTGTAGATTGCCCGGGTGAACTGGCATTTCTCACAGACCAGATTGCCCAGCCCCACCACTTCCCCGCTCTGATAAACCCCGTGATGATGCAGATCCTGGAAGACCTCTCGCCACTCCAGCTGACTTTTATCGGTGATATCCGCCAGCTCTTTCCAGACGCTCTCACGGATGATGCGCATAAACAGTGAGTCCGCCAGCGGTTCTTCCACATCGGTGTAGCTGCGTGCAAACTCGCCCAGATCACGGCGCACTGAGCTGAGCGCCTGGTCAATCTCCTGTTCCGTCATATCATCGCGCACCAGCAACTGGCTTCGTCGCCCGGCAATCAGCTCATCAAGGTTACGATCGCCCTGACGAAGACGTTCGGTCAATACGGCTAACGACTCGCGATATTCCTGAGCCACTTTATTCATTTTGTTCTCCTTTATGCAGACCCTCGCTGAACTAAGTTTAGTCGTAATGTTGCTTTTGCCGTGTCGTCTGTACAGTGAATTACAAAAGGGTGAAGGCTCTGACGCTTTCGGCAGAAATCGTGCCGGCAAAAGTGGGAAGTGTTGTTGATACGCGGCCTTATGGGTATGCTATGCGGATCTTAGAGCCAGAAAAATGTTTTTCATAAAGGACCACAGGCAGCCATGCAAGAGCAATACCGCCCGGAAGAAATTGAATCCCGTGTGCAGCAGCACTGGGATGAAAACGAAACGTTTAAAGTGACTGAGCAGGAAGGTAAAGAGAAATACTATTGCCTCTCCATGTTGCCCTATCCTTCTGGCCGCCTGCACATGGGCCACGTTCGTAACTACACCATCGGCGACGTAATCGCGCGTTATCAGCGTATGCTCGGCAAAAACGTACTACAGCCGATTGGCTGGGATGCTTTCGGCCTGCCTGCGGAAGGCGCTGCGGTGAAAAACAACACCGCTCCGGCCCCGTGGACTTACGACAATATCGCCTACATGAAAAACCAGCTCAAACTGCTGGGCTTTGGCTATGACTGGAGTCGTGAACTGGCAACCTGCCAGCCAGAGTACTATCGCTGGGAACAGTGGTTCTTTACCAAACTGTATGAAAAAGGCCTGGTCTATAAAAAGACCTCTGCCGTGAACTGGTGCCCGAACGATCAGACGGTGCTGGCGAACGAGCAGGTGATTGACGGCTGCTGCTGGCGCTGCGACACCAAAGTTGAGCGTAAAGAGATCCCGCAGTGGTTTATCAAAATCACCGATTATGCGGAGGAGCTGCTAAACGATCTGGATACGCTGGAAGAGTGGCCTGAGCAGGTCAAAACCATGCAGCGTAACTGGATTGGCCGCTCTGAAGGTGTCGAAATCACCTTCGATGTGGCTGACAGCGAAGAGAAGGTCACCGTCTACACCACCCGCCCGGATACCTTTATCGGCGCAACCTATGTTGCTGTTGCCGCAGGCCATCCGCTGGCGACCCAGGCGTCGGTCAATAATCCGGCGCTGGCTGACTTTATCGCTGAATGTCGCAATACCAAAGTGGCTGAAGCCGATATGGCGACCATGGAGAAGAAAGGCATGGCGACCGGCCTGTCTGTTGTTCATCCGCTGACCGGCGAGCTTATCCCGGTCTGGGTTGCCAACTTCGTACTGATGGAATATGGCACCGGCGCTGTGATGGCGGTTCCGGCGCACGATCAGCGCGACTGGGAGTTTGCCACTAAATATGATCTGCCGATTAAGCCGGTCATCCTGAATCTGGATGGTTCCATTCCTGATGTCAGCATCGCGGCGATGACTGACAAAGGTGCGCTGTTCAACTCAGGTGAGTTTAACGGCATGGATCACGCCACCGGTTTTAACGCCATCGCGGATTCGCTGGCGGCAAAAGGCGTGGGCGTGCGTAAAGTGAACTACCGCCTGCGCGACTGGGGTGTCTCCCGTCAGCGCTACTGGGGTGCTCCTATCCCGATGGTGACGCTGGAAGATGGCACCGTCATGCCTGCACCAGAAGACCAGCTGCCGGTGATCCTGCCGGAAGATGTGGTGATGGATGGCATTACCAGCCCAATCAAAGCGGATCCGGAGTGGGCTAAAACCACGGTAAACGGCCAGCCTGCCCTGCGTGAAACCGACACCTTTGACACCTTTATGGAGTCTTCCTGGTACTACGCGCGTTATACCTGCGCCAGCTACAAGGAAGGCATGCTGGATCCGGCAGCGGCAAACTACTGGCTGCCGGTCGATCAGTATGTGGGCGGTATTGAACACGCCATCATGCACCTGATGTATTTCCGCTTCTTCCACAAGCTGCTGCGTGACGCGGGCCTGGTGAACTCCAATGAGCCAGCCAAACGTCTGCTGTGCCAGGGCATGGTGCTGGCTGACGCCTTCTACTACCTTGGTGCCAACGGCGAGCGTAACTGGGTTTCACCGGTTGACGTTGAGGTTGAGCGGGATGAGAAAGGCCGCATTGTTAAAGCCACAGACACGCAGGGCCGCGAAGTGATCTACGCGGGCATGAGCAAAATGTCGAAGTCGAAAAACAACGGCATCGACCCACAGCTGATGGTTGAGCGTTACGGCGCGGATACCGTGCGTCTGTTTATGATGTTTGCTTCACCGGCGGATATGACGCTGGAGTGGCAGGAGTCGGGCGTTGAAGGGGCGAACCGCTTCCTGAAACGTGTCTGGAAGCTGGTCTTCGAGCACACACAGAAAGGTGCGACCGTGGCACTGGATGTGGAGAGCCTGAATGACGAGCAGAAATCGCTGCGTCGCGATCTGCACAAAACCATCGCCAAAGTGGCAGATGATATTGGCCGTCGTCAGACTTTCAACACCGCCATTGCGGCGATCATGGAGCTGATGAACAAACTGGCACGCGCCCCGCAGGAAAGCGAGCAGGATCGCGCCCTGATGCAGGAAGCGCTGCTGGCCATCGTCCGTTTGCTCTATCCGTTTACCCCGCACGCCTGCTATGTTCTGTGGCAGACGCTGGGTGGCGAAGGCACTATCGATGAAGCGAGCTGGCCGGTTGCGGATGAAGCCGCTATGGTTGAAGATTCGCTGCTGGTAGTGGTTCAGGTTAACGGTAAAGTGCGCGGTAAAATCACCGTGCCAGCCGATGCAACACAGGAACAGGTTCAGGCACGCGCTGCGCAGGAGCATCTGGTAGCGAAGTATCTGGACGGCGTGACTATCCGTAAAGTCATTTATGTACCGGGCAAACTGCTTAACCTGGTCGTAGGTTAAGTTCAGGAGGAACTGTGCGACATCCGATTATCAGGCTGTTTGTCATGCTGGCGGTGGTGATCACCGCTGGCTGTGGTTTTCATCCGCGCGGTACCACTCAGGTGCCCAGCGAACTGAAAACCCTGATTGTTTCAACCGGCGATCCTTATGGGCCGCTGGCGCGTACTGTGCGTCAGCAGCTGCGTATCAACGATGTCAAAATTGTTGAAGACAGCAAACAGAATCGCACCGATATTCCGACGCTGCGCCTGGGGCCTGAATCCTCGGGCCGTAACACGGCTTCGGTCTTTATCAGCGGCACCACTGCCGAGTATCAGTTGGTGATGACCCTCACCGCACAGGTGCTGCTGCCGGGCAAAGGTATCTATCCTATCAGCACCACGGTTTATCGCTCGTTCTTCGATAACCCTAACGCTGCGCTGGCAAAAGATGCCGAGCAGGATCTGATTACGCAGGAGATGCGTCAGCGTGCTGCTGAACAGCTGGTACGTAAACTGCTGACGGTACACGCCGCGCAGATCAACAGCAAAGAGACCTTACCGGCGTCAGTGATTCCGGTGCCGGGTCAGGGTTCACAGGAAGCGCCCACTTCCTCTGCTACCAGCCTGCAATGATCAGGATTTATCCTGAGCAACTCAGCGCGCAGCTCCGTGAGGGGCTGCGCGCCTGTTATTTGTTAGCCGGTAACGAACCGCTGCTGTTGCAGGAAAGTTCAGATGCGATTCGCGTCGCCGCAACCGCGCAGGGATTCGAAGAACATTTTAGTTTTACGCTGGATGCACAGACTGACTGGGAGAGCCTGTTCGTCAGTTGCCAGTCACTGAGCCTGTTTGCTCAGCGTCAGACCATGACGCTGCAATTCCCCGATAATGGCCCTAACGCCGCGATGGCAGAACAGCTGGTTAAGCTGTCGCAGTTGCTGCACGCCGATATTCTGCTGATCTGCCGGATGGCGAAGCTGACCAAAGCGCAGGAAAACAGCGCCTGGTTTAAAGCGTTGTCCGCCTCTGCGGTACTGGTGCCCTGTCAGACGCCTGAACAGGCGCAACTGCCACGCTGGGTCGTTAATCGCGCTAAGGCGCTGAAATTATCGGTGGATGACGCGGCCGTGCAGCTGTTGTGTTACTGCTATGAAGGTAATCTGCTGGCGCTGGCGCAGGCGCTGGAGCGGCTTTCGCTGCAGTGGCCCGATGGCAAGCTGACACTGCCCCGGGTTGAAGAGGCGGTCAGTGATGCCGCGCATTTTACTCCTTTCCACTGGGTGGATGCCCTGCTGGCGGGAAAAAGCCGCCGCGCCCTGCATATTCTGCATCAGCTGGAGAAAGAAGAGAGCGAAGTGGTGATACTGCTGCGTACGCTGCAGCGTGATCTGCTGACGCTGCTGCATCTGCAACGCCACCAGACAGCGCAGCCGCTGCGTACGCTGATGGATCAGCAGCGCATCTGGCAGAATCGCCGCGCGCTGTTTACCGACGCGCTGCAACGACTGGATGCCACGCGTCTGCAACGCGCCATTCATCTGCTGAGTCAGATTGAGATCACCCTGAAGCAGGATTATGGACAGCCGGTGTGGCCGCAGTTACAGACCCTGACGCTGCTGCTCAGCAGTCGTGCTTTTCCGACGAGCTTTGCCCATGTCTGAGTTACACGCACTGTTTGGCGGCACCTTTGATCCGATTCATTTTGGCCATCTGCGCCCGGTCGAAGCGCTGGCGCAACAGACCGGCCTGCAGCGTGTGACGCTGCTGCCCAACAATGTGCCGCCGCATCGTCCGCAACCGGAAGCCAGCGCTGCCCAGCGGGTTGCTATGCTGCGCTGCGCTATCCGCGACCTGCCGCTGTTTGAGATCGATACCCGCGAGCTGGAACGCGACACGCCGTCCTGGACCGTGACCACTCTGGAAGCCTGGCGCAACGAACGCGGTGCAGAGCAGCCGCTGGGATTTATTATTGGTCAGGATTCATTGCTGAGCTTATCAAAATGGCATCGCTGGCAGGATCTGCTGTCACTCTGCCATCTGCTGGTGTGCCAGCGACCCGGCTATCCGACCCGGTTCGACTCGCCTGACATGCAGCACTGGCTTGAGCAACACCTCGCTCAGGATATCCGGCAGCTGCATCAGCAGCCCGCAGGCCATATCTGGCTGGCGGACACCCCTCTCTATGACATTTCGGCCACGGAAATTCGCCGCCGTCGCCACCAGAATCAGCCCTGCGACGATCTGTTGCCCGCTGCGGTTATCGATTATATCGACCGCGAAGGCTTATATCGCGACTGATCCGGGCATGCTATACTACGCCGCTTAATTTTTTGGCTGCACTCTCCGGGCTTACAGCCGGCTCGTTACCACCAGATTCCAAGGGGAACCTTTTGCAAGGTAAAGCACTCCAAGAGTTCGTTATTGATAAGATTGATGATCTCAAAGGCCAGGACATTGTCACCATCGACGTTCAGGGCAAATCCAGCATCACCGATTTCATGATCATCTGCACCGGCACCTCCACGCGTCATGTGACTTCGATCGCAGAACACGTAGAGCAGGAGTCGCGTTTAGCAGGCCTGATGCCATTAGGCATTGAAGGTAAAAGCGCGGCAGACTGGGTCGTGGTCGATCTGGGTGATGTCATCGTGCATGTGATGCAGGAAGAGAGTCGCCAGCTGTATGAGCTGGAAAAACTCTGGGGCTAATCGGTGAAACTGCAACTTGTTGCCGTCGGCACGAAAATGCCTGACTGGGTGCAGACCGGTTTTATGGAATATCTGCGCCGCTTCCCGAAAGATATGCCGCTTGAGCTGACCGAAGTGACCGCAGGTAAACGCGGTAAAAATGCTGATATCAAACGCATCCTTGAAAAAGAGGGTGAAGCGATGTTAGCGGCGGTCGGCAAAGGCAATCGCATCGTTACGCTGGATATTCCTGGTCATCCGTGGGAAACCCCGCAGCTGGCACAGCAGATTGAACGCTGGAAGCTGGATGGTCGCGATGTCAGCCTGCTGATTGGCGGGCCTGAAGGCCTGGCCCCCGCCTGTAAAGCGGCGGCAGAGCAGAGCTGGTCACTGTCAGCATTGACGTTGCCCCATCCGCTGGTGCGCGTGCTGGTAGCCGAAAGTCTGTATCGGGCCTGGAGCATAACGACAAATCATCCTTATCATCGTGAATGACCGATCAGCCCACATCAGACATGACAAGTAGCGGATGAAATTACAAAGCAACGCCTTTCGCGATTACAGCGCCGAACAGAAACTCTTTGTACGTCGGGCCTTTATCGCCTTCGTCGGTATCTTACTGCTCTCTTCAGTACTGGTGGTTAATCTTTACCACCTGCAGATCCTTCGCTTTGATGATTACAGCACCCGCTCCAACCAGAACCGTATCAAACTGGTGCCTGTGGCCCCCAGCCGCGGCATAATTTACGATCGTACCGGCACGCCGCTGGCGCTGAACCGCACCATCTATCAGGCAGAACTGGTTCCGGAAAAAGTAGATAATCTGCAACAGACCCTGGAAAACTTACGCCCGATTCTTGAGCTGACTGACGACGACCTCGAAAACTTCCAGAAAGAGCGTAAACGCTCGCGTCGGTTCACCTCTATCCCGGTTAAAACTGGTCTGAATGACGTGCAGGTCGCGCGCTTTGCGGTCAATCAGTACCGCTTCCCCGGCGTGGAAGTTAAAGGTTACCAGCGCCGCTACTACCCTTACGGTGCCACGCTGACGCATGTGGTCGGCTACGTCTCAAAAATCAACGATCGTGACGTTGCACGCCTCGACAAAGAGGGCATATGGCCTAACTACGCCGCGACGCACGACATCGGTAAGCTGGGCATTGAAGCCTATTACGAAAATTTGCTGCACGGCAAAACCGGCTTTGAAGAGGTTGAGGTCAACAACCGTGGCCGGGTCATTCGCCAGCTGCATGAGGAGTCCCCTCAGGCAGGCCGTGATATCTATCTGACTATCGATCTCAAACTGCAGCAATATGTCGAGACCCTGCTGGCGGGCAGTCGCGCGGCCGTCGTGGTCAGCGATCCGCGCACCGGCGAAATCCTCGCCATGGTCTCAACGCCAAGCTATGACGCCAACATGTTTGTCGACGGTATTTCCAGTAAGGATTACCGCGGCCTGCTGGAAGATGAAAACCGCCCGCTCTATAACCGTGCGATTCAGGCTGCCTATCCACCGGCTTCGACGGTTAAACCTTATGTGGCGGTCTCTGCCCTGAGTGCTGGCGTGATTAACCGTAATACCAGCCTGTTTGATCCCGGCTGGTGGCAGCTTCCCGGTTCAGAAAAACGCTTCCGCGACTGGAAAAAATGGGGCCACGGACGTCTGAACGTCACCAAAGCGCTGGAAGAGTCTGCCGATACCTTCTTCTATCAGGTTGCCTATGACATGGGCATCGACCGTCTGTCGGAGTGGATGAATAAATTTGGTTACGGCAGCCGTACCGGCATCGATTTACCGCAGGAGAGCGCCGGTAACATGCCGACCCGCGACTGGAAACAGAGACGCTTTAAAAAGCCGTGGTATCAGGGCGATACTATTCCGGTGGGGATCGGACAGGGTTACTGGACCGCTACGCCGTTGCAGATGAACAAAGCGATGATGATTCTGATCAACGACGGCGTCGTCAAGGTGCCGCATATGCTGCGCGCCACCCGCGAAGGCCGCACCCTGGTGCCCTATCGCCAGCCGCCTGAAGCCCCGATTGGTGATATCCATTCCGGCTACTGGGAAATTGCCAAAGATGGCATGTATGGCGTGGCGAACCGGCCCAACGGCACCGCGCACAAGAGCTTCGCCGATGCGCCCTATAAAATCGCCGCTAAGTCCGGTACGGCTCAGGTCTTTGGCCTGAAAGAGAACGAAACCTATAACGCCCATAAAATTGCTGAACGATTACGCGACCATAAATTAATGACCGCGTTTGCCCCTTATGACAAACCTCGGGTCGCCGTGACCATTATCCTGGAAAATGGTGGCGCCGGTCCGGCTGTCGGCACCGTCATGCGCCAGATTCTGGATCACATTATGTTGGGTGATAACAATACAGTCCTGCCGGACGCCGCTCCTGTGCCGCCCGGTTATGAAGGTGAATAAACATGTCGATGCAAGATAGTCCGCAGAAACGTTCGATCTGGATGCGCATCCACATCGATCCGCTGTTTATGCTGATCATTCTCGGCCTGCTGACCTACAGCGCTGTGGTGATCTGGAGCGCCAGTGGTCAGGACCCCGGCATGATGGAGCGTAAACTCGGTCAGATTGCGATGGGGCTGGTCATCATGATTGTGCTGGCGCAGGTACCGCCGCGCGTCTATGAAGGCTGGGCGCCCTATCTTTATATTGTCTGTGTCATTCTGCTGGTGGCGGTGGATGCCTTTGGGCAGATCAGTAAAGGCGCTCAACGCTGGCTCGATCTCGGCTTTGTGCGTTTTCAGCCCTCTGAGATTGCCAAGATAGCAGTGCCTTTGATGGTGGCGCGCTTTATTAACCGCGATGTCTGTCCGCCAACGCTGAAAAATACCGGCATTGCGCTGATTCTGATCTTCCTGCCCACCCTGCTGGTGGCGGCACAGCCCGATCTCGGCACCTCGATTCTGATTGCCGCCTCCGGCTTGTTTGTGTTGTTCCTCTCGGGTATGAGCTGGAAACTGATTGGCGTAGCCGTGTTGCTGGTCGCCGCCTTTATCCCGATTTTGTGGTTTTTCCTGATGCACGATTATCAGCGTGACCGCGTGATGATGCTGCTCGACCCGGAAACAGATCCGCTGGGAGCGGGTTATCACATTATCCAGTCGAAAATTGCTATTGGCTCAGGAGGTCTGCGCGGTAAAGGCTGGCTGCAGGGCACCCAGTCTCAGCTGGAGTTTTTGCCGGAACGTCATACTGACTTTATCTTTGCGGTTCTGGCCGAAGAGTTAGGCCTGGTTGGCGTGCTGCTGCTGCTGGCCCTTTATCTGCTGCTGATCATGCGGGGATTGGTGGTGGCAGCACGGGCGCAGACCACCTTTGGCCGGGTAATGGCGGGCGGTTTAATGCTGATTTTATTCGTTTATGTTTTCGTTAACATTGGCATGGTTAGTGGTATCTTACCGGTAGTTGGCGTGCCGCTGCCGCTGGTCAGTTATGGCGGCTCCGCGCTTATCGTGCTCATGGCGGGATTTGGCATTGTGATGTCGATCCACACTCACCGAAAAATGTTATCTAAAAGTGTCTAAGAGGCTGCAGATGCGTAAGGAATGGCTTGGCGTTGCACTGGCATCACTGGTTCTGGCGGCCTGTACCACGCCGGAACCCCAAAATACGGCGCCGCCGCAACCGGCTTACAATGGACCGGTTGTTGAGATTCCAGGCGTTGAGCCACGTTATGAGCCGATCAATCCAGGCACCAGCCAGGATTACAGCGTGAACGGCAAAAATTATCGCGTCATCAAAGATCCGTCGAACTACAGTGAAGTCGGCCTCGCCACCTGGTACGGCGAAGAGGCGCAGGGCAACCGCACCGCTACCGGCGAAGCCTACGATCCTGATGCACTGACCGCGGCCCACCCTACTCTGCCGCTGCCGAGCTATGTGCGCGTGACCAATATCGCGAATGGCCGTCAGATTGTGGTGCGCGTTAACGATCGGGGCCCTTACACGCCAGGACGCATTATCGACCTGTCGCGGGCTGCCGGTGACCGCCTGAACATCTCCAACAATTCGCGCGTGCGGGTTGATTACATCAAGGTCGCCCCAGATGGTTCGCTCTCTGGCCCCGGCACCATCGGGACCGTCGTGGCAAAACAGAGCTACTCTCTGCCTGCCCGTCCGGACCTGAGTGGTGGCGCGGTGATGAACGGCGGCAGCGCAGCCCCCTCAGAGCCGCCTGCGCAAAATGTTGAGGCCATCAGCAACAGTACGCTGCAAAGCGGTGACAACATGGGCGCGCCGGTGCAGAGCAGCGGCTTTCTTGGTGCACCCCAGCCATTAGCGACCGGCGTACTGGAAGGTAACGAACCGCCAGCCGCCGCACCCGCCAGTTCCGCACCGGCAGTCAGCAATGCTGCTCCCGCAGCAGCCAGCGCCGCGCCTGCAGCCAGCAGTGGTGGTGCCGATGGATATGTAGTGCAGGTCGGTGCGCTGAATGACCCGGCGCGTGCCCAGCAGATGATGAAAAGCCTGAGCCAGCGTTATGGCGTGCCCGGTAAGGTAGAAGACGCGGGCAACAATGTGTATCGCGTTCAGCTCGGCGGTTACGCCTCCCGCGCCGAAGCGGCTGCGCTGCAACAGCGCCTGAGCAGTGAAGGCCAGGCCGCCTCATTTATTACTAACACGCGTCGCTGAACCGTTTATCAGACAGCTGCACGTTACGTCTGCTAACAACCCAATCATCACGCCCGGTGCCAGTTAATCTGGCATTGGGTATGATGAGTGACATTTTCAACCTCAAACTCACGGATGTTGTAGTCCTACACATGAACACGCTGAAATCATCTCGTTTGCTGAAACGCCTGACAGTGGGATCACTGATCGCTTTCTCTCTCAGCCATGCTGCTATTGCTGATGACGTCAATCTCAAGACCATGATTCCGGGCGTGCCGGACATTGATGCCGAAGCGTACGTCCTTATCGACTACAACTCAGGCAAAGTGCTGGCAGAGAAAAATGCCGATGCACGCCGCGATCCTGCCAGTCTGACCAAGATGATGACCAGCTATGTCATTGGTCAGGCCGTTAAAGCGGGTAAAATTCATCAGGACGATATGGTCACCGTCGGCCCGGATGCCTGGGCGACCGGCAACCCGGTGTTCAAAGGCTCCTCGCTGATGTTCCTCAAGCCAGGCGACCGCGTGCCGGTCTCTCAGCTGACCCGTGGGATTGTGCTGCAGTCCGGTAACGACGCCTGTGTTGCAATGGCTGACTATGTCGCTGGCAGCCAGGATGCGTTCGTTAATCTGATGAACAACTACGTCAAAGCGATTGGTCTGCAGAATACCCACTTCCAGACTGTTCATGGTCTGGACGCGGAAGGTCAGTACAGCTCCGCGCGCGATATGGCGTTGATCGGTCAGGCGCTGATCCGTGACGTGCCGGAAGAGTATGCTGTCTATAAAGAGAAAGAGTTCACCTTCAACAATATCCGTCAGATGAACCGTAACGGTCTGCTGTGGGATACCAACCTGAATGTGGACGGCATCAAAACCGGTCACACTAACTCAGCCGGCTATAACCTGGTGGCGTCTGCGACTGAAGGCCAGATGCGCCTGATCTCCGCAGTCATGGGCGGTCATACCTACAAAGGCCGTGAAACTGAGAGTAAGAAACTGCTGACCTGGGGCTTCCGTTTCTTTGAAACCGTGGCGCCACTGAAAGCGGGCAAAGAGTTCGCCTCTGAGCCAGTCTGGTTCGGCGATAACGACCGTGTGCAGCTTGGCGTGGAAAAAGATGCTTACCTGACCATCCCACGTGGCCGCATGAAAGATCTGAAAGCCAGCTATGTGCTGACCAACACGGAACTGCATGCACCACTGAAGAAAAATCAGGTGGTCGGCAGCATCAACTTCCAGCTGGATGGCAAGACTATCGAACAGCGTCCGCTGGTGGTACTGAACGAGATCTCTGAAGGAGGTTTCTTTGGCCGTATCGTTGATTACATCAAGCTGATGTTCCATCACTGGTTCGGTTAAGCGTGGCGGGTGATTGAAAAATCACCCCTTCGCCCCCATTACACGATATTATGTTGCTCCCGCTCAGGCGGGAGCCTGTTTTTTATGCACCGGAGTTAATATGAAAACCAAACTGAATGAGCTGCTCGAATTTCCTACCCCATTTACCTACAAAGTAATGGGTCTGGCACAACCGGAGCTGGTTGATCAAGTGGTTGAAGTGGTGCAACGCCATGCGCCAGGCGACTACAGCCCTGAAGTTAAGCCGAGCAGCAAAGGCAACTATCACTCCGTCAACATCACTATCACCGCCACCCACATCGAGCAGGTAGAACGCCTGTACGAAGAGCTGGGCAACATCGAAATTGTGCGGATGGTACTGTAATTTACGGGTCGGCAAGGCGCCTCTGCCTGACGGTTTGCCGACGTTATCCTCAGCGTTATTTCCTTTAGCGGGCTATCGTTTTGTCAGTTGAAACTCTTCTTGTCCGCCAGTCAGGTCTGCGCGACTGGCAATCTGTCTCCGACGCCATGCATCACTATACCGACCAGCGCAACGACCAGAGTCGTGATGAAATCTGGCTGGTTGAACATCCTCCGGTCTTTACTCAGGGGCAGGCGGGCAAAGCAGAGCATCTGCTGATGCCAGGCGAGATCCCGGTGGTGCAGAGTGACCGTGGGGGTCAGGTCACCTATCACGGGCCAGGACAGCAGGTGATGTACGTCCTGATCGATGTAAAACGCCGTAAGCTCGGCGTACGCCAGCTGGTGACCATTCTGGAAGAGACGGTTATCGCCACCCTTGCAGAGTTTGGCGTCAGCGCCCGCGCCCGTGCTGATGCACCTGGCGTCTACGTCGGGGAAGAGAAGATCTGTTCACTGGGATTACGCATCCGTAAAGGCTGCTCGTTTCACGGTCTGGCGTTGAATGTTGCCATGGATTTGTCGCCCTTCCTGCGTATTAATCCCTGTGGTTACGCCGGCATGAGCATGACCCAGTTGAAAAATTTCCAGCCAGAGGTGACGACGGAGCAGGTACACTCTCCGCTGGTCAGCGCGTTTGCACGGCTGTCAGGTTATGAAAATGTTGAATGGATTTCAGGGGATCTCCCTGTTAAACCTTAACGCAGAATGCGAATTTACAAATATGTAACTTATCCGCGCTGACTGTGGCTGCTTCGCAGGCGATGTGATGATATAATTTTTGCACTTTTTTCAAATAAAGTTGAAAGCAGCCTTCCCGGTTTGAGTGGGAACGCTTTCAAATCGCAATCCGACCGGAACCTGCTGATTTATGAGTAAACCAATTCAGATGGAACGCGGCGTCAAATATCGTGACGCAGACAAAATGGCGCTGATCCCGGTGAAAACCGTGGCTGTTGAACGGCAGGAGATGTTGCGTAAGCCGGAATGGATGAAAATCAAGCTGCCAGCTGACTCCAGTCGTATTCAGGGCATTAAGGCCGCGATGCGTAAAAACGGGCTGCACTCAGTCTGTGAAGAGGCATCCTGTCCTAACCTCGCCGAATGCTTCAACCACGGCACCGCCACCTTTATGATCCTTGGCGCAATCTGTACCCGTCGTTGTCCGTTCTGCGATGTGGCACATGGCCGCCCCAATGCCCCTGACGCTAACGAACCCGCTAAACTGGCGCAGACGATTGCCGATATGGGCCTGCGCTACGTGGTGATCACCTCGGTTGACCGCGATGATTTGCGTGATGGTGGCGCACAGCACTTTGCCGACTGCATCAGCGCGATTCGCGAAAAAAATCCGACGATCAAAATCGAAACGCTGGTGCCGGACTTCCGTGGCCGTATGGATCGCGCGCTGGAGATTCTCACCGCGACGCCACCGGATGTGTTTAACCACAATCTGGAAAACGTACCGCGCGTCTACCGCCAGGTGCGTCCGGGCGCGAACTACGAGTGGTCACTGAAGCTACTTGAACGTTTCAAAGAGGCGCATCCTCACATCCCGACAAAATCGGGTCTGATGGTGGGCCTGGGCGAAACCAATGCCGAAATCGTTGAGGTGATGCGCGATCTGCGTCGCCATGGTGTCACCATGCTGACGCTGGGCCAGTATCTGCAGCCGAGCCGCCACCACCTGCCGGTTCAGCGCTACGTCAGCCCGGCTGAGTTCGATGAGATGAAAGAAGAAGCGATGGCGATGGGCTTTACCCATGCCGCGTGCGGTCCGTTTGTCCGCTCTTCCTATCATGCGGATATGCAGGCCAAAGGCGAAGAAGTGAAATAAGCACGCTTTTGCTTCAGGAAGCCCGAAAAACAAAAAACCAGACTGGAAACAGTCTGGTTTTTTTATCTGTGCCTGAAATAAAAAGTAACAGTTATTTGCAGCAAATAACCGATTAATCTTTATGAACGACGCGTTCTGCCGGCACGTCTTCAGCCGCAGTTCGGGTTGCGCTGGTATCTTCATCTTTCATGGCTTTTTTAAAGCCCTTGATTGCGGAGCCCAGATCGCCACCCAGTGAGCGCAACTTGTTGGTACCAAAAAGCAGTACGATAAGCGCACCGATAATCAGCAGCTTGGCAATACTGATACCTTCCATATTTAACCTTTCAACTTTATCGAATCACGGTGACTGATATTTACGCGCAGTTTGCCTGCGGCGACAACTGGAATCTGTAACAGAGTAAGATCTCAGATGAAGCGACTAAGGAACGCCTGGGTGCGCGGATGCTGTGGATTCGCGATCACCTCTTCAGGCGTGCCCTGCTCCACCACCACCCCCCCATCCATAAAAACCACGCGATCGGCGGCTTCCCGCGCAAAGCTAATCTCATGAGTCACCACGATCATCGTTAATCCCTGGTCGGCCAGGGTACGCATGGTCGCCAGCACTTCGCCCACCAGTTCCGGATCGAGCGCGGAGGTCGGCTCATCAAACAGCATCAGCTGCGGCTTGATCGCCAGCGCCCGCGCAATCGCCACACGCTGTTGCTGTCCGCCCGAGAGGTGACGTGGCCAGGCGTCCGCTTTATCGCTTAACCCCACCGTCGCCAGCAGCGATCGGGCATGGGCCATAGCCTCCTGACGCGGGAATTTATGCACGCCGATGGGCGCTTCAGTGATGTTCTGCAGCACGGTCATATGGGGGTAGAGATTGAACTGCTGAAACACCATGCCAATTTTCTGGCGCTGACGGGCGATCTGGCGTGGCGACAACCGGTGCAGCACATGCCCTTTAAGTACATACCCGATCTGCTCATCACCGACCCGAATCGATCCGGCGTTCATCTCTTCAAGATGATTGATGCAGCGCAGAAACGTGGATTTACCGGAACCAGATGGCCCGAGGATCACCACTACTTCACCGGGCCAGACATCCAGATCGATCCCTTTCAGAACCTGATTGTCGCCGTAATTCTTCTGCACGTTGCGGGCGCAGACCAGGGGTTCACGCTGACTCATTGTTCCTCCTGCTGGGGTTGCACGTTAGCCGCGACGGCGGCGCGTCTGGGGGCGCTGGCCACCCGACGAGTGCCACGCGCGTAGTAACGCTCGATGGCGGACTGGCCCAGATTGAGGATCGAGGTGATCAGCAGATACCAGATCACCGCCACCATCAGCATCGGGATGATCTCGAAGGTACGGTTGTAGATCGCCTGCACCGAATAGAGCAGATCGCCCATTGCGATCACGCTGACCAGCGACGTCGCCTTGATCATGCTGATCAGCTGGTTGCCGGTGGGCGGAATAATCGACCGCATCGCCTGCGGAATAATAATGCGCCGCAGCGCCCGTGAACGACTCATGCCAAAGGCCTGGGTGGTCTCTACCTGACCGTTATCCACCGACAGCAGACCGGCGCGAATAATTTCCGCCATATAGGCCGCTTCATTCAGCGCCAGCCCGGCAATAGCGGCTGTCAGTGGGGTGATCAGATCGTTGGTGTTCCAGCTGGCCAGCGTGATATCGGTCCACGGCAGCGTCAGCGACAGCGCCGGAAACAGCGTAGAAAGGTTGTACCAGAAGATCAGCTGTACCAGCAGCGGCGTGCCACGAAAGAACCAGATATAGAGTCCGGCAACGCCGCGCAGCAACCGGTTCTCAGAGAGCCGCCAGACGCCCAGCAGCAGACCGAGCAGCGTGCCGAGTACCATCGACACCACTGTCAGCCCCAGAGTGACCTGCAACCCTTTGAGCACAGATCCTTCGGTAAACCACTTGAGTACCACCTGCCATTCAAAATTAGGGTTGGTCGCCACCAGCCACAATAGATTGGTGCCGATCACCAGCACTAAAATCCAGCTGATCCAGCGTCCGTAAGTGGGCGCGCTGCGAGCGAACGCCACGTCGCGCAGCTGTGCCTCGCCTCTGTCACCGCTGTGCAGATGGCGCGGCGGGCTCATTTGCTGGCCTCTTTCGCCAGATTCAGTCCGGGTGCGGTGGTCATGTTGCCCTCAAGCTGCCACTTTTTCATGATGGCCGCATACGTCCCGTTCTGATACAGCTCTTTGTAGGCATCCAGCACCACCTGACCCAGCGGCGAGCCTTTCGGCACCACCGTGCCCTGGAAAATATCGCCAAAGCCGTTTTTCTGCCCTTTGCCCGCTAGCTCAAGCTGCCCTTTCGCCTGATTAACAAAGTAAGTCAGCGGCGCCTGTGATGAGAAGAACGCATCGGAGCGTTTAGAGCGCACCGCCAGAATTGACGAAGGCTGATCGGTAAAGGCCTGCACCGTCACGGCCGGTTTCCCGTCGGCCACACACCGGTCTGACTGCTTACGGATAACCTGTTCCGCAGAGCCAGCGGCCATAACGGCAATGCGCTTGCCGCAGGTGTCGTCCAGCTGATTGATTCTGGCCGGATTGCCCTTCTGCACGCCAAACACCACAAACTCCTGCACAAAATCGATGAAATCCACTTTCTGCTGGCGGTCCGGATAATCACCAATCGGCCCAATCGCCAGCTGATAACGACCCGCATTGATGCCGGTGAGTACGCCTGATAAACCACTCACCGTCGCATGCTCGATCTTCACACCCAGCAGTTGTGCCAGCGCAGTCGTTAACTCCGCCGACGCGCCCTCCATTGAGTGCGGGCCATTCACAATTTCATAGGGCGGAAATGAACCGTTATTCACTGAAATCATTTTGCCCGATTTTTTGATCTTATCCGGCAGCCTGTCATGCAGGGCCTGGTCAACTTTTTGCACCGGAATAGCGTCGGCAGCCTGCGCCAGGGATGCAGTCAGCCCCAGCGCCACGATTAAGGCGGTTGCTCTCTTCGTCATAATGGATTCCTGGTTCAGCGGATCAGTTGAGTTCGGGACGGGCAAAGCGCCGGTTTTCCAGTACCGGCAGCACCCGGCGGGCATAGGCGACGCGCTCAGGATCGAGATCGGCAAACAGCAGCGCCGGCGATTCCGCCGCATTCGCCACCGCTACGCCCAGCGGATCGACCACCAGGCTGTTGCCGATATTGCGCGGGCCGCACTCCCCCACCGCCACCATATAGCAGGTATTTTCCAGCGCGCGGGCACGGGTCAGCAGTTCCCAGTGCATCTCTTTCAGCGGACCTTTAACCCAGGCGGCAGGCAGCACCAGCACCTCTGCACCATCCAGTACCAGCCGACGCGCCAGCTCCGGGAAGCGCACGTCATAGCAGGTCATTAATCCGACTTTCATACCCGCGACCTCAATCAGCGGCGGAATGACGTGGCCGGGATTGACCCGCTGCGACTCCTGCATCGCAAAGGCATCGTACAGATGCAATTTTTCATAGGCGGCGATGATCTCACCGTTGCGGATCGCTACCAGTACGTTGAGCGCTTTCTGCTCCCCGGTGGGAACGTGAATGCTCATCATGGTGGTCAGCGCAGTCTGCTTGCTGGCGGCCAGCAGCTGGCTCAGAAAAGGGCCATCCAGCGGCTGCGCCGCCTTCAGCACTAAATCGGGGTCGGCTATATCACGTGCCAGCACCCCTTCCGGCAGTACCAGCAGATCGGCGCCACCTTCTGTCGCCCGCTGCATTAAGTCCAGACAGATACTGGCGTTCTCCTGCCATTCGCGGCTCACCGCAAATTGTCCCAGTGCTACTTTCATCATTTCTCTTCTCCCGCAGCGGCCGGAAACATTGCTTCCGGCGTCAGTACCTGGTGAGTCAGCCCTTGCTCATAGAGCTCGCGACCAAAGTCCGCAATCATCTTTCTGTTAACGCTAAATCCATTCTGATTCCAGTCAGCGGGCAATTCCTGCGCAGTGCGTCGCAAATCGTCCAGCAGCCACGGCGTGGTGTCGGCATATTTCTCTCTTTTCTGCATCCACAGCCGGTAAGAGCGATCGATGACCTCACTTAACGCCGCAGGCAGCCACGGATGCGCCGCCGCCAGTGCCGGTTTCAGCGCCAGAATGTGGATGCCCGGCACATAGCCGACACGATTAAAGTAGTCCCGCTCCGCCTGATAAAAATCGGTCTGCAGCTGACGTAATCCCGAACCAGGCAGGAAAAAGCCCTCCGGCATAAATGGCGTGAAGATGGCATCCAGCTCACCCGCCTGCAGCATCTCTATCAGCGGTCGTTCGTCAGGCGCGGGTTCAATGCGGCCCGGGCGGCCAAATCCCGCCAGCCGATCGACAATCGGATGATCGGCAGTAAGACGACCGGCATACCAGAACACATCATCGATTTCGACGCCTGCTTCACGCAGCACCGTGCGTGTCCAGGTATTGCCCGAATCCTGCCAGCCGGTGACGCCGATTCTCTTACCTTTCAGCTGCGCAGGCGTGGTGATGGGGCTGCTGCTGGTGGTGATAATGCAGCGCTGGCGGAAGCCGCGCATCAGGAAGTGTGGCAGGCCAAGCAGTGTTTCGTCTCCTCTGGCCCGGCCCTGAGCATAGCGGCTGAAGGAGACTTCGCCCGCGTCATAGTCGGGGCTGGTCGCCAGATCATTCACAAGTGTGCCGACGCGGTCGATCTGCAGTTCAAAACCTTCTGGTCTGATATCGCCCAGCGCCAGCGGGGTAAAGTAGTCCCAGTCGCGTACCGCCAGTCTGATGAGTAGCCTTGCCATGATCTCTCCGTTTACGCTGCACCGTCGGGACGGGGCATAAAATAGTGCTTGAATTTGATACTAGATCCGGAATACTTACCTGAACAATCATTAATTTGTTACTGAACAAAGTATTTTCTTATGACAGAGAGCGTCGACCTCAACTGGTTTTGCAGCCAGATAAAATCGCCTTCAGTGAAAGGCATTGCACAGGCAGCCTCCGCGCTGATTCGTGACGGACAGATCGCGACAGGTATGCAGATGCCTGCGGTGCGGGAGATAGCGGAGCAGCTGGGTGTCAGCCCGGCAACCGTTTCTGCTGCCTGGGCGCAACTCAGAAAGCAGAAAGTGCTGGCGGGCAAGGGGCGCAGTGGTGTCTGGGTCAGTAGTAATACGGTGATGCCGCGTCCGATTCGCTTTGAGAAGATCGGCAACTACGGTGATAACATCCGCGCCGATCTGACCCTCGCCGCGCCCGACCCCGCCCTGCTGCCTGACCTGCAGCGTGCGCTGCAGGCGGCCCTGCACTCACCGCAGCTCAACAGCTACACCCGTGAGGCGATTTCCGCGCCGCTGCTTCAGGCGATCGCGCCGCGCTGGCCCTATGCTGCAGAGGCGTTTCTGGCGACAGATGGCGGTTTTGACGCGATGAATCTGCTGGTGCAAACCCTGGTCTCGCCGGGAGACCGCGTGATTATTGAAGATCCGACCGCGACCCGGCTGCTCGATATACTGGATAACGTCGGCGCAGAGATTCTGCCGCTGGCGTGTGATGATCAAGGCCCGCTGCCAGAGGTTCTTTCTCTTCTGCTGGAGCAGGCACCGGTAATGTTGATCTATCAGCCCCGCACCCACTCAGCCACCGGGAACAGCATCAGCCCGGCGCGACGTCAGGCAATGGCGCAGGTTCTGCAACAGAGCAACACACTGATCGTTGAGGATGATGGTATTGGCGATCTCTCCGCGGAGGCGAGCTGGAGCCTGGGTTCAATCTTTCCTGAGCGCACGCTGCACGTCCGTTCGTTTTCCAAAGCCTATGGACCGGATCTGCGGCTGGCAGTGCTCTCTGCCACCTCGGAGATGGTCAGGCGCATTCAGTCATGGCGAAATTTTGGCGTCAGCTGGACCAGCCGCATTCTGCAGGATGCGGTGGCGTGGCTGCTGGAGGATGAGGAAACGCAACGGCAGATCGCCACCGCACGCGCGACCTACCGGCAACGGCGTGAAGCGTTGCTCGCGGCGCTGGCACAGCGTGGGCTTGATCTGCCGCTTCGCGACGGATTAAGCCTCTATATTCCGGTGACTTCAGAGCAGTTTGCCATGATCACGCTGGCTGCCCGCGGTATTGCGGTCGTACCAGGCGAGCGCTGTCGGCTCGGCCCAACCCAATTTATTCGCGTCAGTATCGCCAGCCTCAGGGATGAACAGCGGGAGATGATTGCCGGGGCGCTGATCATCGCCAGCGGACGGGAAGTTAACTCGCTTGCAGATCTTTGATGAGATAACAGGGGGATTCAACATAGCCTTCGCGGGCGTAGAACTGGTTCGCCTTGAGACGTGACTGATGGCAATGGACTTCCATGCGATCGCAGCCACGACGAGCCGCCAGCATTTCGGCATGCTGAATCAGCTGCTGGCCGACGCCTTTACTGCGCTCACCTTCTGCAATGCAGAAATAGCTGATGCGGGCGAAATCACCGGCCAGCGCCAGCTGAGGAATAAAATGTAAGGAGAGAAACCCCAGCACCTGACTGCCATGTTCAGCCACCAACAGCGCTTCACTGGGATCGCTGCATAACTGCGCCAGGCGCTGTTCAATAAAGCTTTCAGTGCCGCCGTAGCCTAACTCGCTCAGTAATGCACTCAACGCAAAACTGTCTTTTAACTCTGCCTGACGTATGTTCATCCTGCCTCCTCACTCACCGGGTTCTGTCGCACAGTTATATAGCGTCGCAAGCCAAAAAGCTGCATATCGGGTTGTTATAAATATGTTACGGTTATTTAGTGTGAACCGCCGCGCAGTTTGTGCGGCAACACGCCGAGAGTGAGAGTACGACAGGGGGGATGAAGCGCAGATTACAGCCATAAAAAAACCCGCCATAAGGCGGGTTTTTAGAATTCTGACTGTTAACTTACAGACTGATAACGTTAGCAGCAGATGGGCCTTTAGCGCCGTCGGTGATTTCAAACTCTACGCGCTGACCTTCAGCCAGAGTTTTGAAGCCGTTGCTCTGGATTGCAGAGAAATGTACGAATACATCTTTGCTGCCATCTTCAGGAGTAATGAAACCGAATCCTTTAGATTCATTAAACCACTTAACGTTACCTTTGATCTTAGACATCTATATTACCTTTACATGAAAAATGGACACTAAACTGTGTCGGGGTCTAGTACAGCAATTGCTGAGGGATTTGTCCAGCATGATTTGATGAAAAAGTGATAAATATCGACATTCTGTACATCCATCACACTTTCCTGCTTTTCGACTTGCGAAACATCGCTCAACGCGTATCAGGCGCAGAGCGGGTATCGGTCGCTAACCTGCTGGAAACGAAACCCTTTTTAATTTTAAGCGGTTACGTTACTGACGTTAAAAAGAAAAATCTGATTAAGATATATTCCTGTTCTTAATGACGTTTACGCCGCTAAAAGGACATTTTTTTTCTATCATCCAGACGGTAAGTCCCATGACCTTAAACCCGTTTTTCTGCTTTTTCAGGCCTGCGTCCTGCCAGTGGCTATTTATTGTACGATAAATCTTAAATCCACTGGCGCAGATCCCGCTCCCTCGTCAAAAAAAATGAGTCGGCTGTGCCATTATCATCAGTCATGGCAGGCTATTCGCGGATATTTTAGCCAACAACTAATAAACACTGATCTGGATCAATGAAATGCTTTTTAGTGGCCGAATGCGCATTTGGCAACAAACAATCAAAAGCATAAGAAACTACTTTTCTTATCGCAGTGCGAAATAATATTGCCGCGCAATAGATAAAGTCCGCTTAACCGGTCAGGCACAGGCATCCGTTAATGCTGAGTAAAAGGAGGGGGAGACACAGGATGGTGATGAAGATGCGTTGCGGTCAATGTGGAAGCGCCCGATTCGTTTTTACTGATTACCGCGAGGGCCAGCGAAACTTTCATGGTGCCTGCTGCGCATACTGTAAGAAACCTCTGGGCTCACAGGATCTGCTGCCCAATACGCCGATGGATCCCATTACAGACGCTCTGTTGGCCAGCCAGAAAACATTGCGGGCACCTGATTAGGTGCCCGCTGTTGCTAAAGCGTTAACAGATATCAGAAAATCAGTTTGAACACCCCTGTCAGGGTCAGTAAGCCAACGATAAAAATGATCGCAATAATCCACAGAATAATTTTCATTTCCTTTCCCCTCACCAATTAAACACTTTTCCTGTAAGCATTATAGACAGGAAAATGCGCCCTGCCGCTTCACTTACGGCTCAACTGGTCATAAGTTCATCAACCCTGAGCTTTATTTAAATTCTGAGATAACGATCGCAACACCACTTTTTAACGGCTCTCTTTCTTCGTTTTACAGAACACTCCTGGCTAAAATTTAGGCGGCAAGGCAGGCCTCAAGAGTGATGAGATTGAAAATGAGTCGCGAGGAGATCTTATGAGCACGATTAATACCAGCATGGGCCGCTACAGCCTCAAGGCAAAAAACAGCGGTAACCACATCAAAGGGACTTTCGCCATCAACGATGAAGGCGGCACGCAGCTCTCTCTGCAGGAGTTTGACGAGCACTACCTTGATGATGTGGTGAATAACGTTATCTACCCCGTTACCGGTGGCAACCGTGACATTGCACACGCGCTGCGGGAACAGATGGTGAAAGCCGGTTTTGAACCGCCTCATTAACGTGGCAGATTCAGACTGAATCTTCTCTGTCAGGCCGCACCTTGCGGCCTTTTTTATGCTGTCTGTCCCGCACATCCCGCCTTTCCGGTTTAACCGGCAACAGGGGCAGCAAGCGCGACGGGATGTTCAAAGCTCAAAGAGGCAGCGGGAGAGACGCGAAAGCAGAGAGCCGCTGGCAGGCTTGCCAGCGGCCAGAAGTTAAATCGCCCAGGAGAGCAGCAGGCAACCCACCAGACCACAGACCGAAATAATGGTTTCCAGCGCCGACCAGGAGCGGATGGTTTCGCCAATCGTCAGGTTGAAATACTCTTTGAACAGCCAGAAGCCCGGGTCATTAACGTGCGAGAAGATCACGCTGCCGGACCCTACGGCGATGACCATCAGTTCCGGGCTGGCGCCGCTGGTAACAATCAGCGGTGCCACAATTCCCCCGGCGGTAATGGCCGCTACCGTGGCAGAACCCAGAGCAATACGCAGCACCGCGGCAATCGACCAGGCCATAAAGATTGGCGACAGCTGAGTAGAATGCATCATGCTGGCAATGTATTTATCCACGCCGCTGTCCACCAGCACCTGTTTGAAGGCACCGCCACCGCCGATGATCAACAACATCATGGCGATGATTTTGATCGAGTCGGTCAGGGTATCCATGACCTGTTCCATCGTGCGACCGCGATTCAGTCCAAAGGTGAAGATTGCAATCAGCACCGCAATCAGTGTCGCCATCACCGGGTCGCCAAAGAACTCCGCATAGGGCAGCAGCACATGGCCTTTAGGCAGCAGCATCTCTGCCACCGCACGCAGCGCCATCAGCACCACAGGTACCAGTGCCGTCCAGACGCTGACGCCAAACCCAGGCATTTCCGCCTCGGTAAAGGTTTTCGGGTTATAGAGACCCTCAGGAATCGGTTTGTCGATGCCTTTCAGGAAGCGGGCGTAGACCGGACCCGCCAGAATCACCGTAGGAATACCCAGCAGCGTACCAAACAGCAGCGTTTTACCCATGTCAGCGTTAAACAGCGTCGCGATTGCAGTCGGGCCAGGATGCGGCGGAAGAAAGCCGTGCGTCACTGACAGGGCAGCCGCCATCGGCACCCCGACATAGAGCAGCGGCACACGTGCCGACGCCGCAACGCTGAACACTAGTGGCAGCATCAGTACAAAGCCGACTTCATAGAACAGCGCAAATCCGACGATAAAACCGGTCAGCACCAGCGCCCACTGAATATGCTTAGTGCCGAATTTTTCAATCAGGGTGGTGGCAATACGCTGCGCACCGCCGCAGTCGGCCAGCAATTTACCGAGCATGGCACCAAAGCCCATGATCAGCGCCAGGCTGCCCAGTGTGCCACCCACGCCCGCTTTGATTGAGGTAATCACTTTATTAACCGGCATGCCCTGCATCACACCGACCGCCAGCGCCACCAGGATCAGCGCGATAAATCCATTAAGCTTAAAGCGAATCATCAGCAGCAGCAGTAACGCGACGCCAATCGCCACATAGAGTAATGGCATAGCTTTTCTCCACCTTGTGCACTGAACATCATTCAGTGTCGGTTTATTATCATGATCCCCTGAGGGCTACAAAACAGTGCGCTGTAAGATGTTTACACATCCCGACAAACGCTGTTACCGATAACATGTTAAGGGTAACATCAGCAGGAAAGCACCACCCCGCCGGGGGTGAATTTCTGTTTTGCGAAGGTGATCAACTTTTTGCCAATGCGTTATCAGAAAGTTTGCCAGTCCCGGCGCCTTGCTTTTCGTTACACTCAGATTTTAGCGAAATGTAAAAAGGATGCGCTGGTGAGTGAGAACCTGAGTGAGCTGTACAGTAATCAACGAACCCTCTTTGGCCGGGGCAGCCTGGATAAACTGGTGCCGCTGCTGGCCGCCCGGTCACAGCCTACTCTGCTGTTTTGTGGACAATCTTTTCTGCAAGGCCCCGCATATGCCCGGCTAAAAGCCGGACTCAACGATCATATTATTGGCTATGAAATTGTCAGTCATGAAGCCTCACCCGCCGAGATTGATGGCTGGGTTGCGCGCTGGCGCGGTCATGTCGATCGGGTCGTCGCGATTGGCGGCGGGAGCGTACTGGATGCGGCGAAAGCATTTAGCGCGATGGTACAACACCCGTTGCCAACCGCCCGCTATCTGGAAAAAGTGGGTGACACCGCGGTTCAGCCCATCACGTTGCCGCTGATTGCTATCCCGACTACCGCCGGTACCGGCAGTGAAGTGACGCAAAATGCGGTAGTGACTGACCAGCGTGACATTCAGATAAAAGCGTCACTGCGCCACCCGGTCTTTGTGCCGGAGGTGGCAATTCTCGATGCCGATCTGCTGAAAGGTGCGCCTGACCGGGTGCTGGCAACCTGCGGTATTGATGCGTTTACCCACCTGTTCGAAGCGTATCTCTCCGGCAAAGGCAACCTCTTTACCCGACAGCTGGCGCTGACCGGCCTGCGTCAGTTTGTTCATGCCTGGCCTGCACTTAATCGTGAGGATGCTGCTGGCGACGAGGCACGGGAAGCGATGATGATGGCGTCGTGGCTGGGCGGTGTCAGTCTCAGCAGTGCGGGTCTGGGGGTGATCCACGGTATTGCAGGGGAACTGGGCGCAATTAAGCCGTTCCATCACGGTGAAGTGTGCGGACGTCTGCTGTTTCCGTTCCTGGATCTGTTGTCCGACAGCGAACAGCCACTGCAGCGTAAGCTGATGGCGGAACTGCACCCGCAGCTCTTCAGCGAAACTACGGACTCACCGGCGCAGTTTCTTAAACAGTGGCTGCAGCAGCAGGCGATCACCCCATTCTGGCAGGATGGCCCTTCACTGAGCCGCGCCGAGGTGGAGTGGATTCTGGCGCGAGCCAACAGCAAAAATTCGCTGGTGAATTACAGCCGCGAACAGATGCAGATGATGATCGCGCAGGCCTGGCCAATCACGGCGTGATCAGGAGCCGCGTTGCCCGCATTCGCTGATCAGGCACAACCCGGGCCTGCCAGCCTCGCCCGGCTTTGCTGCTCCTCAGCGCTATCCTCTTGCACCCGCTCTCTGAGCCAGGCGGCTGGCTGAATCACGGCGCTAACCGCCCTGGCTTAATCGCAGCGCCAGACGGCTAAGCCTGCATGGCGCTAAAAGGCCCCTCACCTGCCAGCATCTGCTCAATCACCTGCAGCACGCCCTGCTCGTTGTTAGAAGGCGCGGCATAGCGTGCCGCCTGTTTCACCCGCTGTGGCGCGTTGTCCATGGCAAAACTGAAGCCAGACTGTCTGAGCATCTCCAGATCGTTACCGCCATCACCAAAGGCCAGCACCTGGTCGTGCGCGATCCCCCAGCGTTGTGCCAGCAGATCCAGACCGTGCGCTTTATGATTCCCCGGCACGATCAAATCCACCGAGCCGTGACCGCTTGAGGTCGCTGCCACTCGCCCCTGATGCAGACGTTCAATATCCGCCATCAGTGGCTCGATATAGTCATCAGAGAGATTCAGCGCGAACTTAAACAGCCGGTCATGCTGCACCTCATCCAGATGATGAATCGGCTTCAGCCGGTGACAGTAATGGCGCATCTTCTTCAGCCAGTTCTCTTCCATGCCGTCGAAGTACCAGGCGCTCTCCCGGCCACACAGCAGGTAACGCAGACCCGGATAGTCGCCGTTTTGCAGGGTATCGATCACCGCGTCAACATCGCGGCGTTCAAAGGCACCGCAAAACAGTTCCTCATCACGATCGATAATCCATGCGCCGTTTTCGGCTACAAAGGCGATATCGCTGGCGATCTCCGGGAAGAAGGATTTGAGCTGGTAATACTGATTGCCGCTGGCCACCACAAATTTGATGTCACGGGCGGTGAGTTGCTGATAGCAGTCGAGAAAGCGGGATCGATTGTACTGCTTGTTATCGTCCAGAAAGGTGCCATCCATATCTACCGCAACCATCTTAACCGTCGTCATCATGACTCCTTACACAGGGAATTTTCAGCGTGGAGTGTCAGGATAGCCGCTGGCGCGGCAAAACGGAAAGAAAGTGGGATGGCCGCAGCCATCCCCTGGGGATCAGTTCAGGGCGCTGTTCAGCACCAGCGCAGTAATTACCCCGGTTGCAGCAGCAATCAACACATAGTTGCCGTCGATGTTTGCCCAGTGATAACCGCGCGGTGGTTCACGCAGACCACGTTCATGCCAGTCGGCTACGCGGTAATGGTCGCCGCGGTACGCCTGCGGGACAGGATGCCCGCGACGGAAGTCGTGTCCCTGCCAGGCGAAATGGTCGCGGTCATTACGTGCCTCTCTGCCCCGACCGTTGTTGTCCTGATCCGGGCGATGATTGACGCTGTCATGACGGTTGTTGCCACGCTCCTGATTCTGGTCAGAACCGCGATTGTCAGCACGATGGTCACCGTTCTGATGCGGCACAGGCTTGCGGTGCGCGTCATCACGATCGTCTGCCCGTGAGGCCTGAGAAAAGAGTGTGCTGCATGTCAAAAGTGAAGCGATAAGCGTTAATGTTGTTTTTTTCATGATACTGCCTCCGAAAATAACGGCTGTTCAGGCACCGTTGATCGGCATCATGGCAATAATTGTGGCGGGAGACATCTGTAAAACTCTTAAAATCCGGTAACTTACACACTATTACGCTTGCTTAGCGCTTTCTTAACACAGGACATGCGATGACAACGTTGCTGACGCAATCCAGAGGTTAAACGGGCAACCTGCGCTGTCTGAAAATCACGCTCTGGTTGACGGATGATGGCCGATGAAAAGTCAGGATGCTGAAACGCACCCTGACATTTTTGCGGTTATGGCGTGCTGAGGATCACTGGCGCATCCGGTAACCCGGTAAAGTGCGTCACGATGTGGTGGTAATCAGCCGTCGGGTCCAGATCGCGGAACACTTCCGGATAGAGATCTTTTGCCAGAATTTCCATGCCGATAATGTTGTAAGGGTGATTATAAAAATGGTGATAAACGCCATACACCCGTTTCTGTTTCACCGGTTCGATCTGCTCCAGACCGGTGCGGCTCTGCAGGCGGTTAAAGGTGGCGGTCACGTCGGTCTGACTGGCACCGTAACCAAACGGCAGCACGTTACTGTTCGGGCGTTTAGAGCCGGTCATGATATAGACGTCCGGCTTCATGGCGATAATCTTCTCCAGCGACACAAATCCTGAGCTGCCGGGCAGCAGTGCAGAACCGATATTCTTGCCACCGACCGCTTCCACCAGCGCGCCCCAGCCGTTATGACCGTGGGTAAAGCAGCAGTTGTCGCTGTTACCGGCAATCGGTTCAATAAACACGGTTGGCTTGTGGGGCACCTGCGCAATCTTCTGCTGAAGCATCTGCCAGCGCTGCTGGTAAAAATCGGCGTAAGCTTTCGCCTCGGCTTCGCGATTCAGAACGGTGCCCAGCACTTTCACGCTCTTCAGGGTGTTCTCTTTCGGATTAAGTTCAACATCAAGGAACAGCACCGGGATATGGAGATTTTTCAGGGTGGCGAGCACGCCTGACTGCGTCAGGGCCGGTTTGGCGCGCAGCTGCGCAATCATCAGATCGGGCTGCTTCGCCAGCACGCTCTCCAGATTGACCTGCCCCTGATCGTTAAAGCCCATATCAACAATCGATGCCGCCTGCGGCCAGCGCTGCTTCAGCAGGTCCCAGGTCTGGGTATCCTGCTTTTTCGGCAGGTTGTTCCAGGCAACGACACGCTGAAACGGGTTCTGGCGATCCAGTAATGCCAGCGCCATCACGTCACGCCCATCCTGTAAAATCACATGCTGCGGCTCTTTTTGCAGCGTAATTTTCTGACCATCCATATCGGTCACCGTGACCGGATAGGTGGTAGCCGCACAGGCGGTTGACAGTAAAAATGTGGTGGCAGCAACTATCCCGATTTTCATTTTTCTCCTGTCCTTTTAGGGAATAATAATTATTCGCGTTAACTCTACCATGCTGATAAGTACCAAATGTAACTATTACTAACCAGATGCGTCTGAGAGGCGGCATTAACAACGCGGCAGCGGGCTTAAATCAGGGAGCGATATCGCTGAATGCGTGGAGGTGCATAGAGAGAATGGCGAAGGGCGGGCAGAATGGCAGGCGCATCCCAGGGGGATTGAGATGCGCCTGTTGCGCTAAGTGTTACTTCACCAGCGAATAGAAGATTGCGGAGATGGCAATCAGTCCGATCAGCACGACAAACAGATTGCTGATGTGACCGCTGTACTTCCGCATCGCGGGTACCTTCTGGATAGCGTACATCGGCATCAGGAACAGAATCATCGCTATTACCGGCCCGCCAAGCGTCTCAATCATGCCGAGAATATTGGGATCCAGCGTTGCCACCAGCCAGGTCGTCAGCAGCATAAAGAGTCCGGTCAGGCGATTCAGTCTGGCGGGCGCGATGGTTTTGCCGCGACTGCGCAGCGCCTTATTAACCATGCCGTTAAATCCTTCGCGCGCGCCAAGATAGTGACCGAGAAACGATTTTGTGATCGCCACAATGGCAATCAGCGGTCCCAGCCAGGCGATCATCGGCACCTTAAAATGGTTCGCCAGATAGGAAAGAATGGTGATGTTCTGCGCCTTGGCGGCGTGTAAATCTTCAGGCGATAGGCTCAGCACGCAGCTGAAGACAAAGAACATCACCGTCACCACCATCATCAGGTGCGAGCAGGCCAGAATGCGCGAACACTTTTTCTCTGCGGCATCGCCATACTCTTCCCGCTTTGCCAGCGCGAATGAGGAGATAATCGGCGAGTGATTAAAGGAGAAGACCATCACCGGAATCGCCAGCCACAGCGTCATCCACAGGCTGCTGCCCGCGGGCTGAACGTTCAGGGTCGAAAGCACAGCGCCGTGCCAGTGCGGGATCAGATAGCAGGCCATCAGCATCAGCACCGCCACAAAGGGATAAACCAGCACGCTCATCGCTTTGACAATCATCTTCTCGCCGAAACGCACAATGGTCATCAGTCCGACAATCAGCAGCAGAGACAGCAGCACACGCGGTGGCGGCACCAGGCCGAGTTGATTCACCATCAGGCTCTCAACCGTGTTGGTGATCGCTACGCTGTACATCAGCAGAATCGGGTAGATAGCGAAGAAATAGAGCAGCGTAATCAGCTTGCCCGCACCAACGCCAAAATGCTCCTCGACCACCTCGGTGATATCCCCGGCCGGATTTTTACCGGAGAGAACGAATCGGGTCAGGGCGCGGTGCGCAAAAAAGGTCAGCGGAAACGCCAGTATCGCCATGATGATCAGCGGGATCAGCCCGCCGACGCCAGCATTGATAGGCAGGAACAGTACACCCGCCCCAATTGCCGTGCCGTATAAACCCAGCATCCACATGGTGTCGGTTTTACGCCATCCCGTATCGACGTCACTCTCAAGCGCGCCCAGCGTGCCAGTTTGCGTGGTTTTCATCAGATCTTCCGTTTTAAAAGCCGCCAGTAACCTGAGCCGTCAGGCAGGCAAATGTCCGCCCCACTCTGCGCCTCAGCTGCAACCGGATCAGTCAACGTGATGCTGACCCGCCCGTGCATAGGTAATCGATTGCGTGCGCCACTTTTTACACTACCTGACGATAAAAGTTCAAGCCGTGCAGATAAACACGCATGGATTGCTGAAAAAACCGTCAGGTTGTGCAAAGTGACTGCGCGGCGATCATGCCATCTTTGTGGCAGTTTTACCGCCCCTAAAAAGGTGATCCCTGTAACGGTTCAGCGCAACGGGCTACGCTTAAACAGATTCTGTCGCGATCACGCCGACAGGTGCACAGGAGAAGAGAATGAAAATTGCCTGCCTCGGATGGGGATCGTTAATCTGGAAAGCTGGCGCACTGCCGGTGGCCAGTCAGTGGCATCATGATGGTCCTGAGCTACCGATTGAGTTTGTGCGCATCGCTGACGGCGGCGAGCTGTCGACCGCGATCTGCCTTAACGCCAGCCCGGTGCCGGTGTACTGGGCCTGGCTGAATACCGCCTCACTTGAGAGCGCCTGCCGCGCATTGCGCCTCCGTGAAGCCATTCCGGACAGCCGCATCGATGGCATCGGGATGATGACGGTGACAGCGACCTCAGCGGGACCACTGGCAGAGTGGGCTAAGACCAAAGGCATAGAAGGTCTGATCTGGACCGGTCTGCCTGCCCGCATGGCGGGTGTCGAAGGCCAGATCCCGACGCTGGACGACGCGCGGCACTATCTGCAGCAACTCACCGGTGAAACGCGTGAGCATGCCTGGCACTACATCGAACAGGTTCCGGCACAAATCGACACGGTTTATCGTCGTGCGTTTGCCGACCTCGCTCTCTGGCAACCCGACACCCGAGCCGTAACGGTCGTCACAACGCAGGTGCAGCCGCCCTGTCAGCCCGGCTGAAACTGGCCAGCCTGCTGCACCGCTCTGCTTACTCCTTAAAGGATTACTACACTTCAGGCAGGTTTCGATTTCAGGTTTCCTGAGTCTTTCCCGTGCGTGGCCACGCCTTCTGGCCTGGCCGCCGTCCCCTAATCATCAGGAGATGAACAGATGAAAGCATTAACTTATCACGGCCCCCATAAAGTCAGCGTCGATAATGTGCCCGATCCGGGTCTGGAAGCCGCAGATGACATTATTCTGCGTGTGACCGCCACGGCCATTTGCGGTTCAGACCTGCACCTTTACCGCGGCAAAATCCCCGGTACCGGGCACGGAGATATCTTTGGTCATGAGTTTATGGGCGAAGTGGTTGAAGCAGGCAGCGCAGTGACCGCCGTGGCCAAAGGCGATCGGGTGGTGATCCCGTTTGTTATCGCCTGTGGCGACTGTTTTTTCTGCCTGATGAGCCAGTATGCTGCCTGTGAAAATACCAACAGCGGACGGGGTGCCATCCTGAACCGGAAAAACATCACGCCCCCCGCAGCCCTGTTTGGTTTCAGCAAACTCTATGGCGGTGTGCCTGGTGGACAGGCGGAATATGTCCGGGTGCCAAAAGCCAATACCGGCCCGTTTAAAGTGCCGTCGGTACTGTCGGATGAGAAAGTGCTGTTCCTGTCAGACATTCTGCCCACCGCGTGGCAGGCGGTGAAAAACGCCGAGGTGAAACCTGGCTCCAGCCTGGCGATTTTCGGTGCCGGGCCGGTTGGCCTGCTCAGTGCCGCCTGCGCCCGACAGCAGGGTGCCGAACAGATCTACATGATCGACCACAACAACTACCGCTTAAACTTTGCCCGTGAGCGCTACGGTGTTATCCCGATTAACTTCGATGAGATCGATGACCCGGCCGGCTGGATTATCGAACACAGCACCGGCAATCGCGGTGTGGATGCGGTAATTGATGCAGTAGGTTTTGAGGCTAAAGGCAGCATGACCGAAACCGTGCTCACCAATCTCAAACTGGAAGGCAGCAGCGGTAAAGCGTTGCGTCAGTGTATTGCCGCAGTGCGGCGTGGCGGTATCGTCAGCGTGCCGGGCGTCTATGCCGGATTCATTCACGGCTTCCTGTTTGGTGACGCCTTTGACAAAGGGCTGACCTTTAAGATGGGACAGACCCACGTACACGCTTATCTGCCCGACCTGCTGAAGCTGATCGAACAGGGCCATCTGACGCCGGAAGAGATTGTGACCCACCATCTGCCGCTGGAAGATGCTGCGCGTGGCTACGATATTTTCGCCAAACGCGAAGAGGAGTGCCGCAAGGTGATTCTGGTGCCTGGCATGGCAGCGACACAGGCCACAATATAATTTCACAACGGGTCTGAAACGCTTAACCCCTGGCTCCCCGGCTATTCTCCGCCGGGGAGCTCATCTCAGAACGGCTTGCGTTGCAGGCTGCTTCGCCACTCCCGCCTCTCCAGCAGATGTTCATCCGGCGAATCCGCCGTATCAACCTGACTGCCCTGCTCCAGCCATCGCGCACTGCGTGAATGGGGATGACTTTCGCTGATCACCTGTTGTGAAAACGCGCCAAACGATAACAGCAAAAACAGTAATGCACTGGCCAGCCTCACTTTCATACGCACACCTCTTTGGTAACGGTGCCGCTATGCTGCCCGAAGGGTTTTCATTTTCTGTCAGTAACAGGCAAAGTTATGTGGTAAGCGGAGACAAGGCACAACCGGTTTAACTGCTGTTTAGCCCGATTTGCTGATCTCGTTAATGCAGCCGACGCACGGTCAGTGCCGCGGACCAGCGCTGTCGCTGACAGCGCGGGCAGACAGCCTGCTGCTCAGCCTCAACGATCTGCGTCTGGCCGCAATGGGTGCAGGCATAGAGCGCGCTGACCGGTACAGTGCTGTAATCCTGCCGGTGCTCAGGAGGCAGTACGCTTAACCCGGCGCGCATCTCATCGTCATCGTAGAAATAGAGGCTGAGCTGACCATCGACCTCCACCAGCGCCAGCCGGATCTGCCCCAGATGCTCCACACCACTCTGCCGTAACTCCATATAAAACTCATCTTCAGAAATATTCAGACGATCCAGACTCTCCAGCACATACAATCCCTCTTTAATCAGGGTAATCACGTCGCCCTGAATAAGCCGTGAAAAGCGCGGGCTGTGCGCCGTCAGCCAGGTCGTGAAGCGGTAGAGCGCCAGCAGGACTACAAACACCATAATGACCGGCAGTACCGGCACATCATCGTAAAATGTCACATCACCGGACGCGGAACCCAGCGTCAGGATCACCACCAGCTCGAACAGCGACAGCTGGCGCACGCCGCGTCGTCCTGAGACTTTCAGAAAGGTGAACACCACCAGATAGGCGATCATGACCCGTACCACCACCTCAAACAAAAAGGTGGCCGGTTGATCGTTAAGTAAGAAACGGTGCCAGTCGAATGAGAACATAGTCTGTAAAACATCCTGTTTTAGGGGGCGCGCATCGTCGCATCACCCGTTGATGACCCGCAGATTCAGGCCAGTGATAAGTAAATCTTGTCGCCAGCCCGCCAAAAGGCAAGCGAAGCTGTAACGCGAAAGTGGGCGAGTCTGACCTCTCTGCATGTTGAGGAAAAGGTTAACAAAGCTGAAAAGGGCACTGACACTATTCACGCTACGCTTATCGGGCCGTTCGCAAAACCGCATGCTAAAACTTCCTGTTTCTTGCTGGATAATTTTTACCGCTGCGCTTTTTTCTTTTACTTCAATAAATTGCGAACCAAACCTTACTGCCTATACTTTCCAGTAAGGCTTCCGTAAATCCTTTCAACATCCAGAGAAGCCAGCCTTTTTCTGCCGATAGCGTCACTGGCCTATACCTACTATCTCACTCGTCCACACCGCGACAGGCCCTGATGCCTGCAACTCAGTGTCTGTGGCTTATGGCATGGATCGCCCGTCCGTTCAGAGTGGTCAGATCGATCAGTCTGCAATGCATACCCTAACGCCCTGACCCGTTTCACGACGGCTCGTCAGCGGAAAGCGTGTTGCTTTTTTTCGGGAGATGCCATGACGCCCTTTTCCAGTTTCTGGCAGGCCGGCTACGAAGGTGCCGATCATATCAATCCTGCCGGCCTTGCGCTGTCGATGAACGATCTTAACCAGCATCAGGCGCGTGCAGCAGAGGATTATGCCGCGCTGGCCCCCTTTTCCATGCGCACAGTGCGCGAAAGCGTCGGCTGGCGGTTATGTGAGCACGATGGCCGCTATGACTTCTCGACGGTCGCGGCCCGGATGCAGGCCGCAGAGCAGCAGGGCATTCAGCTGAGCTGGACAATCTGCCACTACGGCTGGCCCGCTGGCGTCAGCCTGTTTGACCACGACTTTGTCAGCCGTTTCGCCGCCTTCTGTGGCGCACTGGCCCGCTTCCTGGCCCCCTGGTATCAGCAGGCGCCAGTCTACTCTCCGATGAATGAGATCTCCTTTGTCAGCTGGGGTATCTCGGTAGGGCTGTTCACCTGTGAGGCGATCGCTGAGGCGGATCGGGCGGATGCCGCCAAGCAGCAGCTGGTGCGCGCTACGCTGGCAGCCTGTGATGCCATCTGGCTGGCCGATCCGCGAGCCCGTCTGCTGCACTGTGATCCACTGATCCATATCGTGCCCGATCCCGCCGATCCGGCCAGCGACGTGCTGGCACGTGATATGTGTGACACCCAGTATCAGGCGTGGGACATGCTGAGCGGCAGACGTAACCCGGAGCTGGGCGGCGCCCCACGCTATCTCGATCTGATTGGCGTGAATTACTACCACGACAACCAGTGGGAGCAGGGATCAAACCGGCGGCTTTACTGGCATCTGGGCGACAGCCGACGCCTGCCGCTGCATCAGATGCTGCAGCAGGTCTGGCAGCGTTATCAGCGGCCACTGCTGCTGGCGGAAACCAGCCACGTCGGCAGCGGACGCGGAAGCTGGATCCTTGAGATCGCCGCGCAGGTTGCGCAGGCGCAACTGGCAGGCGTTGAGCTGCACGGCATCTGCCTCTATCCGATCCTGGATCGTCCCTTATGGGAGGAGACGACTTTCTGGACCCGCAGCGGTTTGTGGGATCTCGATCTGCTGGGGGCCGATCCCTATGCCCGCCAGCTACAGCAACCTTATGCCAGCGCATTACGTCAGGCGCAGCGCTTTTTGCAGCACATCCACTCCTCAAAACACCCCTGTCAGGAGCACCCTATGAAACCACCTGTTCTCATTGTTTTCAGCCATTTACGCTGGGGATTTGTTTTTCAGCGTCCGCAGCAGCTACTGACAAGACTGGCACAGCACTATCGCGTGCTGTTTGTCGAAGAGCCGGTCTGGCAGGCGGGGCCACAGGGTCTGCATCAGAGCTCGCCTGCCGCTAACATCACGGTGATCCAGCCGCATACCGACAGCGACGCGCCTGGTTTTCACGACAGCCAGATCGCCCCGCTGCTGCTGTTGCTGACTCCGCTACTGGAGGAAGATGAACAGCCGCTGATCTGGTTCTATACGCCGATGGCGCTGCCGTTGCTGACCCCTTTTAATCCGTCACTGGTGATTTACGACTGCATGGATGAGCTTTCCGCTTTTCAGAATGCACCGCGCCAGCTGCAGCAGCGCGAATCCGCGCTGATGACCCGTGCCGATCTGGTCTTTACCGGCGGCACCAGCCTCTATGAAGCGAAGCGTGACAAACATCCTCAGGTTTACTGCTTTCCCAGCAGCGTTGATGCTATCCACTTTGAGCAGGCGCGCGATCGCAGCAATCGACATCCGATGCAGGATGCGATTCCGGCACAGCGTCTTGGCTATTACGGCGTGCTGGATGAGCGCATAGACCTGCCGCTGATTGCGGCGCTGGCGGACAGCCACCCCGAGTGGCAGATCATTATGGTCGGCCCGGTGGTAAAAATTGATCCCGCCAGCCTGCCGCAGCGCGACAATATTCACTGGCTCGGACAGCAGCCCTATCAGGCGCTGCCGCAGTTTCTGGCAGGCTGGGATGTCTGTCTGATGCCGTTTGCCATCAATGCCTCGACGCGCTACATCTCACCGACCAAGGTGCTGGAGTATATGGCGGCGCAGCTGCCGATTGTCAGTACCGCGATTATTGACGTTGCGCGGCATTACGCAGAGGAAGTGGCGGTGGCAGAGAGCCCCGCTGAATTTATTGCCGCCTGTGAACAGGCGATGGCGATTGGTGCCGCAGAACGGCTGGCGCTGGCGGGACGGATGCAGGCAAAGGTCGATGCCACCTCATGGGATCGCACCGCTGAACAGATTCATGGACTGATCCAGCAGGCGCTGACGCAGCGTCAGCCCGCACTAAGTTCGGTCAGCCAGGGCAGCGCACAGGCGAATATCACGCCGTTAACCCCATTGATGCTGGAGAGTGAAGCCGTTCCCTGCCTGATTATCGGAGCCGGGCCAACCGGGCTGAGCGCCGGTTATCATTACGGCGAAGGCGCGGTGCTGCTGGAGAAAAATAGCACCCCTGGCGGCTGGTGCCGCTCGATTGACGATCAGGGTTTTACCTTCGACTATGCCGGTCACATTATGTTCTCGCAGGACCCGTACGTCTTGCAGCTGTATGAGATGTTGCTGGGCGACAACCTGCACTGGCAGGCGCGTGAAGCCTGGGTCTACAGCGACGGCGTTTATACCCGCTATCCCTTCCAGTCCGCGCTGCACGGCTTGCCGGTCGAGGTGGTAAAAGAGTGCGTGCTGGGCGCTATTGAGGCGCGTTATGGCGAAACGGCGCCGCCGCCGCTGTGCCACTGGATCGGGCGCGGGCACGGCGGGACTGCTGCGCAGATGGCGCGATCCCCGATGAAGGCAGCAGCACAGGCGTGGTGGAAGGCGAAGAGGATTTCCAGCACTTCATTATGCGCACCTGGGGCAAAGGCATCGCGCGTCACTTTGCCCTGCCCTACAACCAGAAACTGTGGAAGGTGCCGCTGACCGACATGGAAACTTCATGGCTGGGCGGACGCGTACCGCTGCCCGATCTGGCGCAGATCATTGATGGCGCGCTGCAACCGCTGGCGAAACCGGTTGGCCCCAACGCCCATTTCGGCTATCCGCTGCGCGGTGGCTTCCAGGCGCTGATGTCCGGCTTTTTGCCGCACCTGAAATGTACGCTGGAAACGGACGCCACCCTGACCCGCCTCTACCCGCAGGCGCACGTCGCGCTGCTGGCGGATGGCCGCCACTACCGTTATGAACAATTGATCAGCACCATGCCGCTGCCGGAGCTGATTAAACTGATGGGCGATGAAGTGCCGGAGAGTGTGCAACGGGCGGCGCAGCAGTTGCAGTTTGTCTCGGTGCGCTGCGTTAATCTGGGGATTGGCCGCGCTGACCTGACCGAAAAGCACTGGATTTACTATCCTGGCGATACGCTGTTTCATCGCATCTTTGTGCAGGGCAATGCGAGTCCGCACTGCAACCCGCCGGGCGGTTTCGGCTTAACCTGCGAAATCACCTATAACACGGCCAATCCGCTGCCGCTGGCGGGGGATGCGCTGATTGAGCGCTGCCGTCAGGATTGCATCAGAGTTGGCATGATCACCGCGGACGATCCGCTACTCTGTGCCTCAGAGGTCGATATGCCCTACGCCTACGTGGTCTATGACCATGCGCGCAGCGCTAACGTGGCGCTGATCCGCCAGTGGCTGCTGACCCAGGACATTCATCTGTCAGGCCGCTACAGCGAGTGGGAATATTACAACTCGGATCACGCCTTCCTTGCCGGTAAACGCGCCGCCGAAAATGTCCGGCTGCAACATGTCAGCGAACGGACGCTCGGCTGACCCGGCGCAGTCGCTACGAAAGCCGCTGGCTGCACTTCGCGGCTTTCAGCGACTGTAACTGCGTCAGTCGCCGCTCCGCCTTCTGGCTGGCATTGTATTTCGCAATGCCATTGCCCAGCCCGAAATCCCCGACAAAGCCCAGCACGGTCAGTGCATCGAACTGGCCGGTCTGCTCAATATCACTCTGCACGCTGTGCGCTTTCACCAGCTCCTGATCCAGCGCGCTGCAATTCAGCATCGCCGTCTCTTCCGGGGTGACCGCGGATGCCTGCGGATACTGCTTGGTGGCGCAGCCGGTTAATACCAGCGTCAGCAGCACGATTAAGACGCTCTGTTTACTCATTTTTCATTGCCTGTTTTTTATCCAGTTAATACTGTTATCGGCAGCATCCCCCGGGATCATGAGTCTCTGACCTACCAATAATGGTCGAAACCGCTACGCTAATGTAGGATTCAGCGCGCTGCTGTCAGTTGCAGCGTGTTACCTATAGGAAGTCACGCAGCGAACGCACATTGCCCGTTCATCAATTCTGCCAGACATTTCAAAGAGTTAGCCAGCATTATGCTGTCATCAGCAGCGTTTAAAAAGCAAAGCCTGACCGATAATCAGTGACGAGGCAGCCGCATAAGCAAAGCCAGACACAGAAAATTCGCGCGTCGGGTTTATCAGAGTTGTTCGAGATGAGGTTTTTCCATGCGTTTTAAAGGATTGAACATCGGGTTTTTCATTTTGATTCTGGCTATCGCCACCCTCGGTTTTTTCGAGGTGCTTTCGCCCTATTTCTCGCCGATTTTATGGGCGGCGATTCTGGCGGTGATTTTCCATCCGCTGAAAACGTATCTGCGGGTCCGAATGGGCGAACGCAATGGCCTGGCCGCGTTGATTACCCTGCTCTGTATCTGTCTGATTGTGTTCACGCCGCTGGCTATTATCGCCTCATCGCTGGTGGTCGAAACCAACGCGGTCTATCACAAACTGCAGACCAATTCGGCGCAGTTCCCGGCGGTCTTCGCCGATCTGTTGCAGCATCTGCCGCGCTGGGCAAAACATTATCTGGCTGAAAACAACCTGGATAACGCCGAACAGATTCAGCAGAAGCTCTCCTCGTTTGCCCTTAAGGGCGGTCAGTATGTGGCAGGCAGCGCCTTTATCATCGGTAAAGGGACGTTCAGCTTCACCGTCGGCTTTGGCGTGATGCTTTATCTGCTGTTCTTCCTGCTGAAAGATGGCTCCTATCTGGTGCATCTGATCCTGGAAGCGCTGCCGCTCTCAACCTACGTGAAGCATCACCTGATGGTGAAGTTTGCGGCCGTGGCGCGCGCGACGGTGAAAGGCACGGTGGTGGTCGGTATTGTTCAGGGTATTCTCGGTGGGCTGGCATTCTGGTTTACCGGCATCGACGGCAGCCTGCTGTGGGGCGCACTGATGGCCTTCCTCTCCCTTATTCCGGCAGTCGGTTCCGCCATTATCTGGGTGCCTGCGGCGATCTTCTTCTTCGCCACCGGTGCACTGTGGAAAGGGCTGTTCCTGGTGGGCTTCTTCGTAGTGATCGTCGGACTGGTGGATAACATCCTGCGTCCGCTACTGGTCGGCAAAGACACCAAAATGCCTGACTATCTGATTCTGATCGCCACGCTGGGCGGCATGGAGATTTACGGCATCAACGGTTTTGTTATCGGTCCGGTGATTGCCGCTCTGTTTATCGCCTGCTGGAACCTGCTCTCAGGACGCGATAACCGCGAAAACATCGAAGCCATCGACGAAGAGTTTATCGAAGAAGGTAAGAAACAGTCCGATACCGCGGCAGAGGCTGCGGCTGAAGCGGCGGCGGCCTCCGCCGATGCGGCTGCAGAGACGGAAAGGAAAGTCTCTGCGTTAGCCGCCTCAGAGAAAGAAACAGCGGAAAAGAAAGCGTAATCCGCGTCAGGCAAACCCAGGTTAGTATCGCAGTGAGAGCGAGGCCTGCTCAGGAAACACGGTCAGATCGGAAAGGCGCAAAACCCGCCATCCATGGCATGCTCGGCCCGCGCGATTACGCACCTCATCCCTGAGGTGCGCCCGTAAACGGGCTAACGCTTTGCGTTGTTCAAAAACGCTCCCGGCGTTTTTGTCCCAGGCGCGGGACGCTTTCCTCTTCTGACCGTGTTCCCTGCGCGTTGAGCTTATGCGTTGCTGCCAGGGGCATTACGCGTCGGCTTTATCACCCATAAAAAAACCCACCTTTCGGTGGGTTCTTTTTTTAACCTGAGAACAGCCGCGAATTAGTTAGTCGCTTTGTTTTTCAGATCTTCAGCACCCTGCTTGGTTTTATCCCAGCCTTTCTCAGTGCCTTCTTTGGTTTTGTGCCAGCCTTTCTGCGTACCTTCGGTGATTTTACTGCCGGTGGTATCGCTTTTGCCTTCAGCGGCGTGCTCAGACTTCAGCTTCAGCTCTTTGCCTTCGTTCTGGGTCTGATGCAGTTTTTCCTTCGCGGTATCGGCGCCTTTATGCGCTTCCGCAACGGTGTTGTCTGTGGTGGTAGCAGCAAATACCGGCGAGGCCAGCAAAATAGCAGACAGTGCAATAATTGATTTCTTCATAATTCCCTCTGTATGAATCGTTGCCGTGTAGGTTTTAATCCTGGCATAGTGTTCCCAGGAAAGATTTAAGAATAAACCAGGAATGAAAAAGGGCCAGTTTTCACCAGAAAAAGCCGCCGGTTGTAGCTTTTTCGCCCATTACCAAAGTGCGAGTTGCGGATTTTCATCCGGTTTCGGCTGGCTTCGGCTGACGCGAGCAGGCGGTGCAGGCTGCTGCATCTGATGAGTGATCCACTGCAGTAACACCGTCACTATATAGGTCTGCTGCTCCGCGCTCAGCGGCTGGTGCTGTCCGATGTTGTGCCACTTACTCAGACAGCCACGACAGCAGGTTGCGGTGGCGTGCTGAGCGATAAACACCGGGTGGCCGCGCATCGGCGTCTGCTTGCCATCATTTTCAGGCTGCGCAGGCGCCAGCCGCTGTGCCACAAACTCAGCGGCGTGCTGGCGCAATACCGGCTCGCCTTTGCTGCTCGCATAATCATATTCCGCGCGTCCCAGACGAAAGCGCTGACGGAACGGCGAGCGTGACAGCCGGGTAAAAAGATCGTCAGAAACCTTCATGCTGATTGCCAGTCACTCATATTTACGTCCCGCCAGATAGCGTACGCCCTGCGACCCGAACGCCTCACGATGGAGTTCATTTGGCTGCAGATGAAATGTCTCACCGGGATGATAGGTGGTATCGCCTTGTTCGGTACTGATGGTGATGTCACCACTCAGAATCAGTGCCAGTGCTTCAAAGGGATGTACGTGATTATCAAGCTGGGCGGCGGCTGCACGCTCAATCAACAGAGGCTCGTCAAAACCCTGTTCGGCTAACAATTTTCTGAATTCGTGTTCTGTCATCGCAACTCCTCAGTGTGGATCTGACCCTTAGCAGTGTAGACGATCTTTATCGCCGCTTATGGCACTCAACAGGTTACGTAAAGTAGCGCAAGCAGGGTTGTTCACCGGTCAGGCCAGTGCTGTACTTGCCGTCTCGTTACAGCCATTTTGACATCGGGATAACGCAAAAGTATGTCTCAACAGGAGAAAACTGCCCTGCTGCTGATTAATCAGCGCTCGCGCAAAGGACGCGCCGAGGCCAGCCGCGCACAGTCGCTGCTGGCTCAGGCCGGGTTCACCCTGCTGCAACCGGCCGGAGATGATACCCGCAGCTACAGCGAATTAATCGCGGCGTATGCCCATCGCGTTGATGCGGTGATCGTCGGCGGTGGCGACGGCACGCTTAATGCGGCCGCGCCGGGACTGATGCAGACCGGCCTGCCGCTGGGCATTTTACCACTGGGCACCGCCAACGATTTTGCCCGCACGCTGGGCATTCCTGCCATCCTGGAGTCCGCGATAAAGATTATCGCTGACGGGCAGCTGCGCGCAGTGGACCTGGGTGAAGTGAATCAGCACCTGTTTCTGAACGTCTCCAGCATCGGCTTTTCGGTGGAACTGGCGCGCAACCTCACGGCGGAATCGAAAAAACGCTGGGGAGTGGGCGGTTATGCCCTGGCGGCTTTGCGGGTGCTGCGGCAGAGCCGTCCCTTCAGCGCTACGCTGGTGCATCAGGGCCATCGGACGCCGATCAAAACGGTTCAGGTGTCGGTGGGCAATGGACGGTTTTATGGGGGCGGCATGACAGTGGAACAGCGTGCCGCTCCGGACGATGGGTTACTGGATGTCTATAGTCTGGAGCTGCAGCATAGCTGGCAGCTCATTGCGCTGCTGCCCTTTCTGCGGCGCGGCACTCACGGTCGCTGGCGTAACGTGCGGGCATTCAGCGCCACGGAGCTGACGATTGAGACGCGCCGTCCCCATTACATCAATGCAGATGGTGAGATTATCGGTCAGACACCCGCGCATTTTCGCCTGATAGCCAGTGCACTGCGGGTTTATGCACCGGGCGACAGCGCAGCAAAATAGCCCGACGGTGGGCGTGGTAACCGATCGCGGTGAGAAACTAGTGCTGGGTGCTCTTTTTTTCAGCGTAGTCGATGTGTTCGGAAAGATTGGCGACAAGCTTTTTCGCCATTTCGAGGGTCAGACCCAGAAACAGGGTCTCCTGCGGGCCCTTTTCACGCGGGGCATCGGGATCGATATAACCGAATTTCACTACCAGCGCCTGATGGGTATTCAGGGGACCAATATGCCAGCCGGTAACCGGGTAGAAGGTAAATCGCGTAAATTCATTCATTTAATCCTGACTGTAAAAGCATAACGCTGATTGATAGTCAGGCCAGCTCTGATGATAAAGCATGAGTGGAATACTCAGTCTGAACGAAATCGACAGGATTACAAGGGAAGCGGCATAACAAGCGCAGCGTGACGCAATGAGGATCTGTAATGCATTCAGGGCCTGCTGCAGCAAGGGGATGAGGATATCTCAGGCGTGTGTAACCTGCGCGGCTCCGGCACGGGCGCTCTCCTGTCAGGCCAGGGCGAACGCCCCTCAGGACTCTTTATCGGCTCGGGGAATAATCGAGATATGCCCGTTAACCTCCAGCACCGCATATTTAATCTGATCAAATCGCTCCAGACCCTGCCCGGAGCGCGCCGCTTCCAGCACATCATCAGGACTGATGCCGGTCATCTTCATGCGGTCAGTCAGCAGATTACCATTCTCGACCAGGATCACCGGGCCGCCATCGATCACCTGCTCCACCACCGGAAAGCGACTTTTCAGTTTGCCCAGCACAATATCAATCGCTACCAGCGTGATAATAGTCAGCGCCGCGCCGGTCACCGAAAAATCGTCGCCCAGCAGCGCCTGCTGAGTTGCTTCACTGATGATCAACAGCAGAATCAGATCGAAAGAGGTCATCTGCAACAGAGTGCGTCTGCCGGCAATTTTAAACACGACCATCAGCACCAGGTAGATCGCTGCGGCACGTAATACCGTTTCCATAAAGCGCCTCTGTCAGGGATAAATCCATTGGGTAAAACGGGCCGGAGCATGGCCGTCACCATGAATAGTGACGTGAATGCGGCCCGCATTGCGCGGCTGCAGGCCAAGCCAGATCGCGTGATCCGGTCCGGTGTTGCGGGCCGAAAAGGTCAGCCGCAGATCGCTGCCAATCGTCACCGCCTCCAGCGGTTGAGGCTGCAGCGTCTGGATTTGCAGGTTATCCAGGGCGCCACCGCCAATCGTAACGGTAAAGCGATCGGTTACCGGTGCGTTGTAGCGAATGCGCATATCCATATTGCTCTCAACCCGGCCAAACCGTTCATACTCCACCTGAATGGTCCCATCCGGCGAGCGGGCGCTGCCGTTACTCAGCACGCCTTTGGAAAAGAGTCCGCACGCACCCAGAATCACCAGCGCAATCAGGACGTATTCACCGATACGCTGAATCAGCCATTCACGGCGTACCCAGCGGAGGTTTTCCTGAATCGGTACTGCCTGACCGCTGCTATCCTCTTTTTTCACCGTGACCTCACACACTGTTGGCTCAGGAACAAAAACTGCACGCTGCGTTAAGCATAGCCAGACAGTATCGGTTCACTATCTGGCGGGTCGTGACCTTTTCAGCGGGACAATCTGGCAACGCATCCTGCCGTTTACAGCCAGCCGGAGCGACGCAGTTTGGCCCACAGCCCGCCGCAGGCCAGCAGGGTCAGCCCCACCGCCAGCGGATAGCCATACAGCGACTTCAGCTCCGGCATATGCTCGAAGTTCATGCCATACATACTGAAGACCACGGTCGGGATCACCAGGATCGCACCCCAGCCTGCCAGCTTTTTCACCACTTCATTCTGCTGCACCGTCACCAGCGCCAGATTGACCTGCATGGCGCTGGTCAGCATCTCGCGCATATCTTCCGCGTCGGTGACGACATGCCGGGCGTGATCCTGCACGTCGCGGATGTAGGCGCGCAGCGGACGCGGGATCAGATCTTCATGCAGGTGGATCAGCTGATTACAGATCTCCTCCACGGGCAGCGCCGCATTGCGCAGTTTCAGCAGATGACGCCGCACGGTGTAGACCGACTGCACCGACTTGCGATCAAATTCACTGGTGAAGAGATCGTTCTCCATCTGCCCGACCCGTTCATTCAGTGAAGTGGACAATTCGGCATAGCGATCAACAATAAAATCGAGCAGGCAGTAGAGCGGATAAGCGGGACCAAACTTCAGCAGCGCCGGGTTTTCAGCCGCCCGCTGCCGCACTGGGGTGTAGCTTTCAGAGGCGCCGTGACGGATGCTGATCAGGAAGTTTTTTCCGACAAAAAGATGCGTTTCGCCCAGTTCGCAGCTGTCATCCTTAGCGCACACCGTTTTCACCACGATAAACAGCGATTCGCCATAATGTTCGATTTTAGGTCGCTGATGGGCATTGAGTGCATCCTCAACCGCCAGTTCATGAAGTCCGAACTCCTCTTTAATCTTCGCCATAAACTCAGCGTCTGGCTGCCACAACCCGAGCCAGATAAACGCCTCCGGCTCTTTGATCACTTCACTGATATCATCGACTTCAACCTCTTCGCCCGCGCATCCCGGACGATACACCCTGCTGCTTACGATCATCTTCTGCTTTCCCGTTGTGACAATACATGCAGCTTAGCCAATCCCGCGCCTGTAACCGGATAAAAACCGTAAGGATTTGCTGCGGCGCTGTTCGATCAGCGGCTTACCACTTCAGCCCTAATCCGGTGGAGAAAATGCCTTCGTTCAGGGTATCGGGTATGCCGCTGACCAGATTACGGTGATAGCCAACGTGCAGCGTTGACCACGAAGTCAGGCTGTAGCGCAGCCCGACTTCGGCATCCAGCATAAATACGCCGTCATCATCCAGCGAATGGCCGACATCGCCATTGCTGTAAAGTGTGACCGACTTGCCCAGCAGATAGCGCTGATAGTTCCAGCGCAGCGAGCCGCCAAAGTGCCGCTCTTCCCGGTCATCGCTGTAGCCATACTCAAAGGCACCACCCAGCACCGAGAGTGAAAACGCGCTGAGTTCGGTATCCCACAACTGATAACCCGGACCGGTGCCGATTAGCGCCTGACGTGACAGATTTTCCACCCAGTCGCGCTTGTAGGTGGCGCGGGTCTGCCAGAAGAACTGCTCCCTGACCAGATAATCAAAGGCGTAGCGCAGGCTGTAGTTATCGGTATTGATGTTCTCGTTTTCCTGCTCGCGATTGTAGGTCGCACCGATATCGTGACGCCATTTTCCCTGATTCAGTTTCGTGTTGAGCGCGAAGCTGTAGTCGTCAGTTTTGGTCGAGGCTTTTTTGACCTTCACGCCCGCATCGATGTTGCCGGTCCAGGCGAGCTGATCGCTGCGGACTTTGGCTTTCATAAACTCATCAATGCGCCGCAGCGAAACCTGCTGCTCCTGCTCGTTGCGTTCCACCCAGACATAGCCGGGATCGGATGAGGAGAGCCGCACCTGATAATGTTCGCCGGTCTTTTTGTTTTCGACATTCACCGGATTCTCGCTGGCGAGCGTACTGACCGCACTCCAGTCCAGCGTGACGGTACCGGCGTAGTGTGTCTCTATCCCCAGCTTGCCGTCGCTGAGATAACGAATCGTACCGGTCAGCCGATCGCCATTATTCAGCCAGACGGTATCGGCAGTGGCCTGCTGTGCCCATCCGGCGCAGCAACTGATGACCAGCAGCGGGATAAACGAGGTGGCGCAACGCATAGCTTTCCCTGTTAAGGCGTCGTCTTGCACGGGCGACGCGTCACCGCAAATTCTGACCTGACAATTAAGCCGATTCTGCGACGATATGCAATGCGCCGCCTGGCTCAGGAGAGATCGTGCAGTGCTTTGCCGAGCGGTGGAGAAATAGCGAAGTCCGTAAAACTCATCGCCAGCCCTTCACGTTCAGGCGAACAGCCCATCACTCCGACAAACCGCCGCGCCTGACCGGGCCACGGGCAGAGCCGTAACAGCGGCCAGCTCACGCCGTCGGTAGAGTACTGAATTCTTAAGGCCGCATTTTCCAGCGTGGCGCGCAGCCAGAACTGGCGCGCATCGCCGGGAAACACACCGGTAGACCAGTCGGAAAACTCGCGCGTCACCACGCTGCCAATTGCGGGCTGGTCATCGTTAAACTCAATGCCCGCCTTAACCCAGTGCGTTTCGTTATCCTGAATAAACAGCCCGGCCTGATCGTAGAGCTGACTGAAATCCGCCCTCACCTGCACCTGAACGGTAAAGTCGTTTTCCACCCAGAAGCCAAAAGCGTGGCCGCTGTGCCGTTCGAAGCCATACCAGGTACGCTGCCAGAAATCGCTGTTCAGCGCGGTTTCGAACCTCAGCGTATCGCCATCCAGACTGTGTACCGGCGGCTGATTAATCCAGACGCCACCTTCAGTGGTAATTGAACTGACTGCTGTCATAGGCACTCCTTTGGGTAAGTTAAACCGCCCGCGTTCTGGGCGATCTGCGGCGTGGTGATTGACCTGATTATCATAGCGTTGATTGGTGAACAGGCGGCAGACGATTGCGGCAAATCTGATGGTGTCGATGTGGCAGGCAGTGAGGTCAGCAGACCCGTGGCTGCAGAGACTCCGGCTCTGTTTGCGGTTTCGCTTATATGCCCTTTATTCTCCTGCCGCAAATAAATAACTGCGACCAGGTCCAGTTCACTGAACTATTTCATTTTGTTAATCCCCTGGCGAAAACAGCATTTAACAACCAGGCTTGTTTTGTCTGAGGGCAACTGAACTCATTAAATATAAGGATTAAGCCACCATGGTAGATAAATCAGAGATTTTAGATCACGCGCAGGTTGTTGATGTGAATGGCGAACATGTCGGGATTGTCGACCACTTCGAAGGCGACGACAAAATTAAGCTGGCGAAAAGCGATCCTGAAGCGGGCGGCAAACACCATATTATTCCATTCAGCTGGGTGAAAGAAGTTGATGATAATAAAGTCATCCTTTCTAAAGCCAAAGCGGATGTTGAAAGTGAGTGGCAGTCTGCATAAAACATTAGCCGTGGCGCCCGCCACGGCTTATTTCATTTATTCTGTTAAATAACTCCTGCGTCCTTCCCTGCCCATTCTTCCTTTATTACTGCTTTATATTTCACACCGTCTGAAACGTCTTCAGCAATATCTGTCAGATTTTTACTTTTCATGACGCGGTGCTCCCTGTTTTTATGCCCGGTGGCGGGTGGTCGTAAGCGGAGGGTTTGGAGCGGTCATCATGGCATTGCGGCGGGAGGGGAAAAAACCACCAGAATGGCGCAGCACTTTGCCGGATCTCTGTCGGTATCCGGCGGGCGTAAGAAACGGCGGGTGAAGTCAAACCTGAGATCCTCACCCGCTGCGGATTATTCCTGTTTTGCTGCGCGATCCCGCAGTACTTCCCCCACCACCGGAACCGCTGAAAAGGCATTTGGCCAGCCAGCATAGAACGCGGCCTGAGTGATAATCTCGCCCGCTTCTTCAGCCGTCAATCCGTTGTCCATCGCCCGGTTGAGATGGTAGCTAATTTGCGTACTTTGTCCCGAAGCAATCAGCGCGCTGACCGTCACCAGACTTCTGTCACGAGGCTGTAGCGCTGGCCGCTGCCACAGATTGAGAAACAGCGGATCGGCGGTGAATCTGACCAGCCCGGGCGAGATCGGCCCCACATTTTTCTCCACCGTTGCAGAACGCTGCTGTTCAGCTGCCTGATTCAGTGGCAGCAGTGCCGGAGAGGCTTCGGCCAGTTGATCGGCACCAATGCCTCGCGCCTGAAACACATTTTTGGTCACCGCAATTGCGGACATCGCATTAGGCCAGCCGGAATAGAACGCCAGGTGAGTAATAGTTTCCGATATTTCAGCGGGCGTCACGCCACTATCGAGCGCCACACCGGCGTAATGTTGTAACTCAGCAGGCTGGTTGCGGGCGATGAAAATGGCAAGCGTGACGATACTGCGGTCACGGATCGAAAGTGCATCGCGTTTCCAGAGATCGTCAGTTATCGCTTCACGTCCGAAACGAGCCAGTGCGGGAGAGACGGACTCAATGTCGGCAACCGAAAGGCTGGATGGATTGACGTTCAACATAGTTTCACCTCTTTTGGGTTCAGCAGCGGCCAGGTCGGCCAGCATCATGGAGATCGCGGCGGCGGCAATCACTTTTTTCATCCTCTGATCAGCTCCCTGGTAAAGGTCAGTTAACAAAAGAATTGAGAGCGCCGTGGTTTTTCAGCAGAGCAGGCACCACGGGGATCGCCTCTTTGCGGTCGGTCATCTCAGCTGTCAGCCGGATATAGTCGCGAAAATGGGGCGTTTCGCGGTGCTGCTGATAGGCGGCGTCACTGGCGTAGATTTCATAGAAGAACCAGCGATATCTGTTTTTCGCATCGGTCGCGGCATACATCGCCAGTACGCCCGGTTCCACCTTCAGTGATTCCGCCATTTCAGGCAGCACAATATCGCGGAATGCCTGCTGATCGGCCGGTTTCACGTCAACAATCACCAGGTTATTAATGGTTTCTTTATTCTGTACGAAGGGTTTATCACCCAGAAACTGTGGCACCAGCATGGTGCTCTTTTTCTGGCCGATAAGATCAGGTGCGTGCTGAATAAAGGACCGGTACGGCTCTGAACTGAGATGTTGCTGGTATGCCTCTTCACTCGCATAAATTTCAATCATATAAGCCTGATGAGCGTTCTCTCTACGCTTCAGTGAATACATCGCCAGCGTACCTGGTTGCTCTGCCAGCGAACGGGTAATATTATCTCTGGCAACTTCGTCGTACTGTCCGTTTTTCCCGGCCTTAATTTCCATTTCATGCAGATTAATGACACGGTTTGTGGGTTCTGTTAAAGCGGCTGCCGATGCCGGGCCGGCCATCAGCAGAGTCAGAGCGGTAATATTGTTCACGGTCTGCCTTAATTATCGGATGAGGTGATTTGCGATTCATTCGGTGTATTAACCGGTGTGATTTCTGTTTCATCTGGCTATTAAGCCGTTGTGAGTTCCGCATTGAGCTGAGCAATGAGTCGCGACGCGTGTTGCTTTGCTGCAGCAATTTGCTGCGTGATAATAGTTTCATTACGACTGGCATAGCTTATCCCGCAGGTATAAACCGGTTTCTGCATCTCCAGATTGCAGAGTCGGGCGGTGGTTTCAAACTGAATCAGATAATCCTCCAGCTGATGACCAAAGACGCCATCTGCCGCGTATAACGCCTGCGGTGCGCCAGTGGTGAAGGAGAGGATCAGTTTTTTACCGCCGAGTCTGGCCGTTGATCCGTGCGCAAACCCATGAACAAATACGTCATCCAGCCATAACTTCATGAGCCCTGGCAGCGAATACCAGGAGAAGGGAAATTGCCAGACGATAATATCTGCCTTCAGCAGTGCATCCTGTTCGGCGCTGACATTGATGTTGTTGTCCGGATAAAGTGCATCCAGACGACGGATTTCAGCATCAGGCAGCGCAGAAGCGACTTCATTGAGAATGGTAGCATTACCGACCGAATGGCTCAGGTCGGGATGACCGGAAATAATTAATATATTTTTCATTTTCAGTTTTTAATCATCTATTTTTTAACAGATAGCCAGGCGTTGGCGATGCCATCACGCGCTGGGGACTTTTTGCCGTCCGGCACCGTTTAATCAAATCCAATCGCTACTGCATCCGCCTTTCCTGCCGTTAGCGCTTCACGCGGCGTTTTTACTGCGCCGCCTGCCTGACACCTGTCGGATGACTGGTGACAACACACGGTGGCGGTTTGCGACTGATCATTGGGTCGCGCCCTCTTGCTGAGGCTTATACTCTGCAGCGAACAGGCTTTCCCAGTTGGTGAATGCTCCCAACGGGATGCAGTCAAAACTCAGCAGACCGGCTTTTGCCAGCGGAAAGTCAGCCAGCAGGCTTTGGGCCTGTTCCACCGAGTCGCATTCAAGGAAGATCGCGACACCGGGTCGATCCTGTCGGTAGTAAATATCGCGTAGCGCACCGGATTTAAACAGACTCCAGGCATGGAAAGCTTCGGCAGTCAGATGAGGATGATACTTCTCCAGCGTGGCATCGGGGGCGGGTTTATCCAGACACAAAATTCGCATAGCAATCTCCTGAGATTCACGGCCAGGGGGGACTGATAAGGAGTATATGCTCGCGATTTAGTGAAGATTAGGCCACTATTGACTCAAAGATATTTAGCCTGTGGCTAATAATAAGCAGCCCGATTGTGTCAGGATTATCCCGTGAACAACGCCATCTATAACCAGATACGCATCTTCCAGAGCATTGCCCGCGAAGGGAATATTTCATCGGCTGCGCGCAAACTGGAGATTACTCCCCCCTCTGTCAGTAAGGCGCTGAAGCTGCTTGAAGCGCACATCGGTCATCCGCTATTTGTGCGAACCACGCGCCGGATTGAGCTGACCGATGCCGGACAGCAGCTGCTGGAACAAACTTCAGCAGCGGTAGCCTCGCTGGAAAAATCGCTGGAAAGCATCCGTGACCAGAATCAGGAACCGTCGGGACTGGTCAGAATCACCCTTTCGCGCTTTGCCTATCTGCTGGTGCTGAAACCTGCGATGGCCGATTTCTGCCAGCAATATCCCGGTATTCAGCTGGAAATTTCGGTATACGATGGCACCGTGAACATCATTGATGAACGTTTTGATCTGGGGATCCGGTTTGGCGACATTCTGGAAGGTGGCGTGGTGGCGCGCCCGCTGATGAAGCCGTTTCGCGAAGGTTTGTATGCCTCTTCTGCCTATCTGGCAGCGTTCGGTATTCCAGCGTCTCCGTCTGATTTGCATCAGCACCGGCTTATCGGTTACCGGTTTATCACCAATAATCGTATTCTGCCGCTGATTCTGGATCATCATGGCGAACAGCTGACCGTTGAGATGCCGGGTCAGTTGATGAGTAATGATATTGAGGTGATGGCTGATGGCATTCGCAACGGGCTGGGTATCGGGCGACTGTTTGAACCGGTTCATAATTTACAGCCGGATAAAGAGGCATTTATTCCGGTGATGGAGCGTTACTGGAAAACTTATCCGCCGGTTTATCTCTATTATCCTAAAAGCGCGGGTAAAACGAAAAGAGTAAAAACGTTAATCGACTTTCTGCTTAAGCACACTGCGGGTTAAGCACCGGTTACTAATAGCGGGCTTACTGAATACGGCTAATGGCAGATATTTATGACGAGATTTCGCCTGTTTTCTTTCGTATATTCCGAACGGCGATTGCTTTCAGTTAATTGCATTTTTTTGAGATCGTTATCGTAAAATTCGCTGTTTATCAGAAGATTAAACTCACTGATTTACATCGATTTTTAGCTGGACTTTTCCTGCAATAGTTGATTATATGTACAGGTATTTAGCGCGATACAGAGGTGTTGGAGCACCCCGGTATCGCTAATCATAACCACTATTGAACGAGAATAGAGATCATGACTGAGTCAGAGTGTAATGCAGTTGGTTTAAATTCAGAAGCCCCTTCCGTTTCCCAGCGAAAATTAACGGTGAGTTACGCCAGCCGGTATCCCAGTTACGCGCGTATTCCGTCGATTATCATGAAAGGCCAGTGGCTGGCTGCCGCCGGATTTACCACCGGCACCGAAGTAGAAGTAAAAGTCACGGCGGGCCGTATTGTGCTGACGGTCAAACCACCAGAGCCGGTCGATGAGCAGCTGGTTAACGCGTTAGCGCAGCTGAATAAGCTGCCCGCCAGGAAACAGAAGCAGGTTCTGGCTTTGTCGGGTGTGGTTGCGGGTCAGGTTTAATTTCTGCTGAAGGGATGCCGCTTCTGGCTGGGGAGCGGCAGATCAGTATTGCTGGCAATAATTATCCGCGTTTCTATATTTAAAGGATCTTTTGCCCCGCCAACGTAGCGCTCCCCTGTTTTAATCGCCTTTTATAATGAGAGGATAGATAATCTATAGATTGGAATGATTTCTTGAGAATTATTAAATGGTTATTATCAGATTGCTATCGCAAAATACAGATTATCGATGTACACACTATGTTCCTGTAAGGATCGTACTACTATAAATGCGTGCCAAATCAGGAATCAGATAATTAACTTTGGGTAAAAATTAGCGCTTACATGCTCTGGTTAATTTATATGATTTCCATGCAAGATTCATCGGTATCACTAAATAGACTATAACTGCTCCTACCATCAGGACGATTGCATATGATATCAGGCTTTGCTGATGTCCTTTTGCTACTCCATAAATGAAAACAGAAATTAAAGTCGCCATGCAAATAATTCCAGCCCAAAAACGCTTACTGAGTTCCTGGACGAGAGACTGCGGGGTGTATGATTTGTTCTCATCTCTGGTAAGCATATCTTTTAGTTTTCGCAGATCTTTAGTTGAGAAACCATTTTGTAAAAGCTTTTGCTCAAATTCGTTCAACAGATTCCTCCTGAAGTATGTTTCTATGCGTACGAAGATACCATCCTGACCAACCTTTTTATATGATCTGATCCGCCATCAGTGTTTTTCTACCCCTGGATGAACCTTTTTTCAACTTGCTGAAAATCCTACAGCGTGAGCAATTAATCGGCGAATGCAAACATTCGAACTGTCGATAAACAGGTTTTGACTTTACGAACCTCCAGACAAAGCCATAAATTGGAACCATATCCAAACCACCGCATAGTCAAATTACGGCTATTAAATACGTGCGTACGAACGAAAGCAAACTATTAAGGTATTATGACGGCAGTATGAAAACAAAGAGTATGTGGATGCTAAACAAAAGGTAGGATTGGGTACCCTAAAGGATTTACTCTTGTCAGAAAGCCTATTGTTCTATAAGAAATTGTTTATTTGAATTTGTTGCATGCTCCTGAGACACCCCTTACTAAAATTGTCACCACTCCTTAAAATCTTCAATTTGTAATCTCTAAAAACTCCAGCTATTTTAGGATCTGATTAACCATGTCTGGTGAGAACGACGTTTATATAAAGGTATTGTTATGGACAACTATTGGGACACGAAAAGACTCTCAAACTACTTTCTAACGATGGCAAATTTGGAAGCTAATCAGTTAGTTAATGTAGCAACCTCTCTCTCTCACTTTCATCTTAAAGATGCTCTTTTAAGAGTGAAATTTCAGGATGAAGTGCGTGGATTCGCTCGACTACAGCTCCATACGATTCGCAATTCGACTTCGGATGATCAGTGTCAGGAGTGTATCCAGAATCTGAAGCAGGAAAGCCAGTATCTTAAGATTCAGGACCGAATGCTCAGAACCGGTGAAGCTGTCGTATCGTCTTCGGTGCAGTTTTACCATGACCATGAAAAGGTCATTGGATATGTAATCAATGGCATCGGCGTGGTGTTGAGTGGCTTACAAATCGTGGCTGGGGTCGGTCTGATTGTGGGTTCTGTCACCACGGGTAATATTTTAGGTGTTGTAGCGGGTTCCACCCTTGTGATGAATGGAGTGGGATCAGGGATTGAGAGCATAGGTAGACTTAGCGGTGTGGCTCATCCATCTAACCCAATAAGAGATAAATATGAAGATGTTGCAGATTTCTTTGGCTTTGATAAGAGACTGGGATTGCTAGCCTATCAGGTTGTTGATTTGACCACTTCATACTATGGCATTTTCAAGCTGACTTTGAAGCCAGAGGCCTGGAGGCTATACAAATATCTGCCAACTGACTATTACCGCAAAGTACAGGTTATGAGTAAACCAGCACTTACTTTAAAAGGCGCTGGAGCAGCCTATAAGGGGAGTGGAATAGGTATCAACCTTTATCAAATGCAAAATAGCTCCTCTCAAAACTAACTTCTGGTTTTTCTGACAAATTTGTAGGATTTCCATGCCAGTCTCATAGGCGTAACAAAATAGACCACAAGGAATGCAAACGTCAGAACAACAATATATGGAATGGCATTTGAAGCATCTGCATTGAAAATGCCATCCAGTCCAATAAGCATCAAAATAATAAGAGCAATAACTCCGCCCCAGAAGCGTTTACTTAGATCAATCACGAGGCTCTGAAGTGTATCTTTTTTTGACTCGTCTTTTTTTATAATACTTTTGAGTTTACCGATCTCTTTAGCAGAGAAGCCATTATTAAAGAGTTCTTTCTCAAATTCGTTCATCTGATTCATCCTGAATGACGTTACGATACGAGCGAAATATAGCACAGTGAACCCGGCCCATGCTAACCCACCTCTTTACGTAGCCGACACCGGTACCGCCCGATGAAATTGTCTAGGCTACTGTCATTGCTGTGGTGTAACCCGTTAATCCCGCGATGGCTGCCCTCCTTAAGTGCTCTATCAATGCGCCTGTTACAGCTGACGAATAAGCGGCCAGCAATGCAGCTGCTGAAAGCCGGTTGGTGTGGCCAACGCAGCTCTGGCTGTAACCTGATGAGATGCGATCCCAAAGGTAAGGGATAGAGGTGATGCACCTAATGAACACGATGTATGTATAAATCCACACTAACTGGCGGGATTAAGCCCAGGTTATGATCTGATTTCAATGGCTACACAGGGTCACAATAGCCGTTTAATTAAACAGAAAAACCAGCGCGAGATGAAGCAGCGTGGATATAACGATTAACCCTCATCAATATCTTCAGATAAGGTTAAAAATGAAAACAATTACAATCGCAGCGACCATTTTATTACTCACAGCCTGTGTACCCCATAATGACAGACAACACGCTGTGGGCATGGCTAACCCAGCCTCTGTGTATTGTGAAAAGATGGGCGGCAAGCTGGACATAGTGAAGGGCCCGGATGGTGAATCAGGTTACTGTACTCTGCCAGGCGGAGAGCGCATCGAGGAGTGGGCGCTGTACAGAAGGGATAACCAATAGACTCGTTGGTCGGAAGGGATATCAGGGCAGCTATCAAGGAGCCGTAAGAATGGGACGTGGCTTTATGAAAGGAGGATTACCAGCATACGGCCGCATTGATGTTCCTGATTTCACAAAGTGTGTAGTGCGATGAAAATACTGATATTTATTATAATCTTCTCCGCAACCTGGTTTCTCATACCTGAAAGCATCATCAGATCCCTGGTAGAAGGCCACATTAGCGGTGATGGTGAAGGCGCTATGGATAGTTTCGAATTCACAGTGATTGCACTTAAGGCGGTGCTTTCTGCTCTGCTGGCCTTTATCGGTGTCTGGCTATATCGCAAAGCTAACCAACGATAACGAAGCGACATTCAAGAAGCTGTTCATCGACGGTATCCACAAGTACCTCAAGGGGCTGAACCCGCGGTGGCCTATGGTGCCGGTTAGAGGGGAGCAGATCAGAACGGGATTGCACACCAGATGAGTGTGACTTTCAATAGATGCTAATAGACATCCGAATAAATTAACCTGGCTGAACGCCTTGATATTCAAGGTTCATCACTGCATGATTATGTGGGCGTAAATGACTCTGAACATAGTAAATATTAATAAAATTCTTAATTTACCTCACAAATAGAAAATGTATAATACTTAATCATTTGACTGAAAGGGATTGATTTTGAATGAAAGGAATCGACAAAAAACTTATCATCTTCACTACAAAAAAAAGATTCAATGACAGAAATGCTGATGACATGCAAAGTGGCGACATGGATGCTGATATACTGAAAAAGCATTATCATCTCGGGCAAGTATCAACTTTCATCGACTGGACTACTTTTGGTCCCTCCTATCAGCATCCTGCTACTAATTCTATACAGCCAGTTAGTAGAGAAAAAGCCATTGCGTTGTTATATGATGAGCTACGCTCTCAGTCCTATGCCTTTTCTTTCCGAGGACCATACCAGGGCTTGATCATAAATCTTTTCAATCACATGCAACGTAGTAATGGAAATGATTTTCAGCATCCGTTTATGGATAATGCCTACAGAAATCTCATTTTGAGTGACAACTCTATCGATAGCACATTATCCATAATTAAAAACACTATCGAGCAATTTGATTTTAATAAGTCACAATTGACGAAAGAACATTTTTCAAATGTGTTATCTAAAAGTCGTTTACCAAAATACACAAGATGGAAAGATTTCGTCAATGGAATGGGCATTACCGTCCATGACATAAACAGCACAGAAATTTCTATAGAAAGCCTGACCTTCCAGGGCAATAAATATACTGCGACTATCAAATTCAGAGCACAAGACCATTTTGGCTTAGATAAAGAAGATATCTTAAAAGCTAAATTCAACTCAATTAGTTCCTTTAGAATATGGTTCGTTCTACAGAGGGCTAAGCATTTAGCTCAAAAGCCATTTTTCACAAATTTCGGAGCAACTATAACATTGACAGGAGAAAACAATGTTTAAATACAAAAGGATTGGAGCAGTTCTGATTTTGTTAATATCAGTATATTGCATATGGATTGCTGTAAGACCAGCAAAAATAGTCAGAGTTGATAATGGTGCAGTTTTTGTAGAACATTTACCGATGACTACAGAAGGAAAACTAAAATGGTGGTTAGAAAACAAAGATTCACTTCAGAATAAATATCATATTATCAATACCCCAGATAACTTCACTGTTATCATCATGAATTTCGATGGTTATGAAAAGTTACCAACAGGAACCAGAGATGGTTCAATTGATGACTATACCTGCTTTGATGATACTAATGGCGAGCATAAGAAATGTGTATATAACAGCATAGCATTAGTTATAAGAGGGAGCCTTGATAGAAAAGCATTTATAAATATAGGCGACAAAACATATATACAGAGTTCTGATGGTAGAATAACATTAAAATAAAAAAGATATTTTTTACCAAATCGCTTCAAAATTTAAATAGTCTGACCAGGTAAGTCAGGGTATTTCAAAATTTTTTAACTAAATTATTTTTCAATAACCAAATCATTTTTTTAACAAGAACAGAATTTATTTTTCTTTTCTCTTCTTCAACCATTTTTGTTTGGATTATGTTTATAATCTTATTAGTATCAATATCAGATGCTAAGGCTGAAAAAAACCACCAGTCAACACTATTGTATTGAACAAGTTAGGTTAATTCAAAACATTCAACTATGCTCACGATTTTTAAGCAATCCTGAGAGGCGTAATACTCTCTAAACATAATATAAACAATATCTTCAGCAGGATATATTCAATAGCTTTCAGTAATTTTATTTTGTTCTAGTAAATCTACTAAATCATCATGCACTTTGTTAAGAAATTCTTTTCCCTCAGCAAATAATATTTGTTCATCTTTCACTTTATCTTTACTCATAAAACCCTCCGTTTTTATTTATAATTCCTTTAACGCCGATTTATTTTTGTCAATATAATTCACATAAAACCTAATGGGGATTTTTGGAAGAACTAATTGTCAGAGTGAATTATGTCTTCACTAATGGCCGTGTAAGCAAGTCCCAGCACATGGGAAAAGACACTCTTAACAGGGCCATAGCGAAGCTTTGCGGTATTGAGCCTGGCAGGAAGAAGCAACCGCCCAATGTTATGGGTGATATTGAATATTTTACTGTTCATGATCTGCTAAGAACGAGCCGGAGCTTACTATGCCACTACACCCGCTTCTCTTTACCAGCTATACGGTATTTGAGTCTCCAGCTTTTGGCTCCGTTTGGAAATATTTCAAGATACATCCCACCACCATCGGCAAGTTTGTATGACTTTTCTTTTGGCTTAGCAGAGTCAATTTGTCGGGCTGTCAGCTTCATTTGGGGGCATCCAGTTGATTGAACCTGGCAATGCCCCCTATCCTGCCCCTAATCGAAATAATAACGCAATAGGTGACCCTGGACCAAACTAGACCACAGAGAATTGTTAGCTTCTGATTTTAAAGGAAAAAGTAGACCAGAAGGATGTTAACAGAAGAGAATTTGGTACGCCCTACAGGATTCGAACCTGTGACCTACGGCTTAGAAGGCCGGTGCTCTATCCAACTGAGCTAAGGGCGCATGGAGATGGCACGGATTATACGTCGGGAAGCGGGTACGTCAACGTTTTTGCCGTTTCTCCGCAGCGAAGTGCTGCGGTAATGACCAATTGGCGTCAGTGACGCCTGCGCCATTCGCTGAGCGACACGAGTTTACCGTTGTCGGTAAATTCTCCTTCCAGCTCAATCCCTTGTGTTGTGAAACGCGCATTGAATTGCTCACGAAGTGCATGCAGCGCCTGGATGTCCGGTTCCAGCTGGCGCAGAAAGCCCAGCGCGAGCAGCAGCTGCTGGCGGCTAATAAGCGGTGGAAAACCGGCTCGACTGAGAATCGCATGCCAGCGCTGGCTATTCTCCTCACTGCCGTCAACAATGAACACCTGCCAGATCAGCAGTACCGCTGCGCCATTATGCAGATGCGTTTCATTATCCTTGCTGAGATAGTCGGTAAACTCTTTCGCCGCCTCTTTCCCCATCATAGAGATCATTGATTCCACCTGTACCGGTGGCAGCTGCAGCCGTTTGCTGAGCCGCTGAGCGGCGTGGCGTGAGCCAGCGGTGAGCAGCTGAAATCCAGCGACAAACACCACCGCCAGAGTAGCAAGCATTATCCAAATCATTACATCGTCCCCGGATTGTCCTGCAGATATCATACGCATGCAGGCTGGCACTCGTCGCGACGAAAAAGCCGGAAAGCACATACGCGGCTGAAACTGTAACTGACAGCGCGCCGCGCTTCTGACAAAATACCCCCCTTCCCCGATTCAACACAACACAGTGGATTTCCTCTCTGATGGCAGCAAAAATTATTGACGGTAAAACGATTGCGCAGCAGGTGCGCGTTGAGGTTGCGGAAAAAGTGAAGCAGCGTCTGGCCGCCGGAAAACGCGCGCCGGGTCTGGCAGTGGTTCTGGTGGGTGAAAACCCGGCATCGCAGATCTACGTGGCCAGCAAACGCCGCGCCTGTGAAGAAGTCGGTTTCCACTCCCGCTCCTACGATCTGCCTGCCACGACCCGCGAAGCTGAGCTGCTGGATCTGATTGATGCGCTCAATCAGGACGACGAAATCGATGGCATTCTGGTGCAGCTGCCACTGCCAGCCGGCATTGATAATGTCAAAGTGCTGGAGCGCATCACGCCTGATAAAGATGTCGATGGATTCCACCCTTATAACGTCGGTCGCCTCTGTCAGCGTGCGCCAACCCTGCGTCCCTGCACGCCACGCGGTATCGTGACGCTGCTGGAGCGCTACAACATTGACACCTACGGCCTGAATGCCGTGGTGGTTGGCGCATCCAACATTGTTGGTCGTCCGATGAGCATGGAACTGCTGCTGGCGGGCTGCACCACGACCGTCACTCATCGCTTTACCAAAGATCTGCGCCATCACGTTGAGCATGCCGATCTGCTGGTCGTTGCAGTGGGTAAGCCAGGGTTTATTCCGGGTGACTGGATCAAACCGGGCGCCATCGTCATCGATGTGGGCATTAACCGGCTGGAGAGCGGCAAAGTGGTGGGCGATGTTGATTTTGACAGTGCATCCGAGCGCGCCTCCTACATCACCCCGGTGCCGGGCGGTGTGGGTCCGATGACAGTAGCAACACTGATTCAAAACACGCTGCAGGCGTGCGAAGAGTTTCATGATAAAGAGGTAGTATAAATGACAAGTTTTTCACTGGGTAAATTCCCGCACGTCGATCTGTGTGACCTGCTGAAACTGGAAGGCTGGGTTCAGAGCGGCGCACAGGCGAAAGTCGTGATTGCCGAGGGTGAAGTGAAGGTCAACGGTGCGGTAGAAACCCGCAAGCGCTGCAAAATCGTAGCCGGTCAGACCGTAGAATTCGCGGGTTTCCGCATTACTGTGGTTGAGTGATTTACGGGCGTCCCTGCGGGGACGCTGTTACACCCGCTCATCCCCCTTCACGCACGTCTCCCCTTCCCGCTGTTCCAGTGCAATATGATTCACCGCCGTATGCTGCGCTATCAACGTCGCGAGCCGGGGTGAATGGCTGGTGATCCAGAGCTGACTGAACTCGCTGGCTTCGGCGATTAAGCGCGCCAGCGCAGGCAACAGATCTTCATGCAGGCTGTTTTCCGGCTCATTCAGTGCCATAAAGGCAGGCGGACGCGGGCTGAGCAGTGCGACAACCAGACAGAGAAACCGCAGCGTGCCATCAGAAAACTCCGCGCTCTCCAGCGGACGCAGAATGCCCTGGCGCGACATCAGCATCTGGAAACGGCCATTCTGCACATCGACATCAAACTGGCTGTCGGGAAACGCCTGTTCCATCACCTCAGACAGGAGTTCGGAATGACCGCGCTCCACAATGGTCGCCCAGGCCGCCGCCAGATTACTGCCATCATGGCTCAGCACCGGCGCACGCACGCCAATCTGCGGTGCCCGTATCGGTGAGCCAGGCCAGACCGCAAACTCATGGTAAAAGCGCCACTGCTGCAGACGTTCGCGCAGCTGCGAAAGCTCCGGATAGCGATGGGGTTCGCCAAGCTGACCAAACAGCGACTCTTCGGGATGCAGCACCGCCGGATAGGCGACGCGCTCGCCCTCAACGTTGTGCAGAAAGGCAGTCTGATTTTCGCGCTGCATAATACAGGCGGAAGGACGGCGCTGCTGACCGCTCAGCCAGAGTCGCTCCTGCTTCACCAGCGGATCGAGATTAAACAGGCTGGTCACCAGCGGCTCGGGAAAGCCAATCTCCAGCTGGTAATCCATGTCATCCATCACCACGGCCAGCTCCAGGCGCTTTGGATCGTGTCGGCGATCGCCCCGGCGTAAGCCGCCCGCCCACATCGCTTTCTGAATACCGCCTTCTTCAGCCAGCGCCAGTGCCAGGCGACCGCTGGCAGCCTCATGCAGCAGCCGCACCGCTTTGTAGAGGTTGGATTTACCGCAGCCGTTAGGACCGCTCACCACATTCAGCTGCTGCAGCGACAGCGTCAGGTTACGTATCGAGCGGAAGCCGCGGATCTGAATCTGTTCAATCGCCATAATAAAAAAGGGCGATTGCTCGCCCTCTCCGGTTTATTTTCGACGCCAGCTGGAGCCCTGCGGCCCATCCTCGACGATGACACCCAGCGCGTTAAGCTTGTCGCGCGCGATGTCCGCTTCCGCCCAGGCTTTGGCGGCGCGCGCATCGGCACGGGCTTTAACCCAGTGCTCAATCTCGGCAACCTCTTCGTCATTGACCTGCGCGCCGCTTTGCAGGAACAACTCAGGGTCCTGCTGCAGAATGCCCAGCACGTTGGCCATCTCGCGCAGCTTTGACGCCAGCCCGTGCGCTGAAGCGCCATCTTCACTTTTCAGGCGGTTCACTTCTCGCGCCATGTCGAACAGCACCGAATAGGCTTCCGGAGTGTTGAAATCATCATCCATCGCGCTGCGGAACCGCGCTTCGAACGCTTCGCCGCCGTGGGCAGGCACGCTGCTGTCGGTGTGACGCAGTGCCGTATAGAGACGCTCCAGCGCCGCACGCGCCTGATTCAGGTTATCTTCGCCGTAGTTAAGCTGGCTGCGATAGTGACCGGACATCAGGAAGTAACGCACCGTCTCCGCATCATAATGTTGCAGCACGTCACGCACGGTGAAGAAGTTACCGAGCGATTTGGACATCTTCTCGCGGTCAACCATCACCATGCCGGAGTGCATCCAGTAGTTGACGTAAGGACCGTCATGGGCGCAGCTCGACTGAGCGATTTCGTTTTCATGGTGCGGGAACATCAGATCGGAGCCGCCGCCGTGGATATCGAAATGGGTGCCCAGCTGTTTGCAGTTCATTGCCGAGCACTCAATGTGCCAGCCAGGACGACCGTTGCCCCACGGCGATGACCAGGCTGGCTCATCCGCTTTGGACATTTTCCACAGCACGAAGTCCATCGGGTTGCGTTTCACGTCGGCGACTTCAACACGCGCGCCCGCCTGCAACTGCTCCAGATCCTGACGCGACAGCGCGCCGTAATCGGTGTCGCTGAGGACATCAAACATCACGTCGCCATTGTCCGCCACATAAGCGTGACCGCGAGCGATAAGTGTTTCCACCAGCTCGATAATCTCAGCGATGTGACGGGTAGCGCGCGGCTCCTCATCGGGCGGCAGAATCCCCAGCGCGGCGAAGTCGTTGTGCATCTCGCCAATCATGCGGTTAGTCAGGGTTTCGATGCTCTCGCCGTTTTCGTTGGCGCGCCTGATGATTTTGTCATCAATGTCGGTGATGTTACGTACATAATTAAGCTGATAACCGAGGTAACGCAGGTAGCGCGCCACCACGTCAAACGCCACGAACGTCCGCCCATGACCAATGTGACAGAGGTCATACACCGTGATGCCGCAAACATACATCCCGATTTTACCGGCATGAATGGGTTTGAATTCCTCTTTCTGTCGACTCAGGGTGTTATAAATCTTAAGCATTGAACGGTTCCGTTTTCGCGTGTGGTTGGCACTTTTAAGTATCCAGACATTGTGCCGTATTTTTATCGCTCGCGCGACGCAAAGCAAGCCAACTGCGCCGCGCTGCTGACGCGTCATTGGAAATTATGATATAAGAACGGTCGACAAAAAGGGGGACGCCCATCGACAGAGCGACCTCAGCAACTGATGACAACCTTTACAGGACGACAAAAATGGTAACTTTCCAGACGAACCATGGCGATATCGTAATCAAAACTTTCGATGATAAAGCGCCGGCAACCGTACAGAACTTCCTGGATTACTGCCGTGAAGGTTTTTACGACAACACCATTTTTCACCGCGTAATCAACGGCTTTATGATTCAGGGCGGCGGCTTCGAGCCGGGCATGAAGCAGAAAGAAACTAAAGCCGAAATTCAGAACGAAGCCAGTAATGGCCTGAAAAACACCAAAGGTACGCTGGCAATGGCACGTACCTCTGCGCCGCACTCTGCGACCGCACAGTTTTTCATCAACGTAGCTGACAACGACTTCCTGAACTTCCGTGACGAAAGCGTTCAGGGCTGGGGCTACTGCGTATTCGCTGAAGTGGTTGAAGGTATGGATGTGGTCGAGAAGATCAAAGCGGTCTCTACCGGCCGCAGCGGCATGCACCAGGATGTGCCAAAAGACGACGTCGTTATCCAGAAAGTGACCGTCAGCGAGTAATGTCGCGCACGCTGTTTATCGCAGATCTCCATCTGTGTCAGGAAGAACCGGCGATTACCGCCGGTTTTCTGCATTTTTTACAGCGCGAAGCGCCCCACTGCGACGCGCTCTATATTCTCGGCGATCTGTTTGAAGCCTGGATTGGCGACGACGATCCCAATCCACTGCATCAGCAGGTTGCCCGCGCCCTGCGCGCCCTTCCGGTTCCGGTTTACTTTATCCATGGCAATCGCGACTTCCTGATTGGCCGACGCTTCGCGCAGGCCTGCGGCATGACGCTGCTGCCGGAAGAGCAGGTGCTGACGCTCTACGGCCATCGGTTGCTGATCATGCACGGCGATACGCTCTGTACCGACGATGCGGGTTACCTGCGTTTTCGGGCCAAAGTGCATAATCCCTGGATCCAGCGGCTGTTTCTCGCGTTGCCGTTATGGATACGTAAACGTATTGCCGCCCGGATGCGCGCCGACAGTAAACAGGCCAACCAGCATAAATCCCAGACCATCATGGATGTGAATCAGGAAGCGGTCGTCGCCACTATGCTGCGCCAGCAGGTGCCGCTGTTAATCCACGGTCACACTCATCGCCCGGCGATTCATACGCTGAGCCCGCAGGGTGAAACGGCGCAACGCGCGGTGCTGGGTGCCTGGCACAGCCGGGGTTCCATGATCCAGCTCGACGCCAGTGGCATTCAGCTTATCCATTTCGACTTTTAATCTGCGGTTAAATCCACGACCTTAAGCCCGACGCAACCGTTTTCCTTGCGTGCTTCTCATGCTATTCTCGGTGCCCTTCAAAACCTGTCCGCTCGGCCAGGTCTGTTTGTTCATTCACAGGAGTTGACCGCATGCCATCCAACGCCCCGGCCCGCATCGCCATTGTTATGGGTTCCAGAAGTGACTGGGCCACCATGCAGTTCGCCGCTGAAATCCTCTCCAGCCTGGACGTCCCTTTTGATGTTGAAGTGGTCTCTGCGCACCGCACCCCGGATAAACTGTTCAGCTTCGCCGAAACGGCAGCCGACAAGGGTCTTCAGGTGATTATTGCTGGCGCAGGTGGCGCGGCACATCTGCCGGGTATGCTGGCGGCAAAAACGCTGGTGCCGGTGCTGGGTGTGCCGGTGCAGAGCGCAGCACTGAGCGGCGTCGATAGCCTCTATTCGATTGTGCAGATGCCGCGCGGTATTCCGGTCGGTACGCTGGCGATTGGCAAGGCAGGCGCAGCCAATGCCGCGCTGCTGGCGGCGCAGATTCTGGCGCTGCATGACAGTGCGCTGGCGTTACGCCTGACCACCTGGCGTCAGAGCCAGACCGATGAGGTGCTGAACCATCCCGATCCGCGGGTGGATGCATGAAGCCGGTTTGCGTACTGGGCAACGGCCAGTTAGGTCGTATGCTGCGTCAGGCGGGTGAACCCCTGGGCATCGCGGTGTATCCGGTAGGCTTAGACGCCGATCCCACCGCGCTCCCTATCGCCGACAGCGTGATCACCGCCGAAATCGAACGCTGGCCGGAGACGGCGCTGACGCGTGAGCTGGCCAGCCATCCGGCCTTTGTTAACCGCGATATCTTTCCGCGTCTGGCGGATCGTCTGACGCAGAAACAGCTGCTGGATCAGCTGGGACTGGCCACCGCGCCGTGGCAGTTGCTGGCGGACAAAAGCGAATGGCCAGCGGTGTTCGACTCGCTGGGCGAATTAGCGATTGTGAAAAGCCGCACCGGCGGTTACGACGGCCGGGGTCAGTGGCGTCTGCGTGCCGATGAGACTCACACCCTGCCGGAGGCGTGCTACGGCGAATGCATCGTTGAGCAGGGCATCAACTTTTCCGGTGAAGTCTCACTGGTGGGGGCGCGCGGTCACGATGGCCAGGTGGTGTTCTATCCGCTGACGCATAACCTGCATCAGGATGGCATTCTGCGCACCAGCGTTGCGCTGCCGCAGGCGGATCAGACACAGCAGCAGCAGGCCGAAGCGATGCTGAGCGCGATCATGCAGGAACTGAACTACGTCGGCGTAATGGCGATGGAGTGTTTCGTTACGCCAGACGGATTGCTGATCAATGAGCTGGCGCCGCGCGTCCATAACAGTGGGCACTGGACGCAGAACGGTGCGTCGATCAGCCAGTTTGAGCTGCATCTGCGCGCCATTCTTGGTCTGGCATTACCACAGCCGGTGGTGTTTGCGCCGTCGGCGATGGTCAATCTGATTGGCACCGACGTGAATCTGAGCTGGCTGCAGCAGCCGCTGGTGCATCTGCACTGGTATGACAAAGAAGTGCGTCCGGGTCGTAAAGTGGGCCATCTGAACCTGACCGACAGTGATACAGAGCGGCTCAGGGCTGCCCTTAATGCGCTGGTGACGCAGCTACCGGAAGCGTACGCCAGCGGCATCGCCTGGGCGGTTGAAAAACTGTAATCCCCGCACCGCCTGATAATGCCTTTATCAGGCGGCTCAGAAGGTTAATGTGATGGACGTATACGCCGGTGAGCCAGGGTCGACACCGGTTAGACAGATTCAGACGCCGGTAACGGGTGCGATCGGGATCAAGGTCAAAGGCGGCCTGGTGCCGCCTTATTCCAGCCCTGCCTTACGCCGCATCAAACTTCCTGAACAACGCCTTCCCTTTCAGTAATCGGATCCCCAGCCAGCCACCGCAGAGCGATAACAGCAGCGCGCCACACAACGGCAGCGCCAGCCACAGGGTCCAGTCAGGCTGCCACGGGAAGTCGAAAATCTTAGTCTGTAATCCCCACAGTGCCGCTTCTGCCCCCATCGCCGCCGCCACGCCGGAGACCACGCCGAGCAATGCAAACTCACACCACAGCGTCGTGCGCAGCAGGCGTTTACCGGCACCCAGCGTGCGATAGACCACCAGCTCCTGACGCCGCTGGCGCATACCGACCTGAATCTGCGCCAGCAGCAGCAACACGCCGCAGGCGGTTACCAGCACCACCATGATCTCCAGCGCCTGGCTGACCTGCGCCAGCACCTGGCCGATCTGCCGCATAATGCTGCCGATATCCAGCAGACTCAGCGCCGGAAAAGCACGGTTAAGCTGCGCCAGCAGAACAGGATTCGCCTCCATGCGGAAGCTGGTGAGCCAGGTCTGCGGCTGGCTGTCGAGCGCGCCCGGCGGGAAGATAAAGAAGAAGTTTGGCTTCAGGCTTTCCCAGTCCACTTTACGCAAACTGGTAATGCGCGCGCTGAAGGTCTGCGTATCGCCATCGAACGTCAGGGTATCGCCGAGCTTCAGCCCCAGCCGATCGGCCAGCTCCACTTCCATCGACACTTCACCCGCTTTAGGTGGCCAGTTGCCTGCCACCAGCGGATTATGATCCGGACGATCGGCCAGTTCCGTCAGGTTGAGCTCACGGTTCAGGGCATTATCCAGCTTCGGATCGGCCGGTTTGCCGTTGAGTTCACTGAGCCGCACCCGCGCAATCGGGTAAAAGGTCCCGGGCGTGATCTGATGCGACTGCAGGAAATCACGCACCTGCGGTACCTGATCTGCCGTCATGTTCAGCAGGAAGAAGTTCGGGCTATCCGCCGGTAACTGCTGCTGCCAGCGATCCAGCAGATCGCCACGCATTACCAGCAGCAGCGCCAGCAGCATGAACGACAGCGAAAAGGCCGCAAGCTGGCTCAGCGTCATGCCGGGCTGGCGCAGCAGCCGGTTGATCGCCAGTCGTAACGCCAGGTTGCGCACTACCAGCCGACGCAGCAGCAGCAGGGTTCCCCAGCCGAGTAGTGCCAGCAATCCCGCCAGCACCACCACGCCCGCCAGCAGCGCCCAGAGCATTTTACTGCCGCCAACCAGCAGCGCTAACAGCGTCACCACGACAGCAATCATCACCGGAATATAGATCTTCAGCGGCCAGAGGTTCGCCACCGCATCGCGCCGCAACACCCGCAGCGGCTGCGTCGCCAGCAGCAGACGATAGGGACGCAGACCCACCAGCAGCGAAATCACAAACAGCGATCCCACCGCCCAGATCCACGGCCAGACGCTCGCCGCCGGTAAGCTGGCAGGCAGCACGGGTTTCAGCATCGCCATCAGGATCGCTTCAACGCCCTGCCCCACCAGACCACCGGCAATCGCCGCCAGCAGCAGAACCGCCAGCCACTGACCGATGATCAGCCGCTGCAACGCGCCGTGCGTCGCACCCAGGGTTTTCAGCACCGCCACCAGATCGTAGCGGCTGCGGCAATAGTGGCTCATGGCGACCGCCACGGCCGCAATCGCCAGCATCAGCGTCAGCAAGGCCGAGAGCAGCAGGAACTGCTGTGCCCGCTGCATCGAACGGCCCAGTGCATCTTCCGAGTTCTCCACGCTGATCCAGCGCTGGTCCGCTTTCAGCTGTGGTTCAATCCAGCGGTCATAGCTGGCCAGCTGATCGGGATTACCGGAAAACTTATAGCGCCAGGTGATGCGGCTGCCTGGCTGAATCGCACCGGTTTTGGCGGCATCCGCCAGATTGATCAGCAGACGCGGCGCCATCTCAAACGGGTTAAAGCCACCATCCGGCTCCTGGATCACCTCGCCGCTGATACGCAGCTGGGTGTCACCCACTTCCAGCGTGTCGCCCACTTTCAGGTTCAGCAGCGCCATCAGGCGCGGTGCTGCCAGCGCAGTTCCCGCCTGCGGCCTCAGCCCCGGTGGCTGCGTCTGCAGCGTGCCAAACATCGGGTAGCGATCGTCCACCGCTTTTACTGAGGCAAGCTGCGGTGACTGATCGGCAAAGGTCATGGTCATAAAGGTCAGCTGACGGCTCACCGTCAGACCGCTTTCAGCTGCTTTTGCAAGCCAGGCTTCTGGCGCTGCATCACTGCTGCGCAGCGTACGGTCACCGGCCATAAAATCACGGCTCTGCTGATTCAGCCCTTTTTCCATGCGATCGCTGATCGACCCCAGCGCCAGCACGCAGGCCACCGCCAGCGTCAGCGCAAGCCAGACAATCAGCAGCGAGGGCGAACGCCACTCGCGCCAGAACCAGCGCCAGATCATTGCTCCTCCCACAATTTACCGTCGCGCAGCCGCAGGCGACGATCGCAGCGCGCCGCCAGTTGCTCGTCATGCGTCACCAGAATCAGCGTGGTGGCGAAGTCGCGGTTAAGGGAAAACAGCAGATCGGCAATGCGGTCACCGGTTTTACGATCGAGATTGCCGGTCGGTTCATCGGCAAACAGCAGACCAGGACGGCCACTGAAGGCGCGGGCCAGCGCCACGCGCTGCTGCTCGCCGCCTGAAAGCTGGGCGGGCAGATGATGCAGACGTTCACCCAGTCCGAGCAGCGTCAGAAGCTCTCTCGCCTGTTCACGGCTCTGACGGTCGCTGTCGCCGCGCAGCAGCGAAGGCAGCTGCACATTCTCCTGGGCATTCAGGGTTGGCACCAGCATAAACGACTGGAATACAAAGCCGACCTGCCGGGCACGCAGGGCCGCACGCTGCTCTTCGTTCATCTGGTGCAGTGGCTGCCCCAGCAGATGGACTTCGCCGCTGCTGCCATCGTCCAGCCCGGCCAGAATTCCGAGCAGGGTTGACTTGCCGGAACCGGATTCGCCAATCAGCGCAATGGTCTCAGCTGGTTTGACAACCAACTCAACTCCGGTAAGGATGGTTAACTGATGCTCTCCCTGACCGACGGACTTAGTAAGATGATGAACTTCAACAATGTTTTCCGCTGGCATTATCCCTTCCTGTTATTGATTCTTCTGCTGGTGTCGCGTCTTGCTGCTGCAGATACGCTGATGGTGCTGGGCGACAGCCTGAGTGCGGGCTATCGCATGTCTGCCACCGCGGCCTGGCCCAGCCTGCTTGATAAGCAGTGGCAGCAAAAACCTAAAGTGATCAACGCCAGTATCAGCGGTGATACGGCTGCACAGGGGTTGGCGCGCCTGCCCGCACTATTAAAACAGCATCAGCCGCAATGGGTGTTAATCGAATTGGGCGGTAACGATGGTTTGCGCGGTTTCCCGCCCGACGCTATCGCGCAGAATCTGAGTAAAGTTATCGACGATGTTAAAGCCGCCAATGCGAAGCCGCTGCTGATGCAGATTCGTCTGCCTGCCAACTATGGCCGCCGCTACACCGAAGCGTTCAGCGGCATCTATCCCGGATTAGCGCATCAGCATAACATTCCTCTGGTGCCCTTTTTCATGGAACAGGTTTATCTGAAACCCGAGTGGATGCAGCAGGATGGCATTCATCCTAATCCTGATGCCCAGCCTTTTATCGCCAAGTTAATGGCAAAAGACCTGGCCCCCTTAGTTAAGCAGCCGTAGCGCGCCTGGATGCGCAAAAAGGGTAAAGAAATGAAAAAGCACTTTGCCGCATATAATAAATTATTTAAATCAATAATTTAATATCGGTTTTTTTGTTATTGGCGGCAAAGTGGTGACAGCGGCTTTACATTTGCCGCGCTGTGAGGATGATCTATATAGGGTTATCAAGTGTGATGACCGCGCTTTTGTGTGGCGCAGCGGGCGTCTGTGGCGTTCTGGTGGCAGGTTAGTACAAAACGATCTCACCATTAAATAAAACATTGAGCCAGAACTACTCAACTCAATTATTAGTAGCTGCAAAATTATTAATAGCTGCAAAATCACAGCAGCAATTCAGGTTCAGCCACCTCTGATTTTCGCCGCTCCGTATGAAATCACATAGCCAACTATTAATGCTCCGATACACCCGGTAAGTTTCAGCCATGTGCTTTCAAACCAGAAAAAAGAACCCATAGCAAAAATCACAGACAAAAAGGTAATGGTTCCTTCAATTGCGTGGGACATTAACGATTTTACAAATTTCATCTTGTATTCCTTTACAATTAATAGGATGTCCTTCGATGAACACAAGGTAAGGCTCTAATTGTCGTTCAACGAGGAAATAAACCATATCTAAATTCTCTTTTGATACCCTGGCGTGCGTAGCCGGATATTTGTTTTTCATCCTTCTTGACGCTCTTGCTGACTCTTCAATTATCCCCTGTAACATCACCACGTTTAGAGAGGCTGAAGCACTGAATCGGATGAAATGCCTGTATGCCTCGTCAATAGCCAACCGACGCAACATCATACTTGCTGTTGTCTGTGCCAATGTAATTTGCCCGGCTGTTCGTCCTGCAATGCTTCCAGCGCCGTACCCCAATTTATTGTTAACAGCCTCCTTTCCTTCATCATCAAGCTTTTGATAAAACCAGGTGAAAACAAGAGTAATTAGTCTGCGTAAAGGTGACTCAGCATTACCCAAGCTTTTGAGCATATAGAAAAAACGCTCCGTCTCAGCCTGATTTCTTTGTTTAGCACTCTGCCCTGCGAGTCCGCTCCCCTCCCAACTTCTGACCATACCCATGTAAGCTGTATTTGGTATGGAAGATATCCCATCGAGAATTCCCAGTGCAGCCTGTTTAATGTCCATATATCATCCCTGCGGTCCTGAATCTGTACGAATAATAACTAAAGTTCATGAGTGCTTCCAGACGATTTCTTGAGTTTACCCGCCAGCCAGAATTTCCTCCTGTGCCACGCCAGATCTGTCATTTCGCCAGATGATGTAAGCAAAACCAGTAACATCAAAATGGCAGAGACTTTATGCCCGGTCTGGGTCTGATCATTATTAAGATGTTATCGTAATCACTCATTTTTCACGGCAGACTCCTGGTAAATCAGGAGGAAGATAAAAGAGAAACGTGAAATGCTGACTCATTGCAATCAGGTATACATGCAGAAGAAATAACAGCTTATTAAAAAAACATGAGATTCGAAGGGGATGAATTTGTGCAAAAAAACATTCTGATTACAGGTTGTTCCAGCGGTATTGGCCTGGTTGCCGCTCACGATTTACTGGCGCGGGGCTACCGGGTGATCGCCGCCTGCCGTAAAGCAGAGGATGTCGCCCGCATGGAAACACTGGGCTTTACCGGGCTGCAACTGGATCTCGACGATCCGCAAAGTGTGGATCAGGCCGCCGACACAGTGCTCGCGCTCTGCGATAACCGTCTGACGGCGCTGTTTAACAACGCCGGATTTGGTCTCTACGGCCCGCTGCACACCCTCTCCCGCCAGCAGCTGGAACAGCAGTTTTCCAGCAACTTTTTCGGCGTTCATCAGCTGACACTGCGTCTGTTGCCCGCGTTGCAGGCCAGCGGCGATGGCCGCATTATTAATACCAGCTCGGTGCTGGGGCTGATCTCCACGCCAGGCCGGGGTGCCTATGCCGCCAGTAAATATGCGCTGGAAGCCTGGAGCGATGCGCTGCGGCTTGAAGTGCGCAGCCGCGGCATCCGGGTCAGCCTGATTGAACCGGGTCCGATTCAGACCCGTTTTACCGACAATGTGACGCAGGGCGAACAGCATAACCCGGTGCGTAACCCCGGCATCGCGGCACGTTTTACTCTGCCACCAGAAGCCATTCTGCCTAAACTTCGTCATGCACTCGAGAGTAAACATCCGCGTTTACGCTATCCGGTGACACTTGTCGCACACATAATGAGCCTGCTGAAACGGTTACTGCCCGGCTGGATGCTGGATCGCATTTTGCGCAGCCATTAAGCAGCCATGCGCAATAGCGCTTGAAGCCGGGCCAGTTGGCCCCATATTCTTAGAACACTTTTTGCAAAGAGACTTATCCATGTCACCACAAGCTTCTATCATCGACATCAACGAATCTAACCTGCAGCAGACCCTTGAGCAGTCGATGCAGCTGCCGGTGCTGTTCTACTTCTGGTCTGAGCGCAGCCAGCACTGTCAGGAGCTGACGCCCGTGCTGGAGCGCCTGGCGCAGGAGTACGCGGGTCAGTTTATTCTCGCAAAACTGGATTGCGACAAAGAGCAAAGGGTGGCGTCGCAGTTTGGTCTGCGTTCAATCCCGACCGTCTATCTGTTCCAGGATGGTCAGCCGGTTGATGGCTTCCAGGGACCGCAGCCGGAAGAAGCGATCCGCGCCCTGCTGGAAAAAGTCCTGCCGCGCGAAGAAGAGCTGAAAGCGCAGCAGGCGATGGCGCTGATGCAGGAAGGTAAACCGCTGGAGGCGCTGCCGTTGTTAAAAGATGCGTGGCAGCTGAGCAATCAGTCCAGCGAGATCGGTTTCCTGCTGGCTGACGTACTGATTACCCTGAACCGCAGCGATGAAGCGGAAGCGGTGCTGAAAGTGGTGCCATTGCAGGATCAGGATACCCGCTATCAGAGCCTGATGGCGCAGATCGATCTGCTGAAACAGGCAGCGGATACGCCGGAGATTCAGCAGCTGCAATCCCAGCTGGAGGCTGACCCGACTAACGCCGGGCTGGCTGCTAAACTCTCGTTACAGCTGCATCAGGTGGGTCGTAATGAAGAAGCGCTGGAACTGCTGTTCAGCTTCCTGAAATCCGATCTTAATGCCGCTGATGGCCAGGCGCGTAAAATGCTGCAGGAGATTCTGGCGGCGCTGGGTACCGGCGATGCACTTGCCGCGCGTTATCGCCGTCAGCTCTATTCCCTGCTCTACTAAGCGGCAGCACCCCGGGCCGAAGCGACTCGGCCCGTTAATCTGACAACGCGGAGGTTGTATGATAACTGTAATTCCTGCCCTGATTATTCTGGCGCTGGTGGCGGTCTGGGCCACCGTCAAGATCGTGCCACAAGGTTTTCAATGGACGGTTGAGCGCTTTGGCCGTTATACCCGCACCCTGCAGCCAGGATTAAGCCTGGTGGTGCCGTTCATGGATCGTGTCGGTCGTAAGATCAACATGATGGAACAGGTACTCGATATTCCCTCGCAGGAGATCATCTCCAAAGACAATGCCAACGTCACCATCGATGCAGTCTGCTTTATTCAGGTCGTTGACCCGGCGCGTGCCGCGTATGAAGTCAGCAATCTTGAGCAGGCGATTCTTAACCTCACCATGACCAATATGCGTACCGTGCTTGGCAGCATGGAGCTGGACGAAATGCTGTCACAGCGCGACAGCATCAACACCCGCCTGCTGCATATCGTGGATGAAGCGACCAATCCGTGGGGTGTCAAGATCACCCGCATCGAGATCCGCGATGTGCGTCCGCCGCAGGAGCTGATTGGCGCGATGAATGCGCAGATGAAAGCGGAGCGAACTAAACGCGCCGATATTCTGACCGCCGAAGGGGTGCGACAGGCGGCGATCCTGCGCGCTGAAGGGGATAAGCAGTCGCAAATCCTCAAAGCAGAAGGTGAACGGACCTCGGCGTTCCTGCAGGCAGAAGCGCGCGAACGTCAGGCGGAAGCGGAAGCTAACGCCACTAAGATGGTCTCGGAAGCGATCGCATCAGGTGATATTCAGGCCATTAACTACTTTGTGGCACAGAAATATACCGATGCGCTGCAAAAAATCGGTGAAGCTAATAACAGCAAAGTGGTGATGATGCCGCTGGAGGCGAGCAGTCTGCTGGGTTCGATTGCGGGCATCGGTGAACTGCTGAAGGAATCACGCACTGAGTCGAAACGCTGATGCTGGTCGATATTATCGCGCATCCGCACTGGTTCTGGCTGACGCTGGGTGGGTTACTGCTGGCGGCTGAGATGCTGGGCACCAGCGGTTACCTGCTCTGGAGCGGGCTGGCGGCGGTCATCGTCGGCCTCATTGAGTGGTTTGTGCCGGTAAGCTGGACGGCGCAGGGCTCTCTGTTTGCCGTGCTGACGCTGATCTGCGTCTTTTTATGGTATCGCTGGATGCGCCACCGTGAAGCGCGTCAGAAACCCAATGCCCTGAACCAGCGCGGCAGTCAGATGATCGGGTTGCAGCTGACGCTGGATACCGCGCTGCATAACCGCACCGGCCATGTGCGGATCGGGGACAGCAGCTGGCGGGTCGAGGCGGAGCAGGATCTGCCTGCGGGCACAGCAGTGGTCGTAACCGGCATTGAGGGGATTACGCTGCGTATTCAGCCACGCTGACCGCAGCATCCAGCCAGATTGTTGATAATCGGACATTCGGCGCCGTCATCGCCGGGACAGGCCTCTGCCAGCGCCAGCAGGCGAGCGCGCATGACGTGTAGCTCTTCAATATGCGCCGCAATTTCATCCGCTTTCTGCAGGGTACGGGCTTTTACATCGGCACTGTGGCGCGACGGATTGTTAAACAGTGCCACCAGCTCACGACACTCATCCAGCGTGAAGCCAACCTGTCGCGCCTGACGTAACAGGTTCAGCTCCTCAAGATGGTGTCCGTTGTAGCTGCGGTAGCCATTTTCACTGCGCAACGGCGGTGTCACCACTCCCTTCTCTTCGTAAAAACGTATCGCCTTGCTGGTCAGTCCGGTCTTTTTTGCCACATCGCTGATGTTCATTTTCGTCCCCTTGACCTTCCCCTTGATGGAAGGTTTATGCTTAAGCATGAATCGAAAATGACCAATCGGTCAAATGGGATTACAGAAGGAGTTGATTATGTCACACACTATTTCTCTGGCACTGGACGGCTTGTCCTGCGGCCACTGTGTCAAACGTGTCAAAGAGGCACTGGAACAACGTGATGATGTTGACCAGGCCAACGTGACCCAACAGGAAGCGCAGGTTTCCGGTCACGCAGATGCGGCCGCGCTGATCGCCACCGTGGAGCAGGCGGGTTATCACGCGACGCTGAAAACCGCGGACGCTTCCCCAAAGTCTGAACCGTTGACAGCATCAGAGCCGCCGCCGGAGGCGCTGACAACGGAGACTGCTTCCCGTCCGGCAGAAACAACCCTCCCCACCCATATGCTGCTGATTGAGGGCATGACCTGCGCCAGTTGCGTGAGCCGGGTGGAAAAAGCACTGCAGCAGGTCGCAGGCGTCAGCCAGGCGCGCGTCAATCTCGGCGAACGCAGTGCGCTGGTGCTGGGCGACGCTGATCCGCAGCAGCTGGTAGCGGCCGTCGATGCCGCGGGTTATGGCGCGCAGGTAGTGGATGACGAGCAGGAGCGACGTGAGAAGCAGCAGCTCAGCGCCCGCAGCGCGATGCGGCGTTTCAGCTGGCAGGCTGCTGTCGCCCTGGCGTTTGGCCTGCCGCTGATGATCTGGGGCATGGTGGGCGACAACATGATGCTCACCGATCACAACCACGGCGTCTGGCTGACGCTGGGCATCGTGACTCTGCTGATCATGATCGTCACCGGCAGCCATTTTTATCGCAGTGCCTGGCGCAGTTTACGCAATGGCAGCGCCACCATGGATACGCTGGTGGCACTCGGCACAGGCGCCGCCTGGATTTACTCCTTTAGCGTGGTGTTGTGGCCCGACTTTTTCCCGCCACAGGCGCGCCATCTCTATTTCGAAGCCAGCGTCATGATCCTGGGCCTGATCAATCTGGGGCATGCCCTGGAGCAGCGGGCGCGTCAGCGATCTTCTAAAGCGCTGGAAAGATTGCTGGATCTGACGCCAGCCCAGGCGCGGCAGGTTGATCAACAGGGCGACAGGCTGATTCCGGTCAGCGAAGTGCAGCCCGGCATGACGCTGCGCCTGGTCACCGGCGATCGGGTGCCGGTTGATGGCGAAATAGCTACCGGTGAAGCCTGGTTTGATGAAGCGATGCTGACCGGCGAAGCGGTGCCGCAAAGCAAGACCCCGGGCGCAGCCATCTTTGCCGGCACCCTGGTGCAGGATGGCTCGGTAGAATTTATCGCCCGGGCGACGGGTAATCACACCACCCTGTCGCGCATTATCCGGCTGGTGCGTCAGGCGCAGAGCAGTAAACCGGATGTGGGCCGTCTGGCGGATCGCATCTCCGCCGTTTTTGTCCCGGTGGTGGTGTTGATCGCACTGCTCAGCGGCGCAGTGTGGTATCTGTTCGGACCGCAGCCACAAATTGCCTACATGCTGGTGATCGCGACAACCGTGCTGATTATCGCCTGTCCTTGTGCGCTGGGCCTGGCGACGCCGATGTCGATTATTGCCGGTGTTGGCCGCGCCGCCGAGCTGGGGGTGCTGGTGCGCGACGCCGATGCCTTGCAGCGCGCCAGCCAAATCGACACGCTGGTGTTTGATAAAACCGGCACACTCACTGCCGGCAGGCCGCAGGTCAGTGACGTGCAGGTCTGGGGGGATGCCACCCGTGAATCAGTGTTAGCGACCGCGGCTGCGCTGGAGTTCGCCTCGGGCCATCCGCTGGCAAAAGCGATTGTCGCCGAAGCGAAACTGACCCAGCCGCCTCTGTTAGCGCAATTTCGTACAATACGCGGCAAAGGGGTCAGCGGTAGTCTGGATGGCAGAACGCTGCTGCTGGGTAATGCCGCGCTGATGCAGGATAACGGCGTCGATTACCAGGCGGCGGAAGCAGAGATTGCGCGGCTGACGCAACAGGGTGCAACGCCGGTGTTACTGGCTGAGCAGGGCCAGCTAACCGGGCTTATCGCGCTGCGCGATCAGCTTCGACCGGAAAGCGGCGCAGCTCTGAAGCGACTGCATCAGCAGGGTTATCGCCTGATTATGCTGACCGGCGATCATGAAAATACCGCGCGCGCCATTGCTGCCGAGGTCGGTATTGATGAAGTGATTGCGGGCGTGATGCCGGAAGGCAAAGCGGCTGCAATTGAACACTTACAGCAGCAGGGTCGTCGCGTCGCGATGGTAGGCGATGGCATCAATGACGCGCCCGCACTGGCGCAGGCCGATGTGGGCATTGCCATGGGTGGCGGCAGCGATGTGGCGGTGGAAACCGCGGGCATCACGTTGATGCGTGCCGACCTGAACAGCGTGGCGGACGCGTTAGCGCTCTCTTCCGCGACGCTGCGCAATATCCGGCAGAATCTGTTTGGGGCATTTATCTATAACAGCATCGGCATTCCGGTGGCGGCGGGTGTGCTCTATCCGCTGACCGGTACCCTGCTCAGCCCGATTGTGGCGGGTGCAGCGATGGCGCTCTCCTCCATTACCGTGGTCAGCAATGCTAACCGCCTGCTGCGTTACCGGCCACCGCGCGAGTAATCGCCGTTTCAGCGCTGTTTTTCGCGCGCTGAAGTCGCTAGCATGGGGTTTTGAATCGCAAAGGACCGGGAATGACAGGCAACATCTGGCGCTCACTGCGCGGCTTTATCAGCCAACTTTTTCCCGCCAGTTACCGCTGGCCTGCGATGGATGTCCGGCTTGGCGATCGTCAGCTGCATCTGGTCGGCAGCATCCATATGGGAACGCGCGACATGCAGCCGTTGCCCGCCCGTCTGCTGCGTCAGTTGCAGCAGGCGGATGCACTGATTGTGGAAGCGGATATTACGCAGGGTGGTTCACCCTTTGATCACCACGGCGATCGTCCCGCGCTTTCCACCCGGCTGGATAGCCACGCGATGCAAACGCTCACCGCACTCTGTCAGGAGATGAGCCTCAATCTGAGCCTGTTTGATAATCTGCCCGCCTGGCAGGTGGCGCTGATGTTACAGGCGCAGCAGGCACAAAGGCTGGGATTGCGACCTGACTACGGCATCGATTATCAGCTGTTGCAGGCCGCGAAAGGTCTGAACAAACCGGTGATTGAACTGGAAGGCGCAGAGGCGCAGATCGCCCTGCTGACTGCGCTGCCGGATGACGGCATGGCGTTGTTGCAGGATACGCTGCTGCACTGGCACACCAATGCGCGCCTGCTGCAGATGATGGTGAGCTGGTGGCTCGATACGCCGCCACGCCAGCCGGAAATCACCCTGCCCGCCACCTTCAGCCAGGCGCTGAATGATACGTTGATCGGTCAGCGAAATGCGCAGTGGTGTGACCGGCTTCAGGGATTATCAGCAGGAAACTATGTGGTAGCGGTCGGTGCTCTGCATCTCTACGGCGAAGATAACCTGCCTGAGATGCTGAAGAAGCCCTGAAAAAAAGAGAGCCGATAATATTATCGGCCCGTCAAAGAGGAATTTGTTTATGATTTTGGTTATCGCTCAGCAATCAGATTGCTGGCGCGCGGCTAATTTTCACTCAAAGAACAAAGTTTCGCCACCTTTTTCCACGATTCTGCGTAATAAGATTTTTCTTAGTAAGGAACCTGTATGACGCCCGCCGTAAAATTGCTGGAAAAACAAAAAGTCAGCTTCACCCTGCATCCCTATGAGCATGACAGCAGCGAAACCCATTTTGGTGACGAAGCGGTACGTAAACTCAATCTGGATGCGCGCCAGGTCTATAAGACGCTGCTGGTGGCGCTGAATGGCGAGGCGAAACAGCTGGCAGTGGCGATTACGCCGGTATCTACGCAACTGGATCTCAAGAAAGTGGCAAAAGCGCTGGGCGCGAAGAAAGCGGATATGGCCGACCCACAGCTGGCGCAGAGGGTCACGGGCTATCTGGTGGGCGGCATCAGTCCGCTGGGCCAGAAAAAACGGCTGCCTACGGTGATCGACCACTCAGCCAGCGCGTTTGACGCCATGTTTATCTCAGGCGGCAAGCGTGGACTGGATATCGAACTGGCTCCCCGGGATCTTTCACGACTGCTGGACGCCCCGTTTGCGGATATCGCCCGCCACGACTAAACCCGTGGCTGGGCGCAGAGCTGATCGATCATCCAGCGACCCGCCGGACCGGGTGGCGTTCGGCGTGACCAGACCACCTCAATGGCGATATGCTGCGGCCAGCCCGGCATCGACAACTCTTTCAGAACGCCATGACCAAACTGTTTCACCAGCCAGCGCGGCAGAATCGTCCAGCCAAATCCCTGCTCCGCCATCTCCAGCAGCAACAGATAGGTCGGTGCCGACCAGATGCGCCCCATTGGCGCGGGTTCAGATGCCTCAACCCAGGTATTTAATCGCAGGTGACGAACCCCTTCCAGCTCGCTTTCGCTCAGGGCCTTAAGCTGAGCCAGCGGATGATCGCGATGTAAAAAGACCGCCATCTGTGCTTCAACCTGCAGTCGCGCCACGGCGATATCCACTGGCAGATTGGGCTGTGCCCGCACCACGCCCAGATGTACCCGCCCGGCCTGCAGCAGATCCAGCACATCACCATCCTCGGCAATCATGACCTCCAGTTCAATCTCCGGATAACGGGCATCAAATTGCCTGAGCAGATGCTCGTGATGATCGGTTTGCCAGAAGTCTGACATGGCAAAACTGAGCCGGGGTTCAACGCCCTGCGACAGACGTATCGCCAGCGCATCCAGCCGCTCGCTGGCCGCCAGGATCTGCTGAACCTGAGGAATAACGCGGCGTCCCTGCTCGGTGAGAACCGGCTGACGCCCTGCCCGTTCAAACAGCGCAAAGCCAAGGTCGTCTTCAAGACTGGCTACCGCCGCGCTGATGGTGGACTGACTTTTACCCAGCGCGCGCGCAGCGGCAGAGAAAGAACCGCTCGCCACAGTCTGCATAAAAGCCTCAAGGGATTCCGGGGAGTAACGCATCTGAACCATCGCTTTTTTCGATAGGTGTTCATTTTATCTTAGCATTCTGACGTGTGAAAATGCGCCGCATTATTGAAGGAGAACTCACAATGCGTACCCGCTCACTTAAAGAACGTATTCTTCATGCTGTCTGCTTTGAAACACTGGCGATTCTGACCGTATCGCCGCTGGCAGCATGGGCAATGAATAAACCGCTGTTTCAGATGGGATCGCTGGCGATTATGCTCTCTACGGTCGCGATGCTATGGAACATGATTTACAACAGCGGATTTGATCGCCTCTATGCGCCAGGCCAGAAACGCGGCCCGGGCGTGCGTGTATTACATGCGCTGGGATTTGAAGGCGGATTTATCCTGATTGGTCTGCCCATTGCCGCCTGGATGCTGGATATCTCTCTGGGTCAGGCTTTCCTGGTCGAAGTGGCCTTTTTCCTCTTCTTCCTGCCCTACACCATGGCCTACAACTGGGTGTGGGACAAACTGCGCGAGCGCTGGATCAGACGTCACCCCTGCCGGGCGTAAAAAAAACGGGAGGCGCAAGCGCCTCCCGGTCAGTTCAATGCGTGGCGGCTGTTTCATTCCCCCACGGCCAGATCCACGCCAGGATCATTTTGGGATAGTTACGCTTCCGCGCTTTTTCCGCAGCCTCATCCCGCGCCCGGATCTGCTCATCGGTCAGATGCACAATCTGCCCTTTCGGCTGATAGTCGCTGGCTTTGACCGGCGAGTGCGTCTTGATCCAGTCACGCAACACCTGCGCATCGACAGCCCCGCTGTTGAGATAACCCGCATGATTATCCAGACGCGGATAGCCGTCGCCGCCAGCCGCATTGAAGCTGTTGGTTGCCATGCGATAATGCTGTGCATCCTGCAGCGGTTTACCGTTAATGCTGACGTCGCTGACATGTTTACCGTCTGCGGTCAGGCTGATGCCGGCAAACTGGGCGTAGCCGCCTGAGTCAGGCTGAATATTAGCGACCACATCCAGATATTTTTTGATCTCCGCCCCGGTCAGGCTGACCGAGACCACCTGATTGCCAAACGGCTGGACCTGCAGCAGGTCACGCCAGCTCAGCTTGCCCGATTTCAGCGAGGTGCGAATACCACCGCCGCTCATCACCGCAAAATCGGCTTTGGTGTGCGCCATCTGGGCGCGCAGAATCAGCTGGCCGAGATTCGTCTGCTCAAAGCGAACCTGCTCTTTTTCACCGCTGAAGCTGCCGTCGGCGCTACCGACATTCACGGTTAACTTCGCCTCAGCCCGTTTCTGGAATGGCATCAGCAGTTTCATCATGGCGGTGTTTTTCGGGATCTCTTCCTGCCAGGTGAGCCAGGTTTCGCTGCCATCCGCGTTCTTTATCTGATGTTTAAGGTTGACCGGCACCAGCTGATAAGCCTCCAGCGTCACCTGCCCATTACGGAAGGTGAAGTCACCACGTCCGACATATTTGCCCCATTTATCCGCCTGCATAATCCAGATCCCGTTCTGCTGATCGGGTTTGCAGGGCTGGCCCGGCTGATAATTTTTAACGCTGACGTTCTCTTTTTCCATGCAGACCGCATCATGCGAATGACCACCCACAATCAGATCGATGGTGCCGGCAGGCAGGCTGCGCGCCAGGGTGACGTCATCAATGCCATTGCTGCCATGCTTACCGTCGTCATAGTGACCAAGGTGGGTCAGCGCGACAATCACGTCCGGCTTCTCTGTGGCGCGCAGTTCGGCCACCGCCTTCTCCGCCTCCGCAATCGGATCGCGGAACTCGGTATCCGTCAGGCCCGCCGGATTGGCCAGTTTCGCCGTATCCGGGGTGATCAGCCCGACCACCGCAATTTTCAGCCCGAGGCGATTGAATACCGCCCAGGGCTTAAACAGGCGCTGACCGGTACTTTTCTGATAAACGTTGGCGGCGAGCAGCGGGAATCGCGCCCACTTCTCCTGCTTGCGCAGGACCGCGATGGGCTTGTCGAACTCATGGTTGCCCAGCGCCATGGCATCATAGCCAATCAGGTTCATCGCGCGAAAATCGGGTTCAGCGTCCAGCTCATCGGACTCCGGTACGCCCGTGTTCACATCACCGGCAGAGAGAATCAATGCGCCGCCGCCTCTGGACTGCACATCGTAGCGCATCGTATCCATTAAGGTTTTCTGCGCCGCCAGACCATATTCACCCTGCTCAGTAAACCAGAAATGACCATGCTCATCGTTGGTGTGCAGCAGGCTGAAACGATAGGTGCGATCGGCCTGGGCGGCCTGTGAAAACAGCGGCATCAGGGCCACCAGTAGTGCCACGCCCGCCCCTGTCCATTTAGATAACAACACTGTGATTCTCCTTAATTTGCCGTCTGGCCCGATTTTCTGCCGGTTTGCCCCACTGTGTCGCACATTCCCCCGGCGAACTCAAGGCCAACGCACATTCGCCTGTCTCTGTATGCCGCTCTTTTTATCTCCGGACCGCTTTTGCTGAGCATGACAATAGCCGCAAGGCCGCGCCAGCGTCAGACTGGTTTGTTCCGGATAAGCCAGAACGGGTAGCCAGGCCTGATGTTAACCAGTTGTTTACCCCTGCAAAAGTGCCGCTGACGGGCTTTACCCTGTCTGTGCGCGCATTTAACCCTTATTTGTGTCATACCCACGGCATTTAGGGATGCTAATTTTTATTTACCCGGACCGCTTTAAACCGTCAAATCAGCCAATATTATAGATAATGAACAAAAACACCCTTTCGATTGTGCATTTGACTTTTTTTCCTGCTTTTTTAGGGTATTCCCGCAAATTGCTCAGCGAAAGAATAGATTTTGTTTTAAACTCATTTGTTACAAGCGGATACATTTGTATACAAGGAGACAGGCATGCATCACACCACACCGTTGATCACTACCATTGTCGGAGCACTGGTTCTGGCATTTCTCCTTGGGATGCTGGCGAACCGCCTGCGTATTTCGCCCCTGGTTGGCTACCTGATGGCTGGCGTGCTGGCTGGCCCTTTTACCCCCGGCTTTGTTGCCGATACCAATCTGGCCCCTGAACTGGCAGAACTCGGCGTGATTCTGCTGATGTTTGGTGTCGGCCTGCACTTCTCAATGAAAGATCTCATGTCGGTAAAGTCGATAGCCATTCCCGGTGCCATCGCACAGATCGCGGTCGCGACGTTACTGGGAATGGGCTTGTCGTGGACGCTGGGATGGTCGTGGATGACCGGCCTGGTGTTTGGTCTCTGCCTCTCTACCGCCAGTACCGTGGTGTTACTGCGCGCGCTTGAAGAGCGGCAACTGATCGATAGCCAGCGCGGGCAGATTGCGATTGGCTGGCTGATTGTTGAAGATCTGGTGATGGTGCTGACACTGGTGCTGCTGCCTGCGATTGCCGGCATGATGGAACAGGGCAATGCCAGCGCCGGACTGCTGGCCTGGGACCTGCTGTGGACCATCGGCAAAGTCGCCGCCTTTATGGTGCTGATGATGGTGGTGGGACGGCGTGCCGTCCCCTGGATCCTCGCCCGCAGCGCCGCCACCGGCTCGCGTGAGCTGTTTACTCTGGCGGTATTAGCGCTGGCGCTGGGCATCGCCTTTGGTGCTGTTGAATTCTTTGATGTTTCGTTTGCGCTGGGCGCTTTCTTTGCCGGTATGGTGCTGAACGAGTCGGAACTGAGCCACCGCGCCGCGCGCGATACGCTGCCGCTGCGTGATGCCTTTGCCGTGCTGTTCTTTGTCTCGGTCGGCATGCTGTTTGACCCGTCGATTCTGGTGACGCAGCCGCTGGCAGTGCTGGGCGCGCTGGTGATTATTGTGGTGGGTAAATCGGTCGCCGCCTGGCTGCTGGTGTCGCTGCTCGGCCATTCACGTCGTACGGCGTTGACCATTTCGGTCAGTCTGGCGCAGATTGGTGAATTCGCCTTTATTCTGGCCGGTCTGGGTATCTCGCTGGGGCTGCTGACTGACGAGGGCCGCAACCTGGTGCTGGCCGCCGCCATCCTGTCGATTATGCTTAATCCGATCCTGTTTACCCTGCTGGAGCGTTTCCTGGCGAAAACGGAGACGATGGAAGAGCAGACGCTGGAAGAGGCGATTGAAGAAGAGAAGCAGATCCCGGTGGATTTCTGCAATCACGCGGTAATTGTAGGTTACGGCCGGGTGGGCAGTCTGATTGGTCAGAAGCTTCTTGAGGCCAATGTTCCGCTGGTGGTGGTTGAAAACTCCCGCGCGCGTGTTGAAGCGCTGCGCGAGCGCGGCATCAAGGCGGTGCTGGGTAATGCTGCCCGCGCTGACACCATGGAACTGGCCCGACTCGACTGCGCCCGCTGGCTGTTACTGACTATTCCGAATGGCTATGAAGCGGGTGAAGTGGTCACCGCCGCGCGTGAAAAACATCAGAATATTGAGATTATCGCCCGCGCCCACTATGACGATGAAGTCGAGTACATCATGGAACGGGGTGCCACCCGTGTGGTGATGGGTGAACGTGAGATTGCCAGCAGTATGCTGCAAATCCTGCAGGATGAGATGACCCAGGGCGAAGATTTACAGCCCTGCGATGTTGTGCGCTGATTCGTGTTAAGCAAAACCTGGCAGGCTACTGATCTATCAAAATCAGGGTGAGCTTTACCGCAACGAATAAACTCAACACGCAGGGAACACGGGCAGAAGAGGAAAGCGTCCCACCGACCGGGACAAAAACGCCGGGAGCGTTTTTGAACAACGCAATGCGTTGGCCCGGGATGGCTTAAGCGACTTTCCGATCTGACCGTATTCCCTTAGCAGGCTCGATCTCATCGCTAACCGAGCCAGACGTTGTCAGTCATCTAAGGCCCTTCTGTTCAGAAGGGCTTTTTTATGCGCGGCAGCTGCCAGCTTTACCGATCCCAGTAAGACTCTTCCAGACTGTCTTCCCGCTCCGGCAGACCGCGGGTCAGACGCGGCGAATGCTGATTCAGCACCTGGTAGCTGACGCGGTTAGCATATTTACATACCTGCGCCAGCGATGAGTAGGTCAGATAAGGACGCGCATGTTTGCTGGAGTTCGGCACATTCAGGCTGTGATAGTTGTTGGCGGTGATGTCATGCAGTAACGCCGCCAGCGCACCATCTCCGGCGCCGTTGGTGTTCATGATCTTTTCCGGTCCGCCCATATAAGGCGCGATGTGCGAGAAAATGCGCAGCGGCTGCTGGCAATCCTGCTGCCGCATCACCCGGCTGAACTCATACTGGTTGAATTCAGCAATCGCGCCAGGCAGCAGCGGATGGTTGGTTTTGCGTTTGAACTCTTCTTCGGTGTAACCCGCCATATAGAGCCCAATCGGGCCAGCAGTACACAGCACCAGATCGACCCAGTCCAGCGCCATATTGGCGGCGAGCAGCGGATCGCTTTCGCCGGTCAGCGCCAGCGCTTCCTCTTCATTCATCGCCACGATGCTGACATGCTCGCGCAGGAAATCGCGCCAGAACTGAGGGTTGTCGCCAATCACATGTTTGGTGCCCAGCGTCAGCACCACCGGCACGTTGTGGCGTTTGGCATACTCAATCGCCCGTAACGTTGCCTGTGGCATCGGTTCACCTTCGGCACAGCGCACCAGATAGGAGGTCAGTACCAGCGCAGAGGCTCCGGCGATCACCTCTTCCGGTACGTTATCCGGATGCAGCTGGTTCATCTGGCCGGGGCTGATAGCAAAGGTTCGCTCGCCATGTTCGCCAATCAGCGTAAAGCAGCGTCCAATGGCGCCATCCACGCCCTGCAGATAGTTAAGATCGACCCGGCTTGAGGTGTTACAGAGATAGCGATAGGCGTAGCCGCCAATCTGGATGTTATTGCACATGACGCCCAGCAGCACGGAGCGGTCATCGGCCAGCACCGAGAAATTATGCAGCGTGTTACCGATGGTGCCACCAGCAAACTGGTGGGTGATCAGCGCTTCCTGCATCAGCTCGTTGTACAACGCTTCCGCGGCGGCATTATCGATAACCAGCGAGTGCCCGGCACTCAGGCCATAACGTGCGAGAAAAGCGTCATCGACTTTGGCTTCGATATCCACCAGCGTCTGGTCGATACCCACCACCCAGCTGCCTGCATCAACGTCGTGCTGGGCGGGCTGTAACAGGGGATCGCGTGCGCTGACAGGAAAGTAGTGTTTGGATTTGCGTTTGCCGGGAAATTTCATCGGGAGGTGCCGTCTGGAAAAACAGGCAGAGAATGATATCACACTCTCCGCCTGCGCTTTAACGGCGTGCGTCGACCAGTTGCACCATCATGTCGATATGCGCCTCATCGGCGTTCAGCGCAGGGATATACTCAAACTTCTCACCCCCGGCATGCATGAAGATTTCGCAGTTTTCACCACTGATCTCTTCCAGCGTCTCCAGGCAGTCTGACGAGAAGCCCGGGCTCATCACCTGAACATGTTTGATCCCTTTAGCGGGCAGGCTTTCCATGGTTTTGTCGGTGTAGGGCATCAGCCACGGCTCACGACCAAAACGCGACTGGAAGGTCATCATATACTGATCGTCACGCAGGCCCAGCGCTTTGACCAGGGCCGCCGTGGTATCCGCACAGCGCTGCGGGTAGTCATCGCCTTCGTTAGCAAAACGCTGCGGAATGCCGTGGAAGGATAACACCAGCAGATCGGGCTGACCGTGCCGCTCAAAGGATCGCTCCACCGTCGCTTTCAGCGCGGCGATATAGGCCGGATGTTCGGCGTAGTCGCGGATAAACTGCACATCAGGCAGCGAGCGGTAATCTTTGAATACCGCGGTCAGGCCATCCCACACTGCCGCCACGGTGGAGCAGGAGAATTGCGGATAGAGCGGCAGCACAATCAGGCGGGTCACGCCCTGCGCCATTAGCTTATCAACCGCGCTTTTCAGGCTGGGATTACCGTAGCTCATGCCCACCTCGACGGGCATATCGACCCGTGCCGCCAGCGCATCGCGCTGACGCATGCTGTAAACCAGCAGCGGTGAACCGCCTTCCATCCAGACCGATGAGTAGAGCTTAGAGACGCGCGGCGAGCGAAACGGCAGAATAACGGCATTGAGAACCGGCCACCAGAGCCAGCGCGGCGCATCGACCACGCGCGGATCGCTTAAAAACTGTTTCAGATAGCGTTTAACTGCAGGTGTGGTGGGCGCGTCTGGCGTACCTAAATTAACCAATAACACGCCGGCCTTATCTTGCCTCATTTGAGTTCCTTGATAACAACGGGGATGCGTGAAAACGGGGAAATTGTAGCGGAATTAGTGGGAGGTAAAAGCGATTACTGCAAAAGGGGCCAGTAATACCGGCCCCTGTGAACTTAGCCCAGGATCTTAGCCAGCTCGGCACTCACTTCGGTCACCTTACGGGTGCCGTCGATTTTATGATAGGCAGTGTTGCCCGCTTCCGCTTCTTTGCTGTAGTAAGCAATCAGCGGCGCGGTCATCTGATGATATTCCACCAGGCGCTTACGCACGGTCTCTTCCTGATCGTCTTTACGCATGGTCAGCTCTTCGCCGGTCACATCATCTTTGCCTTCCACTTTCGGTGGATTAAAAGTGACGTGATAAACGCGGCCTGATGGCGTGTGAACGCGACGGCCCACGATACGCTCAACGATCAGTTCATCCGGTACGGCGAACTCCAGCACGTGATCAACGGTGATCCCGGCCTCTTTCATTGCATCTGCCTGAGGAATGGTGCGCGGGAAACCGTCCAGCAGGAAACCGTTTTTGCAGTCTTCCTGGGTGATACGCTCTTTGACCAGCGCAATCACCAGCTCATCGGTCACCAGTTTGCCAGCATCCATGATGGCTTTCGCCTGGTTGCCCAGCTCGCTGCCTGCTTTTACTGCTGCACGCAACATGTCGCCGGTGGAGATTTGCGGAATGCCATACTTCTCCATGATGAATTGGGCCTGAGTCCCCTTACCTGCGCCCGGAGCTCCGAGCAGAATAATACGCATTGCGTAAATCCCCTTGCGAATCGCATTGATCTATCTTAGAAGCGAAAGAACATACCATTATGACCCGCTCATCACAAGGAAGGGCGCGGATCGCGCAGGGCGACCTGAGTCGCTTTTTGGCCCTGCCCCCTACCCGCCTGGCCTGCCGGACGCTTTTTCAGATTTACCGCCTGAGCCGAGCAGGAATTGCAGTCGTCGGCTCAGATGATGGGTCATATTCACGCTTTTTTTGCCGCTGCCGCGCACGTTAGCATTCAGCAGCAGCCGCGCCTGCTGCGGCCATTTCACCACATCTTCCGCATCTGAAAGCGATGTGATCACGGAGGCCGGGACATTAAAGCTGGCAAACGGCAAACCGGGCTGATGGCAGGAGTTCAGCGGCAGCGGGTCTGACAGGGAGAGCGCATCGACGGTGGCGGCATTGTAAGGCCGCCAGTGCGGATCGTCGAAGCGGCGCAGTGCCTCATGCGTGGCGGTCAGGGTCAGCCCCTGTTCGAAAAGCCGCAGTTCGCTGCGCACCAGCGTACTGAAGTCATGTGTCCGCAACGCCACCAGCACCAGATCGCTGCAGATCTCGGCGTGGCGATCCAGTCGGGTGACAAACAGATGGGCTTCGTCGATCAGTTTCTGATGCAGCACGCTGGCAAAACTCTCGCTCGCCTCCGTCACGCCCTGGTTCTGGCAATCCCGCAGCGGACGCACGCGGCCATTGGGCAATTCGACATGCGGTACCAGCATGATGCTGCCTGCGATCAGCGGAACTGCTGGCAGGATGTTGAGTTCGGTTACCGGAAAGTGCGAGGCGTAACGGTGCTGATTGCGCGCCTGCTCCTGCCGCAGAAAGAGCTGAGAAAGAAGGACCTGCGCCACATGCAGCGAGGGCGCGAAGAAGAGATCGAACTGCTCCAGCCGGTAAAAACGTGAGAGCGCCAGGCGTAACCGATGGCGCGCCTCTGCTGAAGTTTCAGAGGATAAAGAGCGGTGTGCCATGGTTGTCTCGCTTCGGGGAGTGTGCGGCGTGAACGCTGGTTAAGCGAGGCGGAATACCCTGAAAAATCACAGATATAAGGCTGAGTCAACCCGCCAGAATTTGCCCTACAGAGTAGGTCAATGCGGCTGGACTTTAAAATGATATAAATTGACAATCCCTGTTAGATTTTTGCACAGGGGAAGAGGATGAACGGACTGCCGCCACTGAGAGCGCTGCACTATTTTCACCAGGCAGCCTTACACAGCAGTTTTAGCGTGGCGGCTGAACATCTGCATGTTACGCACAGCGCCATCAGCCATCAGATTCGCCAGCTGGAGAGCTGGATGGGCAAACCACTTTTTGTCCGCAGCCATGGCCGCGTGAAACTGACCTCACACGGTGAACGTCTGCTGCTGAGCTGTCAGCAGGCGTTCAGTGAGTTGCGCAGCAGCTGCGAAAGCATTCGTACCGGGCTGCTTCAGCAGATTCGGGTCTCCTGCGCCCCCAGCTTTTTGTCGCAATGGCTGATCCCCCGTATCGCCAGCTTTTATCAACGCTATCCGGAGATTGAAGTTCACTTCCAGCCGCTGACGCAGATCTCGCAACTGCGCAGCGAACATGTGGATGTGCTGATCCTCAGTCACGGCGAGCCACCTGAATCTGACATAGACGCCACGCTGGTCAGCGAGGATGAGATTGGACCGCTCTGCGCACCTCACTTTGCTTCGCAACTGCGGGTCGGCGAGGATCTGGCCGCGATGCCCCTGCTGCATGCGGATACCCGGCTGCACGCCTGGTCAGAGTGGGCGGACAAAGCAGGGGTCAGCGGCCACTTTAACGGCGGAAAGCATTTTGAGAGTCTGACACTGGGGATTCAGGCTGCACGAAGTGGTCTTGGCGTCCTGATGGCACCGCGTTTGCTGGTACGCAAAGAGCTGGAGGATGGCACGCTGCTTGCGCCGCTTGGCTTTGTACGCGTCGAGCGGGCCACATGGATGATGACAAAACAGAGCCGTCGGCACGATACGGAGATCAGCCTGTTTCGCGACTGGCTGCAGGATGCCGCAAAACCATAAAAAAAGCCGGTGAGGGTCACCGGCTTGATGCTGTGGCTTTATCAGCCGTCTGAGGCCGGTAAAAACCACCAGCCTGTTGCCGTTATGCGGTCAGCAACTGGTTCATGCGGCGGATAAACTGGTTAGGATCGTCCAGCGTACCGCGCTCGGCCAGCAAGGCCTGATCCAGCAGCAGCTCAATCCACTCACCGAAGCGTGCTTCATCCTGCGTATCCGCAACACGTTTCACCAGCGGATGATCCGGGTTGATTTCGAACAGGTACTTCACTTCCGGCACTTCCTGTCCGGCCGCGGCAAACAGCTTCGCCATCTGCGTGGTCATCTCGTTGGCGTCGGTGGTGACAATCGCCGGAGTATCGGTCAGGCGATGCGTCAGACGCACCTCTTTCACGCGTTCGCCCAGCAGAGTTTTCACCCGCTCAACAAAAGGCTCCAGCGCTTTTTCCGCCTCTTTCTGCTCTTCGGTCTCTTCATCCGCCAGCTTGCTCAGCGATTCATCAGCTTTGCTGACTGACTGGAAGGTTTTACCATCGAACTCAGTGAGGTAGCTCATCATCCATTCGTCGATGCGATCGGAGAGCAGCAGCACCTCAATGCCTTTTTTGCGGAACAGTTCCAGATGCGGGCTGCTCTTCGCGGCGGCATAGCTGTCAGCGGTGATGTAGTAAATCTTCTCCTGACCTTCCACCATGCGGCTGACGTAATCTTCCAGCGAAATGGTCTGTGCCGAACCTTCGCTCTGAGTGGTGGCGAAACGCAGCAGCTTAGCGATCGTCTCCTGGTTAGCGTGATCTTCCGCCGGGCCCTCTTTCAGCACCAGACCAAACTCATTCCAGAAGGTCTGATATTTCTCGTTGTCATCTTTTGCCAGTTTTTCCAGCATCTGCAGGGTCCGCTTCGTCAGCGCGGCGCGCAGACTCTGGGTCACGCGGCTATCCTGCAGGATCTCACGGGAGACGTTCAGCGGCAGATCGTTGGAGTCAATCAGGCCACGCACAAAGCGCAGATAGTTCGGCATAAACTGCTCAGCGTCATCCATGATAAAGACGCGCTGTACGTAGAGTTTCAGGCCATGTTTCTGATCGCGGTTCCACATATCGAATGGCGCACGCGCCGGAATGTAGAGCAGGCTGGTATATTCCTGCTTACCTTCCACCCGATTGTGGCTCCAGGCGACCGGATCGCTGTAATCGTGGGCGATATGCTTGTAGAACTCGTTGTACTCTTCGTCGCTGATCTCAGATTTGTTGCGGGTCCACAGCGCCTGGGCTTTGTTAATCTTCTCCCAGTGTGTCCCTTCGCCTTCTTCATCTTTGCTTTCGATCTCAACCGGCAGCGCGATGTGATCGGAATATTTGCTGATGATGTTGCGCACGCGCCATGCATCCAGGAACTCATCCTCGCCTTCGCGCAGATGCAGGGTGATCTCGGTACCGCGATCGGCTTTCTCAATCTCAGCCAGGGTATATTCGCCCTCGCCTGCGGATTCCCAGAACACGCCTTCTTCGGCTGACGCGCCCGCGGCACGGGTACGCACAGTGACTTTATCCGCCACGATGAATGCAGAATAGAAACCGACACCGAACTGACCAATCAGCTGGCTATCTTTCGCCTGATCGGAGCCCAGGGATTCAAGGAAGGATTTGGTGCCTGATTTGGCGATAGTCCCGAGGTTCTCAATGACCTCATCGCGACGCATACCGATACCGTTGTCGCTGAGCGTAATGGTACGGTTGTCCTTATCAACAGAGAGACGAACGTGCAGCTCGCCATCACCTTCATACAGGCTGGAATCTGACAGGGCACGGAAGCGCAGTTTGTCTGCCGCATCCGAGGCGTTGGAGATCAGCTCACGCAGGAAAATTTCTTTGTTTGAATAGAGAGAATGGATCATCAGGTGCAGAAGTTGTTTTACTTCCGACTGAAAGCCACGGGTCTCTTGTCCTTTCATGGTCATTGCTACCTCAACAAAACAGGTTGAACAAACGTTGAGGTTGATGTGGGGGTGACAGGGAGATTTTCAAGCCGGTGTCTGTCACAACACCGGCAAGTGATTAAAATTTAAACTTCTGGCGGCCCGCCAGTGAATGGGACAGCGTGGTGCCATCAACCATCTCCAGCTCACCGCCCACCGGCACGCCGTGCGCGATACGGCTGGCGTCGACGCCATACTGACCACAGAGTTCTGCGATGTAGTTCGCGGTCGCCTCGCCTTCCACCGTCGGGTTGGTGGCGAGGATCACTTCCTGCAGGGTTTCACTCTCCAGTCGCTGCTCCAGACGATCCAGGCCAATATCAGCCGGACCGATGCCGTCGAGCGGCGAGAGATGGCCCATCAGCACAAAGTAGCGACCGCCAAACTGGCCGGTTTGCTCAATGGCGTGAATATCCGCCGGGCTTTCCACCACGCAGATTTGACCATTCTGCTGACGCCGTGGATTGGCGCAGATGGTGCAAATTTCCTGCTCGGTGAATGTCCGGCAATCGGCGCAGTGTCCGATCTCCGACATCGCCCGGGTCAGCGCCTGCGCCAGCCGCATGCCACCGCTGCGATCGCGCTGCAGCAGCTGGAACGCCATGCGCTGTGCCGACTTCGGCCCAACGCCGGGCAGACAGCGCAGCGACTCCATCAAAGATTCAAGCAGTGGACTGGTTTGCATCAGAACGGCATCTTAAAGCCTGGTGGCAGCTGCATGCCTGAAGAGACAGAAGCCATCTTCTCTTTCTGGGTTTCATCAATGCGACGTGCCGCATCGTTGAACGCGGCTGCAATCAGATCTTCCAGCATATCTTTGTCATCTTCCAGCAGGCTGGGATCGACTTCCACGCGACGGCAGTTGTGCGCGCCGTTAATGGTGACTTTTACCAGGCCAGCACCAGACTCACCGGTCACTTCAATCGCGGCAATCTCTTCCTGAACCTTGGCCATTTTGTCCTGCATCTGCTGGGCCTGTTTCATCAGGTTGCCCAATCCGCCTTTACCACCAAACATAGTTTTCTCTCTCAGCTGAGGCTACAACGCTATCGTTAAGATAGCAGCAGCGTGTTCAAACAGGTCGGATACTCTCCTCATCCAGATCGGCATCAAAAAAGCGCTGCAGCGTCTGGATGTGGGTATCACAGGTGATGGACTGACGCGCCTGCGCCAGTTTCTCTTCGTAAATGGCCTGACGCCATTCAAGTGGCGTCAACACCGATGAATTATCGTCTTCAACTACCGAGAGTTCAACTCTCTGCCCGGCATGCTGACTCAGCGCATCGCTTAATACCTGCTGCGCCGACGGTGAATTAAGGTGACGCTGGCTGCTACGCAAATGCAGGCAGACCCCACTTTCGGTGGTCTCTTTCCAGGCATTTAACGCCAGCTGCTGCACCAGTTTCGGCAGCGGCAGGATCGCAATCTCTGCGGCCCAGGGATCGCGCTGCTGCGCTTCTTCGGCCAGACGCGCCGCCAGCTCAGGGGTTTTCTCATGCTCCAGCGCAGAACGCAAGGCCTTTGGCGTCGCCACCGGCTCCGCCACTTCCACCGGCTGATTAACCGCTTTCCAGCGGTACGCTTCCTCTTTTACCGGGGCGGCAGGCTCGCGATCGCGGATACGCTGCTGACTGCGCTCGGTGACCGAGGCCAGCCGCTCCAGCGCGGAGTTGGCCGGCCGCGCACCTGGCGCTGCCGGCTCACGCTTTTTTGGCTTGTTCGCTCCCTGACGCAACAACTGAGTGCGCGCCTGCAGGAGCTGACTGGTGGAACTGGAGAGTGCGGTGTCAGGTGTGGCATCTGGCGACGGCGAATGCTGCGGTGCAGCAGCGGGCGCGGCCATCTGCGGCTGAGCGGCAACCTGCTGCTGCGTCTGCTCCGGCATCTGCTGTTGAGTCTGCTGCGCGACGGGCGACGCGGTGTGCGACGCCCGCGCAGCGGCAGGTGACGGTGAGGCTGGCTGTGCTGCCGGTTGCCGTGCTAACGGCGATGGCCCGGATGCTGCCGGTGACGTCTGCGCAGGGGCGACAGGCGCCGTCTGCTGAGTTAATGCGGGACGCGCAATGGGTTCAGCTACGGCAGCTTTAGGATGAAACGCCAGTGCACGCAGCAGCGTCATCTCCACACCCATGCGACGATCGGGCGCAATCGGCAGATCCTTGCGGCCCATCAACAGGGTCTGATAATAGAGTTGCAGATCGGCGGGCGGCACCACCCGCGCCAGTTCACGCAAGCGAAGGGCGTTACTCTCATCATCGTCATTAAGCGAGGTCGGCAGCAGTTGCACCATCGCAATCTGGTGCAGCAGGCGCAGCATTTCTACCAGCAGCGCTTCCCATTCCACACCCCGTGACGCGGCCTGGCTTAACAGGCTCATCACCTGCTGACCGTCACCGTCGACCAGTGCTTCCAGTAGCCCCAGCGGCTGTTCATCGTCCAGCGTGCCGAGCATGACGCTGACCGTACTGCTGGTCACCGCGCCCTGCCCCATGGCAATGGCCTGGTCGGTAAGGCTCAGCGCATCGCGCATACTGCCATCGGCAGCCCGCGCCAGCAGCTGCAGCGCCCGGGTTTCACTCTCAATCTGTTCCTGCTTCAGAACATGCTCAAGCTGCTGACGGATTTGATCCACATCCAGCGCTTTGAGGTGGAACTGCAGGCAGCGTGAGAGAATGGTCACCGGCAGTTTCTGCGGATCGGTGGTTGCCAGCAGGAATTTAACGTGTGAAGGGGGCTCTTCCAGCGTCTTTAACAGCGCATTGAAGCTGTGACGCGACAGCATATGCACTTCATCGATCAGATAGACTTTGAAGCGGCCACGCGCCGGGGCGTACTGCACGTTGTCGAGCAGATCGCGGGTATCTTCAACTTTGGTACGCGATGCGGCGTCAATCTCAATCAGATCGACAAAGCGGCCCTGCTCAATTTCACGGCAGTTATCACACTGACCACAGGGGGTGGCAGTGATACCGGTTTCGCAGTTAAGGCCTTTGGCCAGCAGACGCGCAATAGTGGTTTTCCCTACTCCGCGGGTGCCGGAGAAGAGATAAGCATGATGGATGCGTCCCAGAGACAATCCATTCGCCAGCGCCGTCAGAACATGTTCCTGACCGACAACATCAGCAAAAGCCTGGGGACGCCATTTTCGCGCAAGTACCTGATAGCTCATGTGGAGTTCGACGAAGTTGGATGGAAAGATGAGCGCAGACGCTCTGCAACCCCTGTATAAGATTGCAGTAGTCTATCAGCTACGCTTTTGGCTGGCACTCGTTATCTTGACGCCGAAGGCGTGACGGCCTCGCCGGATGGCAAGGCCGAAAGAGTGGCTTAGTGGCCGGGGAATTTAACCAGGCTGTAGCTCTCAACGCCCATGGCATTAAGACGCGTTTCTCCGGTCAGATCGAACAGGTTAATAATGAAGGCCGCGTCTTTAACTTCACCGCCTGCACGACGAATCAGTTTAACAGTCGCTTCAATCGTCCCGCCGGTCGCCAGCAGGTCGTCAACCACCAGCACCAGATCGCCTGGCTGGATGGCATCTTTGTGCAATTCCAGCTTATCGGTGCCGTACTCCAGCTCATAGGATTCGCTGTAGACTTCACGGGGCAGTTTGCCGGGCTTACGCACCGGAACAAAACCGACGCCGAGGCCTAACGCCACCGGTGCACCAAACAGGAAACCGCGCGCTTCCGTCCCCACCACCTTAGTGATGCCTTTATTACGGTAACGCTCAACCAGCAGCGCAATCGACGCGGCATAGGCTTTGGGATCTTCCAGCAGGCTGGTGACATCGCGGAACAGGATGCCTGGCTTAGGATAATCGGGAATGCTTTTAATGCTGTTTTTAATGAATTCAAGCTGCTGCGCAGTGTCGGTCATAATGATACGCCTGGTAAAAAATTCTGTTTCGCGCAGCTTCAAAAGCGCTAATACCTGATAACAGGCTCAGCGGAAGTCAATTCACAAAGGGAAGCCACGCACGAAGACGCCCAAATCTAAGCAAATGACCGGCTAAATGCAACTTTATCGCGGCGGCGGCGGTGCGTCCGCTGCTTCTGCCACCACCGGAATACGCCACATAAACAGCAGCAGCGCCGCCAGCATGATCAGCAGCATGATGCGTACCCAGAGCTGATGCACCAGGAAGAGTGAGAGACTAAAGGTGGCGACGATCAGGCAGATAGCGCGTACTTTAGCCCCTGGCGGCATCGCGCGATGCTGCTGCCAGTGACGCAGATAGCGGCCAAATGGCGATTTCCACAGCAGCCAGTGATGAAAACGCGGCGATGAACGGGCAAAACACCAGGCCGCCAGCAGCATGAATGGCGTGGTAGGTAATAAAGGTAATACAATGCCCAGCGTCCCCAGCACAATCGCCAGCCAGCCGAGGGTTAATAACAGAATGCGTTGCATGAATGCCGCCCAACTCTTTCCTCATCAGCGTACGTTAGCACAATTGAGCGTCACGCGATGAGTGCGATCGCCATACAACAGCGCCTGCAACAGCTCCTTATCGCCTTGCGGCAGGAGCTTGCCTGCCATTCAGATGGGGTTTGCCGTCTGCCACGTTTTGATACTCAGCTGTTTCGCACCAAAGGCACGCGGCTGGCTGATTACCTGCTGGAAGTGGAACAGAATTTTGCCCGGCTGTGCGACAGCAGCCACGATCTGGCCCGCAGTGCGTGGCTGGCTGAACGCCTGGTCGATCAGATTGCCGCCCTGCAACGTGAGGCGAGTACGCAACAGCTGCGTACCCGACGCGAACAGCCCATCAGGAACCCACGCGCCGCAAAATATCAGGAGTACCGTGAATTTGAACGGCGTTTACTGGCAATGATCGATCAGCGTGAGCAGCGCCTGGCGCTGGCCGAAACGCTGGCGGTACAGCATCAGCTGAAACAGGATCTGGAAACGTTAGAGCAGCGACTGGCACGCTGTCGGCAGGCGATTCGCTCTGTCGAATGGGCCTCTTCGTTGCGCGGCAGCGAATAAAGCGCAGCGTGACAAAAGCGCTCCTATACTGGGTGTGATTCGGCGCGGAGAAGAACCATGGCTTTACTTGTGTGGCTGTTAAGCGGTTTACTGCTGGGGTTGCTGAAGCGTCTGCTGAGGCCGGGACCACCGGGCGGCCTGGTTGCTACCCTGACGCTGTCGATGATCGGGGCACTGATTGGCGGCTATATCGCCACCTATTTTGAACTGGGCACCCTGGCAACGCTGCATATTGGCGCACTGGGCATGGCGATTCTCGGTGCATTAGTGATGCTGCTGGTCGCGGCCCGACTACGTATTTAGGAGAAGAGATGTCACTGGAAAATGCCCCTGACGACGTCAAACTGGCAGTTGATCTGATTCAGCTACTGGAAGAGCATCAACTGCCGGTAGAAACCGTGCTCTCAGCGCTGGCCATGGTGCAGCGCGATTTCGAAAACAAGCGTGATCGCCCATCGGCTTAGTGGTGGGCAGTCAGCGTCGGACTGAGGCGCAGCATATCGATAAAGGCATTGACCAGCGTCGGCGCGTCTCCGGCTAAATCAAAACTGTCCGGCGCAAACAGCCAGCTTTCCATCATACCGTTGACGTAACCGCGCAGGATAAGAGCGGCCTGACGCGTGCTGAGACTGCCAGGAAGTTGTCCGGCTTCGATACACTGGCGCAGGACATCTTCAATTTTGTCGTAGCACTCCAGCAGTAAGCTCTGCTGCATATTCTTCAGCGCCGACATTTCGCCCACAAATTCACATTTGTGGAAAATGATCTCCATCAAGGCGCGGCGCTGCGGATCCTTTGCTGTCGCGTCAAAGATATAGACCAGCATCGCTCGCAACACAGAGAGTGGATCGCCAGGGTATTTTGTCTGATACTCAAGTTCCACATCGTCCAGACCAGCATCACAACGAAGCCATATTTCATGTAATACATCGGCTTTATTTTTGAAGTGCCAGTAGATGGCCCCTCGCGTGACGCTGGCAGCGGTTGCAATATCCGCCAGAGAAGTGGCTGAAACGCCCTGCTGCGAAAACAGAACAATGGCGGCATCAAGAATTTGATGTCGCGTTTCAAGTGCTTGCGCTTTGGTTTTTCGTGCCATAAGGGGCTTTTTTTACAAACAGGTAAGTTTACATACATTTGCGAATGTATGTACCATAGCATGACCTGCGACTTGACACAGCAATGGGTTTTTCAGTTTGTGATCCATTGACCAATTGATATCGGACACTAGAGGTTTATTTATGAATAAAATCAGAGGATTATCGCCTCTGGCGGCCGTCCTGATGCTATCAGGCAGCTTTTTGTTAACAGGATGTGACAACAATAAATCCGAACAAGCCGCCCAGCAACCGCCAGCAGTGGGGGTTGTAACACTGAAAACTGAACCCCTGAAAATCTCGACTGAATTACCTGGCCGCACCTCGGCATATCGTGTCGCCGAAGTCCGTCCGCAGGTTTCCGGTATCATTCTGAAGCGTAACTTTGTTGAAGGCAGCGATGTCAAAGCGGGTCAGTCTCTTTATCAGATCGATCCTGCTACCTATCAGGCCGCCTATGACAGCGCCAAAGGTGATTTAACTCAGGCGCAGGCCAATGCTCGCATCGCTCAGCTGACCGTCAAACGTTATAAGCCTTTACTCGGCACCAAATATATCAGTCAGCAGGATTACGACACCGCCGTTGCCACGGCCGCGCAAAACGATGCTGCGGTTCAGGTAGCAAAAGCCAATGTAGAAACGGCCCGCATTAACCTGGCTTATACCAAAGTCACCTCGCCTATCAGTGGCCGCATCGGCAAATCGTCAGTAACGGAAGGTGCGCTGGTACAAAACGCGCAAACCACCGCTCTGGCCACTGTGCAGCAACTTGACCCGATGTATGTCGACGTCACCCAGTCGAGCGAAGATTTCATGCGCTTACGTTCAGAACTGGAGTCGGGTCAGCTGAAGCAGAACGATGGCAAAGCCAACGTGACCCTGCTGATGCAGAACGGCAACAGCTATCCACAGACAGGTACGCTGGAGTTCTCTGACGTTACCGTTGATGAAACCACGGGTTCTATCACCCTGCGCGCCATTGTCCCGAACCCGAACCATGCGCTGTTACCGGGCATGTTTGTTCGCGCTCGTCTGGATGAAGGTACCAATCCTAATGCGTTGCTGGTTCCGCAACAGGCGGTAGCCCGCACCCCAACGGGTCAGGCAACGGTCATGGTGGTAGGTGCAGATAACAAAGTGGAAGCTCGTCAGGTCACCACCTCTCAGGCGATTGGCGATAAGTGGTTAGTCACCGACGGTGTTAAAGCGGGTGAACGTGTGATCAGCACGGGTCTGCAGCGAGCCAAGCCGGGCGCACAGGTTACCCCACAAGAAGTCTCAGACGATGCGAAAGCGGCACCCGATTCAAAGCCGCAGTCTGACAAGTCATCGTCATAACAGGAGCCGTTGATTCATGGCTAAGTTCTTTATCGATCGGCCCATCTTTGCGTGGGTGCTCGCCATCATCATTATGCTGGTCGGTGCGCTATCGATTCTCAAACTTCCGATTGAGCAATATCCCAATGTTGCACCGCCGGCGATTGAGATTCAGGCCACCTACCCTGGTGCAGATGCTAAAACGCTGCAGGACTCGGTGACTCAGGTCATCGAACAAAATATGAACGGCATTGATGGACTGATGTATATGTCCTCAAGCAGCGACTCATCCGGTACGCTGACCCTGACGATCTCCTTTGAGTCAGGAACAGATGCCGATATCGCGCAGGTTCAGGTGCAGAACAAACTGCAGCTGGCGACGCCGCTGTTACCGCAGGAAGTACAGCAACAGGGGATTCAGGTTAAGAAATCTTCCAGTAGCTTCCTGATGGTAGCGGGCTTCATCAGCGACGATGACAATATGACGCAGAATGATATTTCTGACTTTATTTCATCGTCCATCAAAGACCCGATCAGCCGTACCAAAGGCGTGGGTGATACCCAGGTATTTGGTGCGCAGTACGCGATGCGTATCTGGATGGATCCGCACAAGCTGAACAACTACAACCTGACGCCGGTTGATGTTATCAGCGCCCTGAATACGCAGAACACCCAGGTTGCTGCCGGTCAGTTGGGCGGTACGCCTCCGGTTCCGGGACAGCAGCTTAACGCCTCGATCATTGCGCAAACCCGTCTCACCTCTACCGATGAATTCGGCAAAATCCTGCTGAAAGTGAATGAAGATGGTTCTCAGGTTCGTCTGCGTGATGTGGCAAGGATTGAACTTGGCGCGGAAAACTACGAAATCGTTGCCCGTTATAACGGCAAGCCTGCGTCCGGTATCGGTATCAAGCTGGCCACCGGTGCGAATGCGCTGGATACCGCCAATGCGGTGAAAGAAGAACTGGCCAAATTGCAGCCGACGTTCCCGGCCGGTTTGAAAGTGGTCTATCCGTATGACACCACGCCTTTCGTTAAAATCTCGATTTTCGAAGTGGTGAAAACGCTGATCGAAGCGATCGTGCTGGTGTTCCTGGTCATGTATCTGTTTCTGCAGAACTTCCGCGCCACGCTCATTCCTACCATCGCGGTCCCTGTGGTATTGCTGGGTACGTTTGCCGTTATCAGCGCTTTTGGCTATTCGATAAACACCCTGACGATGTTCGGGATGGTGCTGGCCATCGGCTTGCTGGTGGATGACGCCATCGTGGTGGTCGAGAACGTTGAGCGCGTAATGGCGGAAGAGGGATTACCGCCAAAAGAAGCGACTAAGCGTTCTATGGAGCAGATCCAGGGCGCACTGGTCGGTATCGCGCTGGTGCTGGCTGCCGTATTTATTCCGATGGCGTTCTTTGGTGGTTCGACCGGTGTTATCTACCGTCAGTTCTCCATCACTATCGTTTCGGCAATGGCGCTGTCGGTGCTGGTCGCCTTTATTCTGACGCCGGCACTCTGTGCCACCATGCTGAAACCGATTAAAAAAGGCGAGCACGGTAAAACCACCGGTTTCTTCGGCTGGTTCAACCGCATGTTCGACAAAAGCACCAACCACTATGTGGATGGTGTGGGTCACATGGTTCGCAGTACGGGTCGCTATATGGTGATCTATCTGGTGATCGTGGTCGGTATGGCGTTTCTGTTTGTGCGACTGCCCTCTTCATTCTTACCGGAAGAGGATCAGGGTCTGCTGCTGGCTCAGGCGCAGCTGCCTGCTGGTGCAACCCAGGAGCGTACGCAGAAAGTGCTGGACCAGGTGACGGATTACTTCCTGACCCAGGAGAAAGACACGGTTAAATCGGTGTTTACCGTTAACGGCTTCGGCTTTGCCGGTCGTGGACAGAACACCGGTATCGCCTTCGTCAGTCTCAAGCCGTGGGATGAGCGTACCGGCAGCGACATGAAAGTACCGGCGATTGCTGGCCGTGCCATGCAGGCGCTGGGGGCGATCAAAGATGCAATGGTCATTCCTTTCAACCTGCCAGCCATTATTGAACTGGGTAACGCGACCGGCTTCGACTTTGAGCTGATCGACCAGAATAACCTTGGCCACGATAAGCTGACGGAAGCGCGTAATCAGCTGTTCGGCATGATTGCGCAGCATCCTGATACGCTGGTTGGCGTCCGTCCTAACGGGATGGAAGATACCCCGCAGTACAAGCTGACGATCGATCAAGAGAAAGCACAGGCGCTGGGCGTATCACTGAGTGATATCAACACCACGCTGGCGGCTTCCTGGGGCGGTTCCTACGTCAATGACTTCATTGACCGCGGTCGCGTGAAGAAAGTTTACGTCATGGGTAAAGCGGACGCCCGCATGCTGCCGGACGACATTGGTAAATGGTACGTGCGCAACAGCAGCGGAACCATGGTGCCCTTCTCTGCCTTCTCGTCAGCGAAATGGCAATATGGCTCACCGCGCCTTGAGCGTTACAACGGTCTGCCTGCGATGGAAATCCTGGGACAGGCTGCGCCAGGCAAAAGCTCGGGTGCGGCAATGGACCTGATGGAAGAGCTGGCGGCGAAACTGCCTGCCGGTATCGGCTATGACTGGACCGGTATGTCCTATCAGGAACGCTTGTCAGGTAACCAGGCCCCTGCGCTCTATGCCATCTCGCTGATTGTGGTCTTCCTGTGTCTCGCCGCACTGTACGAGAGCTGGTCGATTCCATTCTCGGTTATGCTGGTTGTCCCGCTCGGGGTCATAGGTGCACTGATCTTTACCACCCTGCGTGGCCTGAGTAATGACGTCTACTTCGTAGTGGGGTTACTGACAACCATCGGCCTCTCCACCAAGAACGCCATCCTTATCGTCGAATTTGCTAAAGATTTGATGGATAAAGAGGGTAAAGGGCTGATTGAAGCTGCGCTGGAAGCGTGCCGTATGCGTCTGCGTCCTATCCTGATGACGTCACTGGCGTTTATTCTCGGGGTACTGCCGCTGGCGATCAGTACCGGTGCCGGTTCCGGTTCGCAAAACGCCGTAGGTACCGGCGTTATCGGTGGTATGGTCACCGCGACCATACTGGCGATCTTCTTCGTTCCTGTGTTCTTTGTGGTGGTACGCCGCCGCTTTGGCAAGAAAAAAGAAGAATCAGCGAACAGTCATCCGGTTGAGCATAACCAGACTCACTAAGCTGTAAATCATCTGAGGCCGCGCAAGCGGCCTTTTTTTATGCCTGCGATTCTGCCCTTCTCATTTCCTGTTCCCTTGCTTTTCCTGTCTCACGGACAGTTGCAATCCTGGCCTGTGCATCGCATAATATTGTTATAGTATAACATTACATAGGTGTGCATTATGAAAGCGAATATTCATCCTCACTATCGTCACGTGGTCTTCCATGACACATCGGCTGATGTCTGGTTCAAAATTGGATCAACCATCAAAACCGATCGCACCGTGGAGTTCGAAGGCGAAACGCTGCCCTACGTCACCCTGGATGTGTCGTCTGCCTCACATGTGTTCTACACCGGCAAACAGAAAGATTTTGCCAAAGAGGGCAGCACCGCACGCTTTAACCAGCGTTTCGGGCGTTTTCTTGGAAAGAAATAGAGGAGAGGATCATGCAGGTATTAAGCTCGCTGCGTTCAGCAAAAAATCGCCATCGGGATTGTAAAGTAGTCCGCCGCAAAGGCCGTATTTACGTTATCTGTAAATCAAACCCGCGGTTTAAAGCAGTACAGGGAAGAAAGAAAAAACGCTAGTTTGTGTCGTGATGACTGGCCGGGCTTGCCCGGCCTTTTTTATGCTTAGTGCATGCTCTTCAGCATCGCATTCACGTTGTGTTTAAAAGCCGCCTGATAGGTGGCTGCCGGGCCAGAGGCCGTGGATAATGCTTCCGGATAGAGCTCACCACCCGGCTCAGCCCCGGTGGCGCTGGCAATCTGTTTTACCAGACGCGGGTCGGTCTGGTTCTCAATGAAATAGCGATTGATGTGCTGCTGCTTAAGCAGGGTGATTAAATTACCCACGTTGCTGGCACTCGCTTCCGCCTCAGTAGAGAACCCTACCGGCGCCAGGAAAGTCACGCCATATCGCTGTCCAAAGTAACCAAACGCATCATGACTGGTCAGCACTTTACGCTTATCGGCTGGCACAGCGTCAAAGGCGGTTTTTGCCCAGCGATCCAGCGCCTGCAGTTGCTGAATGTAATTCTGTCCACGCTGACGAATGGCCGGAGCATCTTCAGGATCGGCTTTGACCAGCGCATTCATCACGTTGGTCGCGTAGATAACGCCGTTCTGCATGCTGTTCCAGGCGTGAGGATCGGTAACGGTTTTACCCTCCTCCTCCATGCTGCGGGTGGTGACACCGGTTGAAGCGACAACGGGCTGACCGCGATACCCTGAGGCGCTGACCAGCCGATCCATCCACCCTTCCAGTCCCAGTCCGCTGACAAACACCAGATCGGCCTTCGCCAGCGCCTGACTGTCCTGCGGTGTCGGTTCAAAAGTATGTGGATCGCCATTCGGCCCCACCAGGCTTTTAACCTTTACATGATCGCCGCCGACCTGCTTAACGATGTCAGCCAGCACGGTAAAGCTGGCCACGACATCCACCGTTTTGGCCATCGCCAGAGGCGTGGCAAACAGCGCAGCGAGCGCCAGGCTAACCGGTAATTTTTTCATAGATACCCCTTAAGATTAATGGCGGCGTAAAATTCCGCCGCACGGCCCTGTAAGAATGGAGAAAAAAAACAGCATGGCGGCGCTCAGCACTACAGCGGGACCCGCCGGCAATGAGAAGTGCCAGGAGAGCATCAGACCGGCCAGCGCCGAAATCATTGCCATGAAAATGGCGATAACCAGCATCGCGGCGAGATGGCGACTCCAGAAGCGGGCGCTGGCGGCGGGCAACATCATTAAACCCACCGACATCAGGGTGCCCAGCACCTGAAAACCCGCCACCAGATTCAGCACCACCAGCATTAAAAACAGACCATGCACCAGCGGCGCGCTCCATTTTCCCTGCGCACGCAGGAAGTCGCCGTCAAACGCATCGATGACCAGCGGACGATAGATCACCGCCAGCAGAATCAGCGTAAAGGCAGCGATGCCGCCCACCAGCAACAGCGCTGCGTTGTCTACCGCCAGCAGCGAGCCAAACAGAACGTGCAGCAGATCCACGCTTGAGCCGCGTAGTGAAACCAGCGTGACGCCCAGCGCCAGTGAACCCAGATAGAACCCGGCAAAACTGGCATCCTCTTTCAGCGGCGTGTAGCGACTGACCGCGCCAGAGAGCAGCGCCACGGCTAAACCAGCGATCAGGCCGCCAACACCCATCGCGACCAGTGACAATCCGGAGATCAGATAGCCAATGGCGGCACCGGGCAGCACCGCGTGTGATAAGGCATCGCCAATCAGGCTCATACGTCGCAGGGAGAGGAATACCCCGAGCGGCGTGGCGCTGACGGCCAGCGCCAGACAGGCCACCAGCGCGCGTCGCATAAAACCAAACTCAATAAAGGGTTGAATAAGAGTCACGGCGCACGACTCCGCAGAGAGGAAGCAGGCAGGCTGGTGCAGTTAACCTCACGTTCATCCATCGACATCACGTTACTGAAGTAGCGCGCCACCAGCGGACGATCGTGCAGCACCACCAGCAGGGTTGTTCCGGCCTGCTGTTGCTGCTCAAGGATCGACATCAGTAGCGTCACCGTCTGGCTGTCAATGCCGTTAAAAGGCTCATCCAGAAGCCAGAGCTGGCTGCGCTGCAGCATCAGCCGCGCAAACAATACCCGCTGCAGTTGTCCGCCGGATAACGTCGCGGGCTGCGCATCCGCATAATCACTCATCTGAACCGCTTCCAGCGCCTGCCAGATCTCCCGACGCAGTATCCGGTTAATGCCGCCGAACCAGCCGCAGCGTGGCCAGCAGCCAATAGAGACCAGTTCAAATACCGTCAGGGGAAAGCGGGTCTCAAGTTCGGTGCGCTGCGGCAACCAGCCGATATCCCGGCGTGCAACCTGCAGCTCGCAGCGCCCGGCTATCGGTGGCAGTAAGCCAGCAATGGTTTTTAACAGGGTTGATTTGCCGCTACCGTTCGCGCCGACCAGCGCAGTCATCGAGCCTGGTGCGAGCTGGCCGGTAATAGCCGGGGTCACAACCTGTCCCTGGTAGCCCGCGCGAAGTGCGTTAAACAGGATCATGTGCTGATCCCCCATTTTATTGCCACAGCAAGCAGCGTGATAAATAGCAGTACTACTCCCAGCCGCCCGCCCAGTGACATAAGTAGTCCACTCTGACGCATTACTTCACCATAATGTTATAACATAACAGTAAAGATACCTGATGTTGCTCTCTGTTGAATGTGGGATTGTGTATCAAAAGATAAATATCAGCTGCACGCACTGGCAGACCCGCGCTGGCGATAAGGCCTGCGGCTGCGTCTGGCAAATCTCAGAAACTGAGAGTTTTGTGCTCAACTGACTTGCAAACCAGTTGCAGAAAACCAATGATAGGTTTATTAACGGTTATAAGTGGAACAGATATGCTGTCACGCATTGAATGTGATATTGCCGCGGGTGAATCGGACTGCGCAAAAATAGCAGAGATTGTTCAGCGGAATATTCTCAAAATAACCGATTTGCTGGTAGGGGATTTACGCTGGTACTCACAAAATGCCCGGTTAGTTCCAGGCAGTTTAAAAATCATTTCGGTTGAATACCAGGATCTGAATAGTTTTAAATTACTTTACGATTTTGACTGGAATTTATTTAGTCCCTGCCTGGATCTAAATGAAACCGTGACGCAGTCAGAACAGGTAAACTTTCACATTAAGCCCGGTGCACTTGAGTTTGATGTGATCGACAATGAGCAACCCTCCCCTGGCGATGAATTGTAATATTTAGTAATGGAGGTGAGCAGAACTAATGGTTTTACACTATCTTTAAGGTATCCCGTTTAATAACTGCCCGAATAATCGCTTCCTGGCCGCGTGATCTTCTCTCGCCGCCCTGCGGCAACTGTGCTAGCTATGGAGGGGAAAAAGATGGACGAATACTCACCGAAACGGCATGATATTGCCCAGCTTAAATACCTTTGTGAGAGTCTGTTTGACGACAGCATGGCAACATTAACCGACAGCCATCATGGCTGGGTTAATGATCCCACTTCTGAAAGCAATCTACAGCTTAACGATTTGATTGAGCATATCGCCTCTTTCACCATGAATTACAAAATTAAGCACGTTGAAGATGAAGCGCTGATTTCGCAAATCGATGAATATCTTGATGATACTTTTATGCTATTCAGCAATTATGGTGTCAATAGTCCGGATCTTCAGCGGTGGCAACGTTCAGCAAAACGCTTATTTAATCTGTTCACTGAAGAGTGCGCTTTTCTCCAGCAACCGAGCCATTCATTATAGTAAAGACATGAGAACGGTTTATTTATGAACAAAACCCTGACTAAAACCGATTATTTGATGCGACTGCGGCGCTGCCGCTCTCTTGATACCCTGGAAAGGGTGATTGAAAAAAATAAGTATGAATTACCGGAAGATGAATTAGCGGTATTTTACTCAGCAGCTGACCATCGCCTGGCGGAACTGACGATGAACAAGCTCTACGATAAAGTCCCGGGTTCAGTATGGAAATTTGTCCGTTAATCTGATCGCTTACAGCTCAGTTTTACCCCAATAAAGTACCGGATAATCCTGCCTGCCGGCAAAGGATCGGCCCAGGCGGGTTTTGCCTGTCTGCAGCTTAGGGGGAGAATATCGAAGGGAGAAAGTGGTGGGGGCCCTGCCAGCTACATCCCGGCACACGCGTCACCTGCTACGGCTGCTTCCTTCCGGATCTGACCGAGTTCACAAGCTAGCATTGCGGGAGAACCAACAGGGCCCCCATTGACAAGCCCTCTTTACGAGAGCGGGGGCATTATCTGGGAAGGAGGTGGCAATTGCAAGCGTAGTCGGGACAACCGTTGTTTTCTTGAACAACCACCGCTTTTACGCTTTCTCCGCCTTTTCCCCGTGCTAAAGTTAAAACCCTTTTTCCTGATGAAATAAGTACATGAATCAGCCAGACACTTTCCAGCAACGCATCTGGCAAATTGTTGCCGCTATTCCGGCTGGCCGCGTCACCACCTATGGCGATGTGGCGCTACTGGCCGGTTCTCCGCGCGCGGCGCGTCAGGTCGGTGGCGTGCTGAGCCGCTTACCCGAGGGCACTACCCTTCCCTGGCATCGCGTCGTAAACCGACACGGCACAATTTCTCTTCAGGGTGACCGTCTGTTGCGGCAGCGGGATGCACTGGAGGCGGAAGGCATAGAGGTGAGTGATGATGGACAGCTCGATCTCGAAACTTATCGCTGGCGATTTTAGACAGGGTAAAAAGGGCGACAATGTCGCCCCGAAATGAGTTTACAGACGAGTTGGAGCAGGAACCGCAGCAGACGGCGTCACCTGAGTCGGTGAGGTCGAAGGAACGGTGGTCGCTGCGCCCGGCTGGGTTGGCATCGCCATAGACGGTACCGGTACCAGCAGCAGCTCTGCTTTGGTGCCACCCTGGTTAATCACTGGCTTCACGCCTTCAGTGATAAAGGCCAGCTTACCGTCGATTGAGATGGCTGCGCTTAACAGAATGCGTGCATCAGGCTTGATGTCGGCTGGGTTAAACGGCAGCACAAACTGGAACGGTGCCTGTTTGCCTTCGGTACGCACCACGCGCTGCGACAGCACTTTTGAGGGTGCATCGGCGACGGACGCATCAGAGAGCGTCACGGTTAATACCGCATCCGGCGGCAGCGCAATGCGCTGGCGGATAAAGACTGAACCACTTACGTTGGGCTGCGCAATCGCCGCCGTCTGTCCTGCAACCGCAGAACCCAGAGTTGGCGTTGGCACGGGTTTACTCTTGTCGGCGCATCCTACAACAGCAACCGCCATAACTACTCCACTGAACACATGCCTGAGTTTCATTGATGTCGTCTCCATTTGATCAAAATGATTGTCGGCAGCGAATCCTGCTTACAGCGCTTCACTCGCCGTATGTCCTTAATGTTGGCACAAAAATGAAATTTTGCCTGGCACCGACAATCCAGAAAGTCTGATTGACGTCAACTGGTCCGATCTTTCACACTGAGCAGGTCACTATATTGAGGAACGCGCCATGAGTCAGGCACTGCAAAATCTGCTGAATTTATTAAATCTGGAAAAACTGGAAGAGGGTTTATATCGCGGCCAGAGCGAAGATATTGGCCTTCGTCAGGTGTTTGGCGGTCAGGTGGTGGGTCAGGCGCTGTATGCCGCAAAGCAAACTGTGGCGGAAGATCGCATTATTCACTCTTTTCACAGCTATTTTTTGCGGCCCGGCGATAGTCAGAAAGCGATTATTTACGATGTTGAAACGCTGCGTGATGGCAAAAGTTTCAGCGCACGTAGGGTCAGTGCCATTCAGAATGGGCAGCCGATTTTTTATATGACCGCCTCGTTCCAGTCACCGGAAAGCGGCTTTGAACATCAGAATCCGATGCCACAGGTGGCGGGGCCAGAGAATCTGTTAACTGAACAGGCGATGGCGCAGAAAATGGCGCATCTGCTGCCAGAAAAGCTACGTGAAAAATTCATTGCTGAGCGTCCGCTGGAGATCCGCCCGGTACAGATTCACAATCCTCTCCGGGGACATGTGGATAAGCCGGAGCGCCAGGTCTGGATCCGCGCCACCGGCCCACTGCCCGACGACTTACGCATCCATCAGTATCTGCTCGGCTATGCTTCCGATCTCAATTTCCTGCCGGTCGCGCTTCAGCCGCACGGCAAAGGCTTTTTAGAGCCGGACATGCAGGTCGCCACTATCGACCACTCAATGTGGTTCCACCGCCCGTTCGACTTCAGTGAATGGCTGCTCTATAGCGTAGTCAGTACTTCGGCGTCAGGCGCACGGGGTTTTGTCCGGGGCGAGTTCTACAATCAGCAGGGTGTGCTGGTGGCCTCAACGGTTCAGGAAGGGGTGATGCGTCAGCGCAGCGAATAAAAAAAAAGGGGGCGATTCCTCGCCCCCGGTTGATCTTTTCACTGCCCATCCGTTACTGGTTATAAGCATTCTCGCCGTGGCTGTTTACATCCAGACCTTCACGCTCATGCTCTTCCGGAACGCGCAGACCGACAATCAAATCAGCCAGCTTGAAGCCGATGAAGGCGACAACGCCCGACCAGACGATAGTCAGGCCCACGCTGAAGAGCTGTACCCAGACCTGATGGCCCATGGTGACCCCCTCTGCGTAGCCTACGCCGCCCAATGAAGAGGAGGCAAACACGCCAGTCAGGATACAGCCGACAATGCCGCACACGCCATGCACGCCGAACACATCGCAGGGATCATCCACGCGCAGCCATTTTTTCAGGGTGGTCACGCCCCACAGTCCCGCCAGTCCGCCAACCAGGCCGATAATTAATGCACCGCCGACGCCGACATAACCACAGGCAGGCGTAATCGCTACCAGCCCGGCAATAAAGCCTGAACAGGCACCCAGCAGCGAAGGCTTACCACGTACCGCCCACTCGCCAAAGGTCCATGACAACACGGCGCCCGCTGTTGCGACAACGGTGTTCAGGAAGGCCAGCGCCGCGATTTCGTTTGCTGCAGAAGCAGAACCGGCGTTGAAACCGAACCAGCCGACATACAGAATGGCGGTGCCGGTGAATACCATTGGCAGGTTGTGTGGTTTGAAGGCCTCTTTACCAAAGCCGGCACGTTTGCCCACCAGATAAGCGCCCACCAGACCGGCGACAGCGGCGTTAATATGCACCACGGTGCCGCCAGCAAAGTCCAGCGCGCCATCCTGTGCCAGGAAACCGCCAGCCCACACCATGTGCGCGATAGGCAGGTAAGCCAGGGTCAGCCAGACGCCGACAAAAATCAGTACGGCAGAGAAACGGATGCGTTCTGCGATAGCACCGACAATCAGGCCCACCGTGATACAGGCAAACGAGGCCTGGAACGCGACGTGAATATATTGATAGAAGCTGCCCATGACGGCGGTCAGCTGAATGTTTTTCAGCATCACCCAGTTAAAGCTGCCAAAGAATGCGTTGCCTTCACTGAACGCCAGTGAATAGCCGTAAACCATCCACAATACGCAGACCAGTGAGAAGGTGACGGCAACCTGGGTCAGCATCGACAGCACGTTTTTACCGCGAATCAAACCACCGTAAAACAGCGCGATACCTGGAATTGACATAAACAGCACCAGCGCGGTGCAAATCATCATAAATGCGTTATCAGCCTTGTCCGCAACGGCAGGCGCAGCCATTGCGAGTGAGGGTAACAGTGCCAGGCTGGTGAGGCCCAACTTAGCGAAAATTTTATTCATTTTTATTCCATCCCATCACAGTACTGAGTCTTTATTACAGAGCGGCTTCGTCGGTCTCGCCGGTACGAATACGGATGACGCGCTGCAGTTCAGCCACGAAAATTTTACCGTCGCCAATTTTGCCGGTGTAAGCCGCTTTACTGATGACATCCACCACTTCGTCTAACTGATCGTCGGCAATAGCGATATCAATTTTGACCTTAGGCAGGAAGTTCACGCTGTACTCTGCGCCACGATAAAGCTCTGCATGGCCCTTCTGACGGCCAAAACCTTTCACTTCGGAGACGGTCAGTCCCTGAATGCCGATAGAGGATAAAGCTTCACGTACATCCTCCAGCTTGAATGGCTTAATTACGACGGTAACCAGCTTCATTGGATCCCCTCCAGCGAGTAAATAGGTAACGTTTACGGACACGCAGGGATATAAGCAAAGCCTGTGCCAGAGTGTGAAAATGACGGTAATACGTTGTTCAGGCGAGACGCGACAAGGGATGCTTTAAAGAGGATGGGAAACAGAGAGGCCGTACAGGGGAAATTGCAGCGGAGGGCTGCACTCCTTTGGTGCTTCAGGCGTCAAAGGAGTGCATTTATACAGATTAATCTGATAAAGGTGCGCAAAAAAGGTGCAACTCAGCCTTCAGTTGTTACAGCGACGCCCGATACCAGATCTTCACCTGCCTGCTGCAGCTGATACATCTGCCAGTAACGTCCCTGCATCGCCAGCAGTTGCTGATGCGTACCCTGCTCAACCACACGACCACGATGCAGCACCAGAATCTTGTCTGCTTCAATAATCGTTGAGAGGCGGTGAGCAATCACCACCAGCGTGCTGTGCTGGCGCAGCGTCTCAAGCGTCTGCTGAATGGCCTGCTCGGTGCCGGAATCAATATTGGCCGTCGCTTCGTCGAGGATCAGTATCTGCGGCAGATCAACCAGCACCCGGGCCAGTGCCAGCAGCTGCTTCTGCCCGACCGACAGATTATTGCCCTGCTCACCCAGCCGGGTATGAATTCCCTCCGGCAACGCATGCGCCAGCGGAGCCAGCTGCACCTGTTCCAGCACCGTCCAGACGGCCTCTTCGCTGATGTCACGTCCCAGCCGCACATTCGCCAGCAGCGTATCGGCCAGCACCACCGGATCCTGCTGCACCATCGCAATACCGCGCCGCAGCACGGCATGGCTCAGGTTGCTGATGGGTCGATCATCAATGCGGATCTCGCCACGCGTTACCGGGTAGTAACCCATTAACAGGTTCGCCAGCGTGCTTTTACCGCTGCCGGTATGTCCCACCAGCGCCACAAACTCGCGTGGGGCAACCTCAAGATTGATATCACTGAGCACATCGCGGTTTTCACGGTAGGCAAAGCTCAGATTGTTCAGGGTGATACGACCTGAAGCCAGCGGTTGCTGATCGGCACCATACTGCTGCTGTGCGGCATCCATCAGTTCGAAAATACGCTCACCTGAAACTACCGCCTGCTGCAGCATCGATTGCTGAGTGGTCAGCTCAATCAGCGGCTCATTCAGACGCCCCAGATAGGTAATAAAGGCATAGAGTACCCCCACTTCAAACACGCCAGGCATCGAGAAACTAAACAGGATCAGCAGCCCACACAACACCATCGCTGAAAACAGGCTCAACAGCGGACGCAGCAGAAAACCATCCAGACGCAGCGTTTCCATTCGCGCCAGATAGTGAGAACGGCTCGCTTTGCCCATTCGCTCACCAAATCGCGCCTGCTGACGAAACTGCTGGATCACGCTCATACCGCTGATCACTTCGTTAAAGCCATTATTGATGTCTGCCAGATAGCTGCGAACCCGACGGGCAATGGGCGTGCTGTAACGCTGATAGATGAACATCACCACCAGTACCAGCGGAAAGATCATCATCGCCACCAGCGCCATACGCCAGTCAAGGCTGAACATCGCCACCATCATGGCGCCGACCAGTGCGGCACTGCGCAGCACGGTTGAAACCACCGTGACGTAGAGATCGCGGATGACTTCGGTGTCGTTAGTCACGCGTGAAATAATCTGCCCGACCGGCTGGGTATCAAAGGCACTCAGCGGCTGACAGAGTGCGGCATTCATCACGTCACTGCGTAACCGCTGTACCACGCCGATAGCGGCTCGGTTAAACAACAGCGCCTGCCAGTAGTGCAGCCCGGCGGCCAGCAGCTGAAGCAGGATAAAACTGACCACCAGTCCGGCGACCACTCCCCAGGGCATCTGATGTTTCGCCACCAGGTTGTCGATAAAATAGCTGACCAGCACAGGTCCGGTCACTTCCGCCGCGGCAGCGATCCACAGCATCCCTACCGCCAGCGACAGGGATTTACGCCACGGCTTACCGTAGCTCAGCAGACGCTTCAGGGTAGGCCACAAGCGTGCAGACTTAGCCATGCGGCACTCCTTTCTCATTTTCATCATCATCCAGCGCCGCTTCCAGTTGCTGGTAACGGTACATGTCCCGATACCAGCCAGCACTGCCGGTCAGCGCATCGTGGTCGCCCCGCTGCGCCACTCTGCCCTGCTGCAGGACCAGGATTTCACTGGCTTCCGTCAGTGCCGATAAGCGGTGCGCGCTGATAATCAGCGTGCGTCCCTGCCCCCAGATGCGCAGGTTATGCAGGATTTCGTGTTCGGTACGGCCATCCACCGCGGAAAGCGCGTCGTCCAGAATCAGGATTTCCGCATTCAGCAGCAGCGCCCGGGCAATCGAAAGACGCTGCTTCTGTCCACCCGACAGCATCACACCGCGCTCCCCGACTTCCGTTTCATAGCCCTGCGGCAGACGCAGGATATCGTCATGAACGCAGGCCAGCGTGGCGGCATGCTCAATCTCCTGCTGGGTTGCGCCCGGTTTCCCCAGCGCAATATTGTTCGCCACGCTGTCTGAGAACAGGAACGGTGTCTGGCTGACCACGGCCAGACGGCTGCGCCAGCTGTCCAGCCGCAACTGCGGCAGCGGGATCTGGTGATAACGGATGTCGCCCTGCTGAATATCAAAGTGGCGCTGAATCAGGCTAAGCAGCGTACTTTTGCCACTGCCGGTTGGTCCGCACAGCCCCAGCATCTCGCCGGGTTTCAGCTGGAAGCTGACATCGCTTAAGACCGGACCCACGCTGGCCGGATAGTTAAAGGCACGAATCGCGACCTGCAGCGTGCCCGGTTCAGATGGCAGTGACTTATCGCCATCTTCCACCGCTGGCGCTTCCGCCAGCAGCGCGCCGATGCGGCTCCAGGCGGCGCTGCCGCGTTCAACAATATTAAACATCCACGCCAGCGCCAGCATCGGCCAGATCATCAGGCCGAGATACATCACAAAGCTGGTGAGCTGCCCCAGCGTCATCTCTCCATGCCAGACCAGCCAGCTGCCGCCACCAATCGCCAGCAGGTTTGAGAAGCCGATAGCGATATAGATAGTGGGGTCGAAACGGGCATCGACCCGCGCCACGCGCAGGTTTTTTTCACCGGTATCGCGGGCAATATCGGAAAATTGCTGCGACTGATGCTGTTCAAGGCCAAAGGATTTAATCATCCGGATGCTGGTCAGGCTCTCCTGCGTCTGATCGTTGAGACTGGAGAAGGCGGCCTGTGCCAGCTTAAAGCGATGGTGCAGTTGATTACCGTAGCGATGGATCACGATGGCCATAATGGGCATCGGCACCAGCGCAAGCAGCGTCAGCTGCCAGCTGATCTGCGTGCTCATTACCAGCAGCACCACGCAGCCCATGACCAGCGAGTCGACCAGCGTCAGAACCCCTTCCCCGGCCGCAAACACCACCCGATCCACGTCGTTGGTGGCGCGCGCAATCAGGTCGCCGGTGCGGTGACGCAGATAAAATGCCGGTTGCTGACGACTCAGCTGGCGATAGAAATCTTCGCGCAGCTCAACCGCCAGCTGGTAGGAGGCACCAAACAGCAGCACGCGCCAGACATAGCGCAGCAGATAGACCACCACCGCCGTTGCCAGCATGATCCCAATCCACATCATGATGCGGCTGGTGCTCATGTTGTCACGCGTCACGCCATCGACAATCACCCCGACCACATGCGGTGGCAGCAGCTGCAGAATAGCAATAACAATCAGCAGGAGGACCGCGCCCAGATAGCGCCGCCACTCCCGCAGAAAATACCAACTTAATTGACTGAATAATCGCACAACGCTGCTCTCAATCTCAGGCCCTCAGGGGGCGACAGGTAAAGCCGTGGTGTATTTAATCTCTTCCATGGCGAAGCTGGATGTCACATCAATCAGGCCGGGCACCCCATTCACTACTCGCTTGTAGAAAGCATCATAGCTTTTCATGTCGGCCACCTGAATGCGCAGCAGGTAATCATACTCGCCAGCCATACGGTAAAAGGCCATTACCTCCGGCATGCTGCTCACCACCGAGACAAATGCCTGATACCAGTCGCGGCTGTGCTGCTGCGTTTTAACAAACATAAACGCCGTCAGTGACAGTCCGATTTTATCCCCATCCAGCAACGCCACCCGTGCGCGAATAATGCCATCATCTTCAAGCTTTTTCAGGCGCTTCCAGCAAGGTGTGGTGGTGAGGTTGACGGCATCCGCCAGCGCCTGCAGCGACAGCGTGCAGTCATGCTGCAGCAGTGAGAGCAATTTAAGGTCAGTTTTATCTAACATTCGCGGCTCCGGGAGAATCATTTTCTCCATTACCGCCATTTTAGCGGTAATTGTGCAATCTCTTTTTCCTGCACGTGCCATAAAATAGCCGCATCACTTTTTTACCGGACGCCTGAGATGCACACCTGCTGGATTCGCCACGCTATCAACGAAATTAACGCTGATTTTCAACGATCGGCTGAGACCCATTTGATCCGTTTCGATCTGGCGGACTTTCCCGGTATCTGGTTCTATCTGAAAGATGAAAGTACCCATCCCAGTGGCAGTCTTAAACACCGGCTGGCACGATCCCTGTTCCTCTACGGCCTCTCCAACGGCTGGATTAAACAGGATACGCCGATTATCGAAGCCTCGTCAGGCAGCACTGCCGTTTCTGAGGCGTACTTCGCAAGGCTGCTGGGTCTGCCCTTTATTGCGGTGATGCCGGCGAGCACGGCGAAGCGTAAAATCGAGCAGATCACTTTTTATGGCGGACAGTGCCATTTTGTTGAAGATCCCTGCCAGCTTTATGCTGAATCTGAACGGCTGGCGCGGGAGCTCAATGGCCATTTTATGGATCAGTTTACCTATGCTGAACGTGCCACCGACTGGCGCGGCAATAACAATATTGCAGAGAGCATTTTCCGTCAGATGGAGCATGAACCTTATCCGATTCCCCATACGATAATCATGAGTGCGGGCACGGGCGGCACCTCAGCCACGCTGGGCCGCTATATCCGTTATCAGGGACTGGAAACGAAACTGCTGGTGGTTGATCCGCAGCATTCGGTGTTTTTTGATTACTGGCAGCAGCGTGATGCCAACCTGACCAGCGCGCGCGGCAGCATGATCGAAGGAATTGGCCGTCCGCGAGTGGAGCCGTCGTTTATGCCAGACGTGATCGACGAAATGATCAAAGTGCCGGATGGTGCAACGCTGGCCGCCATGCTGAAACTGGAAAAGATTCTGGGACGCAAGCCTGGCGCCTCTACCGGCACCAATTTCTGGGGCATGATGCAGGTGGCAAAACGCTTACGGGCAGCGAATCAGCAGGGAGCACTGGTGACACTGCTGTGCGACAGCGGCGAACGTTATCCCGATAGCTACTATCAGCCTGAATGGGTGGCAAAGCATATTGGCGATATCACGCCGTGGCAGCGCGAGCTGGAATAAAAAACCGGACATCCTGTCCGGTTCACGGCAATCCTCAGCATTCGGGGGAATACGCGAGGTCGGGTGTTGCCAGCCAGTGATTTAAATAGTGAGACACCGCCTGTGTCTCGCAATGCCCTAATATCGGCAGATGCGGTAGCGCGGCTTTCAGCTGCGCCATCGCATTGCCCATGATAAAACCCTGTCCGGCCTGCGCCAGCATCTCGCGATCGTTCATCGCATCACCAAACGCCATACACTCCGCCATGGTCAGCGACAGATGGTCACATAACAGTGCCAGCGCGCTGCCTTTATTGCAGGTGGCGGGTAACACCTCCAGACAATCCACGGCAGAGAAGCAGATGTTAGCCTGCTCGCCCAGTGCAGCATCCAGCTCTGTTTTTAGCTGACAGAGGCGCTGATGCTGATCGATAAAGCAGATTTTTGTCACCTGATGCGCGGGCAACCTTTTAAGATCGCACAGCTGATAGCCAAATCCGCTGATCTGATGGGCCACCAGCAGTTCAGGCTGTGGGTGATCGGTAAACCACCCCTGATCGTTGAAAACATGCAGGGTGGCGGGCGTATCCCAGCGGCGGTGGATCACCTCTTCGGCGACCGCAGAGGGCAGATCACGCGCAAAGATCAGATTGCCCTGCCTGTCGTGTACACGAGTGCCATTACCGGTAATCAGCCACGCGGGCAGTGTCATTTTTTCCCGTAAGATCTGCATCTCCAGCAGATGGCGGCCCGTCGCCAGCGCCAGATTAACGCCACGCAGATGCAACGCCTGCAGGCTATCCAGCGTCTGCTGACCCAGCTGATGATCCGGCAGCAATAATGTGCCATCCATATCGAACGCGGCTAAACGCACCATAATTTACCTCCTGCTGAAAGATGAACTCCACTATTGCCTGTTAATTGCGGAACTAATAGTGAATACTTTTAAAAAACTGTTCCGGGTTTAACATGCGCCAGCTTAACCGTCTTAATCAGTTCCAGCGTCTGTGGCAGCAGAGTCAGGGCGCCCCACAGCAAACCTGCGTGGCGGAGATGGCCCGCCACTGTATCTGCAGCGAGCGTCATCTGCGCACGTTGCTGTCACAGTGGCAGCATGCAGGCTGGCTCAGCTGGCGCGGCGAACCAGGCCGTGGCAAACAGGGACAGATAGTGTTTCTGCGCTCACCTGAACAATTACGGCAGCAGTTGCTGCAACAACAGCTCGACGCCGGAGACGCCGCTGAGGCCTTGCAGCTGCTGGATCTGCCGCCGGAAAGGCTGATCAATATGCTGCGGCCATTAATGGGTGGACAGTGGCAGAACGATACGCCGGTTCTGCGCATCCCCTACTATCGTCCGATGGAGAGCACAGAGCCGCGTCAGATTACCGGTCGGGCCGAACAGCACCTGGCTCGCCAGATCTATTCCGGTCTGACCCGCTTTGAGCAGGATGAGCCGGTCGGCGATCTGGCGCATCACTGGCAATATGACGAGGCGTCATCTGGCTGGTTATTCTGGTTACGGCCTCAGCTGATGTGGCACAACGACGAACCTGTGCAGGCCGCACAACTGGTGGCGCAGTTCCACCAGCTGTTGCGGGATACGCGCGTCAGTATGTTACTGGCCGATGTGGTCAGCGTGGATGCGCCCCATCCGCTTGCGGTGCGTTTCGTACTACGCCGCCCTGATTTCTGGCTGCCCCATCGGCTCGCCCACTTGTTGTGCCTGCTTCCCCATCCCATCGTTCCCGCCACGGGCAGCGGGCCGTGGAAACTCAGGCACTTCAGCACCGAACTGGTCAGGATTGAAAGTCACGCGCGCTGGCATCTGCAGCGTCCTCTGCTGCAGGCGGTGGAGTACTGGATTACTCCTCAGCTGTTTGATCCCGCTCTCGGCAGCAGCTGTCGTCATCCGGTGCAGATTGCGATAGGGGATGCCACAGAGCTCAGGACGCTGCAACCGGTCAGCAGCAGTATCAGCCTCGGCTTCTGTTATCTGGTCTGCCGGCCGCGAGCCGGATTTACCCCTGATCAGGCGCGCACGCTTTTCCAGCTGATCCAGCAAAGCGGCATTGTCAGCCGGTTGCCTCTGGATGAGGGGCTCATCACTCCCAGTAAAGAGCTGTTACCTGGCTGGAGTGTGCCGCTGATTGATGCTGTCAGGGTTCCCTTACCGGCAACCCTGACGCTGCATTATCAGTTGCCGGTTGAGCTGCACCAGATGTCACAGGCGCTGGTTGCACTGTTAAAACAGCACGGCTGCACCCTGAAGGTAGTTTTTCATCCGGTAAAAAACTGGCACGGCATCGACCCGCTTGATGAGGCAGATATCGTGATGGGCGACAGACTGATTGGTGATGCGCCGGTCTTTACGCTGGCCAGTTGGTTGCAGACTGACCCGCTATGGCAGCCGCTGTGGCCCACACTGCAGGGCGAAGAGATTCAGGCGCAACTGCTGGCTATCCAGCAAATTGCTGACGACGAAACCCGTGCCCGCTCGCTGCATCAGCTTTATCATCAGCTGATGACGGGCGGCATCCTGCTGCCACTGTTCAATTATCGCTATCAAATCTACGCGCCGCCGGGCGTTGAAGGGATTGAACTGAATACGCTGGGCTGGTTCGATTTCAGCCGCGCATGGATCCCGCCGCCCATTGATCTGCCATGCAGCTGTTCAGCGGCGGACTGAGGCATTACCATAAGCGCAAAATTAATTATCAGGAAAACACCATGAAACGCGCTGTTGTAGTTTTCAGCGGTGGACAAGACTCCACTACCTGCCTGATTCAGGCATTACAGCAATATGATGACGTTCATTGCGTCACTTTCGACTATGGACAACGCCATCGGGAAGAGATCGATGTGGCCCGCGACCTGGCGATTAAACTGGGCGCGCGCGCGCACAAAGTGCTGGATGTCACCATGCTGAACGAACTCGCCGTCAGCAGCCTGACGCGGGATAACATTCCGGTGCCGGCTTATAATCCCGAGGCCAGTGGATTACCCAGTACGTTTGTGCCGGGACGCAATATTCTCTTTCTGACGCTGGCCTCGGTTTACGCTTATCAGGTCGAAGCGGAAGCGGTGATCACTGGCGTCTGTGAGACCGATTTCTCCGGCTATCCCGATTGCCGCGATGAGTTTGTCAAAGCGCTGAACCATGCGGTGTCGCTTGGCATGGCGCGCGATGTTCGTTTTGAGACGCCGCTGATGTGGCTCAATAAAGCGGAAACCTGGGCGCTGGCGGATTACTGGCAGCAGCTTGCGCTGGTACGCGAGCAGACGCTGACCTGCTATAACGGCGTGAAAGGTGACGGATGCGGTGAGTGTGCAGCCTGTCATTTACGGGCCAATGGCCTGCAGGGTTATCTCAACGATCGTGCTGGCGTAATGGCGGCAATGAAAGCAAAAAGCGGTCTTAACTAAGGCTGTCTGACGTGGCGGCAGAGAATCCGGGTTGCCGCCTTTTTATCGACTCATGCCATCAGACGCATCAGTCGCTGGCGCAACTCCCCTTCCAGCGCAACCGCCTTCTGAGTCCGCAAATCAATACAGACAAAAGTGAGTGCGGCATCCGCCACCACGGTCTCCTGCCCTGCCAGCAAAACCCGCTGCGCAATAATGCCGCTTTTGCCATTCAACTGCGTGATCTCACTGTCGATAGTCAGTACGTCGCCCAGCACGGCCGGGCGACGGTAGTTGATGTTGATGTTTACCACCACAAAAGCCAGTTTCTGTTCCTGCAACCAGTGGAATGCTTCCACCTCTTCCAGCCATTCCCAGCGCGCCTCCTCCAGAAACTCAAGATAGCGCGCATTATTGACGTGCTGATAGACATCCAGATGATAGCCGCGCACTTTTATGGTGGTCTGCATGATCATGCTCTCCTGCTGCTGTGAATTAACTGGTTGGACCTGTTCACTTTAGCAGAGTCGCCTGTCTATCGTGGGTTAAGCATCACAGATGTGTACTGCTTCACAATTTCAGCCGGGCCGCATTTCGCTCTATCAACGCATTGCCGATGCCCGGCACTTCACTGAGTTGCTGAATTGCGCTAAACGGTCCGTACTGTTCGCGATAGCTCACAATTGCCTGCGCCTTTTTCAGCCCCACCCCATTCATAACGGCAGAGAGCTGTTCGGCTGTTGCTTCATTGATGCTGACCTGCTCCTGCTGTGGCTGCGCGGCGGCTTCCGGCTTCGACGCAGGATGTGAGCTCTGCGTGACGGCTGCGCTGACAGGTTCAGGTGCCGCAGAGACGCTGCTGTGACAGAGTGCGCCGCCCAGCGCGAGTGAAAGATAAAAGGCAACGAGTTTAGGTTTAGCCATGCTGTGTTTCTCCTTGTGTGTAAACAGCAGCGACAGAGTGGCACTACTGCACACAAGGCTCAAAAGCGGGATTTCAGAAATGGAAAAGGCCGCGAATGCGGCCTTTGATTGTTACAGTCGTTGCGCAGTTTCTGCGAGGCTTACTGCATTTGTGCGGCAGCGCCGTACTTAATTTTGGCCTCTTTACGCAGGTTTTGCAGTAACGCTTCAAACGCCAGCTGCGCATTATTCTGCGTGACGCCTTTGACCATTTCGTCAATCTGCGCCTGCGGCATGCTGCCGGTTTTAACTTTATCAACCGCCACCAGTACCACATTGCCCTGCATATCTTCGCTGACACCCCAGGAAGGTTTATTTTCCGCAGGCTGAGGCAGGTTAAAGGCAGTCTGTGCCACCGGATCCTGCGCATTGCGATCAACGGTCTTGCTGGCGCTCAGCGTCAGACCCGCTGCAGTCAGCGCATCCTGCTTACCGGCTTTCAGATCGGTCAGCAGCTTATCGGCCTGAGCTTTCGCCTGCTGCGTCGCTTTATCATGCTTAAGCGTGTCAGTGATCTGCGCCTTAACCTGCTCAAGCGGTTTTACCGCTTCCGGTTTATGCTCACTGATACGCAGCACAAAGGCACGGTCGCCATCGACAGTGATGATATCGGAGTTGTTGCCCGGCGCGCCGTTTTGCCCGACCAGACCGCCATTAAAGATCGCCTGCTTCACCGCATCAAAGTTAAGCTCATCTGGCAGCGTATCCTGACTGAACCAGCCAGTCTCTTTCGCTTTCAGACCAGAAGCCTGCTCTGCACCCGCCAGTGACTCATTGTCATTGCTGGCCGCTTCGCTGACTTTCTGTTGCACTTTGTAGAAGGCATCAACGCCCTTCTCCTGCTTCACTTTCGCTGCAATGGCGCTGCGCACTTCATCCAGTGGCTTAACCTGCTCTGGCTGAATATCGTCAAGACGAACCACCAGGAAGCCCACTGAAGATTTGATCACGCCTGACATCTGGCCTTTCTCAGTCAGACCGGCATTTTTCAGCTCATCCGGCGTCGTAGAGGGTTCCAGCCAGCCCATATCGCCGCCCTTACGCGCCGAGATCGGGTCAATGGATTTGGCTTTTGCCACGTCAGCGAAGCTGGCACCCGCTTTCAGCTGCGCCAGGACCGCATTGGCATCGGCTTCAGTTTTGGTCTGAATGACGCTGTAGCGCGTACGCTGTGGCTGCGAATAGTCCGCTTTATGCTGGTCGTACCAGGCCTGAATATCGGCCTCGCTGGCATCCTGCTGCATGCTGGCCGCATCCATCAGGAGGTAGCTGACACGGAACTGCTCTGGTGCCATAAAGCTGGTTTTATGCTGCTGATAATACTGACTGATTTCGTCGTCAGTAACGGCCTGCTTCGCCGCCAGTGCATTGACGTCCAGCGTCGCCTGACGAATCTCACGCTGCTGTGAAACCAGGTCCACCAGTTTGCTGGCTTCGCCTTTCAGCGTGAAGTCGGTGTTAGCCACGGCATTGATCAGCTGTTGATTAGAGAGCTGCTTACGCAGCGCTTCGGCATACTGGTCGGCGCTGAAACCCATATTGCTGATCAGACTCAGATATTTGGCATTGTCGAATTTACCGTTGGTCTGAAAAGCCTGCTGATTGAAGATAGCCTGCTTCACCTGATCGTCGCTGATGCTGAGGTGGAGATCTTTGATGTAGCTATCAAGCAGCGCCTGATCGATTAACTGCGACAGCGCCTGCTGGCGAATCTGCTGCATGTAGCCATCGTTGCTGGCCAGCTGTGAGAACTGATCGCCCAGCATCTGCTGCTGACGACTGCGCTCGCTGTTGAACGCCTGCTCCAGCTGTCCCCGGCTAATCTCCTGGCCGTTAACTTTGGCCGCATAGTCGTTATTGCCGCCAATCAGATAGTTGCCAACGCCCGTCAGCACAAAGGAGAGGATAATCAGCCCCAAAATAATCTTGAGCACGACATGGTTCGACGCCGCGCGTAAATTGTCCATCATGGTATGGCAACACTCCGCTGTAGTGTGAATGTAAAGCTCGGTCGCAATTCGCCATTGGCTGGCGACTCACGCAACTGCTGGCTTAGCTGGCAGTCTCAATCCGGTCCAGGTCCATCTTACGGCCCGATTCTCACCGGTTAAAACAAAAAAGGCACATCTGATTGATGTGCCCGTATGTTACATGAGAACGGGTTAATCGTCCTCTAATCCACTGAAGAAAATGCGTCAATGAATCTATTCGTTGTTATTAATTGACAGCGTCTTTCAATGCTTTACCAGCACGGAAGCCTGGTACTTTACCGGCCGGGATGGTGATCTCTTTACCGGTTTGCGGGTTGCGGCCGGTACGTGCAGCGCGGTCACGCACAGAGAATGTGCCGAAACCTACCAGAGCCACTTCATCACCGTCTTTCAGCGCATCTGAAACTGAGCCCATAAATGCATCTAAAACACGTCCCGCTGCAGCTTTAGAAATATCAGCATCGGCAGCAATTTTGTCGATCAATTGTGACTTATTCACTCTCTTCATCCCCTCTTTTATTATTTCACATCGTACCCTGCATCCGGCAGGGTGCGAACGCGCAGCAAGTTATATCAAGCCTGTGGAGCCGAAACAACGGAATTTCTCTGAGAACGTCGCGTCGGCAGCCACCTAAATTAACGGCACAAAAAAAAGCTGGCAAGCGCCAATTGCCTTGCCAGCTCCGCTTTTTAACGGTTTTTGCCGTTAATCACTATTTTGCTGTTACAACCTGCATACCGTATGGCGCATTTTCCAGTGCCAGATTCAGCACCTCTTCAATGCGTTTCACCGGATGAATCTCCAGATCGGCAATCACGTTCTGTGGAATCTCTTCCAGGTCGCGCTTGTTGTCATCAGGGATCAGCACGGTTTTAATGCCACCACGGTGCGCTGCCAGCAGTTTCTCTTTCAGCCCGCCAATCGGCAGCACCTGACCACGCAGGGTGATCTCACCGGTCATCGCCACATCCGCCCGCACCGGGTTACCGGTCAGACAGGAGACCAGCGCAGTACACATGGCGATACCGGCACTTGGACCATCTTTCGGCGTAGCGCCTTCAGGGACGTGAACGTGAATATCACGTTTTTCGTAGAAGTCACCATTGATGCCCAGCTTCTCGGCACGCGCACGCACCACGGTCAGCGCAGCCTGAATCGACTCCTGCATCACTTCACCCAGAGAACCGGTGTAAGTCAGCTTGCCTTTACCTGGTACGCAGGCGGTTTCGATAGTCAGCAAATCGCCACCCACTTCCGTCCACGCCAGACCCGTTACCTGACCCACACGGTTTTCGCTGTCCGCACGACCGTAGTCGAAGCGCTGAACGCCCAGGAAATCCTTGAGGTTTTCGCCATTGATGTTGATGTGCTTTTTCGTCTTGTCCATCAGCAGTGATTTCACCGCTTTACGGCACAATTTCGACAGCTCACGCTCAAGGCTACGCACACCGGCTTCACGGGTGTAGTAACGGATAATGCCCACAATCGCGCTGTCTTCAACCGTAATTTCATTGGCTTTCAGGGCGTTGCGCTCAATCTGCTTGGTCAGCAGATGCTGCTTAGCGATGTTCAGTTTTTCATCTTCGGTGTAACCCGACAGACGAATCACTTCCATACGGTCCAGCAGCGGTGCCGGGATGTTCATTGAGTTCGATGTGGCAACGAACATCACATCAGAGAGGTCATAATCGACTTCCAGATAGTGGTCGTTGAACGCAATGTTCTGCTCAGGATCAAGCACTTCCAGCAGCGCTGAAGCCGGATCGCCACGCATGTCAGAGGACATTTTGTCGATTTCATCCAGCAGGAACAGTGGGTTTTTAACCCCGACTTTCGCCATTTTCTGGATTAATTTACCCGGCATAGAGCCGATGTAAGTACGACGGTGACCGCGGATTTCAGCTTCATCACGCACGCCACCCAGCGCCATACGCACATATTTGCGTCCGGTCGCTTTGGCGATCGACTGACCGAGAGAGGTTTTACCTACCCCTGGCGGTCCGACCAGGCACAAAATCGGCCCTTTGATTTTGCTGACGCGACTCTGAACCGCAAGATACTCAAGAATACGATCCTTCACGCGCTCCAGCCCGTAATGGTCGGTATCCAGCGTCTCCTGCGCTTTACGCAGATCTTTCTTCACTTTGCTGCGCGCGTTCCACGGAACCTGCACCATCCAGTCGATATAGCCGCGAACCACGGTCGCTTCAGCGGACATCGGGGACATCATCTTCAGCTTCTGCAGCTCAGCTTCCGCTTTCTCGCGCGCTTCTTCCGGCATTTTTGCCGCATCGATTTTGCGTTTTAACGCTTCGTACTCGTCGGGCGCGTCGTCCATCTCGCCCAGCTCTTTCTGAATCGCCTTCATCTGCTCATTCAGATAGTACTCGCGCTGGCTCTTCTCCATCTGCTTCTTAACACGGTTGCGAATGCGCTTCTCAACCTGCAGCAGATCGATTTCAGATTCCATCATCGCCATCAGATATTCCAGACGTTCGTTGACGTCGGACATCTCCAGCACAGACTGTTTGTCTGCCAGCTTCAGTGGCATATGTGCTGCGACGGTGTCGGCAAGGCGGGCCGCATCGTCAATGTTGTTCAGCGAGGTTAAAACCTCGGGTGGGATCTTTTTGTTGAGTTTGATGTAGCCTTCAAACTGATTGATCGCCGTGCGCACCAGCACTTCCTGCTCGCGCTCTTCGATCTCTGGCGAAACCAGATATTCAGCTTGTGCCACAAAATGGTCACCGTTATCGGCCAGCGTCGTAATGTGGGCGCGCTGTAAACCTTCGACCAGGACTTTGACGGTGCCATCCGGCAGTTTCAGCATTTGTAATACTGATGCAACGGTCCCTACTGAGAAGAGATCGTTAATGCCAGGTTCATCCGTTGAAGCCTCTTTCTGTGCGACCAGCATGATTTTTTTATCATGATCCATTGCGGCTTCAAGGCACCGAATTGATTTTTCCCGGCCAACAAACAACGGAATTACCATGTGCGGATAAACCACCACGTCGCGCAGCGGCAACACGGGGATTTCAATGCGTTCAGAACGCTCAGGATTCATAGAGCTCTCTCTTTGTTTAATGTCCGCCAGGTGATGGGAACCGCATCAGGCAGGTATGCAGTTAAACCCACAGGTATCTGAGTATATGGGGATGATTGTCCGACATTCAACGTCACAGAGGCGAGAAAAGCAAAAGGGGAAACATTTTCCCCTTTTTTATTACGACAAGATGGACGATCTGTTTAATTATTCGCCAGATGCCTGGGCTTCATGCTTACCGTAGATCAACATGGGCTCAGACTGACCTTCAATAACTGATTCATCAATCACTACTTTTTCCACGTCGTCCATGGAAGGCAGGTCATACATCGTTTCCAGTAACGCGCCTTCTACAATTGAACGCAGACCACGTGCACCGGTTTTACGTGACATCGCTTTCTTAGCAATGGCGGTTAACGCCTCGTCACGGAATTCCAGCTCAACGCCTTCCAGGTTAAACAGCGCCTGGTACTGTTTGGTCAGGGCGTTCTTCGGCTCACGCAGAATTTGAATCAGCGCTTCTTCGCTCAGCTCGCTCAGGGTCGCAACAACAGGCAGACGACCGATGAACTCAGGGATCAGACCAAATTTGATCAAATCTTCTGGTTCACACTGCGCAAGCAGTTCGCCTTCGCTGGCTTTCTGCGATTTCCCTTTCACGGTCGCGCCGAAGCCGATACCGGATCCGGTTTCCACACGCTGGGCAATTACTTTGTCCAGGCCGGCAAATGCGCCGCCGCAGATAAACAGAATTTTAGAGGTATCAACCTGCAAAAATTCCTGCTGCGGATGCTTACGTCCACCCTGCGGGGGAACGGCAGCCACGGTGCCTTCAATCAGTTTAAGCAGTGCCTGCTGTACGCCTTCGCCTGACACGTCACGGGTAATCGACGGGTTATCAGACTTACGTGAGATTTTGTCGATTTCATCGATGTAAACGATGCCGCGCTGTGCTTTCTGTACGTCGTAGTCGCATTTCTGCAGCAGTTTCTGGATGATGTTTTCAACATCTTCACCCACGTAACCGGCTTCAGTCAGCGTGGTGGCATCAGCCATGGTGAACGGCACATCCAGCAGGCGTGCCAGCGTTTCTGCCAGCAGCGTTTTACCACTACCGGTCGGGCCAATCAGCAGAATGTTGCTTTTGCCCAGCTCGATACCATTGCTGGTATCGCCGTTGCGCAGACGCTTGTAGTGGTTGTAAACCGCAACCGCCAGCACTTTCTTCGCTCTTTCCTGACCGATGACATAATCATCGAGGTGATGGCGAATTTCATGTGGGGTTGGCAACGCACTACGTTCACGATGCGGGGCAACTTCCTTAATCTCTTCGCGAATGATGTCGTTGCACAGGTCAACACACTCATCGCAGATATACACTGACGGCCCGGCAATCAGCTTTCGCACTTCATGCTGGCTTTTGCCGCAAAAAGAGCAGTACAGCAACTTTCCTGAACCGTCTTTGCGCTTATCTGTCATCAGTTAACCTCTTCTTGTTCTCAGGCCATACCCGCGTACGGCTCAGGCCGTGCAGAGACGGCCGAAATTCATTCAACCCATAATAGTACCGTTGTCCTGTTAACTATAGACCAGGGACAACGGTAAGTCGGGTCTTATTGGCGATGCGTCAGAATTGAATCGACTAATCCATACTCTACCGCTTCATTTGCAGAGAGGAAACGGTCACGCTCGGTGTCACGCTCAATTTCTTCCAGCGTTTTACCGGTGTGCTCAGCCATCAGCTCATTCATACGCTGCTTAACTTTAAGGATTTCACGCGCGTGGATCTCGATGTCTGACGCCTGACCCTGATAACCGCCCAGCGGCTGGTGGATCATCACACGTGAGTTTGGCAGACAGAAACGTTTGCCTTTGGTGCCCGCCGTCAGCAGGAAAGCACCCATAGAACAGGCCTGACCCATACAGATAGTGCTGACATCCGGTTTGATAAATTTCATGGTGTCGTAGATCGACATACCGGCCGTGATGACACCGCCTGGCGAGTTAATGTAGAGATAGATATCTTTTTCCGGGTTTTCAGCTTCCAGAAACAGCATCTGCGCCACAATCAGATTAGCCATGTGATCTTCGACCTGGCCAGTCAGAAAAATGACGCGCTCTTTAAGCAGACGGGAGTAGATGTCGTAAGAACGCTCACCACGCGAAGTTTGTTCAACCACCATTGGCACCAGCGCATTGTGCGGTGCTGTATATTCACGATCGCCACTGTATGACATTACCGTCTCCTGGATAAATTTCATTGGCAACATTCTGTACCGATTCTACGTAAGACGCGCGGGAAACTCCACGCCGCGCCTTTTTCCGACACCTTCAGGACGGTTAATCAGCCAGCCTCACTCTCATTTCTGCATACTCCCTGTATCTGGGGATGCTGCACGCATGTTTCAAGCATAACAATCTTTTCCCTGTTCGCTAACCCGGAAAAAGCGATGCGTGAATAATTCGCCTGTTTATTAAACAAATAGCGGCGAAGAGTGGCTATCCGTACGCAAAACACAAAAAAGCCCGCGACTTTTCAGTCACGGGCTTAGCACAGACGGTTAAATGCGTGATCAGGCCTGAGCGGTCTGATTCATCAGATCCTGGAAGTTGGTCTCTTTCTCGGTCACTTTAGCTTTCGCCAGGACCGCTTCAACCGCTTGCTCTTCCAGCGCAACGTTGCGCATATTGTTCATCAGCTCGTTATTCTTGCTGTAGAACTCGATCACTTCCTGCGGATCTTCATACGCAGAAGCCATCTCTTCGATCATGGTGCTTACGCGCGCTTCGTCAGCTTTCAGCTCGTGGGTACGAATCACTTCGCCCAGCAGCAGACCGACAACAACACGGCGTTTAGCCTGCTCTTCGAACAGTTCGCGTGGCAGTTCCAGCGCCTGCTGTTCGTTGCCACCGAAACGCTGTGCAGCCTGACGACGCAGAACGTCGATTTCGCTGTCAACCAGCGCAGCTGGCACGTCGATTTCGTTCGCTTCAACCAGACCGTCGATTGCCTGAGTTTTGATGCGATTACGGATAGCGCCTTTCAGCTCGCGATCCATGTTCTTACGCACTTCAGTACGCAGACCGGCAACTGAACCATCTTCAACGCCGAAACGTTTGATGAACTCTTCAGTCAGCTCTGGCAGTTCGCGCGTTTCAACTTTCTTCAGCACGATCTCGAACTTCGCATCTTTCCCTTTCAGGTTTTCTGCGTGGTAGTCGTCCGGGAATTTCACGTCGATAGTGAAAGTTTCGCCCGCTTTGTGACCCACAACGCCTTCTTCAAAGCCTGGGATCATGCGGCCCTGGCCCATGGCCAGAACGAAATCAGAGGCTTTGCCGCCTTCGAACTCTTCACCGTCCACAGAACCGTTGAAATCGATAGTGGCACGATCTTCCGGACCTGCAGCAGCGTCGCTTTCGATCCAGTTGGCCTGCTGCTTGCGCAGGGTATCCAGCATGGTATCAACGTCAGCATCAGTTACTTCAACGACAGGTTTTTCGACTTCGATGTTTTCCAGGCCTTTCAGCTCAACTTCCGGATAGACTTCGAATTCAACCGCGTAGGTGAAATCCTGACCTTCTTTGTATTCGCCTGGCACGTAGTTCGGTGCGCCAGCCGGATTAATTTTTTCTTTGATGATGGCGTCAACAAAGTTGCGCGTCATCAGCTCGCCCAGCACGTCCTGACGGACAGAAGCGCCGTAACGCTGTGCCACGATGTTCATCGGCACTTTGCCTTTACGGAAACCATCGATGCGAACTTTCCTGGCAACGTCAACCAGTTCTTTTTTTACAGCGCTTTCGATGCTGTCAGCAGCGACAGTAATCGTAATGCGACGGCCCAGGCCCTGAGTGGTTTCTACAGAAACTTGCATCTTGTTACCTCAAAAAATCACGTGCTCGGTCAACTTCAGACACCACACATAGTGAAATGCGCCGTATCCAACAACCGGGACGGCTTCCGTGAAGAGAACCTGATCCCTGTTACCAGAAGCGTCCCGAAGACATTCCGGAAAAATAGACGCAGCATTATAGCGGCATCGCTGGAATGAGTCGAGGATGCTAACTCACCACTTTTCAGCAGGTTTGCTGCTTTTTTGAGCCAGGGATCGCGTTTTTCGCTAAATAACAGAAAAAACGGCCCGCAGGCCGTTTCAGAGAAGGGAGATCAGGCGAGTGTTCCGGCACCACGACAGTTAGGCGAAGCCAGTACGGTATCCTGCAACCCTTCCCACTCTTTCAGGGTGTAAGTATGCAGGGCTAAGGCGTGTACGCTGCCCGCTAACTCAGCGGCCAGTTCGCCATAAATCAGGCGATGACGCGCCAGAAAGCGCTGGCCTGCAAAGCAGTCGCTCACGATGACCACTTTGAAGTGACTTTCCGATCCGGCAGGAACATTGTGCCGGTAACTTTCGTCGTGCACTTCCAGATGAGCTGGCTGAAACGCCACACGCAGCTTTTCTTCTATTTGTTCGCGGATCATGGCTATTACTCCTCAATGGCGAGCGCAGTGCCCCATCTCATTCAATCTTAGTCGCTTTTAGTGCGCTTACCCGTCAGCCGACGCTAAATATTGCATTTTATGTCAGGCCGCTTCCGGCACGCATAATAACGCAGCTGAAACGAACAGCAAACCGGCCTGTCAGAGAAGAGGCTTAAAACGGTTTCAGACACAATTTCCCCGGCAACAGGGCTTTTTTCACTGCCGGGCAATGCTATGATGACCGCAGTTTTTGCAAACCAACCCCCTGACACCAACGAGAAAAAGTATGTTGAAAAAACTGTTATTCCCACTGTTGGCTGCGTTCATTTTAGCCGGCTGTGCAACCAGCAATAATACCCTGACTATCCAGCCTAAAATTCAGTTACCGCAGCAGGACCCAGGCCTGATGGGCGTGACTGTCAGCATCAACGGTGCCGACCAGCGTAAAGATCAGGCGCTGGCAAAAGTAAACCGTGATGGTCAGTTAGTGACCTTAACGTCATCGCGTGACCTGCGCTTCCTGCTGCAGGAAGTGCTGGAGAAGCAGATGACAGCACGCGGCTATATGATTGGTCCTAATGGCGCGGTCGATCTGCAGATTGTGGTGAACAACCTCTATGCCGACGTCACTCAGGGCAATGTGCGCTACAGCATCACCACCAAAGCGGACATCTCTATTATCGCAACAGCGAAAAACGGCAACAAACAGGTTAAAAACTACCGCCAGACTTACAGCGTAGAAGGCGCGTTCAACGCCAATAACCAGAAGATTACCAACGCGGTGAACGCCACTATGAGCGATGTGATCGCGGATATGGCTCAGGACACCAGCGTCAACGACTTCATCAAGCAGAACGCCCGTTAATACAGTCTCTCCTCTGCCCTGCCTTGCGCAGGGCTTCTTGTTATCTGCAGGATCCGCATGAACCACTATCTTCGCCTCTTCAGCCAGAAAAACGCCGCCGTATTGCTGCTTCTTGGTTTTGCTTCCGGACTGCCGCTGGCCCTGACATCGGGCACGTTGCAGGCGTGGATGACGGTGGAAAATGTCGACCTGAAAACCATCGGCTTCTTTTCGCTGGTCGGCCAGGCCTATGTCTTTAAGTTTCTCTGGTCACCGATGATGGACCGCTATACGCCGCCGTTTCTGGGCCGACGTCGCGGCTGGTTACTGGTCAGTCAGCTGGCGCTGGTTGGCGGGATAATCGCGATGGGATTTCTGCAACCGGGACGCGATCTTACCCTGATGGCCGCGCTGGCCGTGCTGATTGCCTTCTGCTCCGCCTCACAGGACATCGTTTTTGACGCATGGAAAACGGACATCCTGCCGCCTGAAGAGCGTGGCAGCGGTGCGGCGATTACCGTGCTGGGGTATCGACTGGCAATGCTGATTTCCGGCGGGCTGGCGTTGTGGCTGGCTGACCGCTACCTCGGCTGGCAGGCAACCTACTGGCTGATGGCGCTGATGATGGTGCCGGGCATTATCGCCACGCTGGTGGCGAGCGAGCCAGATACCCGTATATCCACACCCCATTCACTGCGTCAGGCGGTGGTCGATCCGCTAAAAGATTTCTTTCAGCGCAACAACGCCTGGCTGCTGATTACCCTGATTATTCTTTACAAGCTGGGCGATGCGTTTGCCGCCTCGCTGACTACCACTTTTTTGATTCGCGGCGTGGGCTTCAACGCCGGTGACGTCGGTCTGGTCAACAAGACGCTGGGTCTGCTGGCGACCATTATCGGGGCGCTCTATGGCGGCGTACTGATGCAGCGTCTGAGCCTGTTCCGGGCGCTAATGATTTTCGGTCTGCTGCAGGCTGTCTCGAACTTTGGTTACTGGCTGCTGGCGGTGACCGACAAACAGTTGTGGAGCATGGCCAGCGCGGTCTTTGTTGAAAATCTCTGTGGCGGCATGGGCACCGCGGCCTTTGTGGCGCTGTTAATGACGCTGTGCAATAAGTCGTTCTCCGCTACCCAGTTCGCCCTGTTGTCGGCGCTCTCAGCGGTGGGTCGGGTCTATGTTGGCCCGGCGGCGGGCTGGCTGGTGGAACTCTGGGGCTGGCCGACCTTTTATGCTTTCACGGTGATGGCGGGTCTGCCGGGCCTGGTGCTGCTGGCTTTCTGCCGACAAACATTGAATCAGGTCGAGCAAAGTGGCAATTTTCTGACACGTAGCTACTATCCTCATGGCTATCGCTGGACTAATCGTCTGTTTGCAGCCGGATGCGGCGTGCTGGCGCTCTGGCTGGTGGCTCTGGCACTGAATGCGTTGGGCGTGACGGCGCTGACACCGCTGCTTACCCGGCTGTTTGAGCTGGGAATGACACTCTCCCTGCTGGCGGTGCTTTCGGGAGTGTTGCTGGACTATCGGGCGCTGAAGAGAACCCCTGCGTTGCCTGCATCAGATGCTTAAGTGAAATCGATAGGTTTACGGGCTGCGGCTTATTTTATGACATCCCGATAAGTCGCCGCCATTTATCATCGCGTGTTATTTTTTAAAAATAACAATATGACCTGAGGAGGCGTAGCGGAAATACTAAAAACCGGTGAGCAATTACTTTAGTTAAATTTCATCGCGCAAATGATGCAGACTTGTTAAATATTTGGGAGTTAAAAGTAAGGGTTATTCCTTTCCCTGATTTTTTTACGGTTACTTCCATTGGTTTTTGTTATATTGATGCCAACTGCTTGTCTGCGTTAATTATTTGTCACCTGGCGCAACATCTGTGACACCCTTAGCAAAAGGTGTCAACACGTATCTGACACATCCTTAAGCTGGTTTACACTGCATAAACCTTCCCGTAAAATGCGCGCACACTTAAACGACAATAGAGCCCTTTGTCATTGAGGTCGTTAAATGAGACTCAGTAAATACAATAAAAGTTTGGGGATTTTGTCATTAATTGCAGGCACTTTATTAATGAGTGGCTGCGATAGTGCATTGTTAAATCCCAAAGGACAGATTGCACTGGAGCAACGTTCGCTGATACTGACTGCCTTTGGCCTGATGTTGATCGTCGTCATCCCCGCAGTCCTGATGGCCGTGGTGTTTGCCTGGAAATATCGGGCGTCCAACACGAATGCGAAGTACAGCCCTAACTGGTCACACTCTAACAAAGTGGAAGCCGTGGTCTGGACCATTCCGATCCTGATCATTCTCTTCCTCAGCGTGCTGACCTGGAAATCAACCCACGCACTGGAGCCCAGCAAACCGCTGCAATCTGATGTGAAACCGGTTGAGATCGATGTGGTTGCACTGGACTGGAAATGGTTGTTCATTTACCCGGAACAGGGTATTGCGACCGTGAACCAGATTGCCTTCCCGGCAAATACTCCGGTGAACTTCAAAATCACGTCTAACTCCGTCATGAACTCTTTCTTCATCCCAACGCTCGGCAGCCAGATTTATGCGATGGCTGGTATGCAGACCAAGCTGCATCTGATTGCAAATGAGCCGGGAATTTTCGACGGTATCTCTGCGAACTTCAGTGGTCGTGGTTTCTCTGGCATGAAGTTTAAAGCCATTGCAACCAAAGACGATGCGGAATTCCAGCAGTGGGTGGCTAAAGTTAAAGCAGCCCCTAACACGCTGAACACTATGGATGATTTCGAGAAAGTGGCTGTGCCAAGCGAAAATCACCCGGTGGAATATTTCTCTTCAGCTGATCCGAAACTGTTCATGCAAGTCATCGACAAGTTCAAGATGAGCCACGGGAAAATGGACATGCCAAAACATGAAGGTATGGACATGAGTCACGCCGCTTCCGCGGGAGCCGAGGAATAATACGATGTTCGGAAAATTAACACTTGATGCAGTGCCGTACCATGAGCCGATTATCATGGTTACGGTTGCCGCTATCCTGATAGGTGGTGCAGCGCTGGTTGCTGCGCTCACCTATTTTGGTAAGTGGAAATATCTGTGGTCTGAATGGCTGACGTCAGTCGACCACAAACGCCTGGGTATCATGTACATCATCATGGCGTTCGTCATGCTGATTCGTGGTTTCGCTGATGCCATTATGATGCGTACCCAGCAGGTTATGGCTTCGGCCGGTGAAGCGGGCATTCTGCCACCGCACCACTACGACCAGATCTTTACCGCGCATGGCGTGATTATGATCTTCTTCGTGGCGATGCCGTTCGTGGTTGGCCTGATGAACATCGCGGTTCCGTTGCAGATTGGTGCACGTGACGTTGCGTTCCCGTTCCTGAACAACCTGAGCTTCTGGTTTACTGCGGTCGGTGTGATCCTGGTTAACCTGTCTCTGGGTGTGGGCGAGTTCGCACAGACCGGCTGGCTGGCTTATCCGCCGCTCTCCGGCGCGGAGTACAGTCCCGGGGTCGGGGTCGATTACTGGATCTGGAGCCTTCAGCTTTCAGGTATTGGTACGACCTTAACCGGTATTAACTTCTTCGTGACCATCCTGAAGATGCGTGCACCGGGCATGAGCCTGTTCAAAATGCCGGTATTTACCTGGACCGCGCTGTGCACCAACGTCCTGATCATCGCTGCGTTCCCGGTTCTGACCGTGACCCTGGCGCTGTTGACCCTTGATCGTTATCTCGGCTTCCATTTCTTCACCAATGAAATGGGCGGGAACATGATGATGTACGTCAACCTGATCTGGGTCTGGGGCCATCCGGAAGTGTATATTCTGGTACTGCCGGTGTTTGGTGTGTTCGCAGAAATTACCGCGACCTTCTCCAAAAAACGTCTGTTTGGTTATACCTCACTGGTGTGGGCGACCATCGCCATTACCGTGCTGTCGTTTATCGTCTGGTTGCACCACTTCTTCACCATGGGTGCAGGTGCCAACGTTAACGCCTTCTTCGGTATCATGACGATGATCATCGCGATTCCGACCGGGGTTAAAATCTTTAACTGGCTGTTCACCATGTATCAGGGCCGCATTCAGATGCACTCTGCCATGCTGTGGACCGTTGGCTTCCTGGTAACCTTCTCTGTAGGGGGTATGACCGGCGTACTGCTGGCCGTTCCGGGTGCTGACTTTATTCTGCACAACAGCCTGTTCCTGATTGCACACTTCCATAACGTTATCATCGGTGGTGTGGTGTTCGGTTGTATGGCGGGCGTGACCTACTGGTTCCCGAAAGCATTTGGCTTCACCCTGAACGAAACCTGGGGCAAGCGCGCATTCTGGTTCTGGATCATTGGCTTCTTCGTTGCCTTTATGCCGCTGTACGCACTGGGCTTCATGGGTATGACACGTCGTCTGAGCCAGGATATCGATCCACAGTTCCACACCTTACTGGTGGTAGCTGCGGGCGGTGCCGGTCTGATTGCGCTGGGTATTCTGTGTCAGCTGACCATGTTCTATGTCTCGGTACGTGACCGCGATCAGAACCGTGATGTGACGGGTGACCCATGGGGCGGTCGTACGCTGGAGTGGGCAACCTCTTCACCACCACCGTTCTATAACTTTGCTGTCATCCCGCATGTGCATGAGCGTGACGCTTTCTGGGAAATGAAAGAGAAAGGCGAAGCGTACAAACAGCCGGAATCTTATGAAGAGATTCATATGCCGAAAAACAGCGGTGCCGCAATTATCATCTGCGCATTTGCAACGGTAATGGGTTTCGCGCTGATCTGGCATATCTGGTGGCTGGCGGGTGTTTCATTCCTCGGCATGATCGTTTCCTGGATCGTGAAGAGCTTCGACGAAGACGTGGATTACTACGTTCCGGTTGCCGAAGTTCAGAAGATTGAGAACCAGCACTTTGACGAAATCAGCAAAGCAGGTCTGAAATAATGTCAACTGAAACTCTGATTAAACATCACCACGACGCCCATGCGGAGCATGGGCATCACGATGCAGGAGCCAATAAAGTCTTTGGCTTCTGGATCTACCTGATGAGTGACTGCATTATCTTCGCAACCCTGTTTGCGACCTATGCTGTCATGGTCAACAACACTGCCGGTGGCCCGGCAGGTAAAGATATCTTTGAGCTGCCGTTTGTTCTGGTAGAAACCGCCCTGCTGCTGTTGAGTTCGATCACTTACGGCATGGCTGTTATCTCCATGAACAAGGAGCAAAAAGGTGCCGTTATCGGCTGGCTGGCGCTGACCTTCCTGTTCGGTCTGGGCTTCATCGGGATGGAAATCTATGAATTCCATCATCTGATTGCTGAAGGCTTTGGTCCGGATCGCAGTGGCTTCCTGTCTGGCTTCTTTACGCTTGTCGGTACCCACGGTCTGCACGTGACCTCAGGTCTGATCTGGATGCTGGTTCTGATGTTCCAGATTTCCAAACGTGGCCTGAACGCGACTAACCGCACTCGTATCATGTGTCTGAGCCTGTTCTGGCACTTCCTGGACGTGGTCTGGATTTGCGTCTTCACCGTTGTTTACCTGATGGGAGCCATGTAATGAGTCATTCTGTTAACGAACATGGCGCTTCACACGGTAGCGTGAAGTCCTACATGATCGGCTTCATCCTCTCTATCATCCTGACGGCGATCCCGTTCTGGATGGTAATGGATGGCAGTGCATCTCACGGTACTATCCTTGGTGTTGTTCTGGTATGTGCAGTGATTCAGGTGCTGGTTCACCTGGTCTACTTCCTGCACTTAGACAGCAAATCTGAGGGTGGCTGGAACATGGTAGCCATTGTCTTCTCGGCCATCATCATCCTGATTGTCGTAGTAGGCTCACTGTGGATCATGTGGAACCTCAACTACAACATGATGCCTCACTAAAGAGTCACGCGTAATGTTTAAGCAATACCTGCAAGTTACAAAACCAGGAATTATTTTCGGGAATTTAATTTCTGTGATCGGCGGATTTCTGTTGGCTTCCAAAGGCAACACGGATTACGCCCTGTTTCTCATCACCCTGGTGGGCGTGTCACTGGTGGTTGCATCGGGTTGTGTGTTTAACAACGTGATCGACCGCGACATTGACATCAAGATGGAGAGAACCAGGAATCGGGTGCTGGTAAAAGGCCTCATCTCCGCGAAAGTAAGCCTGGTTTATGCCACTGTGCTGGGTATTGCTGGCTTTGCGTTGCTCTACTTCGGTGCTAATCCGCTGGCCATGTGGCTGGCGGTGATGGGCTTCGTGGTGTACGTGGGCATCTACAGTCTCTACATGAAGCGTAATTCCGTTTACGGTACGCTGATTGGCAGTCTGTCGGGTGCTGCGCCGCCGGTTATCGGCTACTGCGCGGTCTCTAACCAGTTTGATGCTGGCGCATTAATCCTGCTGGCGATCTTTAGCCTGTGGCAGATGCCGCATTCGTACGCGATTGCCATCTTCCGCTTTAAAGATTACCAGGCAGCGAACATCCCGGTTCTGCCGGTGGTGAAAGGCATTTCCGTGGCTAAAAATCATATTACGCTCTATATCCTGGCGTTTATGATTGCCACGCTGATGCTGACGCTGGGAGGCTACGCGGGCTACAAATATCTGGTGGTGGCTGCTGCGGTCAGCGTCTGGTGGCTGGGCATGGCGTTATCGGGTTATAAAACCGCTGATGACCGTGTCTGGGCGCGTAAACTGTTTGTCTTCTCTATCGTGACCATCACCGCACTGAGCGTGATGATGTCGGTGGATTCGATGGCTCCGGCCTCGAAGGACCTGCTGACTTACGTCTGGTAACCGGCACCGATACAGCATGAAAAGGGCGCGATTTTCGCGCCCTTTCTTTTTGTTACCACTGCTTAAAAACTATTGTTTTACCCGCCCTGCCCCGCCCCCTAGAATAAATGCAGCACATTAACAGAGGTTGGAATGAACGATAATAAAATGACTCCGGTGGAGCTGCGCGCCACATGGGGCCTCGGTACGGTCTTTTCCCTGCGCATGCTGGGAATGTTTATGGTCCTGCCGGTACTGACCACTTATGGCATGGCATTACAGGGCGCGAGTGAAACCTTAATTGGCCTGGCAATCGGCATTTATGGCCTTGCCCAGGCGATATTTCAGATTCCTTTTGGTCTGCTCTCCGATCGCATCGGGCGTAAGCCGCTGATCGTTGGCGGACTGTTGCTGTTTGTCCTGGGCAGTATTATTGCTGCCTGCACCGACTCCATCTGGGGCATTATTCTGGGCCGTGCACTTCAGGGCTCAGGCGCGATTGCCGCTGCCGTGATGGCGCTGTTATCCGATTTAACCCGTGAGCAGAACCGCACCAAAGCGATGGCGTTTATCGGCATCAGTTTTGGCGTTACCTTCGCGATCGCCATGGTGGTCGGCCCGATTGTTACTCACGCACTGGGCCTGCATGCGCTGTTCTGGATGATTGCGATTCTGGCGTCGCTGGGTATCGTGATCACTCTGCTGGTGGTGCCATCGGCCTCCCATCATGTTCTGAACCGTGAATCAGGCATGGTTAAAGGCAGCTTCCGCAAAGTGCTGGCTAACCCACGTCTGGTGAAGCTCAATATCGGTATTTTCTGCCTGCACGTCCTGCTGATGTCGAGTTTTGTCGCGTTACCGGGGCAGTTTGAACAGGCAGGCTTCCCGGCTCCCGAACACTGGAAAGTCTATCTCTCCACCATGCTGATCGCTTTTGCCGGCGTAGTACCTTTCATCATTTATGCCGAAGTGAAGCGCCGCATGAAGCGTGTCTTTGTCGGCTGCGTCGGGATGATTGTCATTGCTGAGATCGTATTGTGGGGTGCGGAAGGACATTTCTGGACGCTGGTGGTGGGTGTTCAGCTCTTCTTCTTCGCCTTCAACCTGATGGAAGCGATTCTGCCTTCGCTGATCAGTAAAGAGTCGCCCGCAGGCTACAAAGGCACGGCGATGGGAATCTACTCCACCAGCCAGTTCCTGGGCGTGGCCGTTGGCGGCAGCATGGGTGGCTGGGTATTTGGTCATTTCGATGCGCAGACCGTATTCCTGGTTGGCGCGATGGTGGCCGCAGCCTGGCTGTTTGTCAGCATGACAATGCAGGAGCCGCCTTATGTCAGCAGCCTGCGCATCGTGCTGAGTGATGCCGCACTGGCCGTGCCGAATCTGGAGCAGCGCCTGAAAGCGCAGCCGGGCGTTAACTCTGTGTTTATCGTGCCCGAAGAGAAAAGCGCCTACATCAAAATTGATAGCAAGGTTACCAGCCGCCCTGAGCTGGAAGCTCTGCTGGGTAGTTGTTAGCTTAAAAAGTTTAGTGATAACGTCAGCTCGTTTCGCTTCAGGATCGAGCAGGCTCAGGGAACACGGTCAGATCGGAAAGTCGCAAAAGCCGCCATCCATGGCATGCTCGTCCCGCGCCGTCCCTGGCGCGGGACGCTTTCCTCCTCTGACCGTGTTCCCTGCGCCCCTGAGCTATTGAGTTGCTGCTAAGTTCCCCCAGGATTTGAATCTGTTAATAGACTCAAATCCAACTCAATCCTGGTTTCAGACAGCTTATAAACTCAAAGCAAGGGGGCCAGCATAGGCTCAACCGCGCCAAACCCGGCACAAGCCTTCTTACAGACAACTCATAAATCCAAGGCGATGGGAGCCTGTGCCTGTAGCAAAGCATCGCGGACCAGGGACAAAAACGCCGGGAGCGTTTTTGAACAACGCAACGCGTTGGCCCGGCTACGGGCGCACCTCAGGGATGAGGTGCGTAATCGCCCGCGCTGAGCCGCCATGGATGGCGCTTTTGCGTCTTTGCGAAAGGCACAGGCTCCCTGAGCAAGCGCGCGATCGCACAGACGCCCTACAGCTCCCAACTCTCTCCAGAATTTCGACTTGTTTAAAGCGACAGAAGCCCACCCAAACTCAACAACAAAAAACCCGGCCTTGGCCGGGTTTTTATCACTGCATTCATGCTGAAATTCAGCCGGCCCCCGCTTAATCGCGGAAGTTTTTAAACTGGAATGGCTGCCCCAGATTACTGCCGCGCACGATTGCCATCGCACCCTGCAAATCATCACGCGCTTTGCCGGTTACACGCAATGCTTCACCCTGAATCTGGGTCTGCACTTTCAGCTTGCTGTCTTTGATCAGCTTCACCAGCTTCTTCGCCACGTCGCTTTCAATGCCTTTTTTCAGTTTGGCATCGACCGCCCAGCTTTTGCCGCTGTGCTCAATCTCTTCCGGCACCTCTAAAGCACCGCCTTCAATCCCGCGCTTCAGTAACTTCTCACGCAAAATATCCACCAGCTGCTTAACCTGAAAATCGGACTCGCTGGTGATTTTGATGGTTTCATTCTTTTCGTTGAGCTCAAACTCGGCGCTCACGTTGCGGAAATCGAAGCGGGTAGACACTTCACGGTTGGCATTTTCCACCGCATTGCGAATTTCCTGCAGATCGACTTCTGAAACGATATCGAAAGATGGCATCTCTTCTTCTCCTGACGCTAAAGTGACATGCATAATACGCGTCTTAAGGTGCTAAATAAAATCAGGCTGCACACAACGCTATAATGACAGTGTGACAGTAAATAATAGATGGATAGCCCGCCAGCGGGAGGCAGCATGAAAATTACCGTGTTAGGTTGCGGCGCTCTGGGTCAGATCTGGATGACAACCCTTGCCCGCCAGGGACATGAGGTGCAGGGATGGTTGCGGGTGCCGCAGCCCTACTGTTCAGCCAATGTGATTGATCCACAGGGTAACATTTCGAACCGCACGTTTATCGCCAACGATCCGCTGTTTCTGGCAGAAAGCCAGCTGCTGCTGGTTACGCTCAAAGCCCCGCAGGTCTCGCCCGCGGTGAAAAACCTGGAAAGCGTGCTGCCAGAAAACTGCCCGGTGCTCCTGCTGCACAACGGCATGGGGACGCTGGAAGAGCTGAAAGGGCTGACTCAGCCGCTGCTGCGCGGCGTCACCACCCATGCGGCGATGCGCGACGGCACCGTTATTAAACACATCGCCAGTGGCATTACCCACATCGGCCCCGGTAACCGCAAAAGCGCCGCTTACAGCGATCTCGCCGATATCCTGCATCATGCCCTGCCTGATGTCGCCTGGCATGACAACATCCGGGCGGCCTGCTGGCGCAAGCTGGCAGTGAACTGCATCATCAATCCGCTAAGCGTGGAGTATGAGTGCCAGAACGGTGCCCTGCGCGCTTATCCGGAGCAGATCGCGCAACTGTGCGAAGAGATCAGCTGGGTCATGGAGCGCGAAGGTCAGAACGTTGCCAGCGAAAGCCTGCAGGACATCATCTTCGACGTGATTGAAAGCACCGCGGCCAACACCTCTTCGATGCTGCAGGACATACGCGCCCAGCGTCTCACCGAAATCGACTATATCAGCGGTTTTCTGCTGCGCCGCGCCCGGACGCACGGCCTGGTGCTGACGGAGAATACCCGTCTGTATGACATTGTAAAATGCAAGGAGTCCCATTATGACCGCGAACGCATCAGTGCTGGTTTGCCTGGCACATGGCAGTGAAGAAACCGAAGCTGTCACCACCATCGACCTGCTGGTACGGGCCGGGCTGAACGTTGTCACCGCCAGCGTCGAAAGCGACGGCAACCGGGAGATCGTCTGCTCACGCGGAGTTCGTCTGCTGGCTGACGTGACGCTGGTCGAAGTCGCCGACAATGATTTCGCCGCCATCGTCCTGCCCGGCGGCCTGAAAGGCGCCGAAACCTTCCGTGACAGTCCGCTGTTAGTCGAAACGGTACGCCAGTTTCACCTCAATGAAAGGATCGTCGCCGCTATCTGCGCCGCGGCAGGCACAGTATTGATCCCCCACGATCTCTTCCCGGTCGGCAATATGACCGGCTTTCCCGGCTTAAAAGAGACCATTCCGTCAGACAAGTGGATGGAGCGGCGTGTGGTCTGGGATCCACGCGTCAATCTGCTGACCAGCCAGGGGCCTGGCACGGCAATGGATTTTGCGCTGAAGCTGATCGATTTGCTGGTGGGAAAAGAGATGGCGCGCGAAGTGGCCGCACAGCTGGTGCTGGCTCCCGGCATTTATGACTATCAGGCGTAAACACGCTGAGTTGAACAATCTGTTTTAAGACAATGCAGCCAGTCAGACCTGAACAGGCGCTGACTGGCTCTGAGGCGTCACTACGGGCGGTAGACTTTGACGTTTTTAAAGCCCTGCTCATGCAGATAGAGTGCCTGCAGACGGCTCATCACACCACGATCGCAATAGAGCAACCAGGTCCGGTTCTGATCGAGATCGCCAAACTGCGTACTGAGTTTGTAGAACGGCAGCGATTTCACTTCCGTAGCTTTCAGTGCCAGAGGCTTCTCTTCCTGCTCATCAATAGAGCGGATATCCAGCACCACGTCGTTCTCGCTCAGCAGGGCGACGGTCTCAACTTCAACCACCTCTTCTTCTGTCTGCTCAGCGATGGTACGGATATCGACGTTGGTCGCCTCTTCAATGACCCGATCCAGAATCGTGAAGTCGAAATTCTGCTCTTCAGCCTCGATCTTCTCTTTCACCGCTTTCACGGTCGGGCTTTTTGAGATGACCCCGCAATATTCCGGCATGGTGCTGGCGAAATCTTCGGTGCCAATCTCACGGGCAATCCTGATGATGTGCTCTTTGTCATGAGAGATCAGCGGACGCAGAATCAGCGTATCAGAGGCGTTATCAATCAGGCGCAGGTTGGTCAGCGTCTGGCTCGACACCTGACCCACCGCTTCACCGGTAACCAGCGCCTGCACGCCGTAGCGCTCAGCAATCGTCGAGGCGGCACGCACCATCATGCGCTTCAGCACCACGCCCATCTGACCGTCATCCACTTTTTCGAGGATCTCACCCACTACCGGCTCAAAATTGATCGCCACGAACCGCACGCGGTGTGAACGACCAAAACGATTCCACAGATAGTGCGCAACCTGACGGACGCCAATCTCATGGGCGGCACCGCCAAGATTAAAGAAGCAGTAATGTACGCGACTGCCGCGACGCAGCAGCATATAGCTGGAGACGCCGGAGTCAAAGCCACCGGAAATCAGTGACAGCACATCTTCCTGCGTGCCGATCGGGAAACCGCCCAGACCTTCATAGCGCGCAGTCACCAGCGTCAGACGATTCTCTTCAACTTCAAGATTCACCGTCACGTCCGGGTTTTTAAGCTGTACGCGGGCGCTTTCAATATGCTGATTCAGACCGCCGCCAACATAGCGCTCCACATCCTGTGAACTGAAGCTATGCTTACCACGACGCTTAACACGCACGCAGAAGCTCTTCCCTTCAAGGCTGTCGCGATACTGCACTAAAGTCTGTTCAAAGATGTGATGAATATCGGTGTACTCACGATCTTCAACCGCTAAAACGTGATGAATCCCCGGAATGCGCGTCAGCTCATCGGGAATAATGTCCCGCAGCACCGGATTTTTCGAACGCACTTCAATGTGATCCCAGTGACGCACAACGGCGATTTCGTCGCTAACGGTTTTCAGGACGTTGCGGATATTGCTGGCAAGAATCTTGATAAAGCGCAAACGCACCGACGGACTCTTGATGGTGATTTCAGGAAATAACTTGATGATAAACTTCATGGCGGCGACACAGCTTCGTTGGGCAAATAAGTGCTAAAACAGGCAGCACTTAGCTGGTAAAATCACAAAATTGCGGGCTGCAAGGCGCAACCGCATCCGAGGCGCGGGAGTATATCACCTTTGTCAGGTGACTGCTGCTTCATCAGCCGCCGCATTGATTATTTTGCTAATCATAGGGTCTCAGCTACCATGACCGATTGCGAGATAATGTCCCAACCGTGAGTCGACACGAAATATGCCGAAAAAAGCCGAACAGCCAGCCAGCTTTGAAACGTCATTGCAGCAGCTGGAGCAGATTGTCAGCCGTCTGGAAAGTGGTGAACTGCCGCTGGAAGAAGCCCTGAACGAATTTGAGCGCGGCGTGCAGCTGGCGCGGACTGGCCAGCAGACGCTGCAGCAGGCTGAACAGCGGGTCCGTATTCTGCTGAACGATGATAAAGATGCCGACCTCACTGCTTTCACGCCGGAAAACAGCTAATGGATTTCGCCCGATTACTCGACGCGTATCAGCAGCAGGTTAACGCCGCGCTGACGCGTTTTATAGAGCCACTTCCTTTTCAGAGTTCTCCTCTGGTGAATGCCATGCATTATGGGGCATTATTAGGCGGTAAACGCCTGCGTCCTTTTCTGGTCTACGCTACCGGCGAAATGCTCCACGCCGACCCGGCGAGTCTGGATGCCCCCGCCGCCGCGGTTGAATGCATTCATGCGTACTCTCTGATTCATGACGATCTCCCCGCAATGGACGATGATGCACTGCGTCGCGGGCAGCCAACCTGTCACATTAAATATGGCGAAGATACCGCGATTCTGGCGGGCGACGCCCTGCAGACGCTGGCCTTTTCAATTCTGGCCGACCAGGCGATGCCCGGTGTCAGCGCTGAATATCGTCTGATGATGCTCTCTGAACTGGCAAAAGCCAGCGGCGTGGCCGGCATGTGTGGCGGACAGGCGCTTGATTTAGCGGCGGAAGGTAAATCTGTGGATCTCGACCAGCTGGAGCAGATCCATCGTCATAAAACCGGCGCGCTGATCCGTTCAGCGGTGCGGTTAGGTGCCTTAACGGCGGGCGATGCTGGCCGTGAAGCCCTGCCGCTGCTCGACCGCTATGCAGAGGCCATTGGTCTCGCGTTTCAGGTACAGGACGACATTCTGGATGTGATCGGTGACACAGCGGTGATCGGAAAACGCCAGGGTGCCGATCAGCACCTGGGAAAAAGCACCTATCCTTCACTGTTAGGCCTTGAAAATGCCCAAGCTAAAGCGCGGGATTTGTATCAGGAAGCCCTTGATACGTTAGAAATGCTCGCTGCGCACTCTTATAACACTACAGCACTGCAGGCGCTGGCGAGCTTCATAATTGAACGCGACAAATAACTTCCATAATGAGTCTCTGATGAGTTTTGATATTGCTAAATACCCGACACTGGCGCTGGCAAACACGGTTCAGGAGCTGCGCGCCCTGCCGAAAGAGAAGTTGCCTGCGCTCTGTGATGAACTGCGTCAGTATCTGTTAGACAGTGTAAGCCGCTCCAGCGGCCATTTTGCGTCGGGTCTGGGCGTGGTCGAACTAACGGTCGCGCTGCATTATGTCTATAACACCCCCTTCGACCATCTGGTATGGGATGTGGGTCATCAGGCTTATCCCCATAAAATTCTGACCGGTCGCCGCGATCGCATCGGTACGATTCGTCAGAAAAATGGCGTACACCCGTTTCCATGGCGCGGCGAAAGTGAATATGACGTATTGAGCGTCGGTCACTCGTCAACCTCCATCAGTGCCGGTCTCGGCATGGCCGCGGCGGCAGAACGTGAAGGTCAGGGTCGTCGCACCGCCTGTATTATTGGCGATGGCGCCATCACCGCTGGCATGGCGTTTGAAGCGATGAACCATGCCGGTGATATCAAGCCGGACATGCTGGTGATCCTCAACGACAACGAGATGTCGATCTCCGAAAACGTCGGCGCGCTGAATAACCGTCTGGCGCAGATCCTGTCGGGTAAAACCTATGCGCGACTGCGCGAAGGCAGCAAGCGTGTGCTGACCAGCCTGCCACCGATCAAAGAGCTGGTAAGACGCACCGAAGAGCATCTCAAAGGCATGGTCGTGCCGGGTACGCTGTTTGAAGAGCTGGGCTTTAATTATATCGGCCCGGTAGATGGTCACGATGTGCTGACGCTGGTCAATACGCTGAGCAACATGCGCAGCCTGAAAGGGCCGCAGTTCCTGCATATTATGACGAAGAAAGGTAAAGGCTACGCCCCGGCAGAGGAAGATCCGATTGCCTGGCACGCCGTGCCTAAATTCGATCCTGCGATTGGCGAACTGCCAAAAAGCGCGGAAGGTCTGCCAAGCTACTCTAAAATCTTCGGTAACTGGCTGTGCGAAATGGCCGCCGACGATCCGAAACTGATGGCGATTACGCCAGCAATGCGCGAAGGCTCTGGCATGGTGGCCTTCTCACGCGAATTTCCGAAACAATATTTCGATGTGGCGATTGCCGAGCAGCACGCCGTGACCTTCGCTGCCGGTATGGCGATTGGCGGCTATAAACCGATTGTTGCTATCTACTCCACCTTCCTGCAGCGCGCCTACGATCAGCTGATCCATGACGTCGCCATCCAGAAACTGCCGGTCCTGTTTGCTATCGATCGCGGTGGTATTGTTGGCGCGGATGGTCAGACTCACCAGGGCGCGTTTGATCTCGCCTATCTGCGCTGCGTGCCGGATATGGTGATCATGACCCCCAGCGATGAAAATGAGTGTCGGCAGATGCTCTACACCGGCTATCACTATCAGGATGGTCCAAGTGCGGTGCGCTATCCGCGCGGCACCGGTGTCGGTACGCCACTGGCTCCGCTGCAGAGCCTGCCGCTGGGTAAAGCCGTGGTGAAACGTCAGGGTGAAAAGCTGGCGATTCTGAATTTCGGCACCCTGTTGCCAGAAGCAGCCGCCACGGCGGAAGCGCTGAATGCGACTCTGGTCGATATGCGCTTTGTGAAGCCGCTGGATGAGGCGCTGATCGCCGAGCTCGCCGCAACGCACGACTCGCTGATTACGCTGGAAGAAGGCGCCATCAAAGGCGGTGCCGGCAGTGGCGTCAATGAATTTGTTATGGCGAAACGTCTGGCTGTTCCGGTGCTGAACATCGGTCTGCCTGATGAGTTCATCCCGCAGGGAACGCAGGATGAAGTGCGTCATGACTATCTGCTGGACGCGGAGGGCATTCAGCAGCAGATCGCCCGCTGGCTGGCGCAGTAACCTCCCCTCGCTGCGCTCCCCCCTCGGGGAGCGCAACATCCTGCTATGCTAAGACCTTTGCACTTTCGCAGGAGCCTCCACCATGAAAACGATTCAATTGGGTACCACCGATCTGCAGGTGTCGCGTCTCTGTCTTGGCTGCATGACTTATGGCGAGCCGACGCGCGGCAACCATGCCTGGACGCTGCCGGAAGCGAGCAGCCGTCCGCTGATCCAGCAGGCGCTGAACGCAGGGATCAACTTTTTCGATACTGCCAACAGCTATTCAGATGGCAGCAGTGAAGAGATCCTGGGCCGGGCGCTGAAAGATTTTGCCCGCCGTGAAGAGATCGTGGTTGCCACCAAAGTCTATTTCCCGCTGACCAATCTGTCACAGGGATTGTCGCGCAAGAATATTCTGCAATCCATTGATGACAGCCTGCAGCGCCTCGGCATGGAGTATGTCGACCTGCTGCAGATTCACCGCTGGGATTATGAGACGCCGCTGGAAGAGACGCTGGAAGCGCTGCAGGAAGTCGTGCAGTCTGGCAAAGCACGTTATATCGGTGCCTCGTCGATGCACGCCAGTCAGTTTGCCCAGGCGTTGCAGATGCAGTCGGAACAGGGCTGGCATCGCTTTGTCAGCATGCAGGATCAGTACAACCTGATTCAGCGCGAAGAGGAGCGTGAAATGCATCCGCTCTGCCTGAAAGAGCAGATTGCCGTGCTGCCGTGGAGTCCGCTGGCGCGCGGTAAGCTGACCCGCCCGTGGGGGGAAAATACCGCGCGTTCCGCTTCTGACAAAGTGATGGCCTCGCTCTATGACAATACCGAAGAGAATGATGCCGTGATTGCAGAGCGGCTGGCGCAGGTGGCGGAAGATAAAGGTGTAACGCGGGCGCAGGTGGCTCTGGCCTGGCTGCTGAGCAAGCCTGCCGTCACGGCACCGATTATTGGTGCGTCGCGTGCTGAGCAGTTTGAGGATCTGCTGAAGGCGGTGGATGTCACGCTGAGTGACGAGGAAGTTGCACTGCTGGAAGAGGTCTATCAGCCACATCAGCCGGTAGGATTCGAATAAGGCTGGCAACAAAGTGACGCCCTGCCCGGGCGTCACCTTCTGTCGCTGTGTGAGGAGCCCCGGCGGTTAACCCGCCAGCCAGACCCCAAAGCCATACAGCATGGCAGCGGAAATCACGCCGGCAATAATGTCATCCACCATAATGCCCATGCCGCCATGCACATTGCGGTCAAACCAGCGAATCGGCCACGGCTTCCACATATCAAGAATACGGAACAGCACAAAGCCACCCAGAACCCATTGCCAGCTGTTGACCGGAATCGCCATCAGCGTAATCCACATGCCGATAAACTCATCCCAGACAATACTGCCGTGATCGTGTACGCCCATATCTTTGGCGGTGCGATGGCAGAGATAGACGCCAACACAGATACCGACCAGCACCACCAGCGAATAGAGATCCTGCGGCAGATGGGTCATCAGCCACCAGAACGGAATCGCCGCCAGCGATCCCATGGTGCCAGGCACGACCGGGCTTAATCCGCTGCCGAAACCGGTCGCCAGCAGATGCCAGGGATTGCTCATCCGCAGGCGACTCTTCGCCACGTCGTTATTTAGCATCAAAGTGATCAAACCCTTTATGACGGAATGTGGCGGGCTTGCCATTATCCAGCAGCGTTAAGCCTTCCGACTCCGGTGCCATCTGTCCGATGCAGGTATAGGGCACGCCCAGGTGACCCAGCGCTACATCGAGCGCGCCGCGATTGACCTCGGGCACCGTAAAGCAGAGTTCGTAATCTTCTCCGCCACTCAGCGCCCAGCGCAGGACCTGCTCAGGGTCGAAATGGTCGCGCAGCGCAGCCGAAAGGGGCAACGCATCCAGATTAAGCCGTGCGCCACAGCCGCTGGCTTTCAGCACATGGCCGAGATCGGAAATCAGGCCGTCGGAAAGATCCACCGCTGAGGAGGCCAGCGAACGCAGCGCCTGGCCCTGCAGAATGCGCGGCATAGGGCGCAGATGACGTTTAATCAGCGCTTCATGCACCGCCGGATCGCTGATACGGCAGTGATGCTGCAGCAGCGCCAGGCCCGCGGCGCTGTCACCCAGCGTTCCGGTCACGTAAATCCAGTCACCCGGCTTCGCGCCTGAACGTTTCAGGGCGCGGCCCTGCGGCACCAGACCGTGAATCGCCAGCGTCAGGCTCAGCGGGCCACGGGTGGTGTCGCCACCGACCAGCTGCATGTCGTAATATTCCAGCAGTTCAAACAGGCTTTCGCTGAAGGCAGAGAGCCAGCTCTCATCGACCTGCGGCAGCGTTAAGGCCAGCGTCAGCCACGCAGGGTCGGCGCCCATGGCAGCAAGGTCGCTGAGATTCACAGCCAGGGCTTTGTAACCCAGATCGGCAGGATGGATATCCCGTAAGAAGTGCACACCCGCGACCAGGGTATCGGTGCTGATCGCCAGCGTCTGTTTTTCCGGCACGCTAAGTAACGCACAATCGTCACCGATGCCGAGTTCGACATCACGGCGGCTGCGTGTTCTGCGGTTGAAGTAGCGTGCGATGAGTTCAAATTCACCACAAGACATAATTGCGTTCCGCTTAACCCTTCATGAAAAAAGGCCGGCAAGCCGGCCTTTTTGTTTATTTGCGATTGGGTCGAATTTGTGGACCGGCTTTATCAAGCACGCCGTTAACAAATTTATGACTGTCTTCGGCACCGAAGACTTTCGCCAGCTCAATCCCTTCGTTGATGGCCACTTTATAAGGCACATCATTACGTTTGCTCAGCTCATACAGCGAGATGCGCAGGATAGCTTTTTCTACCTGGCCCAGCTCTTCGAGCTGACGCGACAGATAGGGCTTCATCAGTCCATCCAGATACGCACTGTTGGTCGCCACACCGGACAGCAGTTCGCGGAAGTAGGTAATGTCGACGTCTTTGACGTCCTGTTCCGCCAGAAACTGGTATTCCACATCGGCAATGTCGTTATTCGACAACTGCCAGGAGTAAAGCGCCTGAACAGCGCACTCACGGGCGCGACGACGAGCAGCAGGTTTCACAAAATTCCCCTTACAAAAATCAGGCTTTAATGGCTTTCAATACGTTGATCATTTCGAGCGCAGTCAGAGCCGCTTCAGCACCTTTGTTACCCGCTTTGGTGCCGGCACGCTCAATGGCCTGCTCGATGCTTTCAGTAGTCAGCACGCCAAACGCGACAGGAATCTCGCTGTTCATGGCAACGCTGGCGATACCGGAGCTGGCTTCACCCGCCACATATTCGAAGTGCGCAGTGCCACCACGAATAACCGTACCGAGTGCGATAATCGCATCATATTTGCCGGTGTTGGCCAGCGCGCGTGCTGCCAGAGGCAGTTCGTATGCACCAGGCACCCAGACTACGGTGATATTGTCATCTTTGACCTGGCCGATACGTTTCAGGGCATCAACTGCGCCATCCAGCAGGCTGTCATTAATGAAGTTGTTAAAACGCGCGATAACGATGGCAACATTGGCCTCAGGCGTTGCAACAGCAGCTTCGATAACTTTCATACTTATCCTTTCAGGGGTTTGGTTGGCCCCGCGCAGGGGGGCGGATTCTATCATACTCTTGGGCGGCGTGCTCTCGCTTTTCCGACCGTGTTATTGTGGTGTCAGGGTCAGGCGTAAATCGTCACCGACCTGGCGGACATCACTGAAACGGAAGGCAGGTGCGTCAGCCAGCTGGCTTAGTCCCGGCAGCTTACACAGCCCGCGTCCTTCATGACCTAACAGCTTAGGCGCCAGATAAACAATCAGTTCATCGACCAGTCCGGCCTGCAACAGGGCACCGGCCAGCGTGGCGCCCGCTTCAACCCAGACGCTGTTAATCTGTCGCTGTCCCAGCAGCATCATCATCGCCACCAGGTCCAGCTGCTGTTCGCGCAGCGGAACAGCGATTTGCGTCACGTCAGCGGGCCAGCTCTGCTGATCGGGCTGATGACGCATCAGCCAGGTTTCACCCGGCTGCGAAATGAGCCGATGCTGCGGCGTCACGCGATTCTGGCTGTCGATAATCACCCGCACCGGCTGACGCAGTTGCTGCTCATCAAGCAGTGCCTGGCTCTCCGCATTGAGTTCAGACCAGCGTACCGTCAGGGAAGGATCGTCCGCCAGCACCGTGGCGCTGCTGCTGAGAATGGCGGCGCTCTGCGCACGCAGGCGCTGCACATCACGACGGGCAGCCGGCGAGGTTATCCACTGACTTTCGCCGCTGGCCATTGCCGTTCTGCCATCCAGTGAGGCACCCAGCTTGAGCTGGATCCAGGGGAAGCCAGTGCGCATGCGTTTGAGGAAACCGCGATTCAGCGCCTCCGCTTCCGGCATCATCAGACCGTGGCTGACCTCGATGCCCGCCTGATGCAGACGGTGCAGTCCGCGCCCCGCCACCTGCGGATTCGGATCCTGCATGGCGGCCACGACACGGGTAACGCCAGCGGCGATCAGCGCATCACAGCAGGGTGGCGTACGGCCATGATGGCTGCAGGGTTCCAGCGTGACATAGGCGGTTGCGCCACGCGCTTTCTCGCCCGCCATGCGCAGGGCGTGGACTTCAGCATGCGGTTCACCGGCGCGCTGATGCCAGCCCTCACCGACCACCTCACCATCGCGCACAATCACGCAGCCCACATTGGGGTTCGGCATCGTCGTAAAGCGGCCGCGTCGCGCCAGTTCCAGCGCACGCGCCATGTAAAGTTCATCCATGGTTTAATCCTGTAACCGGGCGATCTCTTCGCCAAAATCACGAATGTCTTCAAAGCTGCGGTAAACCGAGGCAAAGCGGATGTAGGCGACTTTATCGAGCTTCTTCAGCTCATCCATCACCAGATTGCCAATCAGCTTACTGGGGATCTCACGTTCACCGGTGGCACGCAGCTGGGTTTTAATATGGTTTACGGCGCTTTCAACCGCATCGGCACTGACCGGACGCTTCTCAAGCGCTTTCATCATCCCGCTGGCCATTTTGTCTTCATTAAAGGGTTCGCGCACGTCATTGCTTTTCACCACGCGTGGCATCACCAGTTCCGCCACCTCGAAGGTGGTAAAACGCTCATGACACATCAGACACTGGCGGCGGCGGCGCACCGAAGAGCCTTCACTAACCAGACGAGAATCAATCACTTTGGTGTCCACAGCGGAGCAGAATGGGCAATGCATGACGTTTCCTGACGCGAGAGAGATGGGCCTGACAGTGTAGCGCGAACTGCGAATCAACAAAATCTCTTCCGTGCCTTTCGTGGGGTTCTCATCTCAGGATAAATGATGCTAAATTTCGTCTGCAGCAAAAGGGACTACGCTTTAAGAGCTGCAATTAAAATTATTCACTAACACATTGGAGGTTGTATGGGTCTGTTTAATTTTGTGAAAGAAGCTGGTGAAAAATTATGGGATGCCGTGAATGGCGGCGATGACCAGAATAAAAAGCTGCAGGATCACATCAACAAGCTCGGTTTACCCGACAGCGACAAAGTAGACGTCAAGGTCAATGGCGATACCGTGACCGTGACGGGCGATGGCCTTTCCCAGGAGCTGAAAGAGAAGATTCTGATCGCAGCCGGTAACGTTGCAGGCATCACCAAAGTGGAAGATAAGGTGACCGTGACAGACAGCGCGACCGAGTCAGAACTTTACACCGTGAAAAAAGGCGACACGCTGAGCGCAATTTCCAAACAGGTTTATGGAAATGCTAACGAATACAACAAGATTTTCGAAGCGAATAAGCCAATGCTCTCTCATCCTGATAAGATCTATCCTGGCCAGGTTTTACGTATTCCAAAATAACGGACAAGGATAACTTATGAGCAGGATGGTTTGGGTTCCGGTGGCGCTCTCTCTGGTGATGCTGAGCGGTTGCAGCAGTAGCGCCAGCAACCCGCAGGTCAGAGAGTTGCATCAGGAAGTGAGTCAGCTTAATCAGCAGATGCAGCACCTGACCACGCAGGCCAGCGCGCTGGAGATTCAGGGGCAGTTAAACAGCCATTCGCAGCAAGGCGCGTGGCTGATCCCGCAGGCGAACACGCCGGTGGCACTGCAAACCCAGCTCGGCACGCTGCGACTGGCGCTCTCGCCTGTCACTGCTGAAGCCAGCGGCTCGCGGGCAACCCTGACGGTACGCTCAATGGACGATCGCCCCTTGCCCGCCCTGCACGCTACGGTGAACTGGGGCGAACTCGATCCGGCAACCGGTAAACCACTGAGTAACGGCAGTCTGAGTCAGACAATAGCGGTGCCTGCCTCGCTGTTGCCCCAGCATTCGGTGAGCATACCGCTGCGACTCAGCGGTCTTGCACCGGATCAATCAGGTTATGTCCGCGTGCATAACGTCACCGGCGACGCACCTGCCCAGACCTCCTCTGCTGCACCCTGATCACGGGTGCAAAAAAACGGGCAGCCACATGGCTGCCCGTTTTTATTTCTCTGCGGCGATTAAGGCAGGATAGAAGGCTGATCGGCGCCCTCTTTCTCGACTTTCTGCACCAGCATATGTTCACGCTTCATGCCCAGCTTCAGCGCCAGCGCCGAAGAGACATAAATCGATGAAATCGTACCAATCGTCACACCAATCAGCATGGTCAGTGAGAAGCCTTTCAGCAGCGCACCACCAAACACGAAGAGGATGAGAATCATCGCCAGCGTGGTCAGCGAGGTAATCAGCGTACGGCTTAACGTCTGGGTCAGTGACACGTTAGTAATATCGTAAGAGCTGCCGCGACGGATCTTGCGGAAGTTTTCACGAATACGGTCCGACACCACGATTTTATCGTTAAGCGAGTAGCCAATCACCGACATCAGTGAGGCAACAATCGTCAGGTCGATTTCAATGCGGAACAGCGCCAGCAGGCCGCAGGTGATGATCACGTCATGCGCCAGCGCCAGCACGGTACCCAGCGCCAGACGCCACTCAAAGCGAAAACCGATGTAGATCAGAATCGCAATCAGCGCGGACAACAGCGCCATCGCACCCGCCTGCGCCAGGTCGCTGCCCACACTCGGACCCACGAACTCAATGCGCTTAACGGTGGCATTTTGCTGGGTGGTCTGATTAATCACCGACACCACTTTATTGCCTAACTCGGTGCCCGCCGGGCCGGTAACCGGTGCCATACGCACCATGACGTCACGGCTGCTGCCAAAGTTCTGCACCAGCGGCTCGTCAAAGCCCGCTTTCACCAGATCGCCACGCAGGACTTCAAGATCGGCCGGTTTTTCCAGCGCGATCTCAATCACCGTACCACCGGTGAAATCGAGGCCCCAGTTAAAACCACGCACACCCACGATAGCAATCGCGGCGAGAATCAGCAGTCCCGAAATGATGAAGGCCAGCTTATCCCAGCGCATAAAGTCGACGACTTTACGCCCGTGGTTCAACTGCTCAATGTTATATTCCTGTGCCACAACGCACTCCTCAGATAGACAGCTTGTTGATGCGTTTGCCACCGTAAACCAGGTTAACAATGGCACGGGTACCGACAATCGCGGTGAACATTGAGGTTGCGATACCAATTGCGGTGGTAATAGCAAAGCCTTTGATCGAACCGGTGCCGACTGCATAAAGAATGATAACTTTGATCAGGGTGGTCACGTTCGCATCGACAATACTGGAGAAGGCGCCTTTATAGCCCTCATGAATTGCCTGCTGAACCGAGCGCCCGTTACGCAGCTCTTCTTTAATACGTTCGTTAATCAGCACGTTGGCATCCACCGCCACCGCCAGCGTTAACACGATACCGGCAATACCCGGCATGGTCAGGGTCGCGCCCGGCAACAGCGACATAATGCCGACAATCAGCACCAGGTTAACCAGCAGCGCGCTGGTCGCTATCAGACCAAACTTCTTGTAGAACACCACCATAAACAGGATCGACGCAAGCAGACCCCACAGGCAGGCTTCCAGACCCTGAGTAATATTCTGCTGACCCATGGTCGGCCCGATAGTACGCTCTTCCACAATCTGGATGGGCGCAATCAATGCACCGGCACGCAGCAGCAGCGAGAGCTGACGCGCTTCGTTCGGGTTGTTGATACCGGTGATGCGGAAGCTGTTCCCCAGACGAGACTGGATATTAGCGACGTTAATCACCTCTTCCTGTTTCACCAGAATTGAACGGCCATTGGCATCTTTCTTACCGCTGTCTTTGTACTCCACAAACAGGGTCGCCATCGGCTTGCCGATGTTGTCCTTGGTGAAGTTCGACATGATGTTACCGCCTGCGCCATCCAGTGAAATGTTCACCTGTGGCTGGTTGTACTCATCCATGCTGGAAGTCGAGTCGGTGATGTGGTCACCGGTCAGGATCACCCGCTTGTAGAGCACCACCGGCTGGCCATCACGCATGTCTTTAACTTCAGAGTCACCCGGTACACGACCACTGGCCGCTACGGTTGGATCCACGCTGGTGTTTACCAGACGGAACTCCAGCGTCGCCGTTGCACCCAGAATCTCTTTAGCGCGTGCCGTATCCTGAATACCCGGCAACTCAACTACGATGCGATCGGAACCCTGACGCTGTACCAGCGGTTCAGCCACGCCCAGCTGGTTCACACGGTTACGCAGAATAGTAATGTTCTGCTGAACCGCATATTCACGCGCTTCGCTGAGACGAGCATCGCTCATGGTGGCACGCAGGGCATCGCTGCCGCTGCTGTTGATCACCAGATCCTGATGACGCGAGGTCAGCCAGGAGATCGCCGCATCGCGGCTGGCTGCGTCACGGAAACGAATTTCCACGCCGTAGTTCGCGATTTTGTTGACGGTGGTGTAAGGGATACTTTTGGTGCGCAGGTCGCTACGCAGCGAGTCAGCATTCTGCTCCTGCAGTTTGCCGAGTGCGGTGTCCATGTCCACTTCCATCAGGAAGTGCACACCACCACGCAGATCGAGACCGAGTTTCATCGGTTCTGCTGACAGCATACTCAGCCAGCGAGGCGTGGCTGGCGCGAGGTTCAGCGCAACAACGTAGTCTTCACCCAACGCTTTCATGATCGCTTCACGGGCGCGTAACTGCACATCCGTATTATTGAAGCGCGCGGTAATCGCACCATTTTCCAGCGCAACAGATTTGCTCTGGATATTATCTTGTTTTAATGCGGACTGAATTTGATCCAACGTCTGCTCACTGGCGGCGCTTCCGCGCGCACCAGTGATTTGAACGGCCGGATCCTCACCATACAGGTTGGGAAGCGCATAGAGCAGGCCGACGAGAATCACGACGACCAGCATCACGTACTTCCACAAAGGATAACGATTTAACACGGCAGTTCCCTTAGGGAAGAAAGAATTACAGCGCCTTGATAGTGCCTTTAGGCAGCACGGCGGCGACGAAATCACGTTTAATGACGACTTCATTGGTGTCATTCAGCGCGATAGCTACGTAGCCCGTGTCAGAGACTTTTGTTACGCGGCCTACAAGGCCACCGCTGGTCAGCACTTCATCACCCTTAGAGATAGAATCCATCAGCTTCTTGTGCTCTTTCGCACGTTTCTGCTGCGGACGCAGGATCATGAAATAGAAAATCAGACCAAACACCACCAGCATGATCACCAGAGAATACGGACTTCCCTGAGACGGTGCGCCTGCTGCGGCCACGGCGTCAGAAATGAAAAAGCTCATTAAATTTCCCTCATTGATGAATTATCAGACGTTAAAGGCGGAACTTCTTTGCCCGTCCGTTGGTAGAACTCGTTTACAAAGCGCTCTAATTTACCCTCTTCGATGGCCTGGCGTAAACCTGCCATCAGGCGCTGGTAATAGCGCAAATTGTGGATAGTGTTCAGACGCGCGCCCAGTATTTCGTTACAACGGTCGAGATGATACAAGTAGGCACGACTATAATTGCGACAGGTGTAACAATCACACTCCGCATCCAGTGGCGCAGTGTCATCTTTGTATCTGGCGTTGCGGATTTTCACCACACCCTCAGTCACAAACAGATGACCATTTCGGGCATTACGGGTCGGCATCACGCAGTCAAACATATCGACGCCGCGACGGACGCCCTCAACCAGATCTTCTGGCTTGCCGACACCCATCAGATAACGCGGTTTATCCTGCGGAAGCTGCGGACAGACGTGCTCAAGAATACGGTGCATGTCCTGCTTAGGCTCACCCACCGCCAGGCCGCCCACAGCGTACCCATCAAAGCCAATCTCTACCAGACCTTTCACCGAGACATCTCGTAAATCTTCGTAAACCGAGCCCTGAATAATGCCAAATAGCGCATTTTTATTGCCCAGGCTGTCAAAACGGTCACGACTGCGTTGCGCCCAGCGCAGCGACATCTCCATCGAGCGTTTGGCGTAGTCCCAGTCCGCCGGATAGGGCGTACATTCATCGAAAATCATCACGATGTCAGAACCGAGGTCATACTGAATCTCCATCGATTTTTCCGGATCGAGGAAGATCGGGTCGCCGTTGATCGGGTTACGGAAATGCACGCCCGCTTCGGTGATTTTACGGATGTCGCCCAGGCTGAAGACCTGGAAGCCGCCGGAGTCGGTCAGGATCGGCCCTTTCCACTGCATAAAGTCATGCAGATCGCCATGCAGTTTCATGATCTCCTGACCCGGACGCAGCCAGAGGTGGAAGGTATTGCCCAGAATGATCTGCGCGCCGGTCTCCTGCACTTCTTCCGGCGTCATGCCTTTAACGGTGCCATAGGTGCCAACAGGCATAAACGCAGGGGTTTCCACCACACCGCGATCAAAAATCAGACGGCCACGGCGTGCGCGCCCATCTGTGGTATCAAGTTCAAATTTCACAAAGCCTCCATCGGAGAAACAGTCCGATGCAGATAACCTTCAGTCGCTCTCAGTCGATTCCGGCTATCGGTTAATAAATCAGTCGCCCACTTTTTCCAGCGGCGCCTGCGGATTTTTGCTGATAAACATCGCGTCGCCATAACTGAAGAAACGATATTGCTCAGCCACGGCTGCGCGGTACGCGGCCATGGTGTGCTGATAACCGGCAAACGCCGAGACCAGCATAATCAGAGTCGATTCGGGCAGATGGAAGTTGGTGATCAGCGCATCGATCACCTGATACTCATAGCCCGGATAGATAAAAATCTGGGTATCGTCGAAGAACGGCGCAATCAGGGCATCCTGACTCGCTTTGGCGGCGCTCTCCAGCGAACGGACAGAGGTGGTGCCGACAGCGACTACTTTATTGCCGCGTGCTTTACAGGCCAGCACCGCATCAACAACCTCCTGCGGCACTTCGGCATATTCAGCATGCATGTGATGCTCTTCGATGTTGTCGACGCGCACCGGCTGGAAGGTTCCTGCACCGACATGCAGCGTCACAAACGCCATCTCAATGCCCTTCTCTTTCAGCGCCTGCAGCAGCGGTTCATCAAAATGCAGACCGGCGGTCGGTGCCGCAACGGCACCCGGACGGGCGCTGTAAACCGTCTGATACAACTCGCGATCCGCCTCTTCATCCGGACGGTCGATATAAGGCGGCAGAGGCATATGGCCAACGCTGTTGAGGATGTCGAGCACCGCGCGCTCATCATCAAACACAATCTCAAACAGCGCATCGTGACGCGCCACCATCGTCGCTTTGACGCTCTCGTCTTCGCCCAGCAGCAGTTCTGCTCCCGGCTTCGGCGCTTTCGAGGCGCGCACATGGGCCAGCACACGCTTGTCGTCAAGCATCCGCTCCACCAGCATCTCGATTTTGCCGCCACTGGCTTTGCGGCCAAAGACGCGCGCCGGAATCACACGGGTGTTATTGAACACCAGCAGATCGCCCGGATTCAGCTTATCCAGCACGTCGGTGAACACACCGTGCGACAGCGTCCCGCTGGGACCATCGAGCGACAGCAGACGACAGCCGCTGCGCTGCGCCTGGGGATAGTGAGCAATCAGGGATTCGGGCAGTTCAAAAGCAAAATCGGCGACACGCATGAAAGAGTTCTTTCTCAGGCAAAAACAGGCGGCACAGTTTAGCGGAAAATCGACCAATTCTGAACAACTGGCTGCGCAAAGGCAGTTCAGCCTATAATGCGGCATGAACTTTCTTGCTCATCTCCATCTGGCTAAGCTGGCCGACAGCTCCTTACTCGGCAATTTAATGGCCGATTTTGTGCGTGGCAACCCGCACCAGCACTGGTCTGCGCCCGTCGCGGACGGCATTCTGATGCACCGTCGTCTCGATGTGATGACCGATGCGCTGCCGGAAGTGCGCAGCGCCCGTCAGCTGTTCCGTGCCGAAACCTATCGCGTGGCACCCATTACGCTGGACGTCATCTGGGACCATTTTCTGGCCCGGCACTGGCAGCACTTCACGCCCGGCCAAACGCTGGTGCACTTTTCTGCCGCCGCCGAACGTGAAATCATGCCGCAACTGGCAGACACCCCCATCGAGTTTCAGGAACTCAACGCGGTGATGTGGCGCGAGCGCTGGTTTGAGCATTATGCCCAGCCCGCGCGGCTGGAGCGGGTGCTGCACGGCATGGCCAGCCGCCGTCCACGCCTGGCAGCCCTGCGCGACTCCTACCACGATTTCACGCAACACTATGATCAGCTGGAAGCGCTGTTTTTTGTTTTTTATCCGCGTTTAATGGCGCTGGCGACCAGCAGAACCCTGTAAAACCCGATCCTCTGCTGCCGGGCTGGCGGACGCCAGCTTTCGCCCGCCGGGAAAGCGCCTCACCCGGCCCTGCACCATCTTGCCATTGCTGCCTATCTGCGGCTTAATGAAGCCTTTCTTAACAATAGTTAAGTAAATATCACAGCCAGACCGCCTGTTCAGGCGTGCCTTCCGTTCGTTTTGACCAAAAGACATAAGAGGAAAAGATGTCATCCGCTTCGCATTCTGAAATTGACGCGCGTTACCGTTACGCCTGCGACATCGCCCGTGCGGCGGCCAGCCGGGCTTATTCGTGGTATCAGCAGCGTCAGACACTGGTGGTGGAACACAAAAGGGATTTGCAGGACGTGGTCAGCGAGGCTGATCGTAACGTTGAGGCATTGATTAAGACATTAATCGCTGAGCGCTTTCCTGACGATGCTGTCTATGGCGAAGAGAGCGGTGGTGAGGTTCAGGGCGCGCCCTTTATCTGGGTGGTCGATCCCATCGACGGCACCGCCTGCTTCGTCAACGGCCTGCCTAACTGGTGCGTCTCGCTGGCGGTGGTCTGTGACGGCGAACCGGTAATCGGCGTGGTCTGCGATCCCAATCATCAGGAGCTGTTTCACGCACGAGCAGGTCAGGGTGCGTGGGTTAATGAGAGCCGTTTGCAGGTTCATAGCGCGACGCATCTCAACGAGGGTTTGCTCGGCATCAGCAACTCCAGTCGCACCCCTGCCGAAAGCGTCTCGCGCCTGATTAGCGGCTTAACTGAACAGGGTGGCATGTTTATTCGCATCGGTTCTGGCGCGCTGACCAGCGCCTGGGCGGCCGCCGGGCGACTGATTGGCTACTATGAAGCGCATATGCATCCCTGGGATAGTCTGCCGGGCATCGTCCTGATGCGCGAAGCGGGCGGCGTCACTAATGATTATCTGCGCAACGAGGGGCTAAAAAACGGCAACCCGGTGTTGCTGGCCAATGCGACTCTTTATCCAAAAATCAAAGCGCTGACCGGTAATCGCGCGCTGGAGGAGTAAATGACGCTGCCAGGCCTGTACCGCTGCGCGCTGATCCTCTGTTCTCTCTGGCTGTTAAGTCCGGCGTCACAGGCGGCGGATTACCAGCTGGAGAAGGTGGTCGAACTGAGCCGTCACGGTGTCCGTCCGCCCACCCCCGGCAATCGCAAAGAGATTGAAGCCGCCAGCCAGCAACCCTGGACGCAGTGGACCACCGCCGATGGCGAGCTGACCGGTCATGGCTACAGCGCGGTGGTCAATAAAGGACGCTGGCAAGGCGAGCACTATCGCCAGCTCGGCCTGCTGGGCGCGGGCTGTCCTGATGCGGCACAGGTCTACGTGCGCGCCAGTCCGCTGCAGCGCACCCGTGCCACGGCCGCAGCGCTGACTGACGGGGCCTTTCCCGGCTGCGGCGTGCCGGTGCATCACGTCGCGGGCGATGTCGATCCCCTGTTTCAGAGTGAAAAGCTGACGGTCACCCACACCGATCCTGCTCAGGAGCTGGCAGCTAAGCAGCAGAAAGCAGGCGATCTGGCGCGGCTGCAACAGCAGTTGCAACCCGCCATTCAGCAGCTGAAAGCCGCCGTCTGCCCGCCCGCGACTGACTGCCCCCTCTTTGATGCGCCCTGGTCGTTCCGGCAAACCCGTAACGGCAACACATACGTTTACGGGCTGAGTGTAATGGCAAGCATGGTGGAGACGCTGCGACTGGGCTACAGCGAAAACCTGCCGTGGGATCAGCTCGCCTGGGGACACATCACCTCGGCCGCGCAGATCACCACGCTGCTGCCGCTGCTGACCGCAAACTACGATCTCAGCAACGACGTGCTCTATCAGGCACAGCGCCGTGGCTCAATATTGCTCAACGCCCTGCTGGAGGCGATTGCTTCCGATAGCGCGCCGGGCCGCTGGCTGATTCTGGTGGCACATGACACTAATATTGCGATGGTGCGCACCCTGATGGGCTTTAGCTGGCAGTTGCCTGGCTATTCGCGCGGCAACATTCCACCGGGCAGTAGTCTGGTGCTGGAGCGCTGGCGCGACACCCACAGCGGCGAACGTTTTTTGCGGCTCTATTTCCAGGCGCAGAGTCTGGATGGGATTCGTCAGTTACAACCGATTGATGATAAACATCCGTTATTACGTCAGGAGTGGCATCAGCCCGACTGCAGAATCACCGATGTCGGCGTGCTCTGCCCTTATCAATCCACGCTGATTCAGTTGCGGAAAAAGCTGGATGACAGCGCTGTGCTGCCGGTTTCGGTTATATTGCCCTGAGTCTGTGGCTAATCAAATTCAGGCCGCAGCATCAACGCGGCCTGAATAATGTTAACCGCTGTTAATTAACGCCATTCCGACCTTTTCTTATTTAAATCGCCTGACTATCAGCGCCACTCGTTTTGTTTTACGATAGACCCGTCAATCATCCCTTTATTAACTATTTTCCTGTAATTCTTGAATATTTCGGCGACTGGTTTCGCCGTTTTTATTTCTTACACGCCCCGCTACTGCTGCCCGCCAGCGCCTGTGTGACTGCACGCTCACTCCTCTGAATCTCCCTTATCGCCCCTGCCCGGTTATCACTATCGGCCACATTCACTGCCAATTAAAATACGCATTCATGGATATAAACCGGGACATAAACTTATTTCGCAGGCAGGCGTTTTGCTCCTGATAACAGGATTCCATATTGTGGATTGGGTCACATAAATAATCAGATGAGCAGGAATATAAAAGCGCGGGAAATAGCGTGTTCTGCTCCCCCACGAATGAGAGAGCAGAACAGGAGATTAGCGGGGTTTACGAACCAGCTTATAGCCCAGCAGCAGCACCACTATCCACACCATACCGACATAGAGGGAAATGCGGGTATCGGGGAAATAACCAATCAGACCGATAATAAAGCAGAGGAAGGCTACGCCGACGCCAGCAGTCCAGCTGCCGCCTGGCAGCGCAAACTGCAGCTTACTGGCGGCCTCTTTACCAATTTTGCGACGGAACGCGATCTGCGACAGCAGAATCATGATCCAGACCCACACCGTTGCAAAGGTCGCCAGCGAGGCGATCACCAGGAAGACTTTTTCCGGCATCAGGTAGTTGAGATAAACCGCAATCAGCATGGCGAACATCATCACCACCACCGTCACCCACGGAATCCCGCGCGAGGAGACCTTCATAAAGACCTTCGGCGCATGTCCCTGCTGCGCCATCCCGTGCAGCATGCGGCCCACGCCAAACACATCGCTGTTAATCGCCGAGAGTGACGCGGTCAGCACCACGAAATTGAGGATAGAGGCGGCCGCCGCAATGCCCAGATGCTGGAAGGTCAGCACAAACGGGCTGCCCGAGGTGCCCACCTGATTCCACGGGTAGATCGACATAATCACAAACAGCGTGCCGACGTAGAACACCAGAATGCGCCACGGCACCGAGTTGATGGCGCGCGGAATCGACTTCTCCGGATCTTTCGCTTCACCGGCGGTGATACCGATGATTTCGATGCCACCATAGGCAAACATCACCATCTGCAGCGACAGCAGCATACCGACTACGCCGTGCGCAAAGAAGCCGCCGTTAGTCCAGAGATTGTGGATGCCGGTCGGCTGGCCGCCGTTGCCGAGACCCCAGATGATCATGCCGAAACCGGCCAGAATCATCACGATAATGGTGGCGACTTTGAAGAAGGAGAACCAGAACTCCACTTCGCCGAACACCTTCACGCTCATCAGATTGACGGCACCGATGATCAGCACCACGCTCAGCACCCAAATCCAGTGCGGCACCTCAGGGAACCAGACGCCCATATAGATGCCGAACGCCGTGACATCCGCAATCGCCACGATCAGGATTTCAAAACAGTACGTCCAGCCGGTGATGTAGCCTGCCATCGGCCCAAGATAGTCCTGCGCGTAACGTGAGAAGGAGCTGGCCTGAGGATTATTAACGGACATCTCACCCAGTGCGCGCATGATGATGTAAGCCACTGCCCCGCCGATGATATAGGCGAGCAGCACGCTCGGTCCGGCCATTTTTATCGCGTCAGCGGAACCGTAGAACAGCCCGGTGCCAATCGCCGATCCCAGCGCCATAAAGCGGATGTGGCGCGTGCTCAGTCCGCGTTTGAGCTTGTTGGTTTCTTGCATAACAACCTGTACCTGTGAAATGAAAAAACCACGGGCAGGCCCGTGGTTAAAGAAAAATCAGTGCTCTCTGCTACGAGTGAACGGTCACCTGTTCCGGCCCTTTCACCCGATCAACAACAGCGGCAATCAGCAGCATCACCAGCGACGGCGGCAACCAGGCGAGACCCTGATCGGCCAGCGGCAGATGCTGACTGAAAGCGGGCAGCAAATCTTTAAACCCGGTGGTTTTAATCGCATCAACAATACCGAACAGCAAGCTGATTAACATGGCTGGCGCGATAATCCGGCTGCTCTTATTCCACCAGTTGAGGGTGAAACTCAGCACCACCAGCACGATACAGGGCGGATAAATCGCCGTCAGTACCGGGATGGAGATCTGAATCAGGTGGCTCAGGCCGAGATTCGACACCACCATGGAGAACAGACCCAGAATAAACACCAGCGTTTTATACGATAACGGCAGGTATTGCGCAAAAAATTCCGCACAGGCACAGGTCAGGCCAACGGCAGTCACCATACAGGCGACGAAGATCAGCGCGGCAAGGAAGAAGCTGCCCATGTTGCCAAAGGTGTGCTGAACATACGCGTGCAGAATCGCTGCGCCGTTAGCGTTTTGATCCACCAGCGCACCGCTGCCCGCGCCCAGCTTAAACAGGCAGAGGTAGACCAGCGTCAGGCCCAGACCGGCGATTAACCCCGCCAGCACGGTGTAACGGGTCAGCAGCGCGGCATTATCGACGCCACGCGAACGGGCGGCGTTGACAATTACGATACCAAATACCAGCGCGCCCAGCGTATCCATGGTCAGATAGCCATTGACGAAACCGCTGGAGAAGGCCGCACGCTGATAATCAGCGGTAGCCGGAACCGTGCCGCCAGCAGGCCACACCAGGGCAGCAACGCCCAGCACGGTCAGCGCAATAATTTTTAATGGCGCAAGGAAGTGCCCTACCGTGTCGAGTAGCTTGCCGGGATAGAGCGATACGCCAATCACCAGCGTGAAGTAAATCAGGCTATAGATAAACAGCGGCAGCGCGCCATCACCGGTCAGCGGTGCAATACCCATCTCAAACGAGACCGTGGCCGTACGCGGTGTGGCAAACAGCGGCCCGACAGCCAGATAGCAAACGGTGGCCAGCACGATGCCAGCGACCTTGCCAATCGGGGTGCTGAGTGCATCCACGCCGCCGCCGACGCGGGCCAGCGCGATCACGGTCATCACGGGCAGACCGACTGCGGTAATCAGAAAACCAATCGCGGCAGTCCAGACGTGTTCGCCAGACTGAATACCGACCATAGGCGGGAAAATGATGTTGCCCGCGCCAACAAACAGGGCGAATGTCATAAAGCCCAGCGCGAGAATGTCCTTCGAAGTTAAACGATGTGTCATACGGCCTGTCACTGATGTTGCGGTGGAAGTTGGGTTAGTGTTGTCCCCTCGCTGCGTGTAAACCGCGACCAGGCTGACAATGTCAGCGCATTATGCTCGTCGCAGGGTAAAGCACAGGTGATTTGAGCTGCTTTTATTCTGTTCACAGAGGGATGGATCGACAACGGCGCTAAGTAAAACGTTTATAGCGGTGAAAGGCAATACGGGATCGGAAAACCAGAAGGTTATGCCGCCATTTTTTCAAAAGGCAGTGGATAGCGTTAATTTTTGCAGCAGGCACACAAGATGATGTGCCTAAATAATAGACAGAGCGCGAGAAATCCCCGCATAAACGGGCCTGAAGATACACAAAAGGCGCGTTTTACGCGCCTGTCTGCACAACGTTACAGCACTACCAGACCTGATTCGCGATATCGACCACTAAGCGAATCTTCTGCCACTGCTGCGCCTCGGTCAGGCTGTTGCCCTCTTCGGTTGAGGCAAAACCACACTGCGGACTGAGGCAGATCTGATCCAGACTGACATACTGCGCCGCCTCTTCCAGCCGGGTTTTCACCTGCGCCGGATCTTCCAGTTCACCCACTTTCGTGGTAATGAGGCCCAGCACCACCTGCTGATGACCTGGCTTAATGTAACGCAGTGGTTCAAAACCGCCGGAACGGGCGTTGTCATACTCCAGGAAGAAGGCATCCACGTTGACGCTGCCGAACAGGATTTCTGCGACCGGCCCATAGCCGCCTTCAGAGATCCAGGTTGAGCGGAAGTTGCCGCGACAGACATGCAGACCCACGGTCAGATCGGCAGGTTTACCTTCCAGCGCTTTATTCAACACCTGAGCATAAGTCTGTGCCAGCTGGTCAGGATCGTCGCCACGCGCACGGATATCACGCTTCTGATCTTCAGAACAGAGGTAAGCCCAGACGGTATCATCCAGTTGCAGATAGCGGCAGCCCGCGTCATAAAACGCCTGAATAGCCGCTTTGTAGGTCTGCGCCAGATCGTCGAAGTAGTCTGCCAGATCGGGATAGACTTCCGCGTCGATCACCTTACGGCCACCACGGAAGTGCAGCACGCTGGGGCTGGGAATGGTCATCTTCGGCACCGCATCACCGGCAATACTTTGCAGGAAGCGGAAATGCGCCAGCATCGGATGATCCGCCGGGAAACCGAGTTTGCTCACCACTTTCACGCCATGCGCTTTGGTCTGCACGCCATTAAACTGAATGCCCTGCTCCGCTTCATAGCGCTCTACGCCATTCAGGCCATAGAAAAAGTCGAAGTGCCACCAGCCGCGACGAAACTCGCCATCAGTGACCACTTTCAGGCCATTTTCCCGCTGTTTCGCCACCACATCGCGAATCGCCTCATCTTCAACCTGGCGCAGGGCCGCCGCATCAATCTCTCCGGCTGCAAACTGTTCGCGCGCCTGCTTAATGGCGGTGGGACGCAGAAAGCTGCCAACGGTATCGGCACGGAACGGGGCGGTTTCTCTTTGCATGATCACTCCTGTCTCTCCTGCCGGTAATGACGGCAGGAAATAGTTGCATCCTGATATAAATAGCCATCTGGATGGCTACATGTCTGAACACAGAGTGGCATGGGCGGCTTTCTTCTGCAACTGAAGAAAATTCAGTGATGATGAAAAAAATTCACGTCCGGGGGATTAACGCAGCGCGGCGCGCGCCTGCGTCATCTGACTGTCAGAGAGCGGCAGATAGCCCGCTTCGCTGACCCGCCGCTGTCCCTGTGCCGAAAGTACCTGCTGCAGAAACGCGGCCACCAGCGGCGGCAAAGGTTTGCCGGGCGCTTTATTCACATAGAGATAGAGCGGGCGCGCCCAGGGATAACGGCCACTGCGGATGGCATCGGCATCCGGGGTAATCGCCTGCCCCTGATCATTCATCACCGCCAGCATTTTTACGCCGCTTAGATGAAAGCCAAAACTGGCGTAGCCGATGCTGCGTGAATTACCGGCCACCGCCTGCACCACTGCGGCCGAGCCGGGAAACTCCGCCACGTCGCTGCGAAAATCACCTTTGCATAGCGCCTGCTGCTTGAAGAAACCCCAGGTGCCGGAGGCGGAGTTACGTCCATAGCGCTGAATCGGCCGTTTACTCCACTGCGCGCCGGTTAAGCCGAGATCTCCCCAGCGCAGCGGCACGCTGTGTGCGCCACACAGACGGGTAATCGAGAAGATGGCATCGAGCTGACGCGGTTCAATCTGCTGCAGCGGATTGCGCTGATTCACCACTACCACCAGCGCATCCATAGCCACCGGAACCGCCAGCGGCGGATAGCCGTAGCGCGCCTCAAAGGCCTGGCGTTCATCTGCCTGCATCGGGCGGCTCATCGGACCGAGTTGTGCTGCACCCGCCGCCAGCGCGGTCGGCGCAGTAGAAGAGCCGGAGGCCTGAACCTGGACATTGACGCCCGGCGCCTGGCGACTGAAATCTTCGCCCCACAGCGTCATCAGATAACCCAGCGTATCGGATCCGACGCTGCTGAGATTGCCGGAGAGCGCGCCGGGCTGGGCCAGTGCCAGGCCCGGCAGCAGAGTAACGATCAACAAAAGAAGGATGCGCATCAGGGAGATCCGGCAGCAATTAATGAACGGCATTCTCCTGCATCACGCTGCTGACAATCAACCTCGCTGGCAGCGTAAAGGTAAAACAGGTCTCCTTGTGCGGCACGCTGGTGATATCGAGCCGCGCGTTATGGTGGCTCAGAGCATGTTTCACTATCGCCAGCCCCAGCCCGCTGCCGCCGGTCGCACGCGAACGCGCTTTATCGACCCGGTAGAAACGCTCGGTAAGACGCGGAATATGTTCTGAGGCGATGCCCGGCCCGTTATCGCACACCCGGAAGATAGCCCCCTGTTTGCCGCGCAGCCAGCTGATATCAATTCGCGTGCCATCCGGTGTGTGGTTTACCGCGTTGTAAACCAGATTGGAGATGGCGCTGCGCAGCTGTTCATCGTTGCCGAACACTTTCAGATGGGGATCGGTATGGAAATGGATATCGTGACGGCCGCCACTCAGCGTTGCCGCCTCATGCTGCAGCAGTTTCAGCATCACCGGCACATCGACCTTCTCTTTCAGATCGATTGCGGGCGCGGCTTCAATGCGCGACAGCGTCAGCAGCTGTTTGACCAGGCTGTCCATGCGGCGCGTCTGCTCCGACATGGTGTGCAGCGCTTTGCTGCGCGAAGGCTCGCTCATCACCGAGTCGTTCATCATCTCCAGATAGCCCTGCAGTACCGTGAGCGGTGTGCGCAATTCATGGCTGACGTTGGCAAAGAAGTTGCGGCGCGCCCCTTCCAGCTGATGCATCTGCGTGACATCACGTGCCACCAGCAGCCACTGCCCTTCGCTGTAGGGCATGACGCGGAACTCCATGTGAAGTTTGTTGTTCAGCACCAGCGTCAGCGGCTTGTCGAAATCGCGCTGGCGAAGATAGCGCGAGAACTCCGGATAACGGAGCAGATTGAGGATGTTCTGGCCATTATCTTCCGGCCAGCGCAGACCCAGGTGCTGTTGTGCGAGGCCGTTACACCAGAAAATGGTGCCCTCTTCGGTGGTCAGGATCACCGCATCCGGCAGCGACTCGGCACCGCTGCGGAAACGCTTAATCAGATTGCCCAGTTCACGCCGCCGCCGCCGGTTGCGGAGCTGCATCTGGTAAAGACCATAAAACAGCGGTTCCCAGCTGGCACGCCCGGCCGGTGGCGTCATGGTGCGGTCCAGCCACAGCCAGTGCGACAGCCGCATCAGATTGTGAAAATGCCACAACAGCACCGTCAGCACGCTCAGCAGCAGCCACCAGGGCAGACCGCCGAACAGCAGGCCCAGCAGCACTGCGGGCAGACAGACCAGCAGCAGTTCTGTCAGTAATCTCTTCCAGGAGAGGCGTTCCAGCACGGTTAAGGCTCCGTTTAGTAGCGGGCAGAGAAACGATACCCTGTTCCGCGAACGGTTTGTACCATGCGATCGTGGCCGGACACTTCCAGCGCTTTACGTAAACGGCGGATGTGAACATCGACAGTACGATCTTCCACATACACATTGGTGCCCCAGACGTGGTTCAGCAGCTGTTCGCGGCTGTAAACGCGTTCCGGGTGGGTCATAAAGAAGTGCAGCAGCTTATATTCGGTGGGACCCATCTCCAGCGGCGTGGTTTCGGACATCACGCGATGTGAGGAGGGATCCAGACTCAGCCCCTGCATCTCAATCACCTCTTCCACGGCCATCGGCGAAATACGGCGCATCACCGCTTTGATTCTCGCCATCAGCTCTTTAGGTGAAAAGGGCTTGGTAATGTAATCATCGGCACCCACTTCCAGGCCGCGCACCCGATCCTCCTCTTCGCCGCGCGCGGTGAGCATCATCACCGGGATATCGCGTGTCATCGCCTCGCGTTTCAGATGTTTGATAAACTGAATACCGCTGCCACCGGGTAACATCCAGTCCAGCAAAATCAGATCGGGCCAGGGTTCAATCAGCTTGCCAACGGCGCTGTCATAATCTTCCGCCTCGATTGGCTGATAGTCGTTCTGCTCCAGAACAAAACACAACATTTCACGGATGGGGGCTTCATCCTCCACAACCAAAATGCGCTTAGCCATTATTACTCCTGCTGATTATGACGGATGTCACTGAGATTCGCGGCGCCATTATGCGTCAGATTTGTGACACTTTTATGAAAAACATAACCTGCCTGTAACCTCACTGGTAATCATTTATGACAGCGCAGCGACAATTTTTTGCTTTGGCCGCAGAGCCAGTATAATCGCCGGGCGAATCACAACGGCAGGGACTCATCATGCGCATCATTCATACTGCGGACTGGCATCTGGGGCAGTTCTTCTACAACAAAAGTCGGGCAGCCGAACATCAGGCATTTCTCGACTGGCTGTTGATCCAGATTGAACAGCATCAGGTGGATGCGTTGATCATCGCAGGCGATCTGTTTGATACCGGTACACCGCCCAGCTACGCCCGCGAAATGTTCAACCGCTTTGTGGTGGCGCTGCAGCCCAGCGGCTGTCAGTTGATTGTGCTGGCGGGCAACCACGATTCCGTTGCCACGCTGAATGAGTCGCGTGAGCTGCTCGCCTGCCTCAATACCCGGGTGATCGCCACCCCGCAGGAGAAGGATGATGTGCTGCTGCTCAACACCCGCCAGGGCGAGCCGGGCGCGCTGCTGTGTGCGATTCCCTATCTGCGGCCGCGCGATATCCTGCGCAGCCGGGCAGGTCAGTCGGGACGCGACAAGCAGACCTCGCTGCTGGAAGCGATCGCCCACCACTATCAGCAGCGATTCGCCGCCGCCCAGGCGCTGGGCCATGCACTGCCGATTATCGCCACCGGCCATCTCACCACCGTCGGCGTCAGCCAGAGCGATTCGGTGCGCGACATCTATATCGGCACGCTGGATGCCTTTCCGGCCAGCGCGTTTCCCGCGGCTGACTATATCGCACTGGGGCATATTCATCGCGCCCAGCGCGTCGCGGGCAGCGAGCATATCCGCTACAGCGGCTCACCGATTCCGCTGAGCTTTGATGAGCTGGGCACAGAAAAAAGCGTCTTCCTGCTGGAACTCACCACCAGCGGCCTGCAATCAGTCACGCCGCTGGTGGTGCCACAGGCGCAGCCGATGCAGGTGCTGAAAGGATCGCTGGCGCAGATTGCAGAACAGTTAAATGCCTTCAGCACGGCAGAGCAGGAGAAGCCGACCTGGCTCGACATCGAAGTCACCACCCAGGAGTACCTCAGCGATCTGCAGCGTCAGGTAGAAACCCTGACCGCCACGCTGCCGGTCGAAGTCCTGTTGCTCCGCCGCAGCCGTGAACAGCGGCAACAGAGCCTGGCGCGGCTCGACAACGAAACCCTGAGTGAGCTGAAGGTGGAGGAGGTCTTTGCCCGCCGGCTGGCGCTGGATGAGGAGCTGCAACCAGAGCAAATCGCCGAGATGACCACCCTGTTCCGCCAGACGCTGGCCGCCATGGAAGAGACCCAATGAAGATCCTCACGCTACGGTTCAAAAACCTCAATGCCCTGCGCGGTGAATGGTTCATCGACTTCCGCGCCGAACCTTTCGCCAGCAACGGCCTGTTCGCCATTACCGGTGCCACCGGCGCCGGTAAAACCACCCTGCTGGACGCCATCTGCCTGGCGCTCTATCACCAGACACCGCGCCTGGGCGCGATTTCACAGAGCCAGAATGCGCTGATGACCCGCGACTGTGCCGAATGTCTGGCCGAGGTGGAGTTTGAGATTAAAGGAGAAGCCTGGCGCGCCTTCTGGAGCCAGAACCGCGCGCGCGGCACTGCTGACGGCAAACTTCAGGCGCCGCGCGTTGAGCTGGCACGCTGCGCTGACAACACTATTGTTGCCGATAAAGTCGGTGACAAGCTGAAGCTGATCGAAACCCTCTCCGGGCTCGATTTCGAAAGGTTTACCCGCTCGATGATGCTGTCACAAGGCCAGTTCGCCGCCTTTCTCAACGCGAAAGCCAGTGAGCGCGCGGAACTGCTTGAGGAGCTGACCGGCACCGAAATTTACGGTCTGATTTCCGCCGCCATCTACGAGCGCCACAAAGAGGCAAAAACCCAGCTGGATCTGCTGCGCAGCCAGGCGGGAGCGATGGCGCTGCTGGATAGCGACGCACGTGCCGCGCTGCAACAGCAGCTCACCGATCTGACCGATGCGGAACAGCAGCTCAGCGCGCACTATCAGCAGGCGCAGCAACAGCAGCAGTGGCAACAGCAGGCGCAGCAGTTACAGCAGGAAAATGCGCAGGCTGACGTCGCGCTGCAGCAGGCCCAGGCTGCATCCCAGGCGGCAGAGGCCGATCGTCAGCGGCTGGCACGCAGCGAACCGGCTGAAAAGCTGCGGGTAAAACTGCAGCAGCGCGACGCGTTACGCACCGAACAGCAGCAGGTCGTGAGCCGCTGTCAGCAACTCACGGCGGCGCAGCAGCAGGCGCAGACCCAACAGCAGCAGCATCAGCAGCACTACGCGGCCACCCAGAGTGCCCGCCAGCAGGCGCTGCAGGAACAGCAGCAGCAGGAAAGTCTGCTGACAGAACAGGTGCTGCCGCTGGATCAGCGGATCAGCGCACTGCAGCAGCAGCTTGCGGAGCAGCAGCAGGAAAATGCCCGACAGCAGCAGCATGCTGATCAGACACAGGCCAGCCTGGCAGAGCAGAAGCGCCAGGTTGAGACATGGCAGCAGGCGATTGCCGAACAGCATCAGTTACGCCAGCAGCTTGCCGATCTCGCCCAATGGGGCGCTTCGCTGCCGGTGTGGCAGGAGAACTTTGCCCTGCTGGCGCAGCGTGAAGCGACCCTGGCCGGACTGGCGCAACAGCGCGAGCAGCAGCAGCGACAGATCGCTACCCAGCAGGCGGAACAGCAGCAGCAGGCAGAACAGGCGCTCCCGCGCCAGCAGGCGGAGCAACAGGCCCGCCAGGCGCTCTCGCAGGCGGAGCAAGTACTAACTTCGCTACAGGAACAGCATCCGCCTGCCGCACTGCGTCAGGCATTAAGCCAGTTGCAGAACAGCCGTCCGGCTCGTCAGCAACTGCTGCTGCTTTCAACCCAGTGGCAGCCGCTGCACCAGCAGCTGGACCAGCGCCAGCAGCGGCTTATCGCGCTCGCAAAAGCGCATCAGCAAAGTGAAGCGGTACTCCAGGCCCTGCGCGAGACGTGGAAACGCGAAAAACAGCAGTTGGATGATGTCGAAAAAATCTGCGCGCTGGAGCAGCAGATTGTTGATCTCAGCGATTACCGCGCCCGGCTCGCCGCTAATCAGCCCTGTCCGCTGTGCGGCTCCTGCACGCATCCCGCCGTTGAGGCCTACAGCACGCTGGAAGTAAGTGCTAACCAGCAGCGCCGGGCTGCACTGCAGCAACAAACCGAGGCATTGCGCGAAGCGGGCACGGCAAAAAGCGAACAGCTGAAACAGTCAGCCGTGCAGCAGCAGACCCTGCGCGATGAGATCGCGGAGATGCAGCAACAGCTCGATCGGCTTGAGCAGCAATGGCAGGCGCTGAGCAGTGAGCTGGCACTTACCTTCCCGCTCGCCGATCGGGATGCCTTAACCGCGTGGGAGCAGCAGCAAAGCGAGCGTGAAAGCCAGCTTGAGCAACAGCGACAGGCGCAGGAAGCCGCAGAACAGGCGCGTCAGGCCGCAAAAGATTACTATCTTCAGCAGTCACAGGCCTGGCAGCAGCATTTGCAGGCAGAACAGCTGGCGCAGCAGTCGCTGTCCAGCCTGCAGCAGGCGCTGGATGCGCTGCAACAGCGTCAGCAGCAGGAACAGCAGGCCATGGCGCAATTGCAGAGTCGTCTGGAGCAGCAGTTCAGTGCACACAACCTTGCCCTGCCCGACGCCGCCCATCGCGAGGCGTGGCTGACAGAACAGCAGCGGCGCTGGGAGCGCTGGCAGGAAAGTGAGCGGTTGCTCGCTAATCTGCAACCGCAGCTGTTAAAGGGGGAAACCCAGCTCACTGCCCTGCAACAGCAGGCAGAACTGGAGCAGCAGCAGCTCACCACTCGTCAGCAGCAGCAAAACCAGCGCCAGACGCAGCTCAGCGAGATGCGCCAGCAGCGTCTCGCGCTGTTTGGCGACCGCGAGGTCACCCACGCCCGTCAGCAGATACAGGCCCGCGTTCAGCAGGCTGATGAACAACTGGCACAGCAACTCACTGCCCTGCAACAGGCGCAGGCCGAGGTCAGTCGCCTGCAGGGTGAGCTTTCGGGGCTGGAAAATCAGCGGCAGACGCTCAATAGCAAACTGGCAGAGGCGGAAAGCGCGCTGCAGCAGGCACTGGAGAGCGCCGGATTTGCGGATGAAGCCAGCCTGCGCGCGGCGCTGCTGGATGAGCAGACCGCAGTGCAACTGCGTCAGCAGTTGCAGCAGCTCGATCAGCAATGCCAGCAGCAGCAGGCGCGACTGGCGGATCTGCGCCAACGGCTCAGTCTCCATCAGCAGGCGAAACCCGCTGCGATGCCGGAATCCGCCGAGGCGCTGGCGCAACAGTTGGAGCAGTTACGGCTGGCACTGCGCGACAACGCCAGCCAGCAGGGTCAGATTCAGCAGCAGCTGCACAGCGATGCCAGCCTTCGTGTGCGCCAGCAAAGCCTGATGACGCAGATTGAACAGGATGGTGTGACGCTGGCGCAGTGGAGCCTGCTCAACGATCTGATTGGCTCCGCCAGCGGCGATAAATTCCGGCGCTTCGCCCAGGGCTTAACGCTGGATCACCTGGTGGCCCTGGCTAACCGTCAGCTCGATCGGCTGCATGGCCGCTATCTGCTGCAGCGACGGGCGCAGGATCTGCTGGAGCTGGATGTGGTCGATACCTGGCAGGCCGATGCGGCGCGCGATACCCGCACGCTGTCGGGTGGTGAGAGCTTCCTGGTGAGTCTGGCGCTGGCGCTGGCATTGTCGGATCTGGTCAGCCACAAAACGCGCATCGAATCGCTGTTTCTGGATGAGGGGTTCGGCACGCTGGATGCGCAGACGCTCGACACCGCGCTGGACGCACTCGATGCACTCAACGCCAGCGGCAAAACCATTGGGGTGATCAGCCATGTGGAAGCGATGAAGGAGCGCATTCCGGTACAGATTAAAGTACGCAAGATGAATGGGCTGGGTTACAGCCAGCTGGAACTGCCGCAGGGATAACGGGCGCCGCAGCGCCCGTTTACGTGCAATCAGCGGGCGCTGACGAGCTTGTAGCGAGGGCCGGTGAGTAACCCGCCCTGCTCGTTCTGTGCCAGCAGACGATTGCTGGTCAGTCCGGCCACGGTGTGCGCTTTATCAGTCACGTTGCTGGCAATCTGTTTGATCGCCGCACTGACCAGCATGCCGACCAGTCCACCGTTGTTGTTGTTGCCATCTTCACTGTCGCTGGCACTGGCCTTACCCTGCCAGATCTCTTTGCCGCTGCGCAGATCCACCAGCCGTGCTTTGGCGGTCACGATCGTCACGCTGTCAATGACCCGATAGCTGCTGCCATATTCGCTGATCGAGATATAGAGCGCGCTGTCGGCGTGGAAAATCTCATTCAGACGCTTCGCGCTGACGGCCTGGGCGTCACTGGCACTGGTCAGGCCATTCTGCTGAAAGGTCTCTTCAACCACTGCCACCGGGAAGACGTAGTAACCGGCTTCGGCCAGCGGGCGCGTCACCAGCGAGGTCAGACTGTGCGCGGCATTGATATCCGGCGAGGTGTTATCGGCCGGCAGCACCAGAATCGAGGCGGGCTTGCTGGCACGGAACGCACTGTAGTCATACGGTTTTTTCGTCGCACAACCGGTCAGCAGCAGCATCATCAGCACGCCGCCGAGGGCAATCAGTTTTTTCACCGTACCACTCCTTGTTTTTTACTCATCAGAAAATCCATGTAAGGTGCCGATTCGGGAAACAGCTGCTTCTCGGTGGCAAACTGACCAAAGGCTTTATTGGTATCGCCGGTTTTGGCATAGAGCAGACCAAGCTGGGCGTGCAGGCCAGGCGCAACCGGCTGGTTAACGGCACGGGCTTTGTCAATGTCCAGATTCAGCGCATCGATCTGCTTCAGCGGATCGCTGCCCGGCTGATAGTAACTGTAAACCTGCTGCTGATAATCGCCCCAGTAATAGATCGTTTTCGGCGCTTTTGGCGCACAGCCTGCCAGCAACGCCGCTGCAATCAGCAGGCTGCTCAGTGTCATCATCTTCATTTACTGCTTCCTTATTTAGCCGGACGCCATGCGCCGTTGTTGATTCCATCCACTAAATGATCGACCGCTTCGCGAATCGCCAGATCCATCACTTTGCCGTTCAGCGTTGAGTCATAGCTGCTGGTGCCACCAAAGCCGATGACCTCACGTGCGGAGAGCTGATACTCGCCCGCGCCCTGGGTGCTGTAGACCACCTCTGAGGTGGTGACATCCACTACGTTCAGATTCACTTTGGCATAGGCGATCTGCGTTTTGCCGCGGCCCAGAATGCCCCACAGCTGCTGATCGCCCACTTCTTTGCGGCCAAACTCGGTGATATCACCGGTGATGATGAAGTTCGCGCCTTTGATATTCTGCTGGCTGCGTTTGAAGTCCGACTCCTGCTGCAGCTCTTTCAGGTTGCTGCGATCCAGCACGCTGAACCGGTTGGTCTGCTGCAGATGGGTAATCAGAATGGTTTTTGACTGATTGCCCAGCCGATCGACACCATCAGAGAAAATGCCGTTCATATAGGAGGAGCGGTTATCGAACTGACCCACCGCAATCGGGCTGCGCACGCCCTGATAAACCGGCTGGCTGGCCGCGCGAACTTGGGGGGCCTGAATAGCGCGGGAAGATTCAGTGGCGCAGCCGCTGATCAGCGAGGCCGTTAACAGGGAGAGTGCCGCAAAGGCATATTTTTTCTGCATTTCTAATCCATGAAGTGAAAGAGATGTAACCCGCGCCAGGGCGGTAAATTCTGGTTCTGTCGACAGTCGGAGTAATGCCATAGCATTCATGATGCCGGTCTGTAGACTGTCGGCAGCAGACCGGAAGATCTTTAAGGAAAGTTGGCCAGTTAAATGAATTTAATTAATATAACGATGAGAATGTTGCCGGGAGTGATTATTGCAATGTCGCTCAGCGCCTGTCAGCATCCTGTGGCAAAGCAACGGGATAGCGTGGCAAACCTCTGTCAGCCGTCGAAAGATCCTGACAGCCAATCCTGTCACTGGACTAATCAAATGCAGCCAGTACTGAACCGGCAGTTCAGCGATGCGGCGCGTTACGCCGGTCAGCAATGTCTGGTACGGATGGAGTGGCAACCACACAGCAGACATTATGCGGTGACCCAGACGCAGGGTGATGAAGCGCTCTGCCTGCGCGCCTGGCAACTGGTCGCGCAGACCCGCGATCTGCCGCCGCCGCCGGAGCCTGGACAACCGGCGTGGTTCGGCTTTGCGCCGCGCGGTTAGCTGGCCAGACCTTCCTGACGCCACTGGCGCGGACTGATGCCAAACCAGCGACGAAACGCGCGTGAAAACGCGCTGACTTCCGAGTAGCCCAGCAGCAGCGCCATCTCAGAGATGGGCAGCTGCTTCTGCTGCAGATAGTATGTCGCCATTTCGCAGCGCACCTGATCGACCAGCGCGGTAAAGCTGCTGCCCTCTTCGCGCAGCCGCCGCTGCAGTGACCAGCTCGACAGTCCGAGCTTATCCGCCACCTCTTCCAGCACCGGCTCACCCTGCATCAGCGATAAATTAACCTGCGAACGCGCCTGTTCAATCATGCTCTGCTGTGACGTCCCACGGTTAAGCCGTCGGATCGCATCCTGCATCACCATTAACAGGATCGGATCGCTCTCCGGCATGGCGCGCAGCAGATCGCGCTTGGGGATCACCAGTGAGTTAAACGGCTGATCGAACCAGACCGGCGCATCAAACACTTTGCAGTGATCGTGCCACTGGCCGGGACGCGGATGTTCAAAGTGGACTTCGCGCGGTGCCCAGTGTCTGCCCGCCACGTGGCGGATCAGATTCATAAACATCCCCAGCGTCAGCTCCGCATCCTGACGGCGCGACAGGATCGCGCCATGTCGCACCTGATAATCCAGCCGCCAGCACTCTCCCTTATCCACCAGCCGGGTTAAGGTGTCGTGCTGATGCCAGGGAAACGCGTTGACCACATTATGCAGCGCCTGTTCCAGCGTGGCGGAGCACAAACCGATGTAGCCGATCAGGCCTAATGACTGCGGTTTAAACTGCCTGCCGTAGTGCAAACCGAAGTTATCAAAACCGGAGTGACGCGCCGCCTCTTCCAGCACCCGACAGTAGTTAACCAGCCCCAGGCTGAGCGTCGGACTGGCCAGGCGCTCCGGATCGATGCCGCTGATGCCGAAGATGCGATCAACATCGCCGCCCTGGGTATGAATAAAGTCGCCTAAGCCGGTCGCCGCCGCTGCCAGCACGCCGTGATTGCCTGCCCCCGCCGCTGCCGAGCAGGCCGCAAACGCATCGGGCTTTATCAGTGTCGGATTCATGGTCGCCTCAGTCAGAATTCAGGTGGATCACCCGTTACTCCTATCCGAGCAATTTCCATACCAGGTCCCTGATGCCCGACGCGCCGCCTGCGGGCTGTCCGGGCGGCGCGCGGGCTACGCGCAGGGCACTGCGGCGGCGCAGCGACGCCCGCCGCTGGTGCATCAGACGCCGACCGGCAGCTGCTCACCTTCCAGATAGCGGCGGCAGAGGCGGACCGAGTGGCTGGCCCACGCCGATCCCAGGCTGCGCGCCATTTCGGTTTCGGCATGTGATCCCACCCACGCGGTGAGCTGGATACGACGCTGGATTAACAGCGCGGGCAGCATGGCCATCTCCGCATCGCTGATATGCGCCACCTGCTCATAGCCGCGGATCCAGTGATCGATCCACTCTGGCGCGCGCGGATGATGCTCAACAAAACTGATCGCCGCCGCCAGATCGTGCAGATACCAGCCTAGCCCGCAGTCATCGAAATCGATCACCCGCGTTTCGCCCTTGTGCAGCAGCAGATTGGTCAGCCGCAGATCGGCGTGGATCAGGCCATAGCGATCCGATCCTTTACCGAACTGCGTCATCGCCGCGCCGACCTGGCTTATCGCCTGCTCTACCACGCCGTGATCGGCAGGATTCAGATTCGGCGCATCCTGCCAGCGTCCCCAGTGACTCTCTGCGCTGGTCATGGTGTGGTGATCCCAGATGATGCGCTGGAAACCCGCAGGCGGCTGCCACTGTTTACTGTGCTGATGCAGCCGCGCGGTGATCTGGCCGAGCTGCTGAAAAGCGCGGGGATCGACGTCGGTGGTCGGCATCTCTCCGTCGATCCAGTGAAACAGCACCACGTAGCGTTCACCGCCCTCCGGCAGCCGCAGCGTCAGCACGGTTTCGCCCTCTTTGTCCGGCACCGCTTCCGGCACCATAATGCCGGTTTCGCGCAGCGCATTGAGCCACAGCAGTTCGCTGACGATGTCGGCTTTTTGATGATAATCGCCGCGATGCAGTCGCAGCGCATAACGCCGGCCTGCCGCCTGCAGCAGAAACGTGGCGTTCTCTGAGCGGCACAGCAGGCTGAGCTGGCCCTGCAGCGCGGCGGGATAACAGGCCAGCGCCTGCTGCGCCATCAGGGTGAGTTGGGAATCAGTCAGGTTGTCATATTGTTTAGCGCTCATCAGTCCGGCTCCTTGTCACTTGCGTTATCTCAGCATGCGTTGCCAGAAGGTGAGCTGCTTGACTCCGGAAGAGACAAAGTTGACCGCAGCGTGCAGCTGGCCCGGTTGTTGCCTGTGAGTTGACCGTGGAGAACAGAAGTCACTGCGCCCGCGTCAAGTCGTGGCGAGTAATGCAACGGCATTATCCCCTTACTGTAGCGTAATGGCGGTGTAACGCCGCGCGAAGCCAACAACGACGGGGATAACAGTATGACAAACAGACTCAAGCCCACTCTGGGCACCCTGCATCTGTGGGGGATTGCGGTTGGCCTGGTCATTTCAGGCGAATATTTTGGCTGGAGTTACGGCTGGGCCGTGGCGGGCACGCTGGGATTTCTGGTCACCACCGCGTTGATCGCCACGCTCTATACCTGCTTTATTTTTAGCTTCACCGAACTGACCACCGCGATCCCCCATGCAGGCGGGCCATTTGCCTATAGTCGCCGCGCCTTTGGCGAAACCGGCGGACTGATTGCCGGTCTGGCGACGCTGATTGAGTTTGTCTTTGCGCCACCGGCGATTGCCATGGCGATTGGGGCTTATCTCAACGTGCAGTATCCCGAACTGAACCCGAAGACTGCGGCGGTCGGGGCTTACCTGGTGTTTATGACGCTGAATATTCTCGGCGTAAAACTGGCGGCGATGTTTGAACTGGTTGTGACGGTGCTGGCGGTGATTGAACTGCTGGTGTTTATGGGTGTGGTTTCACCCGGCTTCAGCCTGGCGAACTTCGCCGCGCACGGCTGGGCAGGCAGTGACAGCTTCGGACTGCCCGCCTTCTCCGGCATTTTCGCCGCCATTCCTTTTGCCATCTGGTTTTTCCTGGCCATTGAAGGCGCGGCGATGGCGGCCGAAGAGGCGAAAGATCCGACCCGGACCATTCCCCGCGCCTACATCAGCGGAATTCTGACGCTGGTGGTGCTGGCGATAGGTGTGATGCTGATGGCGGGCGGCGCGGGCGACTGGCGCAAACTTGCCGACATTAACGATCCGCTGCCGCAGGCGATGAAAATGATTGTCGGCGAGCACTCTAACTGGATGCATATGCTGGTGTGGATCGGACTGTTTGGCCTGATTGCCAGCTTCCACGGCATCATCCTCGGCTATTCACGGCAGTTTTTTGCCCTGGCACGCGCGGGCTATCTGCCGCCTTCTCTGGCCAAACTGTCGCGTTTCCAGACCCCGCATCGGGCGATTATTCTCGGCGGCGTTTTGGGTATTGCGGCGATTTACAGCGATGGTGTGATTAATCTGCAGGGGATGACGCTGACGGCGGCGATGATCACCATGGCGGTGTTTGGCGCGATTGTGATGTACATCATGAGTATGCTGAGCCTGTTTAAACTGCGCCGCAGCGCGCCGGAGATGGTCCGCAGTTTCCGCGCGCCGGGCTATCCGATTGTTCCGGGCATCGCCCTGCTGTTGTCGGTGGTTTGTCTGCTGGCGATGCTGTGGTTTAATCCGGTGATTGGCGCGCTGTTTTTCGCCATCATGCTGGCAGGCTATCTCTACTTCCTCGCCACCAAAGCGCAGCGCGATCGGGCGCCGCAGGACAGTATGCTGGTCGGCGAATAAAAGCGGCGCGGGTAAGTGCCGTGGGTTAACGATTCAGCGCCGGGTATCGCTGGCGCTGAATCGTCAGCGGATGCTCAGGTGACTCAGCCGTTAAGCGGCCAGAGCCACGCCGCACCGCGTACGCCGCTGGAGTCGCCATGCTGCGCTTTCAGCACCGGCGTTTCACACTCCCCGCCAAATACCCACTTCTTCATCAGCACCGGCACGGTCTGATAGAGACGATCCACATTGCTCATCCCACCGCCCAGTACAATCACATCGGGATCGATCAGGTTTACCACCTGCGCCAGCGATTTTGCCAGCCGCAACTCATAGCGGCTCATCGCCAGTTCGGCGATCGGATCCTGCTGCGCCAGCAGCGAGACGATCTCCGCACCTTTGCGATGCACGCCGCTCAGCCGCTGATAGTCGATACCAAAACCGGTGCCTGAAACAAAGGTCTCAATACAGCCCTGCTGCCCGCAATAACAGGGCACTTCCTGACGGTAGCGCAGCTCATCCTCATCCATCCACGGCAGCGGATTGTGGCCCCACTCACCGGCATTGCCGTTGCCCCCGATACGCGACTCACCGTTGATCGCCACACCGGCGCCCGATCCGGTGCCGATGATCACGGCAAACACCAGCGACTGTCCGGCACCGGCACCGTCGATCGCTTCCGACACCGCCAGGCAGTTGGCATCGTTGGCGATACGCACTTCCCGGTTCAGCGCCTGCGCCAGATCTTTATCCAGCGGCTGACCGTTGAGCCAGGTGGAGTTGGCATTTTTTACCCGCTTACTGTAGGGCGAAAGCGTGCCGGGAATACCGAGGCCGACCGTGCCGGTTTCGCCGGTTTTCTGCTCCGCCAGCGTGACCAGATCGACAATCGCCTGCACCGTTGCCTGATAGTCATCACGCGGGGTATTCACCCGGTGGCGGAACAGCTCCTCTCCCTTATCCGACAATGCGATCACTTCTGTCTTGGTGCCACCCAGATCTATGCCTATGCGCAAGATTACGTCCTCGTTATTCGTTCAGGTGAGAGATACAGTAAAAGGCGTCTGCCGGAAAGGCAATGAAACCACTCCGATGTTTCGCTATCATGCGCGCTGACTCTCGCAGACTTGTGCGCCCGATCGCGCCACGGTAAGGAATCCCGATGTTGTGGTTTAAAAATATGATGGTTTATCGTCTGAATCGTGACATTCCGCTGTCCGCAGATGAGATGGAAAAGCAGCTCGACGCCTTCACGTTTTCACCGTGTGGCAGTCAGGATATGAGCAAGACCGGCTGGGTCTCGCCGATGGGCAACCGCAGCGATGCGCTGACCCATGAAAACAAAGGCCAGATTGTGATTTGCGCCCGCAAAGAAGAGAAAATCCTGCCTTCGCCGGTGGTGAAACAGGCGCTGGAAGCGAAAATCGACAAGCTGGAATCTGAGCAGAGCCGCAAGCTCAAAAAGACCGAAAAAGATTCGCTGAAAGATGAAGTGCTGCACAGCCTGCTGCCGCGCGCCTTCAGCCGTTTCAGCCAGACCTACCTGTGGATCGACACGGTCAACAACCTGATTATGGTTGACTGTGCCAGCGCAAAAAAAGCGGAAGATACCCTGGCGCTACTGCGCAAAAGCCTGGGCTCACTGCCGGTGGTGCCGCTGACGCTGGAAAGCCCGATTGAACTGACCCTGACAGAATGGGTACGTTCAGGCGAGCTGCCTGCCGGATTCGCCCTGATGGATGAAGCGGAGCTGAAAGCGCTGCTGGAAGATGGCGGCGTTATCCGCTGCAAGAAACAGGATCTGGTGTGCGATGAGATCGCCAACCACATCGAAGCGGGCAAGCTGGTAACCAAACTGGCGCTCGACTGGCAGGAGCGCATTCAGTTCGTGCTGGCCGATGATGGTTCAGTGAAGCGTCTGAAGTTCAGCGACACGCTGCGCGACCAGAACGACGATATTGACCGCGAAGATTTTGCACAGCGCTTTGATGCGGACTTTATTCTGATGACCAGCGAACTGGCCGCACTGACCAGCAATCTGGTAGAAGCGTTGGGCGGCGAAGCCCAGCGTTAATCAGCCACCGGCAGAATCATCCTGACAGACGATATTCGCCAAAAAAAGGGCCGCTAAGCGGTAATGCCAGCCAGTTAAGCGACAGGTGATAACGCAGTCTGGTGCCGCTCAGGGGCTGGCGGTCCTCGCGCCGCTGCGCGGTTCCTTCACTTCATTCGCCTGCCTGACGGACCGTCGGGGATGGCACATCCTGTGCCGCCCCGCCTTTCGCCCGCGTCCTGGCAGACTCATTCTGTTCAGCGCTGCGGATTGCCTGCCCCTGATCGCCACCGGCCTGCTCTGAAGCTTCTGGTGCGTACTGTTAAAAAGGGCACGAGCGTGGAGGCCTGAGCGCCTCTGCTGCTGAAAGGGCTATCCGCAGCGCTGAGGCGTGACGGTGGGCCAGAAGTCCACGCCGGGAAGCGTGGACAGTTCGGGGCCGGCCAGGGAGGGCCGATCCCCGAACGGTTCGTGGGCACGCCGTCAAAGCCGAAGGAACCGCGTGAGCGGCGCGAGGACGGCCCGGCAGCAGCAGAGGTGCGCTGGCCCGCACTGCGGCACGCTCGCCCTGACAAAAAAGCTGCCACGTTTGACCGTGACAGCCTTTACAAATCTAATCTTAACTGACCAGCATTACCGCTAAGCGGCCATTTTTTTTAATCTTTCAGGTAACGGCAGAGATAGGAACTTGGCTCGCCAACCTGCAGATGAAATTCGCTGTGACCCGGCACGTTGAACACCGAACCCGCTTCAAACCATTTCCACTCGGTTTCACCTGGCAGTAATACCTTAAGCGAGCCGCTGACCACGGTCATCTCCTCCGGCTGGCCGGTACCGAATGTGTATTCGCCTTCAGCCATTACGCCCACGCTGGCACGTCCGGTGCTCGCACTGTCAAAACCGATAGACTTAACTTTTCCGTCAAAATACTCACTTACGTTGAGCATAATAGTTCTCCAGAGCACATGTTGTGTGTCTGGCAGTGTAGAAGGGAACCCGCTGATCTGTCACGCGAAATGATGGCCGTTTGTGATCTCTTCACTCAGGGAAGCAACTCCGCCGCCAGGCGCGCCACCAGCTGATTAGAGAGCAGAACCGGTACGCCCAGCCGCTGCTGTAACCCTATCCGATGCTGCTGGTGATACCCCATACAGTCGAGCACCACCAGCGCTGCGCCCTGCGCTTTCAGACTGTTTGCGGCATCGGCGAAGGTTGCCTGATCGCCCTGATAGGGACTGGCGACCGCAAAGCAGGGCTGCGCAGGCAGTTGCTGCCATTTACCTGCCTGCTCAACAATCTGCTCCTCAACCGGCACGACAATGCCGACCCGCTGCTGCTGCTGCACCATGGCGCAGATGAGCGGTGGAATCAGGCGATCCGGCTCCAGCAGTAGCGCACGCTGGGTGCGGAGCCGGCTGAATTCACCGGTGCAGAGCAGCAGAATGGTCGCATAGCCCGCCTGTTCCAGCGCACTGATTTTGCGCTGCAATCCCTGCTCCACTTTCGAGGCCGCCAGCCGCACCTGTTCGCCACTCTGCAGCCGCGACACCAGAACCCGGTCGCCCGCTGCTGGCGCGAAGCGTGCGGCAATCTCTGCCGCGCTGAGTCCATCCAGTAAACCGGCGTGATCGGTCAGCGCATCCGGCAGATGCTGCCGCAGCAGCGGCAGAATATCGCTGCGCGGAGACTGGCCGATAGTCAGCGTTACCAGTGGTTTCGTCATCTTAGTGATTCCGGTGACGCAGATGCGCCAGGCTGCCATAGAGTGAAATCAGCCGCGCATACTCTTCGGCGTCGTAGAAGTGACAGGTTCCACGACCAAACTCCTTGGCCACCTCAATGGCAAACTTCGCCGCTGCCGCAATGTCCACTTCATGGCTGGCGCCGGTTCCGCAGCCCGGCACCACCGACTCGGCAGTGATCGCCACCCCCACCACCGGCACATCCGTGGCGGTAGAAGGTTGCAGAATGCTGTTGAGGTGATAAACCCCATTGCCGTAAGGCGTAATATCCTGCGTGGTGATGGGAAAGGTCACCGCCGGACGGCCGCTGGTCATCTCCATGATGCGCAGCAGATCCTCCGAAACCCGCAGGATGTAGCCCTCTTTCACCGTCGGCGACAGGGCAAAGCCTTTGTGGTTGATAATGCGGTTACCTTTGGTGGTGTCGATTGACAGAATCGCATCCACACCCGCCACCACTTCATTATCATTCATGGTGATATCGTCAATCGGCGAGTCCATGAAATCGACCGGCAGATGCGGCCGCGTTGGCGCATCCGGGCAGATATGAGTGGTAATGATGACATCGCCATCAAGCCTGTCGCCTTTGCTCTGCATCTGCGCCAGTTTAAGCGCGCTGGCAACGGCCGCGATCGCGCCATCCGCATCTGACACCATGCCGATACGACCAGGACGAGCGCCGATGCCACCAAGGCGACCAATAATCCCCAGCGTCGGTGCACTGCCGCCGCCTGATTTGCCCTGCGTCCCCGGAATATCAATGCGCACAAAATCGGTGCGGCCTTTGGGACCGGAGACACGGGTAAAGCGGGCATCAACATCAGGATACGCCGCGAAGAGATCCACCACCTGCTGTCCGTCAATGTGGGCGCTATCCAGTAACTCAAAAACCGCCAGGGTCTGCTGCAAACTCATGCTTTATCCTTTTATTTCTTGCTGCTGCTGGCAAACAGCGAATGAAAGAAGCTGTAGAGGGCATCACCGGCAATAAAGCCTGCCGCCATCACCTCCATAGGCGACCGGCCCCGCTCGCCCCAGATCCGGATGATTATGATGCGTAAGGCGATCCCCACCACTACTGCCCAGCCCGCCATGGCGTTATTAATTAATAAACCGGTGGCGAGCAGCACGCCCAGCTGGCGTTTCGGCCCGCCGATCAACTGGATAATGGCCCCCGGAATCGCCCACATCAGCAGATTACCGGCGATACCTGGCTCAGCACCCGCCTGAATGGTTTTGGCATACACCCGCGCTACAGGCGGCAGCAGGTTGTCAGCAAAGAAAAAGGTATGGGCGTACCAGACCAGCGGAATCGACACAACAAAGGCGATCATAGCTGCGATGAGCTGAATACGACGTCCCCAGAGCTCCTGCTGCAGATCGGCACCGTTGCCGCGCAGGATAAAGCCCGCCTTCAGGTCATAACCCATATCGGCGAACGCCGGACCAGTGGCGGCGGTAAAGCCGCACAGCAGGCAGAGCGCCAGCGGTGGGAAGCCGATCAGAATGCCGATAATCAGCGTAATTAGCGCCACGGCAAAGGCCGGGAACCAGCCGGAGTGCATAGCGGCAATGCCGACAATCAGTTCATGGGCGAAAGCAGCAAACGCGGCATAAAGAACAAACAGCAGCAGCATCGCGATGCCCATCTCACTCCACAGGCCGCCCGCCAGCGCCAGCAGCGCCGAAATCACGATGTAACCCACGCTGCCGAAACCCAGCGCCCGCTGCACCTCATTGCCATTACGGCTCACCACCAGCGCATCATTTTTGCGGCTGCGAATCACCATCACGACCTGAATCAGCGCCACCAGACCGGCACCGACCATCACGCCATGCGGAATATAAAGCGCATTAATATCAATACCGGCCACCGGCTGCGCATAGGCACGCAGCAGAAAACCGATGCCGAGCATCGACAGCGCCCAGATATTGCCGATAAACGCGGTGCCAAAGGCGGACATCGGGATCTTCAGCATGGCACCGACGACGCCACCCACAATGCCCAGCACCAGCAGCCACGCCTGGCGTCCGCCTTTATCTCCCGCTTTGATCGCTTCTGCTGCTGCAACGCCCGGTGGCCAGGCATTACTGGCCGGAAAGACGCGGGTATCAAACAGCCGATAGAGCAGCCAGGCATCCAGCAGCATCGCGGCGCTGACGCCACAGAACAGCGGCAGGACCAGTTGCGGTTCACCCAGCGCCCAGGGCACGGCAATCGGCATCAACAGACTGTTCGCCGCCCCAAAGGTGGCTGAAGAGATAGCGGTCTGCGCCAGGTTCTGGATTTCAATCGAACGATAACGGCGGAATGCCTGCAGCGGAATACGCGCCAGCAGCATGGCAAACAGCGCGCCGATAATAGAGGTGTTAGGCGTTACGCCAATGGTGGTAATCAGCTGAATGCCAATAATGGCACCCGCAATGGAGAGAAGAATTAAAACCAGTGCCACGCCAACGTGTTTAATCGGATTTACCCGTTCCATACGTCCCCGCCAGTCCTTGTCCAGAAGAAATGAAATAACGTCTACCCGCCCGCTGGCCGGTTTACGCCGGTTATCAGTTTCACTGCTCTGATGCGCACAGAGATTGCAACAGCCACTGCAGATGGTCGTCCCTCCGCATGCTGAACCGATACAGGAGGCAATGAGAGACGGACACAGGCAACCGGAGTGCTGCGTAAAGCGTGGCGATCAGATTGAAAGAAAAAGGCCCGAAGGCCTTTGTTTTCCCTGGTGTGGCGAAAGTACTACGCCGATAAAAACGGTGTGAAGTTACGCGCCATATTTTTCGGTCATCTCTGTGGCCGTTGCGCGTAATGCTTCAAGGAGCTCTGACGGGAAACCCGGTTCAGACTCCATAGACGGAAACGACAGGCAGAGTGCCACCGTTTCGCCATGATGTTTGTTATGAACAATAACTGACAGCGAGCTGATGCCTGGCAGCGACTCATTTCGGGCCAGTGACCAGCCCTGCTGGCGGATCTCAGCCAGTCTGGCACAGAGTGCCTCAGGACTTTGCGGCGAGTTCGCTGATGCGACCTGCCATTGATCATGGAAGCGCGCCAGCACCTCTTCATCACTTAACTGCGCTAACAGCGCCCGGCCGGTTGAGGTCGCGGCAGCCGGCATCCGACTGCCCGGTGGCGTGACCATCTGCGTAAAGTGACGCCCATGAAACATACGCATCACTAATACTTCCCGCCCGTCGAGCTTCGACACGTAACCCATGCAGCCGGTCTTCGCAGCCAGCCTGACCATCGCCGCTGAAACGCTGTCAACCAGCGGTGCCGAAAGATAATGTCCGGCGGCAGCCAGCAATACGCGACCAATGTGATAACCGCGCGTATCCGCATTCCGCTCCAGCAGCCCCTGACTTTCCATGGTGGCCAGCAGACGCGAAACGGTGCTTTTTGGCAGGTTTAACGCCTCAACCACCTCACTGAATGAGAGACCAACATGCCCCTGCGTCACACCTTTGTGCTGAAACAATCGAAGTACGGCGGCAGCATTTTCAAGTGTGGTCATGTTACGTGTTCCACTATATGGAACTAAGTTCCTCTGTTGGTTTGATGAAAATAAAACGTGGCGCTGAATCGGTCAAGCGACAATTTGATTCACACAGAGATCGGCAGCAGAGAAAATAAGGGGATAAAAATGATTAGCGGGGCTTTATCTGGTGAGACAAGGAGAGTGCAGAACAGAAGCATACGCAGAGAGCATTCGACAGTAAATCTGCGTCAATTTCGCTTCTTAAATAACCCGATCGACTGCAGGTGGGAGTAAAAAGAGGCGTGGTTCAGGCACAGCGCCAGGCGGGTCAGTAATAAGCAGTTATCCGGTGTAACAGGCTGGCGTCCCTGCCAGCAGTAAAGCTTTACTCTTTTTCAACGTCTTCGTAGCGCGCTTTGGCGTCACGCGCTTCTTCTTCCGTTTCGTGCTCACTGATTAATGAATTCGGTTTGGGATGATCAGCACGCAATTCGTAAGAGGTTACTTTATTACCTTCAGTGCCCTTTTCAACTGGCACAACTTTCGCTTCACGTGGATACGGTGGTCTGGTCGGCATACTGTGTCCCTCTTGTCTGAATAACATTCCACAGGACAGGCCGCTGCCTGTCATAGGATAAGTATAGACAATGCCGTCTGAAGCGGGATCAAAGCGGGAAAAATCTGAGGGTTAGCTGGCGCGCGCCAGGGAGAGTGACAGCAGAATTTCCTCTACCACGCACTCAGGCGATTGCATCGCATTCACCTGATGATGGGCCGCAGCCTGATAGAGATGCGCACGTTCACGCAGCACATCACTCATCTCATCAGCAATCGGACGGCCGGTTAAGGTCGGACGCTGGGCCGCTTCAGGTTCGCTTTCCAGCCGCTCTGCCAGCACCTCGGGTGACGCGCTAAGCCAGATCACCTGGCCCTGCTCCTGCATAAAACGGCAGTTCTCTTCAGCCAGAATCATGCCGCCGCCGGTGGCAATGACGGTTCTGGGTGCCGTCACCGCTTTGAGCGATTCCGTTTCACGGGCGCGGAAACCTTCCCAGCCTTCCTCTGCCACAATCTCCGTCACACTGCGCTGCGTGCTGAGTTGCAGATGGTGGTCGGTATCCGTAAAGGCGTAGCCCAGCGCCTGCGACAGCGCCTCGCCGACCGTGGTTTTGCCGCAACCGCGAGCGCCAATCAAAAAGATGGGTAGTGACATCAGGGCCGTTCCTCCGCCTGACCGCGCGATGCGGCTGCATGGTGAGCTTATTAATGCGACGCATAATAACTGGAAATTATTATGGCCTCTACCTGTCAGGCACGATTTACGCATTTTCGTCCCCTGAACAGCGACAATCTTTGTGTTTTCAAGGGGAAATGCATGCACGTTTTGTGCATCAGGGCCGTAACAGAGCGATAAAAACTCCGCAAAAGAGCGGCTAAAATGCGTCGGCAATATTTGCTTACTGCCCCGATTTTACTTTTCACGCTGGCGCCCACATATACTGGTAACAATCGCCACAGGAGAGTCATCATGCAACGCGAAGAACAACAACTGATCGAAGGGCTGTTCAGCCGTCTGAAACAGGCTGAAAGCCAGACCGTGGCACGCGATGCCGCTGCCGAACAACTGATTAACCAGCATCTGCAGACGCAGCCGGGCGCGCCTTACTACATGGCACAGGCGATCCTGATTCAGGAAGCGGCGCTGAAAAAACTCAATGAGAAAGTATCGGCGCTGGAAAGCCAGCTGGCCCAGCAACAGCAGCAGCAACCTGCACAGAGCAGCGGCGGCTTTCTGTCCGGGCTGTTTGGCAGCGGTTCGCGTCAGCAGCCGCCTGTGCAGCAGCAACAGCAATCGTCACCGTGGAACAGTGCGCCACAGCAACCGGCTCAGCCGCAATATGCGCCTGCACAAGCGCCTGCACCACGCGGCACCGGTTTCCTCGGCGGCGCACTGCAGACAGCTGTAGGTGTGGCGGGCGGTGTGGTGATGGCCGATATGCTGACCAGCATGTTCCACCATTCACAGCCGGAAGAGATTGTGAATATCATCAATGAGCCACCCCTGCCCGATGTGAATGACAATCTCAACACCTTCAACGGTGGCGATGACAATGCCGATACCTTTAACGGCGGTAACGACAACGCCTTCCTCGACCAGAATACCGGCTGGGACAGTAATTATGCCGACAACAGCGATCTCAATGATTTTGGCGGCAACGATTACGACGACGACAGCTTCGTTTAACTTCAGCGTTTCTGCTGGGTGAGCCAGCTATCCAGCTCATTTGCAAACTGCTGGCGGTCACGCGGACTCATCGCCGCGGGGCCGCCGGTCTGCACGCCGCTTGACCGCAGGGTATCCATAAAATCCCGCATCGTCAGGCGTTCACGTATCGTCGCCGGTGAGTAACGCTCGCCGCGCGGATTCAGCGCCGCCGCACCCTTCTCAATCACCTCTGCTGCCAGCGGGATATCGGCGGTGATCACCAGATCGCCTGGCTGACAACGTCTGACGATCTCATTGTCCGCCACATCAAATCCGGCAGGCACCTGCAGGGTGCGCAGATACGGTGAGGGAGGCACACGCAGAAACTGGTTCGCCACAAAAGTGATGGTAGTTGCGGTGCGGTCGGCTGCGCGGTAGAGCACCTCTTTGATTACATTCGGACAGGCATCGGCATCGACCCAGATAAACATCATGATTCCTTACAGTCAGAGAAGAGTAAGATCTTGCCGGGTTCCCCCTAAATGGCAAATTTTATTTGCGGCGTGCTTTCCAGCCTGCGCCCGGCTGACTTGTTATTCAGGCTGGCTGAAGTAAGCTAGCTCACTGAGAAAAACGAATAATGTCCTAAGGAGATGGCGATGCTGGCAAAGAAAATCGGGTTTATCGGCGGGGGAAATATGGCGAAAGCCATTATCGGCGGACTGGTCAACAGCGGCAAAATCGCCCCGTCTGATATCTTCGTTTACGATCGCAAAGCAGAGACCAACCAGGCGATGGCAGAACAGTATGGCATTAACGCAGCGGAGAGCGCTGAAGCGCTGGCGCGTGAAGTGGACATCCTGTTCGGCGCGGTTAAACCCAATGTCATTCTGAAAGTCTTAAAAGAGCTGACAGGCAGCCTGAAAAAAGAGGCGCTGGTGGTGTCGATTGCGGCTGGGGTGACGCTCGATTCGCTCTCATCGGTGCTGGGTTACGATCGTAAAATTGTCCGTGCGATGCCGAATACACCCTCGCTGGTCAGCGAAGGCATGACCTCGGTCACGCCCAACGTGCTGGTTGAGCAGGCGGAAATCGACGAGGTGATAGCGATTTTTGAGAGCTTCGGCAAAGCGGCCGTGGTGGATGAATATCTGATTCACTCCGTGGTCGGCGTCAGCGGTTCTGCGCCGGCCTACGTGTTTATGTTTATCGAAGCGATGGCCGATGCGGCCGTACTGGGCGGCATGCCACGCGCTCAGGCCTATCAGTTTGCTGCACAGGCGGTGAAAGGGGCAGCGCAGATGGTGCTGACTACTGGGAAACATCCGGCTGAACTCAAAGATATGGTCTGCTCTCCGGGCGGCACCACCATCGAAGCGGTGAAAGTACTGGAAGAGAAAGGCATGCGCTCGGCGGTGATGGAAGCGATGCTGCAGTGCATGGCGAAGTCAGAGAAACTGAGCCGCAGCTAACAGAGTGAGTGTTGTTTCGCAAGGCGGCCCGCCACGCTGGCTGGCCCGCCTTGCTACCGGCTTAACTGATGTGCGCCTGACAGAGCGCCACCGCGTCGGCAAACGTCATCGGCTGCTGCATCCGCTCCACCAGCTCAGCGGTCAGCGTATACATGCCGCATGAGCAGATTGCCGCCAGCCTCCCCTGCTGGCCATAAAATGCCATAAACTTTTTATCCTCCAGCGAGCCAATCAGCTGGAATGAATCCCATTCTTTGGCATGGCCCAGATACTCATAACGAGTGCCATACTGCGTAGTCCAGAAGAACGGCACACGATCAAACGCGACGGTCTGGTCCAGCATATTCCATGCGGCGGTTTGTCCCTGCTGATGCGCGACGCGATAGTGCTCAATGCGCAGCGGCCCCTGTGCCGACGGATACGTGGCGATATCTCCCGCCACCCAGATATTGTCAGCGACCCGCAACTGCTCATCCGCCTGCAGGCTGCCATCCTCTGCCAGCGGGAGATCGTGGATAAAGTCGGTAGCCGGTTCGACCCCGGTGGCAAACAGCACCACCGTCGCGTCCAGCAACCGTCCGCCCTTGAGCTGCACGCCACTCACCCGCTGGTCGCCCTGTAAGGCTTCGATCTCGCCCTGCACCCACTTCACGCCGTTCTGCTCATGCAGCTGATAGAAATAGCGGCCAATCTGATCGCCAAACTGTTTAGCAAAGGGCAACGCCTGTCGGGCGATTATCGTCACGTCAATGTCACGATTACGCAGCGCCGACGCCAGTTCGGTGCCGATAAAACTGTTGCCGATAATCACGATTTTATGGCTGGCATCCACCGACTGGAGCAGCTCATCGGTCTGCGCTTTGCTGCGCAGCAGATAAACTCCTTCGAGATCGCTGCCTGGTAAATCGGGGCGGACTGGCGTCGCACCGCTGGCGATCAGCAGTTTGTCGAAGGCGAGCGTCTCGCCATCTTCGAAGATCAGCCGTTGCTGCTGGGCATCCAGGCGGCTCACGGTAGCCTGAAGCCGTTCAACGTGGTCCATCACATCCGCTTTCAGCAGCTGCGGCACCTCGCTGATATCCATTTTGCCCGACGGCACAAATTTGGTCAGCGCGGTGCGGTCGTAAGGCGCATCCGCTTCCCGCTCAACCAGAATCACGCGGCCTTTGAAGCCTTCATGGCGCAGACGCCACAGCGCCGCGCCGCCCGCCGCCCCACCACCGAGCACCACATAGACAGGTGCTTCTGTCCCACTGCCAATCGGCGCCGCGGCGGACATCGCTTTCGGATTCACCAGCACCCGGCCCTCTTCAATGCGTAGCGGATACTGTTTGAGATCGGCTAACGCCAGCGGTTCACACATTTTTCCACTGGCCAGATTAAACGCGGCTTTGTGCCACGGACAGACCAGCCGATCGCCGCAAATCGCGCCCTGCTCCAGCGGCGCGCCTGCGTGCGGGCATTTCGCCTGATAAGCACGTACATTGTCACCTTCGCGGATCAGCAACACTTCCACCTCGCCGAGCGTTTTTTTAACCGGCTGGCGCTGGGGCAGATCGTTCAGGTCGACGGTAAATTGATAGTTCACGGCATGGCTCCTTTAACGGTTCTTGTCTTGTGCTGCGCGGCAAAACAGAGTGCTGCGCAAATCCCCACAAACAGTAAGTGTGGCAAAAGAACCGGGAAGCCTGGCGATGAATGTTTATCAGAAGGTTAACATGCTGTTATAGAAGGGAATTTAATCAGCATTGCGCGGGAAGGAGAAGCGGCCACCTGCGTGGCCGGGGGGATAATCAGCTTTTTTTCAGGCACTGGCTCATAAAGGTTTTACGCGCATCGCCTGCCAGGTTTTTATCACCAGCTTCGCCGTTACAGCTTTTCATTTTCATCTGCTGCGGTGACATCTGCGACAGCTTGCTGTCCTTTTTCAGGCATTCACTCATAAAGGTTTTGCGCGCATCCCCTTTAAGATCCTGTGATTTAGCATGCTGGTTACACATCGTCATCTTCTCCTGCTGCGGGGTCTTTTCCGCCGCACCGGCCAGTCCACTGACCAGCAGGCCCGCCATCATCATCGCCATTAAACCGACTTTCATCTTGTTATCTCCACAGTGGATTGTCCTTTGTTATTCTGGCAGCGAATAAGCAAAGCGGAAAATGTTTCAGGTCAAAGTGATGTGAAGATCCCATTCCAGTCTGGCACTGGGATTGTTACTGACGAGGATGGCGGAGTAACTTTTCGATGTAATTGCGCAGCAGTTGCGCATTTTCATCTCCGGCATCGGCCACATTGTCTATTGCGGTTTCAATACTGGTGGTTATAGCCAGATGTTGTTGCGGCTCCAGCTTGCGAACCAGTGCGGTAACAACAATCTCCAGCGCTTCGATTTGCGCCATCTGCTCTTTGGCTGTCGCCTCTTTTTCAGCCAGCTTTACCAGCAATTCAGCAATCAGATTTTTCATGCTGTTATCTCAGCGGTGGAGAAAAGCTGAAATTATCACCACGCTGGCTAAAAAAACAGAGGGTAACCGCTACTTTTTTCAGTGAGTTAGCCCGCATTCCTCACCGTCTGCTCAGACGATTCCGGCTAACCTTGCGAGCGAAACGTTTTCCCTGCAATCAACGCTATGGTTAAACGTTTCGCCCGCCCGAAATCGGTCTTTTGCTTAGCGAGGATCGACAAATCCGCGGCCTGGTCCGCCGCCGTGTCCGCCCCAGCCACCGCCACCGCCGCCTGGGGGCGGGAAAATACATCCGCTTAATGCAGTAACCAATGCCACAACGGCAGCCAGCTTAAAGATTCGTACCATATCTACCTCAGGGTGATGAAATCGGGCTGAGTGTATGGAGCCACCTGCATGGCGACAAGTGAGATTCTTCCGCATCCGGCGACTATTCATCTTTGCTGACCAGACTTAACGATTTACCACCATTAAGGCGGCACAATCTCAACATCCCGGCTGGATTACAGCACAAATTATTTGTGCAAATCGGGAGGGTGAACACTTTACAGGCGGCTTAATTTTGCGCATTGTGAGCGCATTACATTTACAGGATATAAACATGACTCTCTCTCAGGCTGCTTTTAGTGACATCCTCTCCCGGCGCGACTGGGAAAATCCGGTCGTGACCTCGCTGCATCGGCTGGATGCGCACCCGCCATTCGCCAGCTGGCGAGATGAAGCAGCCGCGCGGGATGACAGCCCCTCGGCGTCACTGAAGAGCCTCAACGGAGAGTGGGGTTTCCGTTATTTTACGCAACCTGAAGCGGTCCCGGCCAGCTGGTTACTGCAGGATCTGCCGGACACCACGACCCTTCCGGTTCCGGCCAACTGGCAGATGCACGGCTTCGATGCGCCCATTTATACCAACGTGCAGTATCCGATTCCGGTCAATCCTCCACTGGTCCCCACAGAGAATCCAACCGGATGTTACTCGCTCACATTCAGCGCTGACGCAGCCTGGCTGGACAATGGGCAGACACGCATCATTTTTGACGGCGTAAACTCGGCCTTTCACCTGTGGTGCAACGGACACTGGATTGGCTACTCTCAGGACAGTCGTCTGCCCGCTGAATTCGACCTGACGCCTTATCTGCGGCCGGGCAAAAACCGGCTGGCAGTAATGGTGCTGCGCTGGAGCGACGGCAGTTATCTGGAAGATCAGGATATGTGGCGGATGAGCGGCATTTTCCGCGATGTCACGTTAATGCATAAACCGCAGGTGCATCTGGCCGATGTTCAGCTGGAAACCCGGCTCAGCCCGGAGTTTTACCGTGCCGAATTGCGTGCCCGGATCCGTGTTGCTCTGCCAGATGACGTCAGCTCGCGCTATCAGCTGCGCCTGACGCTGTGGCAGGGTGACCAGCAGATTGCTCAGTGTCAGCAGCCGCTGGGCAGCGCCATTATTGACGAGCGGGGTCACTATCCCGAACGCGCCCTGCTCAGCCTGCCGGTGGAACAGCCTGCGCTGTGGAGTGCCGAAACACCCCATCTCTATCGCGCCACGCTGGCGCTGCTGGATGAGAATCAGCAGCTGATCGAGGTGGAAGCCTATGATGTCGGCTTCCGTCAGGTCACCATCGACAACGGCCTGCTCTGCCTGAACGGCAAACCGCTGCTGATCCGTGGCACCAATCGTCATGAACATCATCCGGAGCGCGGTCAGGTGGTGGATGAGGCGACGATGCGCCGCGACATTGAGCTGATGAAGCAGCACAATTTTAATGCGGTGCGCTGTTCGCATTACCCTAATCATCCGCTCTGGTACCGGTTATGCGATCAGTATGGGCTTTATGTGGTGGATGAGGCCAATATCGAAACCCACGGCATGCAGCCGATGAACCGGCTCTCCGATGATCCCCGCTGGTTCGCCGCCTATAGCGAACGTGTGACGCGCATGGTGCAGCGCGATCGTAATCACTGCAGCATTATTATCTGGTCGCTGGGCAACGAGTCAGGACATGGTGCCACACACGATGCGCTCTACCGCTGGGTAAAAAGCAGCGATCCAACCCGTCCGGTTCAGTATGAAGGCGGCGGTGCGGATACCGCTGCTACCGATATCATCTGCCCGATGTATGCCAGGGTTGATGAAGATCAGCCCTTCCCGGCGGTGCCGAAATGGTCGCTGAAAAAGTGGATCGGTCTGCCGGGTGAGACGCGTCCGCTGATCCTGTGTGAGTACGCGCATGCCATGGGCAACAGCTTTGGCGGTTTTGCTAAGTACTGGCAGGCCTTCCGCCAGTTTCCGCGTCTGCAGGGCGGCTTCGTCTGGGACTGGGTTGATCAGAGCCTGACCCGCTATGACGATCAGGGCGAACCCTGGCAGGCCTACGGCGGCGATTTTGGCGATAAACCCAACGATCGTCAGTTCTGTATGAACGGGCTGGTATTTGCCGATCGCACGCCGCATCCGGCGCTTTATGAGGCGCAGTGCGCCCAGCAGTTCTGGCAGTTTGCCGTCGATCCCGGCGATCCGCTGAGCTTTACGGTCAGCAGCGACTATCTGTTCCGCCACAGTGACAACGAAGTGCTGCGCTGGCGCATCGAACAGGCGGGTCGTGTGGTGACGGAAGGAGAAGTGCCGCTGGATATCGCTCCACAGGGCCAGCAGCGGATCACGCTGCCGTCACCGCCAGCATTACAGGGCGAATGCTGGCTGAACGTCGCGGTTCATCAGATTCAACCGACCCAATGGAGCGCCGCTGGCTGGCGTGTCGCCTGGCACCAATGGGCGCTGCCCTCGTCGCTGGCGCTGCCATCAAAACCGGAAAGTGGCGACGCACCGGGCCTGCACGATGATACCCGTGAGATTGTCATCACCCATCAGCAGCAACGCTGGCATTTTTCACGCCACAGCGGCGAACTGACGCAGTGGTTTGTGGATGAACAGCCAACGCTGCTTTCACCGCTTCAGGACTGCTTTATTCGCGCGCCGCTCGACAATGACATCGGCACCAGCGAAGCGGAACGGGTTGATCCCAATGCCTGGGTCGAGCGCTGGAAAGCAGCGGGTTATGACCAGATGAGCAGCCAGCTGGTGTCGATGACGGCGAATACGTTGCCACAGGCGGTGCAGATTGAGACGCTGCACAGCTGGCTCGCCCATGGCCAGATCGCCTTTATCAGCCGTAAACGTTATCTGATCAATGCGCAGGGTGAATTGCAGTTGCAGCTTTCCGTTGAGCAGTCGCGCGGATTGCCCCCGCCCGCCCGCATCGGATTACGCTGTGAGCTGACGCAGATACCACAACAGGTGAGCTGGCTCGGCCTGGGTCCGCATGAAAACTATCCCGATCGCCAGCTGGCCGCGCAGTTTTCCCGCTGGGAGCTGCCGCTGGATCAGCTCTCAACGCCTTATGTTTTCCCGGGTGAGAACGGTCTGCGCTGCGGCACCCGTCAGCTCGACAGCGGCAGCTGGCAGGTCAGCGGCGATTTCGCTTTCTCACTGAGCCGTTTCAGCCTGGAGCAGTTGCGAGAGGCATCACACCGCCACCATCTGCGTCCGGAAGCGGGCTGCTGGCTGCATCTGGATGCCTGCCACATGGGTGTCGGCGGCGATGACTCCTGGAGCCCCAGCGTCAGTCCTGAGTTTTTACTGACTCAGCAGCGCTGGCAGGCTGAACTGACGATTTGCCAGCCGACGCGGGCAGCGCTGTCTTCGGACGCCGGTAAAAGCGCTTCAGAAACAGCACGTTAATCAGCACGACCACGGCGGTGGCAAAAAAGACCCAGCGGAAACCGGCCACCGCCGACACCGCGGCGCCCAGCAGCGGACCCGCGACATTGCCGAGATACATAAAGGACTGGTTATAGCCGAAGATCCGGCCGGTGATGTTGTCACGCGAGTGACGCACCAGCAGCGTCTGCACCGCGGGCATCATCGCGCCATCGGCAAAGCCCAGCAGAAAACGTAATACCCCCAGCTGTGTCGTGCTGGTGACAAACGACATGGCGATAAACAGCAGCAGCGAGATGACCATCGTTGCCAGCAGGATACGCTGCGTGCCGATGCGATCGCCCAGTCGTCCCAGACGAGGCGCGGCCAGCAGTGCAGAGACGCCAGGCAGCGCGGCAATGACCCCGCTAAGAAAAGCGATATTCTCAGCGGTGGGTGCCAGTTCCCGCACAAAGAGCGTCAGGATCGGGTTCACCGATCCGTTGCACATCTGAATCACCATGGTGGTGAAAAAGAGGCAGAGCATCAGTTTTGGATTATCCAGCGAGCTGAAAACCTCGCGTCCGCTGAGCTTCTCCTTTTTACTCACCGGGGTGTAACCGGTCTCCTTGATCAGGAACAGCGTCACCAGAAAGCTGACCATCAGCAGCGCTGCGGTGACAATAAACACCGTACGCAAACCGACCCAGTCTGCCAGCAGCCCGCCCAGCATCGGCCCCAGAATCACCCCGCCAATCTGACCGGTTGAGACACAGCTCAGCGCCCAGCCGCTGCGTTCACGCGGCACCTGAGCGGCCACCAGCGCCATGGCGTTGGGAATATATCCGGAGGTCAGCCCCATCAGGGCACGCAGCAGCAGCAACTGCCAGGCTTCGGTGACAAAAGCCTGTAGCAGAATTACCACGCCCATGCCAAAAGCGGCGCGCAGCAGCATCAGCTTACGGCCTTTACGATCGGCAAGACTGCCCCACAGCGGGGCTACGGCCGCCGAAACCACAAAGGTGATACTGAAGGTTAGACCCGACCAGAGGCTCAGTGATTCGCCACCGGTTATGCCAAGCTGCTCAAGGTAGAGCGGCAGAAACGGGATGATCTGGCTGATGGCCAGGCCGGTAAAAAAACAGCCAAACCAGACCGAGATCAGGTTTATCTTCCAGGGTTCTATAGTGCGTGGCATGAGCAGATATTTTAAAGAGAGGGAATGCTCAGTCTAACGCGGCTATTCTCAGCGTGACCGACAAAACATGGCACAAATGGCAAAAGACCGGATTCCTCTTTGATTCAGCGCAATCACCGGCGCAAATTTTCCAGCCCGCCGGGTTTTTAGCGCGAAGCACGCGGGCGATGGTCTGGCCGGACGCAATTTTCCCTGACCCGCCCCGTCAATATAGAAAAATATGTCATTCTGTTACTGACAACTCTTCCCCCCGCTTCTATGTTTAAAAAACCGCCAGCCGCGGCGGTGTGGCAATCTTTTTAATCGGCGCGACATCCTCCGCAAAAAACGGTGCAGACCGTCCGGCTACGCTGAGGCGAACCAGCTTATTTCATGGTTAAACGCCCTTATGCTCAGGCGTAAGGGAGGGAGTCTTGTTTTAGCGGAGGTGGGTAATGAGAGTACAACCTGACAGCGCCAGCCGTGCTATCAGCGACTATTTTAACAGCCCGGACTGGCGAATACCGCCTGAGTCCGATCTGCTGGCGGTGATTCTGCGTGAAATAATGGAAGCGGGAGAACCCGCGACCAATAAAGCCCTTATTGCGCGGGTTATCGATAAACTGGAAGTGGAAGGCGACGAGACGCAGTTGCAGCGTTATCGCACCCTGCTGGCGCAGTTAATCGACACGCAGCCGGAGGCGTAAACCAACCACCTACTTCACCCAACGCAATTTATCCGCTTCGCTGATACTGGCTCGTCCGCTGCTGCGCTGAAACAGGCACAGCTCCCGTCCACGCTTATTTTTCATCTGCGGCTGGGGATAGCGTCCCTCCAGCAACAGTGCGCTGTAGCCCGTGTTGTCGTCATACTCGATCGCCTCGCCCAGCACCTTTACTTTGCTCAGATGACTGGCGTTAATGCAGGCCTGCACCATCACCTGACGGCTCTTTTGCCAGGCCTCTTCACTGGAAGCCTGCGCCAGTGTGCAGCTGAGTAACAATGCGGGCAGAAGTGCCCCGATTATGCGTTTCATCTTCTCTGCTCCTGTTACGGCCCGAAGCCGCTAAAAAAATTCCCGCCGGGGCGGGAATAAACAAGACGAGCACTATCTATTGTGTGACGAGGAAGTTTCTTAAACGCGCTGCTATCCTCGCCTGCCGTTATGACAAACCTATGACATCTTTGCCATTAACCACAATAAACTGAGCTGATATTGCCATTTTTGTCAGCCAGGAAGTTCAGCCGGTTAAGGTTGAAGTCCATGGTGACGGCAGAATTATAGGGAATGGCGCGGACCTTCTGTTCGAAGTGCTGACCCTGCAGCGCGGTTAACGGTTTACCGACATAATTCTGAAACTGAGAGGCACCACAGCGGTCAGCTTCGGGATCCTGTGCCACACTGGCGGTATCGGGCTTAGAGGCAGATTGACAGGCGGTTAATGCAAACAGCCCCATTACCAGCAGCCCTTTTCCATAAAATTTCACGTTTATTCTCCTGTTGGACGTGTAAAACCCTGCCCCAAGAGTAGCAAAGCGCACCTGCTGACCTGAACCCCTAAAAAGTAAAGTTGTTACAGCAGCATTAAACGGGTCGCAGCACAGGTCATCTTTTAAGATTAATCGCACTCATTGCCTAAAAAAAGCACAGCGGACCACTACAATATTAAGAATAGTCTTAGCCCTGTGGAGGTCATGATGGAACTGATTATTTTTGTCGTCTGCGCAATGCTGATGACCGCCGTGGCGGTTAAAGTCCGTTAAACGGGTTCAGCCTGGTTCTGCGCGGTTCTTTCCACAAGCGTACTGAATGCAGCCAGCGGCATCGGTCGACCGAGGAAGTAGCCTTGCCCCTCTTCGCACGAGAGCTGTTTTAGCTGGTTCAGTTGCGCTTCTGTCTCAATCCCCTCAGCCGTAATTGTCAGGGCAAAGGCGCGTGCCAGCGCAATAATCCCCGCGACCACTGATTGTGCCTGCTGCGACTCCGGAAAATCTTTCATCCAGGAGCGATCGATCTTCAGCCCATTAAACGGGAAGGTCTTCAGGTAGCCCAGGGCCGCATAGCCGGTGCCGAAATCATCAACGGTTAACCTTACCCCGAGTGACCGTAAACCCTGCATCACCTCCAGCGCATGCTGCGGATGTTCAAAGGTCACGTTCTCCGTGATCTCCAGCTCCAGCCGGGTAGCTGGCAGGCCACTTTTCGCCAGCACATCCGCAACCCGCTGCACTAAATCGCTGGTGCGGAACTCCATGGGCGAAATATTAACCGAAACATAGCGATCGCCCCCCCATCCCAGCGCATCCTCACACGCCCGCATCAGCACCCAGTCGCTGATGGTGGCGATGAGACCGCTCTCTTCCGCCAGCGGAATAAAGTGATCGGGGGTAATCCACTCATCAGGCGCAATCTGCCAGCGAATCAGCGCCTCGGCACCCGCCAGCTGACCCGTCAGCAGTTGATAGCGGGGCTGGTAGTGCAGGCGAAATTCATTGTTCTTCAGCGCTTTCTCAATCCGCCGCGCCATTTCACGCTTATCCTCACGCTGACTGGCCATCTCATTGGCATACCAGACCCACTGATTGCGTCCCGCTTCACGTGCTTCATTCAGGGCGATATCCGCCATTTGCAGCAGCGCTTCCGGATGGCTGGCATCCTGCGGTACACAGGCAATCCCCATGCTGACGGTGAGATAGTGAACATGCTGGCCGGTGCTGATGGGCTGCTGAACCTCGTGCACCAGCTGTGCGCAACGCTGATCGACCCGCTCACGGTTCGTTTCACGCAATACCAGCACAAACTCATCGCCACTCAGCCGCGCCACCAGCTCCTGCGGGCCGATACAGCGCTTCAGACGCTGCGCTATCTGGCTCAGCACCTCATCGCCCGCCGCATGGCCCCAGGTTTCATTAATCGGCCTGAACTGATCGAGATCGAGGGTAATCAGCGTCAGCGGCGCAGCGCCATCGGGCAGCTCTAGGTGTAGCGTCAGAAACTCCTGCAGCTGCACGCGGTTCGACAGGCCGGTTAAGACGTCATGACGCGACAAAAAATGAATGCGCGCCTCGGCTTCCATGCTCTGAGTGATGTCCGATACCGTGCCGCGAAACCCGATACGTCGCGCCTCATGCCAGATTGTTTTCGCGACCAGCTGGCCGATACGGCGGTTGCCGTGCGCCGACATAAACTGACAGCGCAGTGGCATCCGTTGCCCCTCCTCCTCCTGACGCTGCAGCCAGGCGACCAGCGAATGGCTGGGATGCGTCAGCAGGTGATCGATGTGACGGCCCAGCCAGTGTGTAATATCGTGGCCGGTCACGGTTTGAAAGCGCGCTGAGAGGTAGATCAGGCGGCCCTCTTCATCCGTTTCCCAGATCCAGTCTGACGCCGCCTCAGCGAGATCGCGAAACCGCGCTTCACTGTTGGCCAGCTCCTGCTGACTGATCGCCAGCAGGGTAAAGCGCCGGTCAGAGAGAATCGCATTAGAGAGCGCATGGCGGCTGACGCGATGGGTGATTATGCCTATGATGATCGCCATGAGCATCAGTAGTGGTAACAGAAACCAGACCAGGCCCATGCCAGGCATCTTTGGCGTCCAGCGCAGCACAATCAGATCGCCACCGGGTAACGGTTGCACCATCCGCGGTTCACGCAGGGCATCCCCTGCACTGACGGGCAGGCGCAGTTCGCGCACATCCAGCGTGGCGCCCAGCGCCTGTAATTTGGCAGGGGTGAACAGATTCACAAACACCATGACTGACGCCGGCCCCGCCATCGGCGGCATATTCGTCAGTTTGCCGCTGCCGATGGGGGCGGCAACCACAATGGCGGGCAGATGATTAATCAGCGCATCACGGGTAATCGCCGCGTCGTTGCGCTGACGTGCCGCCGCAATCAGCGCTGGAGCCTCTTTTCCCAGCCAGGCTTCCAGCGGCGTATCCACCAGTTGCCCATTAATGACGCTGTACGTGGTGTGACCGTTGCCGTCGACCACGAATACGCCCTCATAGTGATACTCTTCGTAGAGGCCCGGACCAAAGTTCTCTTCGTCATAAGCCCAGACTTTGTTGACCCTGACATGGAGATTGCGCCAGGCTTCGCCCCAGAACGCATAATCCCGGATATCCGTGACCATCGCCTCCTGACGATTTTTCCACGCCTGCTGCATCAGCAACTGGTCATGCTCAACCGATACGCTGTTTTGCCGCTGCGCAATCGTCAGCACCATCAGCATCGAGAGCACCAGCACGCCAAACAGCAGCAGCGAAAGCGTGCGCAGGCTGCGCCGCGTAAAGCGGACAGTGCGGTCTTCAGCGGCATGACTGAATGGAGGCGAGGGTGGCGCCGGAGGGTTAGAAGTCATTAAGAGTGCTCACTACACAGTCAGAGTTTGAGATGACGGGCCTGCAATACAACATGCAGTGCTGACCAGATTAGTTTCCTCAGTTATCGGCTCACGCGCGCGGGTGTTTAGTCTGCGGTTAACATTTTGCGCTTAAATATTGTGTTACAGGCTGACTCGACAGCGATCTGGTGCATTGCTACTATGCGCTAACCTTCGCTGGCAGAGTCGCCTATGAATACCAATTCCGACAGAGTGACACTGACGCTGTTCTACGTCGGCAGCTTTGTGGTCTATTACCTGGTTACCATGCTGATCACGCTGTTCCCTAATTACAGCGTGCTGCGTAATGACGGCCTGCTGGTGCCGGTGCTCTGCCTGTTTGAATTTGCTGTTATCTATCCGCTTTACCGCTTTTACTGCCAGCGCCGTACAGACCTGCCGCTGGGTGAACTCTGCACGCTGCAAACTCTGCTGTTTACTGGCGCGCTATTTGTTCTGATGGCCGCACAGATGCAGTTCATGCAGCCGGAAGGATGGCTGGTGATGCAGGCCCAGCAGGGACGTAATTCGCTGCTGATCCTGCTGCTCACCGCCGTGCTGCTGGCGCCGGTGTTTGAAGAGGTGCTGTTCCGCGGTTTTCTGTTGCAGGGCTTTCTGCTGTGGGCGCCACGGAGCCGCTTTGCCTGTATGCTGCTGACCTCACTGCTGTTTGCGGTGATGCATACGCAGTATGTGCACTGGCAGACCCTTATCGCCCTGACGCTGTTTTCGCTACTGCTCTGTTACGCCCGGCTGCGGAGTAACAGTCTGGCGCTGCCCATCTTCCTGCACACGCTGAATAACCTGATTGCGCTGCTGCCCGCCTGGTATTTCGCAGGCTAGCGCCAGGCCCGCCCCTTCTGGCACACCTTACAGGCCGCCGCATCACACCCTGGCTGGCGGACCATAGCTCACACTGACAATGCCGCCCCGGCACGTTTGTCTATACTGGATGTTAAAAAGGGATAAAAAGCACCACAGTCCGGACCACCAGACCGTGTAAAGGAGAGGATCTATGTTGATAGGATTTGTGTTATTAGTGAGCGCATGCGGCTACGATGCCTGCGAGGCGCTGCCGGTATCAGAGCGCATCTATCCGACGAAGGTCGACTGTGAAACGATGGCGAACCGCATTCATAAAGTCAGACCGAATGTGGTACTGCTGTGCGGTGAAGTACATCGCTAATTCAGGGCCAGGTTCAATAAAGCAGGGCTGTAACGTTGCAAGCTGACGCTTTAGCGTACAAAATATAAGCTGTTGTTAACCATTATCGTTGTGAATCCCATGAAAACATCACGCCCCCGTCGTCCTGGTGGACGCTGGGTTTACTATCTTTTGTATGATGGCATTCTGTGGCCCTGCCCCGTCCGTTGGGAGTGGGAGAGCAGCTATGGCGGCTGGCTGCCATTTTACTACACGCCAACCTTTGAGTTTGTGGTGGGCGATCCGCGCAAGGCTTATCGCATTGCGCGCAGCGATGTGCGGGCTAAAAGGCGCGAGGATGCCTTTGTCTGAGCGCGTTTATCGCCACGGCAGCCATGAGGCAGTAAGCAGATAGTGAACCGCTTCCAGCACAATAATCACCATTAATAATATGCCCAGCGTGTGGCGGCCAATCCCCTTCATCTGTTCAGGCCCAGATCATGGCAGCCCAGCGAATCAGCAGCAGCGCGCCACAGATGCACAACAGAACCAGCACCATCTTCCAGTACTTTTTGGCTGCCCGGTATCTCGTCACCTCAGTTTCCTCTGGTCAGAAAGCGAAGATGCGCCAGAAGGCGCATCTGTTCCGGTCAACAACAGGACCGGTGAGGCATAGCATAACGCCCGGGCCGCCAAAAGGCGACCCGTTACCGGCATCAGTTGTTCAGGGTGTAATCCAGCGTAATTTCCGCATTCAGTACCTGAGAAACCGGGCAGCCCGCTTTGGCTTTATTGATGATCTCGTCGAAGGTCGACTCATCAATGCCTGGCAGAGAGATGGTGCTGGTCAGTGCCACTTTGGTGATGGCAAAGCCATCGCCTTTTTTGTCCAGCGACACGTCGGCCGTGGTATCAATGCTTTCCGGTGGATGACCTGCGTTGCCCAGCATCAGCGACAGCGCCATAGAGAAACAGGCTGCATGCGCTGCACCAATCAGTTCTTCCGGGTTGGTGCCTTTGCCGCCTTCAAAACGGGTGTTAAAGCCATAAGGCTGCTGGCTCAGCACGCCGCTCTCGGTGCTGACGGTGCCTTTGCCTTTGATATCGCCTTCCCAATGCGCCGAACCTTTCTTATGAATGGTCATGTCGTTCCTCCTGTTGGTAAAGAAGCTAAGTATAGACAATACATTCATTTTCGCAGGCTCAACTCACCGCGCGGGGACGTGGCGGTGTGCTCTGCGGTGCCAGTAACGCTTCCGCCTGTACCAGCGAATCGCGGGTAATTTCACCGATCGACTTCGCGCCGGTGAGGGTCATGGCAACGCGCATCTCTTTTTCAATCAGCGTCAGCAGGTTTTCTACGCCGCGCTGACCGTGGGTTGCCAGCGCATAGATAAATGCCCGTCCCAGCAGCACGCTGTCTGCGCCCAGCGCAATCATCCGCACCACATCCAGCCCGTTGCGAATGCCACTGTCCGCCAGAATGGCGATGTCACCTTTTACCGCATCGGCAATGGCCGGTAGCGCACGCGCCGAGGAGAGCACGCCATCCAGCTGGCGTCCGCCGTGATTAGAGACCACGATGCCATCGGCGCCAAAGCGCACCGCATCACGCGCATCTTCCGGATCGAGAATGCCCTTGATGACCATCGGCCCATCCCAGAATTCGCGGATCCACTCCAGATCGCGCCACGAGATAGAGGGATCGAAATTATTCGCCAGCCAGCCGATGTAATCTTCCAGCCCGGTAGGCTTGCCCAGATACGTGGAGATATTCCCCAGATCGTGAGGGCGCCCCTGCAGACCCACATCCAGCGCCCACTGTGGATGGGTGACCGCCTGCCAGTAACGACGCAGCGCCGCGTGATTGCCGCTCATCCCGGAGTGCGCATCGCGATAGCGCGCGCCCGGCGTGGGCATATCCACGGTAAACACCAGCGTGGAGCAACCGGCGGCTTTGGCGCGCTCCAGCGCATTGCGCATAAAGCCGCGGTCACGCAGCACATAGAGCTGGAACCACATGGGACGCTTAATCTGCGGGGCCACCTCTTCAATCGGGCAGACCGAGACGGTCGACAGGGTAAATGGAATGCCTTTCAGGTCTGCCGCGCGCGCCGCCTGTACTTCACCCCGGCGGGCATACATGCCGCACAGGCCGACCGGTGCCAGCGCAACCGGCATCGACAGGGTTTCATTGAACAGTTTGGTTTCAAGACTCAGTTCCGACATATTTTTAAGAATGCGCTGGCGCAGCGCCACATCCGAGAGATCCTCTACGTTGCGACGCAGGGTGTGCTCGGCATAGGCACCGCCATCAAGATAGTGAAACAGGAACGGCGGCAGGATACGTTGCGCGGCCGCGCGATAGTCACTGGCAGCGGAGATAATCATCAGTCAGATTCCTTTGGGTTGCGTGTGTCGTTATCCGGTAAGCGGGTGATGCGCGCCTGACGCGCTTCATCTTCATGCAGGCTTTTCATGGTGGTGTGCACGAATCCCAGATGCTGCATCGCCGCCTGGCGCGCAGCGTCGGCATCGCCCGTGAGGATCGCATCGAGCAGCGCCTGATGCTGTTCAGTCAGGCGGGCAAAAATCGCGGGCTGGGTATACATGCGCTGACGGCTCTGCATTACCGACGATTGCAGCAGCTCAAAAAAACCACGCATGGTCTGCAGCAGCACTACGTTGTGCGACGCCTCGGCAATCGCCAGATGGAAGCGTACATCAGCCTGGGCGGCGAGATCGGGATCGTCACTCTCTTTCAGCTTCAGGGTGGCGTCGAAAGCGTACTGCAGCTTCTCTTTGTCGGCGTCAGTGGCGCGCAGTGCGGCGTGCCAGGCGGTGCTGGCCTCGATGGCATGGCGCGCTTCCAGAATGTCGTAGCGGTAGTCGGGATCGTCGCGCAGTAGCTGGCGAATCGGCTCGACGATGCGCTGTTCCGACCAGGGCGCCAGCTGCTGACGGATCCAGGTGCCGCCGCCGCGTCGGCTAATCAGCATGCCGTTGCTGATCAACTGTTGTATGGCTTCACGCAGCGAGGAGCGCGAGACGCCAAGCTCCGCAGAGAGCTGCCGCTCGGCGGGCAGGCGCATGCCCGGCTCGAGCTGATGTTCGGTGATATAGGCCCGCAGGCGCGTCACCAGCGGATCGGCATTGCTGCTCATGGGATCATCCAGGGGAAGACGTAGGCCTGAAGCGTGGTTATCACACCGACCATACAGGTGAAAATCAGGCTGTGTTTAACGGTAAACCGGAACAGGTCGGACTCTTTACCCACCAGCCCGACCGCCGCACAGGCGATGGCGATCGACTGCGGCGAGATCATCTTACCGGTCACGCCACCGGTGGTGTTGGCCGCCACCAGCAGAATATCGGAGACGCCAATCTGCTGCGCGGTCGTGGCCTGTAAAGCAGCAAACAGCGCATTCGATGAGGTGTCTGATCCGGTCAGGAAGACGCCCAGCCAGCCCAGGAACGGTGAGAAGAAGGTAAAAGCGTGGCCGGTGTGCGCCAGCGCCAGTGCCAGCGTCGCAGACAGCCCGGAGTAATTCGAGATAAAGGCAAAGGCCAGTACCATCCCGATAGAGTAGATCGGCAGCGCCAGCTCTTTCAGCGTTTCACCAAAAGTCTGCAATGCTGCCTTTGGCTTCATGCGCAGGAAAATCATCGCCATGATCGCCGCAATTAAAATGGCGGTGCCGGTGGCGGACACCAGATCCAGCTTAAAGATGGCCGGATAAGGGGTTGCAGTGCCGACCACGGGCGGCATCCGCGCCACCAGCTCATTCAGCATCGGCACCGGCATAGCCAGCACCCACTCATAGAGCGCACCGCCTTTGGCGAACAGCGTTTTAAACGGCGGGATACTCCAGAGCGTGACGGTGGCGGTAAGAAACAGGAACGGCATCCAGGCGCGGATCACCTGCCCCAGCCGATACTTCTGCGGTGGCAGCAACGGATCGCCCTGTTTCGCCTCTGCATCCGCAAAGCGGAAGATGCGCACCGGCTTCCAGACCCGCAGGAACAGCGTCAGCGAAATCAGCGAGGCGAGCGACGAGATAATATCGGGCAGCTCCGGACCCAGGAAGTTGGAGCTGAGGAACTGGGCAATGGCAAACGATCCCCCTGCCACGACCACCGCCGGCCAGGTCTCTTTCACCCCGCGCCAGCCATCCATGATCGCCATAATCCAGAACAGCACAATCAGGGTCAGCAGCGGCAGCTGGCGTCCGGCCATCTGGCCGATGGCAAAACTGTCCAGCCCGGTCACCTGCCCCGCCACAATAATCGGGATGCCCATCGCGCCAAAGGCCACCGGCGCGGTGTTCACAATCAGGCAGAGCCCGGCGGCGTAGAGCGGATTAAAGCCGAGTCCCACCAGCAGCGCGGCGGTAATCGCCACCGGCGCACCAAAGCCCGCAGCCCCCTCCAGAAACGCCCCGAACGAGAAGCCGACAATCAGCATCTGCAGACGCTGATCGGGAGTAATCGACAGGATAGAGGCGCGGATAATGTCGAACTGGCCGGTTTTGACTGAGATCTTGTAGACGAACACCGCGGCGACAATAATCCAGGCAATCGGCCACAAGCCATAGAGAAAGCCATACACCACGGCGGCCAGCGCCTGTGCAACCGGCATCTGATAGAGAAACAGCGCCACCAGCAGCGCCAGCACCACGGTGGTGGTGGCCGCCAGGTAGCCTTTCATCTTCAGCTTAATCAGCGCAAAGAAGAAAAAGAGAATCGGGATCAGTGCGATCAGGCTTGAAAGCCAGATATTACCCAGCGGATCGTAGTTTTGTTGCCAGATCTGCATGCCAGTATCTCCAGAGGAAAAGGTGACGTGGCACGCAGCCGCAGCGCTGGTGCCATCTGCCCCGGATTGGTCAGACCAAACCGCTCTGTCGGGGCTTATGGCAACAGATAGTTAACGCATTGTTAACCTATGGCAACAGAAGATGCGCGAATTTTCCCGGAGTGTGAACCAGAGAAAAATATTGCCGGTATTGGTCGGACCAAAATCAGCGATTCACCTCCGGAAAGGCGTGCTGATAGCTGCGCGGATGGAAACGCAGATTTAGCACGATTAACAGCAGCGTGACCGCCGCCTGCAATAACCAGACGCTGGTGAAGTGACCGGTGAGCGCATGCAACTGCCCGGCGATAAACGGCATGCTGCCCGCGATAATAAAGCCGACGCCCTGCATAAAAGCCACCAGCCGCGCGCCAGCCTGCGGCTGCTCCAGATGATCCAGCGCCAGCACCAGCGCCAGCGGAAATGCCCCGCCCAGCCCGAAGCCCGCAATCCCCGCCCAGAGCCACGGCGCCAGTTGTGGCGCAAACAGGAAACCGAGCATGCCGCTGAACTGCATCGCCAGTGTCAGCAGCAGCAGCGGACGGCGATCGCTGCCCCGCGCCAGCAAGGGCAGCAGCAGCGCACCCGTGACCTGACAGCCGATCATCATGCCAAGCAGTGAACCGCCCGCCTGCGCGCTCCAGCCGAGTTGATGATAAAAATCGGGCAGCCAGGCGACACAGATGGCATATCCGCCGTTCACCAGACCAAAGCTCAACGCCAGCGTCCAGGCGCGGGTTTTCCGCCACAGCGAAGGCAGAGCGTCGGCCTCCGTCCGGGCTGCACGTGGGGTGGTGATAAACAGCCAGAGCAGGATGGCCAGCACCACCGGCAGCGCCCAGCTGCTCAGCGCGCCCTGCCAGCCAAGCTGCCCATTCAGCCACGGCGAGATCGCCGCGCCAATCCCACCGCCGCCCATCAGCGCCGCTGCCCACAGTCCGGTCACGCCGGCACTGCGGCTGCCAAAGCGCTGACGGATCAATCCCGGCATCGCCATCTGCACAATGCCAATGCCCGCCCCTCCCGGCACAGTACTCAGCACCAGCCAGCCTCCGTCAGCCACATACAGCCGACTCACCAGCGCCAGCAACAGCAGCACCAAACCACCCAGCAGCAGTTTACGCACCGCAAAGCGCTGCATCAGCGGGGCGCTGACTAACGCAATGGCACCCATCATCATCATCGGCACCGCAGGCAACAGCGATGCCGCCAGCGGCGACAGACCGATGCTCTGCCGCAGCTCGCCGAGTAACGGACTGACCGAGGTCATCAGCGGTCGCATATTGAGCCCGGCCAGCACCAGCGCCGCCAGCAGCAGGTTGTTCTCTCTCTTCATCTGAGATCCACACAGTTAAAAGTTGCCAGCCTGGCAGCAGTCGTTACTATCTGGAAATGAAATATTACTCTGCCAGGTAGTGGAAATATGAATCGTCAGCCGATGTTTACTCCGCAACAGCTGCTCAGCTTTGTCGCGGTGTGCGAAACCGCCAGCTTTACCCGCGCCGCCGACCGGGTGCACCTGTCGCAGTCCACCGTCAGCCAGCAGGTGCGACGGCTGGAGGAAATGGTCGGCAAAGAGCTGCTCAACCGCTCCTCGCATCAGGTGCAGATCACCGAAGAGGGCGAGAAGCTTTTAGGCTACGCCCGGCGGATTATCGCCCTGAATGGGGAAGCGCACGATGTGCTGAGTGACCAGTGGCGCGACGGCGTGCTGCGTCTTGGCGTGCCGGAAGATTTCGCCGCGCCCACGGCCGGTCTGCTGGCGCACTTCAGTCGCGACCATCCGCAACTTCGGCTGGACGTGATGAGTGGCATGCAGGTGGAGCTGCGTCGCGCCTGGCAGCGTGAAGAGCTCGATATCATGCTGATTAAGCAGCCTTATGGCGAGCGTCCGCTGGCGTCGCGTCCTGAACCCCTGCTGTGGCTCGACAGCGCAGAGTGGCCCTGCTTTGAGCTGACGCCGGTACCGCTGGTGCTGTTTCCCCAGCAGGGGCTCTATCGCGATGAGGTGTGTCAGACGCTCGACGCACTGGGCCGTAGCTGGCGCATTAGTTACAGCAGCGCCAGCCTGGTCGCGCTGGCCGCCGCCAGTGCGCAGGGTCTGGGGCTGACGTTGCTGCCCGCCAGCTGTCGCCTGCCGCAACATCGGGTACTGGGCCTGGAACAGGGTCTGCCGGTGATTGATACCTTCGAACTGGCGCTGTTCTGTCGTCATCCGCAGGATCCGCTGCAGCGCGAGCTGGCGGAATCCCTGGCAACCTTCAGCCAGCTGCGCTGGCAGTGAGATATCGAATAGTCGTCAGTGGAAAATAACGCAGCAGGGTGGAGCGTCGTTTGTCAGATTAAGACCTTGTTCACTTTGCAGGAGCCTCTGATGCCTATTTCCTCTTCGCCGAGCCGTCGTGATTTCCTTGGCCAGAGCGTCCGCTGGACCGCCGCAGGCGGCTTGCTGGCCGCCGGTCTCGGCCATGCCAGTGCCGCCACGCCATCACCTTTGTCCTCCATCAATCCCGACCAGCCCGCCGCCCTGCCCCGGCAGGATCACTATCTGCTGCGCAATGTGCGGCTGGAGGAGGGCTTTATCCGTGAGGATGATGAGATCGTTGCGACCCGCACCGGGCGTTACGACATCAGCGTGCGCGACGGTAAAATTGACCAGCTGACACCCGCCGGTCAGGGTGACAGCACCCTGCCGTCGTGGGATGCACAGGATGCCCTGCTGCTGCCCGCCACCCAGGATATGCATATCCACCTTGATAAAACCTTCTACGGCGGCCCGTGGCAGGCTCCGCGTCCCCGTCAGGGCAAAACTATCATGGACATGATTGCGCGTGAACAGGTGCTGATTCCGCAACTGCTGCCGCACTCTCAGGCGCGCGCCGAAGGGTTGATCGCTCTGCTGCACGCCAAAGGCACCACCCGCGCCCGCAGCCATTGCAATATCGATCCGGTCAGCGGCCTGCAAAGTCTGGAGCATCTGCAGGCGGCATTAGCCCGTCACCCCGCCTTTCCCTGCGAGATTGTGGCCTTTCCCCAACATGGCCTGCTGCACTCGCAGGTCGATGGGCTGATGCGCGAGGCGATGCAGCACGGCGTTGAGTATGTCGGCGGCCTGGACCCCACCAATGTCGATGGTGCCATGGAGAAGTCACTGGATGCGATGTTCCAGATTGCGCTCGACTATCAGCGCGGCGTGGATATACATCTGCATGAAACCTCACCCGCTGGCGTGGCGGCGATTCAGTACATGATTGACACCGTGGCAAAGAATCCGGCGCTGAAGGGCAAAGTGACGCTGAGCCACGGTTTTGCGCTGGCGACCCTGACCGGCAGTACGCTGGATAAGATGATCGAAGGGCTGGCGGAGCAGCAGTTCAGCGTCGCCTCTACGCTGCCGATCGGCAAGCTGACCATGCCGATTCCGCAATTACAGGCAGCGGGCGTGAAGGTGATGACCGGCACCGACAGCGTTATCGATCACTGGTCACCGTTTGGCACCGGGAGCATGCTGGAAAAAGCGAATCTCTATGCGCAGCTCTATCGGGGATCGGATGAGTTCTCGCTGTCGCGGGCGCTGGCGATCGCCACAGACGATCGGCTGCCGCTGACAGCCCAGGGTGACCGCCAGTGGCCAGTACCGGGCGATGAAGCGAGCATGATGCTGGTAGCGGCGAGCTGTTCCGCCGAAGCCGTGGCACGGATTTCGCCGGTCGTCGCGACCTTCTCGCGCGGTAAACCGGTGTTTGCGCTGGCCCCGGCCTGAAACAGCAGGGCTGCGGACAAAAACGCCGGGAGCGTTTTTGAACAACGCAACGCGTTGGCCCGGCTACGGGCGCACCTCAGGGATGAGGTGCGTACTAAAAACGCCGGGAGCGTTTTTGAACGACGCAAAGCGTTGGCACGGTTACGAGCGCACCTCAGGGATGCGGTGTGTAATCGACCATGCTGAGCCTTCTCAGCAAATGCGGAGAGATCGAGCCGGCTCCGGCCCGGTTACAGACGATCACCTTACCTAAAGCGCCGGGAGCCAGTACCTGCCCCACAACGCAAACCCACTCCTCCAAAAACAACAGAGCCTCCACAAGGGAGGCTCTGCATTTACCTGAGCGGAGTGCGGGTTACGCGCTTTTGGCCCATTTATCATTCGACATTAGTTCCATTGCCAGCGCGTATAAGCGACGATCTTCCTGATCACAGGGCTCATCTTCCGCATAACACGCAATCATCGAAGCGATCTTATCAGCCGATAAGCTCTCTCCATGAACATGCAGTGTCAGTACGGCGCGGCCTACTATTTTAAGCACATTTTCATGTGGTCCCTGGATGCGATTACTCAATGCAAATACCCTCTACCGGTCGTTGTACCAGGAATATGGCGCGCTAAATATAAAGCAATTAGCTCAGGATTTTTATCGGCACCAGTGGTGATATTTTTTAATGATTAATTCTATTACTGGAGTAGTAGTTAAGGATTTATCTGATTAACAATGAAATAAATATTTAAAAACGGCCACTTATAAAATAATCGCTGGCCTCAAAAGATCCTCATCCTGGAACAATCACATTGAGTCGGGGTTAATCTATAAAAATAAACCACCTTTTTCCCGTAAACTTCAGTCTATTCCTAAGCCCTCTGAAAGATATAGTTTCATACTGCTAACCATCGAGGTTCCCGTTGCTGTCAGGCGTGCTTTCTGCCAGACTTGCCCCGCAATAATGCCCTACACTTTCAGCCTCAGAGGCCGCGCCCGTGACCGCTTTTTCTACCCTCAATTCGCTTCCCGACAGCCAGCTCGAAAACCTGCGCGAGATGGGCTACACCAGCATGACGCCCGTGCAGGCCGCTACGCTGCCCGCCATTCTGCAGGGACGCGACGTGCGCGCGCAGGCGAAAACCGGCAGCGGTAAAACGGCTGCCTTTGGTATTGGTTTACTGCACCATATCGACAGCGCCCGCTTTCAGACCCAGGCACTGATTCTCTGTCCGACCCGTGAACTGGCGGATCAGGTAGGCAATGTGCTGCGCCAGCTGGCGCGCTTCACCCGCAACATCAAGGTTCTCACTCTGTGTGGCGGACAGCCGATGAGCGCACAGCGTGATTCGCTGGTGCATCCGCCCCATATCGTGGTCGGCACGCCGGGTCGTATCCTCGACCACATTAACCGCGAAAACCTCAAGCTGGACCAGCTCAGCACGCTGGTACTGGATGAAGCCGATCGGATGCTGGAGATGGGTTTCCTGAATGATATGGAAACGATCATTGAAGCGACGCCCGCCTCGCGCCAGACGCTGCTCTTTTCCGCCACCTGGCCAGACGGCATTACGGCCATCAGCACCCGCTTTCAGCGTGATGCGCTGAGCGTGGTGACAGAAGATGTCAGCGAACTGCCTTCAATCGATCAGCAGTTTTTCGAAGCCAGCCACAATGAAAAACTGGGTCTGCTGATAGCCCTGCTCAGCGATCGTCAGCCCTCATCCTGTGTGGTCTTCTGCAACACCAAACGTGAATGTGATGATGTCGCCGCGGCGCTTAACGCGCGTGATATCAGCGCCCTGCCCTTGCATGGCGATCTGGAGCAGCGCGATCGCGAACGCGTGCTGATCCGCTTCGCTAACGGCAGTGGTCGCGTGCTGGTCGCCACCGACGTCGCTGCACGCGGACTCGACATCAAATCGCTGGCGATGGTGGTTAACTATCAGCTCGCCTGGGACCCTGAAATTCACCTGCACCGTATTGGTCGTACGGCGCGTGCGGGCGAACATGGCGTTGCGGTCAGCCTGGTTGCTGCCGATGAGATGGCTCGCGCGCATGCGCTGGAAGATTTCCTGCAGCAGAAGCTGCCGTGGGTCTCTGCCAGCACGCTGAAAAAGGGCAGCAGCAAGCCGCTGCCTGCAGCTATGATGACTTTGTGCATTGATGGTGGCCGTAAAGCCAAGATACGTCCGGGAGATATTCTGGGCGCGCTGACGGGTGAAGCGGGTTATCGTGCCGAGCAGATCGGCAAAATTGTCCTTACGCCGACCCACGCCTACGTGGCGATTGAGGCGAATCAGGCCAAAAATGCGCTGGTTAAACTCAAGCAGGGCAAAATCAAAGGCAAAACCTGCCGGGCGATTCTGCTGAAGGACTAAATAAAACGGGCGAGAAGATTATCTCGCCCGGTTTGTTACGGCTCTTCGATTTGGGTCACATGCAGCGTGGTTTTATCCCCTTTGCCCTGTACCTTGCCACTGACGCGTACTTTGTCTTCTGCGGTGTAGGTTTTACCATCAAAGGTCTTCTTCGGCGCGATAATCGGTAAGGTGCCGGTGTTGTCACGGAACTGATACCGTTCGCCCTGCTCTTTCTTCAGGATGTAACCTTCCAGCGTCACATATCCGCCCTGACGGAAATCGCGGATCTGATCAATATGCGTCTGACCGGTATCTTCTGAACCTTTATAGCCGGCATCCTGCTTGTGTTGCGGTGGTGGCGTATCGCCCGCTTTGTATCCGCCCTCTTCGGCCGAAACACCCGCACTCATCATCACCAGCAACGACGCCAAAATCACTTTTTTCATTTCACACTCCTTTATTGGAAAGGTGTCCATGTTGAACCTTCAGGGTTAATCCTGGCACATTAATTGGCGTCCGTTTTATTTCACCCTTCTCTTCTCACCTTTTTCCGTTTGCTGCCGATAACCTGTTCACACCCTATTTCACCAGCTGCGTTAATGCAGAGGCAACCATGGATAATTTTCAGAAAGAGATCGATGAGAGAGCGAACCTCGCGTTATCGAACAAGTTTGAGCTGCTGCTGTTTCGCTTAGGTTCCGATCAGCTGAAAGGCAAGTCTGAACTGTTTGGCATTAACGTCTTCAAGCTGCGTGAAATTGTGCCGATGCCAACTATCACCAAAGCCGCAGGCATGCGTTCGCCGCTGCTGGGTATGGCAAGTATTCGTGGCCAGTTCATTCCGGTCATCGACCTGCCTGCCGTGGCGGGTTGTGTGCCGGAAACCGGTCTTAACCTGCTGCTGGTTACCGAGTATGCCCGTAACACCCAGGCGTTTGCCGTGGAGTCAGTTGAGAACATTGTGCGTCTCGACTGGAGCCAGGTGCATACCGCCGAAGCCGGTATCGGCGGCCGAAACATTACCAGCATCGCCTGCCTGGACAGTGACAAGCAGAGCAACGAGCTGGCGATGGTGCTGGACGTTGAGCAAATCCTGTATGACATCATCCCATCGGTGCGCGGCGTCGAACCGGAAGCGGCCAGACCGCGTGCCTTCAACTACCGCCCAGGTGCGGTGGCGATTGTGGCAGAAGATTCCAAAGTCGCGCGTCAGCTGCTGGAGCAGGGTCTGAAGAGTATGGGCATTCCGGCGCTGATGTTTAACACCGGTCTGGATGCCTGGGAAAAAATTAAATTGATGAGCCAGGAAGCGCAGGCTGCCGGCGAATCGATTCACGACAAAATCGCCCTGGTGCTGACCGATCTGGAAATGCCAGAGATGGATGGTTTTACGCTGACCCGCAACATCAAGCGTGACCCGATCCTCAAGGCTCTGCCGGTCGTCATTCACTCCTCACTCTCTGGCAGCGCCAACGAAGATCACGTGCGCAAAGTGGGTGCCGATGGCTATGTGGCAAAGTTTGAGTTGAATGAGCTGTCAGACGTGATTTTCAACGTTCTCGACACTGCCCGCTAAGCGAATGCGGGCCGCTAAGAATGCCCGGCACGCTTTTACTTTTTAGCCAGCAGAATGGCTGACCTGATCAGGAACCGACTATGCACATTGAAACTTTACCCGTTACGCCTGCACCTGCTACGCCTTCCCGTCAAAAGGTGCTGCGTGGCCGTTTACGCCAGCTGGCCTGGATTAGCGCCGTCACATTAAGCGTCGCGTTCTGGACAGGCCTCTACTTCTTAGTTTTCTGAATCCATTCATCCTTGTCTGGATCGGGCTGTCAGCATCACTGCTGACAGCCCTTTTTTTTGTCTGAATTTCCTCTGGTTATTACTTAACCATTTCTGATGATTTTTACTGACTATTTATTCACCCGGCGTTATTACTTAAAAATTATTAAAGGTACAACTTCGTGCTCCGATAACAGTATGCGCGAGATCACCTTTTTGCCTGAGGCTGTGACCACAGACATCAGCAAGGCACTGCGCACAACAGCAGGAAACCTGAGTGTTGCTAACAAATTGATTAATAATAAAACGGGGAAGAGAACATGTTCAGTATCAAGAATATGAAGGTGGGAATGCGGCTCGCAGCAGCCTTCGGTATTATTGTGACGTTACTGATAGTGATTGGCGTGACATCCATAACCAGGATTAACAGCATTAATACGGCGATCGCCTCGATCGTTGACGATCGTTATGTGAAAGTACGACTGGCATTTGATGTGCGCGATGGCGTCAACGATCAGATCAAATACCTGCGCGGCATGGTGATCGACACGACACGTCCGGAAATGAATGTGAAGCGTTATGGTCAGCTGGATGAAGCCACGCAACGCACCAACAGCGCAATGAAAAGGATCGAAGATATTCAGGTCACGCCCGTCGGCAAGAAAAAGATCGCCGGTCTGCTGGCCTCTTCCCAGGCTTTTGAGAAGGTTAAAGCAGAGCTGATCACCCTGGTGAAAGCGGGCGATTTTGAGGCTGCCAGCACCTATGTCCTGAAATCGATGACCGCCACCCAGAACAAATTCCTTCAGGATGCCGTAGATTTTGCCAACTCTCAGGACGCACAGCTGCGCAGTGAAGGTCAGGGTATTGTGGAAAATGGTCAGTCGGCTATCTCCATTACGCTGATTTTCTCCGCGCTGGCGATTCTGGCGTCTATTCTGCTGGGCTACTTCCTGACCCGTTCTATTGTGCGTCCGCTGGTTGCAGCAGTTGACGTTGCTGAACGCGTTGCCGCAGGCGATCTGAGTTCACAGATGCAGGTGACCTCACGCGATGAAACCGGCGTCCTGATGCAGGCGCTGCAACGGATGAACGATAATCTGCTGTCGATTGTGACTGAAGTACGTACCGGTTCCGACACTATTGCGGTGGCCTCTAATCAGATCTCCAGCGGGAACCTTGATCTTTCGACCCGAACCGAACAGCAGGCCAGTTCGCTGGAAGAGACCGCCTCTGCCATGGAGCAGATGACGTCGACCGTGAAACACAATGCCGACAACGCGCGTGAAGCCAATCACCTGGTTTCAACCACTTCCAGCGTGGCGCGTGAAGGTGGCGTGGTAATGGAGCAGGTCATTGAGAAGATGGAAGCGATCGCCCTCTCCTCACGAAAAATTGTCGATATCATCAGCGTTATCGACTCCATCGCCTTCCAGACCAATATTCTCTCCCTGAACGCCGCCGTTGAAGCGGCACGCGCGGGTGAACAGGGTCGTGGCTTTGCGGTGGTGGCGAGTGAAGTGCGTAATCTGGCGCAGCGCTCAGCCTCAGCGGCCAAAGAGATTAAGGTACTGATTGAAGATTCCGTCGCTAAAGTCGATGAAGGCAGCAAGCTGGTGACACACGCCGGTTCAACTATCGGCGAAGTGGTGAACAGCGTGCAGAGCGTGGCAAACATCATGAGCGAAATCACCATTGCCAGCAGCGAGCAGAGCAGCGGCATTAATGAAATCAATCAGGCGATTACCCAGATGGAAGCGGTGACGCAGCAGAACGCCGCGCTGGTACAGGAAGCGTCAGCCGCCTCACAAGCGCTGCAGGATCAGGCAGAGCGTATGGCACAGGCGATGAGCGTGTTTAATACCGGCAAGCTCTCACTGCAACCCGTACTGCGTTAATCCCTCTCAACGGCCTGCTTCGGCGGGCCAGTTTAAGAATGGTGACGATAAGGGCGGATAGGTTACAGGCAACAGAGCGGGAAGCGGTTAGCGGTTAGTGGTAAGTGGTAAGTGGTAAGTGGTAAGTGGTAAGTGGTAAGTGGTAAGTGGTAAGTGGTAAGTGGTAAGTGGTAAGTGGTAAGTGGTAAGTGGTAAGTGGTAAGCGTTATACAAGGGAATTGCAAATATACAGGGAAAGTGAAAGTAAACAGGCAGGTTACAAGGATAAAGCGTGAGGTTTGAGAAGGAGGAAACGCAGAAACAAAAAAGGCTGCCAGAGGCAGCCTTTTATTACTGTAAATGCAACAACGCTATAAAGCTCACTAGCCTTAATCAGAGAGCGCGAAGCTGGCTCTGAATTGCAATCCTTGCCAGGTTCACCTGAACCACGACAGATTTGCAGAAAATGCATTTCGCTCCATGCGGGTTGGCTCTTGTAACATCAAAATGTGATGTACGAAACTGTGAGCCACTACAGTGAGGACATTTAAAAGTAATTTTCAGTCCTTAGAGACCAACAACGTTCGCAGCAGCTGGGCCTTTGGCGCCATTTTCTACTGTGAATTCAACTTGCTGACCTTCATCTAATGAACGGAAATCGGTGCCCTGGATTGCAGAGAAATGTACGAATACATCTTTGCTGCCGTCTGCAGGAGAGATGAAACCGAAGCCTTTCTCTGCGTTAAACCATTTAACGGTACCGCGAATTTTGTTAGACATGCTTAAATCCTTAATATATCGAGCCTTCCGGCATACATAATGGCCTGAGAACAGATTTTAATCAGAACGTAAGAGAAGACTCAAAAAGAAGGGATGTCTCGCGACAAACTTAGAGATGAGAACTGCTTTGGTTACTTACTTTGATAGTGTCTGTTAATCAAACCGACGATTCATTAGGCCACACTTCTTAAAGTGACGCAAGCCGTAATTCAAATTAATCGCAATCAGCCCGTTGACGAGGATGAAGGCGAAAGGCGGTGTCAGGGAGACTGTCTGGCTTCACAGTGCAGCGGTGACTTTTCTGGCGACGTAAAAAGAAGCGGAGATAATGTCAGATCAAAAAAGGGCGAGGCCGGAGCCTCGCCCAAAACATGCCGATCATCAATCGTAGTAAGGAACCTTACGGTCAACGCCGTTGATATTGATCAGCACAAAACCGGTCGGAGCGGTCTTATTGGTCGGCGTACCCGCAGCAGTAGCCAGCGTAACCACCCCTTTTTCGTTGGCCCCGATGCCCGCCAGCCCGTTGTGCATGCCAAAACGTGCAGCGGGTTTCAGGTTGCTGATTTTGGTGATGTCCGTAACCACCGACATATCAGCCTGGAACAGCGAGCAGGAACCGGTATCGAAGCGGGTCGGACCGGTCGTCTTCAGGTTGAACATGGTCTCGCCGCTGTTCGCTCTCAGCTTGACCCAGATTACGGCATAGGTGGTCCCTACCCGGCCATAACGAATGTCCAGCACGGAAGGCTGACCCATATGGTAAGCATCCGCCCAGACCGTCTCCAGTCGCTGGAGGTTGATCAGGGTTTTACCTGTAGCCGGCATATTTACCGGTGAACCGGCAGTGCCGGAGGGCGTGGTCGCATCCGCTTTCCCGATCAGCTCCATTACCCATTGCTGGTTAGGCGCCGGGAAATAGAGCTGCCCCAGCCGATACCAGTTGTCGGTATCGGTGTTGTTCACCACTTTATAGCCGCTGTAGTAGCCGGCACGCAGCGAACCGGTCATGAACGTGCCGTAGTTCTCATCCCGACGATAGCCATATTCGAAGGTCGATAACCACTTACTTCCGGCCAGATCATTGGTGATTTTCGCCCCCGCCTGCAGGTTGATATGGCGCATCACCACGCGGGCATTATTGAGATTGAGCGGCGTGGCGCAATCTTCAATGTTGAGCGTTTCGATGTTCCAGCCACCATCCGACAGATCCCCTGGGTTAGTCGTGTGCTCAATCCAGACGTTGCGCATCACTCCCTGTGTGACGCGTGGCATATAGAGCGTGGCGTCGCCATAGCCCGACTGGAAGTTGGCATTACACAGCTCAATGGCGGTTGAGTGGTCCCAGTTCCCCTTCGGTGTGTTTGACCAGCCGACATCAAACACCCGTGAAAAGGTATTGGAGCTGTAAATCTGATCGAACTTACTGTCGAGCGTATCCTGCAGCTTAAAGACGGTTCCCCCGGTACTTTGCGCCTTGAAGCAGAAGATATTGACGATCTGGCCTCCGACAATAGTATTTTCAAAGAACGGCTGCGTGTTACTACACTGTTCAGGCGTGACGGTGACTTTGGCCGTGGTGTCGACAGTCCCGGCGTTAGCCTGTCCATGCCAGCAGATACCTTTAATAACGATTCGACGCGCATTAACCTTAAACACGGTATTCGCGCTTTTATCAGAAACAATGGTGGTGCGCGGTGCCGACCCGAGCTCCATATCATCGCCTGCCAGACCAAAAAACGACAACTCCGTATCGCTGATATCGATAGGTGAAATCAGGAAGCGGCCCCCCGGAAAACGCACCGGAATGGCTTTCGCGTAGGCGTTGTAAGACTGTGTCCATGCCAGCATCCGCTTAAAGGCTTCAGTGTCATCGGTCACGCCATCCCCTTTCGCGCCAAAGTGCAGAATGTTCACTTCGGCGGGATCGTTGATCGTGCGCTTCCAGTAGAAACCGTTACCCACCGCCACCGTACCGCCATCATCTTTCAGCGGAGTGGTGCTGAGGAAACCAACAAAGTCTGCGCCACCACGGAAGCTGGAATCCTTATCGTAATAGCGTTTAAGGCTCGCGACTTCACCTGATTTTGGTGGAACAGTGGTACGCAGTTCAGCAAAAGAGTTAACTTCGATCATAGAATCCTCCTCAGGATCATAGAGATATCGCGCTGAAATCAGCGCACTACTTAGCCGCAGCCGGATGGCCGCAAAGGGAGTCCCACATGTCGTTGTGGGTGTTGATGGCGCGCACCGTACGAACGTCCATTTTTTGCGCGTCATCGCCGTAGGTATAAAGAGGGGAAAAAAGTACGCAGGCAGAGTCGGTGATCGCCACCGGCTCAGGGTTTGTGGTATTTCGACTGCTGCAGCTTGTCGCGAGCAGCAGCGTCATCAAGGCTATGGTTGTCAGTCGCCACACGGTTAGCCTCCTCGCGGTTATGTTGTTGCTGTTGCGCTACCGCGGTGACGCGGGACGCCTCCTGTTGCGCGTTATCGACGTCAGAACGCGCTTTTTGCTGCACTTTGCCGATTTTCTTGCCGCCGAAATAACTGGCGCCCAGCGCCGCGATGACCGCAGCCAGCGCGGCGATCCAGTGCCAGCTGCCGCCCAGTAAGGTGGTAATCAGAGTCATGGCTTCGCTCCTTCAGACTGCTCCTTCGCATTGAGCAGGTTTTTCTGACGAACAAATTGTGCAATCACCCCCATCGCCACCATGAAGGCGCCCACCAGCCCGAGGTAGTTGTGCGGCAGAATCGCTTTAACGTCTTCGGGCAGTGCGCTCCAGGCATCAACGGCGGCCGAAGGAAACGACTGCGCCCAGGCGCTGAGCATGGAACCCAGCGACGCAAGCCAGACAGACCAGGTTTTGAAAAGCAGACGGGCATGAGAGACAAACTGGAGGGTGGTAAAGCGCTGCAGCAGCAGCAGAATGATGATTGCCGTCAGCACGGCGGTGAGAAACATGAGCCATCTCATAGCAACCCCCTGTAAACCGCATAGGTTCCGCTGCGCATCATCTCCGCGTGACGTCTGGCGCGGCCCGGCGTCTGACGGGCCCAGAGGCTGTTCATCATCGCGTCAGCCGCATCATTAAACTGTTCAGCCACGATCGCGCTGAGCATGTTTTTGAACTGCAGGACGCCCTCGACGCCCAGCTGATAAGCCATGCTCAGCAGCACGTCGGTGCGGGCGTCGTTGCACTTCGCCAGCGCATTACGCAGCAGCTCCCTGCCCTGCATCTCCTGAATTTTGTTTTCAAGAATGCACTGCTTCCAGACATCACCGACGCGCCGTGGCACGCGGAAAGCGTAATTACTCAGAGACGCCCCCTTGGGTCCAATGCGAATGCCGCCGGCCACCGTGGGAAAGCCCAGCGTGTCGAGATAGGGCGTGTCGACATACCCCTCTTCAAAATTCAGTACTGCGATTATCTGGCTCATAACGACTCCTCAATGACGGCTTAAAGCAACTCAGCCTTGTGAAAAGAAATACATAACGCTCGCTGATCATTACTCAGCACGGCTCAGCAGAAGGCCTTACTGACCCTGCAGCAAAACTGAACAGTAATTCAGCAAATTGCGCCCAGTGAGAACTGGAGAAAGCGAAGAGTTAGCCGGAACGGAAAAATGCGTTTTCTGCGCGTTTCAGCTCACGGCGTAGAGATGAACGTGCGGAAGACAGCAATTGTCGAAACTGGGTGTTTCCTGACTGGTGACGCGGGGTGCAGTAATTGCGCGGTCAACGCGCGGGGCGACCTGACGCTGGCAGATTTGCTCTGCACGTCTCAGGGTGGGTGTTTCAGTTGGGAAGTTCAGGGCCTCGTCGATGCTCTGTGTCAGGCTGCTGAGAGGTTGGCGCCGCCGGTGGCGACGAGTACGTGCGTTGCCTATAAAAACGCTTTTGCCATAGTGAATTATCGCCATAACTCCTCCTGTGAATGAGTCTTTGGCGATGGGGTGGCAGGCGCGAGCTTTCGGCGAACCGAACGGGCCCGAATGTCGCGTATCACGGTCGCACGCTTACCGCCCGGCTGCATTAGCAGTCAGGTGGAAAGTAAGCGAGGGGAAATAAACGGCATCTGACGACGCTGCATTTTGCGCATCCACCCCATCCCAAAGTTCACTAACTTTGTGGTGGTATGATTCGCGCTTGTGCAGCGCCTCAATTGTTTAAGAGCGGCTCGTCCCTGAAAGAACTGCTTCGTTCATCCATATCCAAATTATTAACAGGTTCTTATGCTTTATCAAACACTGTTGGTTAATTTTTTATTTACCGCTGGTTAAATTTATGAATTTATGCCGATTATTTTTTTTTCAGCCTTCCTGAAAAAACCGGCAGAAGTGGCCTTAACCGAGGATTTGATAATGTCGCGCCTGGCTCATGATCACTTTGGCCAGTACCTTCAGGCTGGTGACGTCATCATGATTGAGATACCAGGTTTCATAACGCTTATTATCTGATATTACAGCGATTTTCTTATGCTGCAGCTGCAGGCGCTTGAGATAGAGCTGCTCATCGAGGGTGAAAATATAGATGCCGTCGCCGTCGAACATCCGCACGCTGATATCCACAAACAGCTGATCGCGCGGCGCAAAGGTGTCAGCCATGGAGTCACTGTTGATAGCGATTAACCGGATGTTTTCCGCCGGGCGCCCGTTGAACAGCACCCGCGCCTCATCCAGACCATATTCGATCGCCTGGATAGTCTCGACAAACTCATCACGCGCGGGCAGGCCTGCAGCACTTCGCTGACCAATGTCGAGGCTATCAATCCGAAACACATTCTTCTGACCGGTGAGCGCACTTAGCGTCACCGGTTCAGCAGGTTGTTCCATACCGTATTGCAGCCACTCAACCCTGACGCCCAGCAGCTGGCTGAGAGCCAGTAAATTGCCGCCATCCGGCACTGACTGCGCGTTAAACCACTTCCACACTCCCGGCGTTGAAATCTTACAGCCTTGCTGCTGCAGAGCCCTGGCAACCTGTTTGTTTCGTCCATGTCCGGCAATGCCGGCACTCTCACAGGCCGCTATCAGCCTGGCGGTGAAAGCTTGTCTTGTACTTTCTTTTTTAACCATTAGTTAATAATCAGCCATAGAAGAGATACTGGATGTTATTTTCATTATTGCTACCAGTTCATTTTATATTACCGCTCGTTTACTACCTAACCGCTTTATCAAGCATTCCTGATAATCATTATCCGCTTCAGCCCGCGGCTGGACAAAAAATATTGCCTCAGGCCGCGTACAGCCCCGGCTTTCAGGAATGTTCCGTAAAAAATTGCGTGAATATCAGCCAGAATAATGGCCAGTAGTGACGAGACCGGAACGGAAATTAAGCTGATGCGCAGAAAACTCTATCTTTCACTGGACCGGAAAATGGAGCTAAAAAAAACGGGAGTCTCTGAAAGACTCCCGCTTTGTTAAAAATTATGGCAGTTATGGCCGGAGCGTATCGTCGCCCCATGCTATCCATTTATAGGTCGTCAGCGCCTCTAATCCCATCGGGCCACGAGCATGCAGTTTCTGGGTACTGACCGCCACTTCGGCACCCAGGCCAAACTGTCCGCCATCGGTGAAGCGGGTGCTTGCGTTGACATAGACCGCTGAGGAGTCGACCTGACGGACAAAACGCGCGGCGTTGCGGATATTACGGGTCAGGATGGCATCCGAGTGCTGCGTGCCATGCGTACGAATATGATCGATCGCCTCATCCATATCCGCCACTAATTTGACGTTAAGATCCAGCGACAGCCACTCATCATTGTACTGCTGTGGATTCACCTGCGTGACCGATGCCGGGCCTTGCTGCAGCTGCGCCATCACGTTGCTGTCAGCATGCAGCGCAATCGCTTCCTGTGCCATACGCGCGCTAAAGGCGGGCAGGAAACGATCGGCAATCGCCTGATCCACCAGCAGCGTCTCCAGTGAGTTACAGGCGCTGGGACGCTGTTTCTTGGCGTTGACGATCAGATCAAGTGCCGGTTCGATCTCCATCGTCTCATCAATATAGATATGACAAACGCCGATGCCGCCGGTGATCACCGGAATAGTGGAGTTTTCCCGGCACAGCTTATGCAGCCCGGCTCCGCCACGCGGGATCAGCATATCGACGTAGCGATCCAGCTTCAGTAGCTGATTCACCAGCTCGCGATCCGGATTTTCGATCGCCTGAACGATCGCCGCAGGCAGACCGTGCTGTTTGAGCGCGTTCTGGATCACTCGTACCGTGGCCGCATTGGTGCGCCAGGTCTCTTTACCGCCGCGCAGAATGGCGGCGTTACCGGTTTTCAGGCACAGAGTGGCGACGTCCACCGTGACGTTGGGACGCGCCTCGTAGATCACGGCCACCACGCCCAGCGGCACGCGACGACGCTCAATGCGCAGCCCGCTGTCGAGCTGACCGCCGTCAATTAATTGCCCCACCGGATCGGCCAGCTGACAGACCTGGCGCACATCGCTGGCGATGCTGCCGAGGCGTTGCGGATTGAGTGTCAGCCGGTCCAGCAGCGCGGCGCTCATGCCGTTCTGACGCGCATCGGCTAAATCCAGCTCATTGGCCGCCAGAATGTCTGCGCTTTCCGCCTCCAGACGGTCGGCAATGGTCATCAGAACCTGATTTTTCTCTGCCGTCGACAGATCGGCCACGGTGTAAGCTGCGGCGCGCGCCGCTTTTCCCATCTCTTCAAGCATTGTCCGCTCCTTAACTGACGATCATGTCGTCGCGGTGAACCGCCACCGGGCCATATTCATAGCCCAGGATTTCGCTGATCTGCTGGCTGTGATGACCGGCAATCATCCGCATCGCGTCGCTGTTGTAGCGTGAAACACCATGCGCGATATCCCTGCCCTGCAAACTGCGGATACGGATCACTTCTCCACGCGAGAAATTCCCCTGGATAGCACGGATCCCTTTCGGTAGCAGCGAACTGCCGCGTTCAATAATTGCTGCCAGCGCACCATCATCGACGGTGAGTTCACCTGCCGGAGGCGCACCGAAAATCCAGCGTTTACGATTTTCCAGCGGCGATTGCTGCGCATGAAAGCGCGTACCGACCGGCTTACCGTCAATGACATCGCTGATTACGCCGCTGCGACTGCCTGAGGCGATGATCACATCGATACCGGCGCGGCAGGCGACATCCGCCGCCTGAAGCTTGGTCGACATGCCACCGGTGCCGAGACCCGATACGCTGTCGCCCGCCAGGGCACGCAACGCATCATCAATCACATGGACATCACTGATCAGCTCAGCCTCAGGATTGTTACGCGGATCGGCGGTGAACAGTCCCTGCTGGTCGGTCAGCAGCAGCAGCTTGTCGGCACCGCCGAGCATCGCCGCCAGCGCCGAGAGATTGTCGTTGTCACCCACTTTGATTTCAGCGGTGGCGACGGCATCGTTCTCATTGATCACCGGCACAATGTGGTTATCCAGCAGCGCGCGCAGCGTGTCGCGGGCATTCAGGAAGCGCTCGCGATCTTCCATGTCGGCACGGGTCAGCAACATCTGACCAATATGGATACCGTAGATTGAGAACAGCTGTTCCCACAGCTGAATCAGACGGCTCTGCCCCACCGCAGCCAGCAGCTGCTTTGAGGCGATGGTGGGTGGCAGTTCGGGGTAACCCAGATGTTCGCGTCCGGCGGCCATCGCGCCAGAGGTCACAATCACAATGCGGTGGCCCGCCGCGTGCTGCTGCGCACACTGACGAACCAGTTCCACCATGTGCGCCCGATTCAGCCGGCGGGAGCCGCCGGTGAGAACGCTGGTACCCAACTTGACCACTAAGGTCTGACTGCCACTCATATTTCCTGCCGTAGTGAAAAATTTTTACGAAAGGACGTTTTAACAGGAGTCGATAAGGAAGCCAACAGCCAGCGGGGGAAAAGCACGAATTTACGCGGACAAGGACGTAGACCAAAAGTTCAGGGTTAACAAGAAATCATGAAAAGTGTCATAAAAACTTCATCGCCGACGGGTAAAAAGTCCGTGCTTTACAAAAACTTTCATTTTTTTACGGCGTTCACATTGGGATTGATAGCAAATGAAGAAAAGCACACTGGCCATGATCCTCTCCACGCTGACGCTGGCATCTGCCGCGCAGGCTGCCGAAATCTATAACAAAGATGGCAACAAACTGGACTTATACGGCAAAGTTAAAGCTGAGCACTACATCAGCGATAATGCCAGCCAGGATGGAGACAAGTCCTATACCCGTATCGGCTTTAAGGGTCAGACACAGATTAACGACCTGATGACCGGTTATGGTCAGTGGGAATATCAGTACAACGTCAATAACTCCGAGGGCAGCGACGCCAACAATGGCAACAAAACCCGCCTTGGGTTTGCTGGTCTGAAATTCTCGCAGTATGGTTCGGTCGATTACGGTCGTAACTACGGTGTGCTGTATGACGTTGAGGCCTGGACCGACGTGTTCCCGGAATTCGGCGGTGACGGTACAGCCCGTTCCGATAACTTTATGACCCAGCGCGCTACCGGTGTGGCGACTTACCGTAACAACAACTTCTTTGGTCTGGTCGATGGGCTGAAGTTTGCGTTGCAGTATCAGGGTAAAAACGACGCCACCAGCGCCAACACCCGCACCGACATCAACCGTCAGAATGGCGACGGCTACGGTGCCTCACTGGGCTATGCCCTGGGTGATTCCGGTGTGAGCCTGATGAGTGCCATCACCTCTTCTGACCGTACCAACCAGCAGCAGGCACGTGCCTATGGCGGCGGTGACCGTGCGGATTCCTGGGGTGCAGGCGTGAAATATGATGCCAACAGCGTCTACCTGGCGGCGATCTATACCGATACCCGCAACATGACACCAATCAGCGGCACCAACCGTAACACCGGTGCTACCGTCGCAGGCGCAGCCAACAAAGCGCAGAACATCGAACTCGTGGCGCAGTATCAGTTTGATTTCGGCCTGCGTCCTTCCATTGGCTATGTACAGACCAAAGGCAAAGATATCGAAAACGGTATCGGCGATGCGGATCTGGTGAAATATATCGATGTGGGCGCGACCTACTACTTCAACAAAAATATGTCCGCCTTCGTTGATTACAAAATCAACCAGCTGGATGATGACAACGCGCTGTCGATTAACAACGATGACGTGGTCGCGATGGGTGTGACTTACCAGTTCTGATTTCAGGCTAATGCCGGACAGCATAAGCTACAGAATGTATGAGCATAAAAAAGGGCGCGTTTTTCAACGCGCCCTTTGCTTGTTAACAGCATCTGGCCCGCTCTGCTATGAGATCGAGCTGGCGCAGGGAACACGGTCAGATCGGAAAGACGCAAAAGACGTCATCCCTGACACGCTCGGCCCGCGCCGTCCCTGGCGCGGGACGCTTTCCTCTTCTGCCCGTGTTCCCTGCGTGTTGAGCTTATTCGTTGCTGCCAGATTCACCCTACTTGAGATTTGTCAGCAGTTTGTGGGCAAGCGTTTTAACTCACCCTTTAATCTCTAAACACCCAATCAGGCACTCAGCTTCACCGGTTTCTCATCGAAATCGCTGGCCGGAATCAGATCCAGCTCGAACTCTTTCAGCATCGCTTTCAGACGGGTATGGAAATTCCGTAAGGTCTCTTCCACGCGCGCCGTATTCTCTTTGCCTTTGATGGTTGCCACCGACCAGTCACCCTCTTTATCGAACAGACCGATATGGTAGACATAGGTAAAGTGGTCAGCCTGCGCTTCCAGCTCCATCCACCAGCCCCAGAACTCACGCAGTTCCGGTGCCGGTTTCACATTAACGCAGGCAGCCAGGCAGTCGAAAAAGAACTGGGTTTCGCCACATTTCCCATCGCGAATATAAGGCCCAAGCTCCGTAAAGCGCTTAAGCAGGCGACTGCGGGGATGACCACTTGGTAACGTCATGCTGAATCTCCATAGATTTTGACCGCTATACAGCCTTGATTTTCCGGACGGCCAGGGGATGTCATGTTTCGCTTAACGGCAGCCCGGAAGAATTCCGCTACTAGTTGTAGCAAATACTGTAAATTTTGCCAGTTACCTTTTTAAACGCTTCTCCAGCCAGTCGCAAATTTCATTCAGCGCCTTGTCGAAACTGGCCATCATCGGCTTCACCGGAATCAGCAACGCTTTGCCATCTGACGAAGAGTTAGCGATCAGCTTGCTCTCCTCTTCCGGGCTGAAAAGATCGTTTTGCCAGTAGCCCGACAGCATGGGTGTCGGCGTCCGGCGGCCCAGCAATCCCTGAGTTTTCAGCGAATATCGATTGAGTTCGGTACGCAGCGCACTGTCAGAAGCGGTTGCCATGCCCAGCCGGCTCGCCAGCATATCCATATACATATCCGGGATCTCATCCTGCAACGCTGTCTGCGTCAGCAGCGCATGCACAATCGGGCCAAGACAGGCGACCCCACGCAGCCGCTGCGATTCCAGATAGGCCAGTCGCACGGCCACGTTAGCGCCAAAGCGATAACCAAACGCCGCCACGCGGGTATGGTCGATCCAGGGCACGTTTTTCAGATCGCGCAGCACCTGCTGATGCAGAAAGCTGGTGTCCTGACTCAGCGTCCATTTCACCGAGTTGCCTACCGACGGCACATCAATGGTCAGCATGGCGATGCCGCGCGGGGCAAGGTAATCATGGAACAGGCGATAGTGATCGCTCTGTAATGAGTCGAGCGCGCCACAGAACAGCACGGTGGGATAAGGCGCTTCAACGTCAGGCGGCATGTGCAGAAAGCCGTTAACCGGGCTGCCACCCTGAATGGCGAACGTCAGCGGTTTCAGCTCGCCCGGCAGGCGTTGAGTCGCCTCTTCATAGGCGCGGTTCGCCAGCGTCTGCGCCTGGTCGGCCAGCTCATCCCCTTTTATATAGGGATAGGCCGCAACGCTGTAGAGATGCGCCGCGTGCAGCCAGTAGTCGCCCGCCTCGCTGTCGTCGGTGGCCTCCAGCGCTTTCTGCTGCCAGATACCCGCCTGTTTACACCATTCGAAATGCCAGTTGCCGCCGCGAAAACCGATTACAGTGTCGAGCAGCGTCTCATCCGTATGTTCAACATTGCTGATGGCAATCCGAGCCAGCACTTCGCTGATCTCCTGCGGCGTCAGGCCACGCCATGTCCACATCAGCTTATTCAGCATACGATACCAGCCACGCTGGCTGTCACCATCCAGGGCTGAGTGGACATCCGAAGTAGCATGATGGTGGCGGCGAACCAGGGTTGAGGTTTCAGGATGTTTAAAGCGCGGTTTGAACAACTCCTCGCTGAGATTTTTGCTCGACATACTCACTTCTCCTGCAACAGAAACGGCGATGGCTAAGTGTACTGTACGGCAATTCGGGGTGCGAGGCACAGAAAGCACAACGCCCGGAAAACCGGACGTTGTCTGATGCATATCAATCAGCTTTTAACAATCGGCGGGATGTAGACCACGCCCATATCCCACGGCTGCTCGATCCAGGTATCCTGCGGAATATCGACAATATAATCATCAACCAGTGAGCGACCGGCCGGTTTAGCGAAAATGGTGCAGAAACGCGCTTTCGGGTACATCTCGCGAATCGCCTGGGCAGTGCCGCCGGTATCTACCAGGTCATCGATCACGATAAAGCCTTCACCGTCGCCTTCTGCGCGCTTCAGAACTTTCATTTCGCGCTGATGATCGTGGTCATAGCTGGAGATGCAGACGGTATCGACGTAGCGGATACCCAGTTCACGTGCCAGCAGCGAAGCCGGTACCAGACCGCCGCGGCTCACCGCGATAATGCCTTTCCACTGTTCAACAGGAAGCAGGCGCTGGGCCAGTTTACGGGCATGAATCTGAAGCATGTCCCAGGTAACGACGTATTTTTCGCTCATAGAATAGAAATCCCAGCCAACCGAGGTGGCGTAAAAATGTGCAACGGGGAAAAGGTTGCGCGAGATTATAAGGAGTTGACGCACTAAAAACCAGCACCCGCGCACTGGTTGCGGCTTTTTAGCGCGTCTGAGAGCGCACCCGGTAGAAAACAGTGATATTCTCGGGCCTGGCTCGTCAGATTCTCTGACGGCGATTTTTCACTGGAAACTCGCGATGTCCGGCCTCGCCGGTACACTGACACAGGAGACCTGTCGTGTCTGAATTGTCTCAACTCTCTCCACAGCCGCTGTGGGATATTTTCGCTAAGATCTGCTCTATTCCCCATCCCTCTTTTCACGAAGAAGCGCTGGCGAGTTACATCGTCGGCTGGGCCAAAGAGCAAGGCTTCTGGTGTGAGCGCGATCAGGTCGGCAACATCCTGATTCGTAAGCCCGCCACCGCAGGCATGGAAAACCGTACCCCGGTTGCGCTGCAGGCGCATCTGGATATGGTGCCGCAGAAAAATAACGACACCGTTCATGACTTCACCAAAGATCCGATTCAGCCCTGGGTTGACGGCGAGTGGGTGAAAGCGCGCGGCACCACGCTGGGCGCGGACAACGGCATCGGTATGGCTTCTGCGCTGGCAGTACTGGCTGACAACAGCCTGACGCATGGCCCGCTGGAAGTGCTGCTGACCATGACTGAAGAGACCGGTATGGATGGCGCATTCGGTCTGCAACCCAACTGGCTGCAGGCAGAAATCCTGATCAACACCGACTCCGAAGAAGAAGGTGAGATCTACATGGGCTGCGCGGGCGGTATCGACTTCGTTACCACCCTGCCACTGACCCGTGAAGCGGTGCCTGCTGAATTCCAGACCCTGAAGCTGACGCTGAAAGGCCTGCGTGGCGGTCACTCCGGTGCCGATATTCATATGGGCCTCGGCAACGCCAACAAACTGCTGGCGCGCTTCCTGGCGGCACACGCTGCTGAACTGGATCTGCGTCTGCTGGCCTTCAGCGGCGGTACGCTGCGCAACGCGATCCCGCGTGAATCCTTCGCTACCGTGGCGGTCGAGAGCCACAAAGCGGATGCGCTGAAATCAGCGGCGGCGCACTTCCTGAGCGCCATCAAAAATGAGCACGGCATCAAAGAGCCGAACATCGCACTGGTCACTGAGCCGCTGGCGCATCAGGGTGATGCTCTGAACGCTGATAGCCGCGATCGCTTCCTGAACCTGCTCAACAGCATGCCAAACGGTGTGATCCGCAACTCCGACGTGGCGAAAGGCGTAGTAGAAACCTCACTGAATATCGGTGTGGTGACCATGGAAGCCGATCATGCAGAGATCAACTGCCTGATCCGTTCCCTGATCGACACCGGCCGCGATTATGTGGTGCAGATGCTGACCTCACTGGGCCAGCTGGCCGGTGCACAGACCAAAGCGAAAGGCGGCTACCCAGGCTGGCAGCCTGATGCGGACTCCGCCATTATGGCGCTGACCCGTCAGACCTATATCGCGCTGTTTGATAAGACCCCGAACATTCAGGTGATCCACGCCGGTCTGGAGTGTGGTCTGTTCAAAAAACCGTATCCGGAGATGGATATGGTATCGATTGGGCCGACCATCACCGGGCCGCACTCGCCGGATGAGCAGGTTCACATCGAAAGCGTTGGCCTTTACTGGAAACTGCTGACCACCCTGCTGAATGTGGTGCCAGAAAAGTAATTCTGTCACAAAAAAAGTAAACCAGGCTCCGGCCTGGTTTTTTTATGCCTGTGACTTTCCCCCAGCATAATTCGCTGCCTTTTCCGCCCTTTACCCCGCTATTCCGCCGCTTTCCCGCGCTTCGCTGGTCACAGCCGCCATTATGTCCAGATGTCTGGATGGCTAATAAGATTTCGTGCTAGCTTATGCGCTTTCGGCTGTTGCCGCGCCTGAAGGTTCAGGAAAAAATGCGGCCAGTGATTCTTCAGGAGAGTAATGACATGCCAGGGTTAAACTGCCTTGAGATGCGTAACATCTCCATCGCTTTTGGCGGGTTTGCCGCGCTATCGTCGGTGGATTTCCGCAGTGACGGCCATTCAGTACATGCACTGACCGGCGCTAACGGCGCGGGCAAGTCAACGCTGATGGCGATCCTTTCCGGTGCGCACAGCCACTACAGCGGCGAGATCCTGCTGGATGGTGAGCCGGTCTCCATCCGTACGCCGCGTGATGCGAAACGGCTGGGTATCCATCTGGTTCAGCAGGAAGTGGACGTGGCGCTGGTGCCGCAGCTCAGCGTCGCGGAAAACATTCTGCTGGATCGGCTGGCAGAGCCTGGCCACCGCTATCGCTGGGGCGAGGTTCGGCGTCAGGCGCGGGCGCTGCTGGCTCAGCTCGACGTGGCGCTGGACGTCAACCGGCTGGTGGAGCGCTGCACTCTGGCTGAAAAGCAGCAAATTCTGCTGGCGCGCGCGCTGTCGCACCACTGCCGCTTTCTGATTCTGGATGAACCCACTGCCCCGCTGGATCAGCATGAAAGTGAGCGGCTGTTTGCTGTGGTGCGTCGCCTGCAGGCCAGCGGCATCGGCGTGGTGTTTATCTCTCACCGCATTCATGAACTGAAAGCAATCTGTGACCAGCTGACGGTGCTGCGTGATGGCCGGTTGATCGAAACCGGCCCGATGGCGGCACTGAGCGGTGAGCAGATCGTGGAGAAGATGCTGGGGCATCAGCTCACCGATATCTTCCCGGCCCGTCGTGCGCAGCAGACTCAGCCGCTGCTGCTGGCGATTGACGGTCTTCATGATGAGCAACTGCTGCAGGATATCTCGCTACGATTGCACAAAGGGGAAATTCTGGGCATTGCAGGCCTGGCCGGTGCCGGTAAAACCGAACTCTGTAAGGCGCTGTTTGGTGCCAGCAAAAGCCGCGTCAGTCGCGGTGAACTGCATGGCCAGCCGTGGCAGCCCCGTTCGCCGCATGACTCCGTCAGTCGCCGCATGGCGCTGGTGCCGGAGGAGCGGCGCAAAGAGGGGATCTTTATTGATGAGTCGGTGGCAATGAACCTCAGCGTCAGCGCAGACGACAGCTTTTCGCGCTGGAGCCTGTTTGGCCATCGCCAGGCGTGGCGCTGGGCGGAGCAGGTTATCCAGCAGTTGCAGGTGCGCACCACCGGTCCGGCACAGACGCTGCGCCGTCTCTCCGGCGGCAATCAGCAGAAAGTGGCGATAGGCAAATGGCTGCGCAACAACGCCGACGTGCTGATTTTCGATGAGCCGACGAAAGGCGTCGATATCAAAGCCAAAACCGAACTCTTCACCCTGATCGATAACCTGGCGCGCGAGGGGAAAGGCATCATTTACGCGTCGGGAGAGTTTTCTGAACTGGTCGGTTTATGCGACCGGATTTGCGTGCTCTGGGATGGACGCATTGTGGCCGAGCTGGCTGCACGCGACGTCACCGAAGAGACGCTTTTGCTCTATTCCACCGGAGGAACCCCTGCGTGAGCAGCAAAGAAACCAGCCTGAATCTGACAGCCTCGCCGTGGCGTCACCAGTTGTTCGACTTTCTCTATAAATGGGGCATGTTGCTCACGGTGGTGATCCTGATCGCCGCCTTTGGTCTCGCCTCCGACAGCTTCCTTGAACCCAACAACATCATCAATATTCTGCGCTCAATTGCCATTGTCACGGTGATTGCGATCGGCGTCTCGATCTCGCTGACCGTTGGCGGCTTTGATCTGTCGGTCGGATCGACCGCCTCGCTGGCCAATGCGCTGGTGATTTCTCTGTTTGTCTGGTACGGCTTCGGCACTACCACCGCCATCCTGCTCACCCTGGCGCTCTGCACCCTGGTCGGGCTGTTTAACGCCTTTCTGATTGTGATCCTGCGCATCCCCGACATGCTGGCAACGCTGGCGACACTGTTTGTGATTCAGGGGGTGGCGATGACCTACAGCTTTGGCGGATCGATCACCGAGAACATGGTGCTGCCGAGCGGTGATATGGCGGAAGGCACCATTCCGGCGGCGTTTGGCCTGCTCGGCCAGGTGCCCACCATCGTCATCATCATGCTGGTCGTCACCGTCGCCGCGCAGCTGGCGCTCTCACTGACTAAACATGGTCGCCGGATGTATGCGCTGGGCGGCAATCCGGAAGCGGCGCGCCTCTCCGGCATCCGCACCACCCGCTATCGGGTGCTGGCTTATGTGATCGCCTCACTGCTGGCCGGTCTGGGCGGCATTCTGCTCGCCTCGCGTATCGGCTCCTCGCAGGTGAACGCCGGTAGCGGCTACCTGATGGACGCGGTCGCGGCGGCGTGGATTGGCTTCTCACTGGCGGGCTCCGGCAAGCCGAATGCGCTGGGCACGCTGGTCGGTGCGGTGATCCTCGGCGTGCTGCAGAACGGTCTGGTGATGCTCTCTGTTCCCTACTACGCCATGGACATTATTAAAGGGCTGGTGCTGGCTTTAGCACTGGCGATCACCTATATCCAGCGCCGCTGAGGCGCGTTTACCGGAGTTGATAACAATGCAAAAAATAACACTCTCGCTGCTGGCCCTGAGCCTGCTGAACGCCAGCGCCGCCTTCGCGGATACCGTCACGCCGGTGCCTGCGGCTATCGCCAGTCATGATGGCCCGATCCGTATTGCGGTGATCCGCAATCTCGGCTCCGATGACAACACCACCCAGTTTGTTGCCGGTGCCATTCAGCAGGGTCGCCAGCTTGGCTTCAAGGTCAGCACCTTTCTCAGCAACGGCGACGATGCGCGCTTCCAGGATTTCGTGAATCAGGCGATCAGCCAGAAATATGACGGCATCGTGCTGTCGCACGGTAAAGCGCCCTACGCCAGCGGACTGGTGAAGCGCATTGCCGATGCAGGCATTAAGCTGTCGGTGTTTGATACGCCGGTGGATAGCCCGATCCCGGGCGTCACCGTCACCGCGCAGGATGACGCTTCACTGGCGCAGTTGTCGCTGGGCCAGCTCATCCATGATTTCAACGGCAAGGCGAACATCGTCAAGCTATGGGTTGCCGGTTTCCCGCCGATGGAACGCCGTCAGGTGGTGTATGAAAAACTGCTGAAAGAGAATCCGGGCATTCATCAGCTTGAGTCGATTGGTGCGGTTTCAACTGACGTTCAGGGCGACACCGCCAATAAAATTGGCGCGATTCTGGCGAAATACCCGAAAGGCAAAATCGACGCCATCTGGGGTGCCTGGGACGCCTTCAGCCAGGGCGCTTACAAAGCGCTGCAGGAGAATGGCCGTACCGAGATCAAACTCTACAGCATTGATGTTTCGAACCAGGATTTGCAGCTGATGCGCGAGAAAAACAGCCCGTGGGTGCAGACGGTAGCGGTGGATCCTAAAACTATTGGCGCGGTGAATATGCGTCTGGTGGCGAAGAAAATTGCCGGTGAAGAGACGCCAGCGACTTATCAGTTTAAAGCGGCATCGATCTCTCAGCAGCAGCTTAACAGCCAGCCTGGCGCGGTGAACGTCGCGTCACTGAACAAGATCATTCCGGGCTGGGGCAGCAATGAGGATTTCGTTGCCCCGTGGTTTGCGACCCTGGCGGCGAAATATAAGAAGTAATCGGATGTCAGCCTTGCCGGTCGGTGAGGCTGACGCTGACGGTTACGGTTACGGTTACAGACCCAGCAGCAGCTGACGCTCCAGTTGGGGATCCACCATCGTCACATGTAATCCCACCAGCCGCACGCCGCGCCCGGCACGACGCTCATCCCAGGTTTTACGGGCGATGGCAATCATGTCCTCTTTATTCAGCACCGGCCAGATATGCTCCTGGGTCGTCTGCTGAAAATCACTGAACTTCAGTTTGACGCCCTGTCGCGCCACCTGCTTGTCAGGTCGGATCTGCGTCAGCCGGCGTTCCAGTTCGGCGTAGAGAAAATCGATAATTTCCAGGCAGGCATCCCAGTCGCTGATATCTTCCGCCAGCGTCCGTTCAACCCCCAGCGATTTACGCTCGCGCTCAACGATCACGCTGCGGTCATCAATGCCATTGCTGCGCTCCCACAGCACCCGGCCAAACTTACCAAAGCGCTTTAACAGCAGCGCTAAGTCCGCCTTCTGCACGTCGCCACAGGTCACCAGCCCCATCTCTTCCAGCTTTTTGGCCGAGACCTTGCCGACGCCAGGGATCTTCGCCAGCGGCAGAGTCAGCAGAAAACCGGACATCTCCGGCGGGGTAATCACGAACTGGCCGTCCGGCTTATTGAGGTCAGAGGCGATCTTCGCCAGAAATTTAATCGGGGCGATGCCCGCTGAGGCGGTAAGCCCGGTTTCACGGTAGATGGTGGCGCGGATCGCCTGCGCCATCAGTGTGGCAGAGCCGTGACAGTGGGGGCTGTCGGTGACATCCAGGTAAGCTTCATCAAGGGAGAGCGGTTCAATCAGCGGCGTATAGCGGGTAAAGATGTCGCGGATCTGCGCGGAGGCTTCTTTATAGGCATCGAAGCGTCCTGGCAGCAGACGCAGATGCGGGCATAACTTGAGGGCCATGCCGGTTGGCATCGCGCTGCGCACGCCAAATTTGCGCGCCGGATAGTTGGCGGTGCTGATCACGCCGCGACGTTCGCGGCTGCCACCAATGGCGATCGGGATGTCGCGCAGCTGGGGATTATCACGCATCTCCACCGCGGCATAGAAGCAGTCCATATCGACATGAATGATTTTACGCATACCCCCTCCGGCACTGGATAAGTATACAGTTGGCAGGGGTAACTGCAATATTTGTCGCGCTGACGATTAAAGTTTACAAATTTCTGGCCGAATATCCTTCAGTAAATCGCGAATTTGGCTGACGCCGTCTTGCTAAAAAAACAGACAATGTTTAATGTTGCGCTGCGGTAGCGGACAGTTCCGATAATGCAAACAGAGACGCACATTTTGCGTCATGTTCTCTTCACCTCAAGGTACACACAGCATGGGCAAAATCGCACTCCTGTTTGCGATGATTTTACTGCCAGCCCTCAGCATGGCAATGACACCCGAACCCGTCTCAACGGCACCGGTCAGCAAAGAATTAAAGAAGCAGTTACTCGGCACCCCGGTCTATATCCAGATCTTCAAGGAAGAACGCACGCTCGAACTCTACGGCAAAATCGGTAACGAATACCGCCTGCTGGACACCTACCGCATCTGTAACTTTTCTGGCGGCCTCGGCCCGAAACGCCGTGAAGGCGATTTCAAAAGCCCGGAAGGTTTTTACAACGTGAAGCTGAATCAGCTGAAGCCGGATAGCCGGTTTTATCGCGCGATCAACATCGGCTTTCCGAATCAGTACGATCGTAATCAGGGCTACAGCGGCAATTACCTGATGATTCATGGCGACTGTAAGTCGATTGGCTGCTATGCCATGACTAACGCCTATATGGATGAGATTTTTACCTATGTGAATGCCGCACTGCGTAACGGCCAGCAGGATATCAGCATCAGCATCTATCCATTCCGCATGACCGACAGCAATATGCAGCGTCACCGCTACTCCACCTATGCCAGTTTCTGGCAGCAGCTGCAGCCGGGATACGCTTACTTTGCTAAATATCATCAGCCGCCGATGGTTAATGTCGCCAGCGGTAAATATGTGATGAACAGCAGCCCGGCACCGGTTTTAGCCAGTCCCGAAGCGGCTTCACGTTCATTCCTGGCGCTCTCCAAGGCAGAATAACGCCCATTCACCTGGCACGATCCGCTGCCAGGTTTCATTGGCCGTCAGTGGCTGCGTAGCAATCACCGTCACCACGTCATGCGGCGTGGTGTGCTGCTGAAAATCGACCTCCACATCCTGATCCAGTAACTGCGCCCGGCCAAAGGGTGCGCGGCGGGTGATCCAGTAAAGATTGGTGGAGCAAAAGGCCATCAGATAACGGCCGTCTGACAGCAGCATGTTAAACACGCCCTTCTGCCGCAACGTGCCGGCAAGCTCCCCGATAAAACGGAATACCGCAGGCCAGTTGCCTGGCGTACGTGGATAGCGCGTCGCCAGCTGATGCAGGATCCAGCAGAACGCCTTCTCGCTGTCCGTTTCGCCTACTGGCCGGAATGTGCCGGTCTCCAGCTGCCGATAGCCCCTGAGCTGCCCGTTGTGCGCATAGGTCCAGTTACGGCCCCACAACTCACGGGTAAACGGGTGGGTATTTTCCAGCGACACCTGCCCGCGATTCGCCTGGCGGATGTGCGCCACCACCGAATGCGATTTGATCGGATACTCCTGCACCAGACGCGCAATCGGCGAGTTAAAGCTCGGCAGCGGATCTTTAAACGTACGACAACCTTTATCTTCGTAGAAGGTAATGCCCCAGCCATCTTTGTGAGGCCCGGTTCCACCGCCACGCTGAACCAGACCGGTAAAGCTGAAACAGATATCCGTGGGAACATTGGCGCTCATCCCGAGCAATTCGCACATAGCCACCGCCTTAGAGTAAGCGGCCTCCCGTCAGGCGGGAGGCCAGCGCAGTTACTTCACCATCTCTTTTTCGATCAGCAGCATCAGGATATGGATCACTTTAATGTGGATCTCCTGGATGCGATCGGCATAACCAAAGTGTGGCACCCGGATTTCAATGTCGGCACTGCCTGCCATCTTACCGCCATCTTTACCGGTCAGGGTGATCACTTTCATCCCCTGCGCACGGGCAGCTTCAATTGCTTTAATGATATTGGCAGAGTTACCGGAAGTTGAGAGGCCCAGCAGCACATCGCCCGGACGCCCAACTGCTTCCACATAGCGTGAAAAGACATAGTCATAACCAAAATCATTACTGACGCAGGAGAGATGGCTGACATCAGAGATGGCAATCGCCGGATAGCCAGGACGATTTTCGCGGTAGCGGCCGGTCAGCTCTTCAGCGAAATGCATCGCATCGCAATGTGAACCGCCGTTACCGCAGGAAAGCACCTTGCCGCCCGCCTTAAAGCTGTCAGCCAGCAGCACCGCAGCACGCTGGATCGCATGGATATTGGCCTCGTCGCTGAGGAATTTATTCAGCGTATCAGCAGCTTCATTAAGCTCAGAGCGGATAATGTCCTGGTACATAGGGATGTCCTTTTTTAGGAGAGGTTAATCGCAGCAAGTTTAACGGAATGGCCGGTCAGCGCAAAGCGTCATGCCATGGCTGGCCAGGCAGTGGCGGCGATTATCGCTGCAGCGGGTGATGCAAAAATGGACAGAAATCGGTTTTTGTGAGGCAGGTTGTAATTGCGATGTAAACAAATTGATAAATCAACCCAACTGCTCTAAACCTCTCTACATAACAGGTCAGACCTCTTACTACTTGGAGCGGTTCATTATGATGGTTGTCTCGATACTTGCCACGGTGGCGCTGATTGGCGCCCTGTTCTATCACCGCCTGTCGTTGCGGCTCAGCAGCGCGATTCTGCTGCTGTGGACTGCTGCGATGGCTTTTGCTCACCTCTGGACGCCATGGTTACTGTTGCCGCTGGCGATTATCCTGCTGCCGTTCAACCTGCCGTCACTGCGCCGCAGCCTGTTTTCAAAGCCGATGTTTCAGCGCTTCCAGCAGGTGATGCCGCCGATGTCACGCACCGAAAAAGAAGCGATCGATGCGGGCACCACCTGGTGGGAAGGCGATCTGTTTCAGGGCAAACCAGACTGGCAGAAGCTGCACAACTATCCGCAGCCGCGCCTGACCGCCGACGAGCAGGCTTTTCTCAATGGTCCGGTTGAAGAAGCATGTCGCATGGCCAATGATTTCCAGATCACCCATGAGCTGGCCGATATGCCGCCGGAACTGTGGGCCTATCTGAAAGAGCATCGTTTCTTCGCGATGATTATCAAAAAAGAGTATGGCGGACTGGATTTCTCCGCCTATGCGCAGGCCTGCGTGCTGCAAAAACTGTCGGGCGTCTCCGGGATTCTGGCGATTACCGTAGGCGTGCCTAACTCATTAGGTCCGGGCGAACTGCTGCAACACTACGGCACTGAAGAGCAGAAAAATCACTATTTACCCCGGCTGGCACGCGGCGATGAGATCCCCTGCTTTGCGCTGACCAGTCCGGAAGCGGGCTCAGATGCCGGAGCCATCCCCGATACCGGCGTGGTCTGCATGGGCGAGTGGCAGGGTCAGCAGGTGCTGGGCATGCGGCTGACCTGGAACAAGCGTTATATTACGCTGGCGCCGATCGCCACCGTGCTGGGGCTGGCATTTAAACTCTCCGATCCGGATCATCTGCTCAGCGATAACGAAAATCCTGGCATTACCTGTGCGCTGATCCCGACCAACACGCCCGGCGTGGAGATAGGTCATCGCCACTTCCCGCTTAACGTGCCGTTCCAGAACGGGCCGACACGCGGCAATAATATCTTTGTGCCGATTGATTATATTATCGGCGGCCCACAAATGGCCGGTCAGGGCTGGCGGATGCTGGTGGAGTGTCTGTCTGTGGGTCGCGGCATTACGCTGCCATCGAACTCAACCGGCAGCCTGAAAAGTGTGGCGCTGGCGACAGGCGCCTATGCCCATATCCGTCGTCAGTTCCGCGTCTCAATCGGTAAGATGGAAGGGATTGAAGAGCCGCTGGCGCGCATTGCCGGTAACGCCTACGTGATGGATGCGGCGGCCACGCTGATTACGGCCGGTATTATGCAGGGTGAAAAACCGGCAGTGCTGTCGGCGATTGTGAAATATCACTGCACCCATCGCGGTCAGCGCGCCATTATCGACGCCATGGATATTGCCGGCGGTAAAGGCATTATGCTGGGTAACAGCAACTTCCTGGCCCGCGCCTATCAGGGTGCGCCCATCGCCATCACGGTGGAAGGCGCTAATATTCTGACCCGCAGCATGATTATCTTCGGACAGGGTGCGATTCGCTGCCATCCTTACGTACTGCAGGAGATGGCGGCAGCAGCCAGCAACGATGTTAACGCGTTTGATCAGGCGCTGTTCAGCCACATCGGTCATGTCGGCAGCAGCACCATGCGCAGCCTGTGGCTGGGCTTAACCGCCGGACGCACCAGCGCCACCCCGACCCGCGATGGCACCCGTCGTTACTATCAGCATCTGAACCGCATCAGTGCCAACCTGGCGTTGCTCTCTGATGTGTCGATGGCGGTGCTGGGCGGCAGCCTGAAACGTCGTGAGCGTATTTCGGCGCGTCTGGGCGATGTGCTGAGCCAGCTCTATCTCGCTTCGGCGACGCTGAAACGCTATGACGATGAAGGCCGCAACGAAGCCGATCTGCCGCTGGTGCACTGGGGCGTGCAGGATGCGTTACATCAGGCGGAAGTCGCGATGGACGATCTGCTGCGTAACTTCCCGAACCGTCTGGTCGCGGGCGCATTGCGGATGACTATTTTTGCAGGCGGTCATCACTGCCCTGCTCCGTCTGACCGTCTGGACCATCAGCTGGCAAAACTGCTGCAACAGCCGTCAGCTACACGCAGCCGTCTGGGCCGTGGCATGTACCTGACGCCCAGCGAGCACAACCCTGCCGGTCAGCTGGAACAGGCGTTGCAGGATGTGATGGCGGCAGAAGTGATCCATGACAGGCTGTGCAAACAGACGAAGCAGCACCTCTCTTTTACCCGGCTGGATGCGCTGGCGAAGCGCGCGCTGGAGCAGGGCTGGATTGATGCTAAAGAGGCTGAAGTGTTGCAGCGTGCTGAGGCCAGCCGCCTGCGTTCGATTAACGTCGATGAGTTTGAGGCGGATGCGCTGGCAGTGCCGGTGCCAGAGAAAGCCCCTCAGGCTGCGTCGCGGGCGAGTGAGGCAGCATAGGTTTAGCGTTAGCCTGCATCACCGGCGCAGGGAACAGGGTCAGAAGAGGAAAGCGTCCCGCGTCAGGACGACGCGGGCCGAGCGAGCCAGGGATGGCTTTAGCGACTTTCCGATCTGACCCTGTTTCCGGCGCGGGCACACTCTTACAGCCAGCCTTTGATTTACCTGAAAGCCGATATTATGTCGGCTTTTTTTATCCCGCCTGACGGATGCGGGCAATCAGCGCATCCACATCTTCTACATGATCGGCCGCCAGAATCAGCGTGCGTCCCAGATTAATTGCATTACGGATGCAGTCGGTACGCATCGCCGGATCGGCAATCAGCTTCATATCCGCCACGTGTGACATCCCCACCGTGCGGCGAATCAGTTCGGTGCCGCAGTAACCGATGGTATCGGCCCATACTTTACGCAGAAACGCCTCTGCATAGCCTGGATAAGCCAGTGCCTCATCGCGGGTTTTCTCTGCCGCCAGTGCCAGAAAGCCCGCGGCAAAGGTGGTCCAGAGGGTGTGCACATCGCTGAGACGCTGTTCGCGTGCATCGGCGGCCTCACGCGGAGCCAGCAGACCCGGCAGGCCACAGTAGTTAATCAGCAGGTTGCCGATGGCGGTGCCGACATCAAAACCGATAGGGCCAAAATAACCAAATTCCGCATCAATCGCTTTCAGGCTGCCATCAGCAACGAAAATCGATCCGCTGTGAATATCACCATGCAGCAGCGCTTCAGCGTGGGCAAAGAAACGATGCTTGAGACCGCCCACCGCAATGCGCAGTGCATCGTCATTACGCAGGCTGGCGACCAACGGTTCAAGCGCTTCGGGATAGCTATTGCGCTCATGGTCGGTATAGGGATCGTTAAAGAAAAGATCTTCGGTGATTTCACACATTTCCGGATTAATAAAACGCGCCACTTCCGCTTTTTTCTGGTGCGGATGCAGGATGAAATCGGAGGTATGAAACAGGGTTTGTGCCAGATAGTCGCCTAACTGCTGAGCCGCTTCCGGGTAGTAAGCGCCCTTCACCAGCTCGCCGCGCCAGATGCGATGACTGGAGAGATCTTCCATTACCATCACCGCCAGCTCCGCATCGTAATGGGTGATCTTCACCGTGTGCTGCGGACAATATTTGTAGTGTTCGACCAGGGTCTGCGCTTCCAGCCGCGCCCGATCCAGCGTCAGCGGCCACGACTCACCCACACAGCGCACATAGGGCAGCGCCTGCTTGACCACCACCCGGCTGTTGCCCTGATCGTCATAAATTTTAAACACCAGGTTGAGGTTGCCATCACCAATCTCTTCTGCGCTGCTCAGCGCGGCAGGATTGTCCACGCCGCCAAATTGTCGGGCATATTCCACAGCATCAGCAGCAGTAAAGGTACGGTATTGCGACATTGCCTGTTCCTCATCAATCGAAGGGGGATAACCTGGGTGTAATAAGCCGTTCAGACGTCTATACATCCGTTCAGCATGTTGGCACAATAGGCATCATTAACGCAACATGGATTTCACCCACAATGCAGACACTTCAAACCACCAGCTTACAGGTTCGTGACAATCAGCTCTGGATTCTGGATCAGCAGGCACTGCCGCAGCAAAAGAACTGGCTGCCCGCGCACAGCGTGCCCCAGCTGATTGAACATATTCATGCGCTGCGGGTGCGCGGTGCGCCGCTGATCGGCCTTTCCGCCTCACTGCTGCTGGCGTTGCTGGCAGAACAGGGGCAGACGCGCGCTGAACTGGCGCAGGCACTGGAGACCCTGCGCGCCGCCCGCCCTACCGCTGTCAATCTGATGAACAATCTGGACCGGATGAAACTGGCGCTGACGCAGCCGGACTTTGCCCCCGCGCTGGCAGAGGAAGCCTGGCGGCTGGTGCAGGAAGATAAGCAGCTGTGTGACGCCATCGCTGACGCGGGTTGTACGCGGGTGAAACCCGGCAGCCAGCTGCTGACCCACTGTAATACCGGCGGACTGGCCACCGCCGGTGTGGGCACCGCCCTTGGCGTGATTGTTCGTGCCCATCAGCAGGGGCTGATTAAGAATGTCTGGGTTGATGAAACCCGTCCGCTGTTACAGGGCGGCCGGTTAACCGCCTGGGAGCTGGGCGAGCTGGCAATTCCTTACACCCTGATTACCGATTCCATGGCCGCCAGCCTGATGGCCCGTGGAGAGGTCGATGCCGTATGGGTAGGCGCTGACCGCATTGCCGCCAACGGCGATGTGGCGAATAAAATCGGCACCTACAGCCTGGCGGTGCTGGCCCATTATCATCAGATTCCGTTTTATGTGGCGGCCCCAAATACCACGCTGGATCGCAGCTGTCCGGACGGCGCAGCGATTCCTATTGAGCAGCGCGCCGCCAGTGAAGTGACGGGCGTTGCCGGCAGTTTTGGCAGCGTGCAGTGGGCGCCGGAAGCGGCGAAGGTCTATAACCCGGCGTTTGATGTCACGCCCGCCACCCTGATCAGCGGCTGGGTACTGGACACCGGGGTAGTCACGCCTGACCAGGTTCAGGGTGGCATTTTCCAGCCACAATAACGGTCTGCAAGGCGTTTACCGTGAGCGGCAAACGCCTTGCGAAAACGACGGGCGGTTTACGCCAGACGCGGATAGGCATCCGCAATCTTATCGCCGGTAAAGTTCGCTACCCAGCCTTCCTGATTATCGAAAATACGGATAGCCGTGAAGTGCGGTGACGATCCCATATCAAACCAGTGTGGTGTTCCCGCAGGTACCGAGATCAGATCGTTTTTTTCGCAGAGGATCTGCAGGATCTCGCCATCCAGGTGCAGACAGAAGAGTCCGGCACCCTCAACAAAGAAACGCACCTCATCTTCGCCGTGCGTATGTTCAGAGAGGAACTTCTCGCGCAGCACGGTTTTCTGCGGATTATCGGCGCGCATGCTGATCACATCCCAGCTCTGATAGCCCTTCTCTGCCACCAGCCGATCGATCGCATGCTGATAGGCGTTGATCACCGTTTCGGGATCCGGATTTTCACCCAGGTCGCGATCGGCTTCCCAGCGCTCAAAACGGACGCCTTTGGTGCTCAGGCGTTCACAAATTTTTTCCGCGTCGGTGCTGTGCCACACCGGCTGGCTGGCTTCGCGGTCGGTAAAAATAGTCAGTGCGCTCATCCTAAATCGACTCCGGGTTAATCTGGGAAAAATCTGTCACCTGACGATGGCGGCTCTCGCCGTCCGCATCGCCACGCAGTAGTTGCAGCGTCTGCCAGCCCGCCTCAGCGGCGGCATCCAGTTCCTGATGAATATCGGAGAGAAACAGCAGCTGCTCCGCTGGCTGACCAATTTCAGCGGCGATAGCGCGATAGGCTGCGACTTCGCGTTTGGCACCTACGTGCGTATCAAAATAGCCGCTGAAGAGGTCAGTAATATCACCTTCGTCGCTGTAGCCAAATAACAATTTCTGCGCCGCAACCGAGCCGGAGGAATATACATACAGTTCAATGCCCTGTGCCTTCCAGCGGCTTAGTGCTGGCAGGACGTCAGGATAGAGATGGCCGGTAAAACTGCCGTTAACATAACCATCGCGCCAGATCATGCCCTGCAGCGCCTTCAGGCCGGTTGATTTGCGATCCTGGTCCATAAACCCCAGCAGAATCTCTGTCACCGCATTCAGGTCGGCCTGCGGCTGACCGGCCTCCTCACGTACCGACTGCAGCGCTGCGGCGACCTCGGGCTGATGCGCATTTTCACGCAAAAAACTCGCCAGATGCTGGCGGGCGTAGGGAAACAGGATGTTATGTACAAAACGGATATCGCTGGTGGTGCCTTCGATATCAGTAACAATGGCGCGAATCATGCTCTCTCCAGCAGGCGACGTTGACGTTCACATTCAAATAAAAATTCCAGACCTTCCAGATGACGGCGTGCTTCGCTGACATCCCGGCCCCAGCAGGTTAAGCCGTGGCCGCGCAGCAGAAAGCCGTAACGCAGCGGAAAGCGGGCGGCGTAATCTTCAATTTCTGACGCCAGCGCCGCAATGTCCTGGCTGTTGTCGAACACAGGAATGGCCAGCGTATCCAGATGGGTGTGCTGGCCACTTAACGATTTTTGCATCTCATAGCCGTGCAGCAGCAGCGCCGCGCCCTGCTCCACCCGCGACAGAACAGTCGCATTCACGGTGTGGGTATGCAGCACCGCGCCCGCCTCGGGAAAAAGTCGATAGATCATCGTGTGCAGACCGGTTTCTGCCGACGGCTTACGGCCAGAGAGCGACTGGCTGGTAGCAATATCGACCTCGATAAAGTCATCCCGCGTCAGCGTGCCTTTATCTTTGCCCGATTCACTCAGCAGGCAGACATGTTCATCGCGGCGCACCGACATATTTCCGCCGGTGGCCGGTGCCCAGCCTTTCTCGCCAATCCAGTGACAGGCGGCGACCAGCTGATCTAATGGAAGACTCTGCGACATAAAAGTTCCTTGCGGTGAAATGTGATCTCGGGTGGCTCAGATAACGGTCAGGGATATGATGTTCAGTTCGCCCAGGCCATCAAGCCAGGAGTGACTCTTCCCAGGTTTTTCTTAAATTCACGACGTAATCGAACAAACCCTGAGCATCTAAGTCATCTTCGTCAATCAGGTCAGGATTAGAGCAATAAGCATCAACAGCTGAGAATACCGAGTCAAAATAACGTTGTGTATCTTTGTTTTGTTTATCCGCTGTATCAGCAGCTCTGTGTTCACGCCATGCGTTCAGGTATTTTTCCTCAAACTCTGGCGCCGACATAGCACCTGAAACAAACGAATCGATTAGGGCTAACATATCTGCTTCGCTTTGATCAGTAGACATTACCTTCACCTTTCAGATCGGAAATTTGAGTTTCGGATAACTTCCATCCAGAGATGAAATTACCATCAGGTTTAGTCATTACATCAATTTTAGTTTCAGGATTGTAGTAGTGGTTAACATCCTGATTCCATCGGTATTTACCGGCGATTTGTTGTGTCAGTGGATCATCTATATGCGCTTTGAGTGCCTGCTCATATGACTTCAACCCTTCGGCATTGGGAGTGCCCGACAGGTTGAAATCCACAGCGTGCTTGAATTTCTTCTGTAGCTGTCTGGTTTCAAAATTAACAAATTCTGATGGAGGTGGCTTAGGTACTTTTGATAACGCAGACAGCTTTTCTAATTCGCTTACCGTTCCCAGCTTTCCCATTGCAAGACCTGCCGCTACAGAGGCGCCGGTAATGAGCAGACCTTTGTTATCCATGACCTGCTCGAAACCGGCTGGAGCATCGCCGCCGAGCTGTCCGGCGGTCTTTCTGAACCCCTCGATATTGCCGTTATAAATTCCGCCAGCAGCCAATAGCCGGCCCGCGGCTTTGCTATTGATGGTTTTTGCTGACTGAGCGTGTTGCACCGGTGCAGCAGGACGGACGTGATATACCGGGCGTTTCAGTTGCCGGGATATGAGGTGATTGAGCCGGGATCGAAGTAACAGAGGCAGGTTATCGAGAAGGCCGCCAGATGTCGTCAGAACGCCAGAGATGGCATAACCGGTGATATTTTGTCTCAGCAGAACGAGTGCCCCGGATTTGATGTCGTCCAGCGTGTCACGGTATGCCATCCAGGGACGCTGCCAGTGGAACTTGTGATACCGGCTGACAAAAAGGGTGTAGCCCTGCGGCAAATTCCACTCCTGGATGATGCGGTTTTGCAACGCGGTATTTGCAAGATCTCGTGCCGCCGTTTCCGGGTGGATAATGTGGGGAATGTCCTCAAGGTAGATGTCATCCAGTGACTTTGCCTGACTGTAATGAAGCATAATGTCCCTTTTACGCTGCCGTTATGTTCCCAATTATCAGGCATTTCTGACAACAGGCGAAGAAGTCCTGATATCCCCGTAGTGGATACACCAGCAGACGGGGAGCGGAGCGACCAGCATCAGGCTGTACTGTTGTTGTCAGAATTTTATGGGTCTGGTGCCCGACTGCTGAACCATACTCTTCGGGTCCTGCCAGATGATCCTTGTGTCAGCAAGGCGGCAAGCGCTTATCGCCGGGAGCTGACACTTGTCAGTGACCGGGGTAAGCAAACGAAGCTAACGAAGCTGAGGTGTGGAGCATGACGCATTTAGCCATCTAAGCGTCTTGATTGCCAAATACTATCATCCTGTTTATAGTGGCACAAACACCGGGTGACACCGCATCAATCTTCGCGCTTAAGGCCTGACATCATGACGCAGCACAACCTGATCCCCGAGAGTAAACTCCCTTTGCTCGGCACCACCATTTTCAGCCAGATGAGTGCGCTGGCGCAGCAGCATAACGCTATCAATCTCTCTCAGGGCTTTCCTGATTTTAGCGGCCCGGCCTATCTGCAGCAGCGGCTGGCGTATCATGTCAGCCAGGGCGCGAACCAGTATGCGCCGATGACGGGTGCGCTGCCGTTACGTGAGGCGATAGCAGAGAAAACCGCGCGGCTTTATGACTATCGGCCTGATGTCGAAACGGAGATTACGGTGACGGCAGGCGCAACCGAAGCGCTCTATGCGGCGATTACCGCGCTGGTGCGGCCAGGCGATGAAGTGATCTGCTTTGATCCCAGCTACGACAGCTATGCGCCTGCGGTAGAGTTGTCGGGCGGCGTGATGAAACGCATTACGCTGCAGCCGCCCGCTTTCCGGGTGGACTGGCAGGCGTTTGCTGCGCTGCTGAGTGATAAAACCCGGCTGGTGATCCTGAATACGCCGCACAATCCTTCCGCCACCGTCTGGCAGCAGCAGGATTTCACCGCGCTATGGCAGGCGATTGCTGCGCGACCGGTCTATGTGCTGAGCGACGAAGTCTATGAGCACATCTGCTTCGATCAGGCAGGCCACGCCAGCGTGCTGGCACATCCCGAACTGCGCCAGCGCGCTATCGCGGTGTCGTCGTTTGGTAAGACCTTCCATATGACCGGCTGGAAAGTGGGCTACTGCATTGCCCCTGCCGCGATCAGCGCGGAACTGCGCAAGGTGCATCAGTATCTGACCTTCTCGGTGAATACGCCGGCGCAGCTGGCGATTGCCGATATGCTGCGTGAGCATCCGGAGCACTATCTTGAGCTGCCAGCGTTTTATCGTGACCGCCGCGATCGGCTGGCAACGGCGCTAAGCAGAAGCCGCTTTAAGGTGCTTCCCTGCGAAGGTACCTACTTTTTGCTGGTCGATTACAGCGCCATCTCCGATCTGGATGATGTCAGTTTCTGCCAGTGGCTGACCCGCGAAGTGGGCGTTGCCGCGATTCCTCTGTCGGTGTTCTGCGCCGATGCCTTTCCTCATAAACTGATCCGCCTCTGTTTTGCCAAACAGCCGGCGACATTAGATGCCGCCGCGGAGCGCTTATGTCAGCTTTAAAAATCACGTTACTGCAGGAGACGCTGAGCTGGATGGATGGCGAGGCCAACCTGCGCCATTTTGACGAGCAACTGGATGGACTCACCGGGCGCGATCTGATTTTACTGCCAGAGATGTTTACCACCGGCTTTGCAATGGAAGCGGCGAAAAGCTCGCTGCCTCAGGCGCAGGTGGTGGAGTGGCTGCATCAGCATGCCCGTCGCAACGATGCCCTGGTCGGCGGTAGCGCGGCGATTCAGACCGAACACGGCGCGGTAAATCGCTTCCTGCTGGTGGAGCCGGACGGCACGCTGCATCAGTATGACAAGCGCCACCTGTTCCGCATGGCGGACGAGCATCACCACTATCTGCCAGGCGAACAGCGTCAGGTATTTGAGTGGCGCGGCTGGCGCATCCTGCCGCAAATCTGTTACGACCTGCGTTTCCCGGTCTTCTCGCGCAACCGCAACGATTACGATCTGGCGCTCTATGTCGCCAACTGGCCTGCACCGCGTGCACTGCACTGGCAGGCGCTGCTGCTGGCGCGGGCAATTGAAAATCAGGCTTATGTGGCAGGCTGTAACCGCGTCGGCAGTGACGGCAATCAGCATCAATACAGCGGCGACAGCCAGATTATTTCACCGCAGGGCGAGATCCTCAGCGCGGCTGAGCCGCACCAGCGCGCCAGGCTGGACGCAGAGCTGTCGCTGGACGCACTGAATGCTTATCGCGAGCGCTTCCCGGCCTGGCAGGATGCGGATCGCTTTTCGCTGTGAATGGCGGGCGGGCAGTCAGCCCGCCCATTAACTGCCGCGATAGGTTGACCAGGACCAGGGCGAAATCAGAAACGGCAGATGAAAATGGCTGCCCGCTTCGGCAATCATAAAATCGATCTGCGCGCTGACGTAGAGTGCATCCCGACCAGCGGCGGCAAAATAGTCGCCGATTTCTGCCGTTAAACGGTAGTGGCCCGGCGTCAGCGGCTCGGGCGTGAGATCTTTCAGACGTCCGTCACTGTCGGTTTCACCCTGTGAAATCGGAAACCACCCTTCCGGGCTGTTCTGCTCAAGTGAAATCGCTACACCGCTGGCCGGTTTGCCCAGCGCCGTGTCCAGAATATGGGTGGTAACAGTACTCATTGAATCGTCTCCTTCAGGCGTAACAGAGTAATTTCACGCAGCTGATCCAGCGCCTCCTGCTGCTCGGCAGGATCGCTATTCTGCAACCGACGCTGCAATTCTGCCAGCATCTGCTCGCCGCTGCGCCCTGTGGCGCGAATCAGAAACACCCGGCCAAAACGCGTTTCATACGCCTGATTCCCCTGCTGCATTGCCTGCTGCAAAGCGCTGTCGGCCTGCTGCATGGCGGACTGCTCTCCCCGTGAAAGTGCCGCTTCTTTATCCGCACCGTTCGCGCGTTCGCCAATGCGGGGATGCGCCGACAGTGCGGCCTCCAGCTCAGGCCGCTGCCACTGGCGGGCCAGCGCATCGGCGGTTGCCCGTAGCGCATCCAGGGTGTCAAAAGGCCGCGCCGCCACCAGCGACTGCTGCCAGTGCGGAATGGCAACACAATGCCGGATGGCCGCCTGCGCCTCATCAGCCGACAGCTGATTAAATGCGGCTAATTCCATGTTCAGCTCCGTTCAGCAATCAGCGAGACCGCCTGTAAATAAGCCTGCAGCGCGGGCGCCACATCAGCCACCGCCACGGACTCTGCCGGATGGTGGCTGATACCGCGATGGTTACGCACAAATAGCATGCCGACCGGCCAGCGTTCAGCGATAGCGATGGCGTCGTGCCCCGCACCGCTCGGCAGTGACAGGCTGCGCCCCTGCACCGTTTCCACCGCATGACTCAGCGCCTGTTGCAGCGCGGAGTCACAGGCGGTGGCACCGATGCGATAATATTCGTTCGACTCAAAGCGGAGTCCACGCCGCAGCGCAATCGCCTCCGCCTGGGTTAACAGGCTGGAGAGCAGTGTCTCCAGCGGGTTGTCCAGCGGACCGCGCACGTCCAGCGACAGCGATACCTCGCCAGGGATTACATTGACCGCCCCCGGCGCGCAGTTTATCGTACCGACGGTGGCGACCAGTTGCGGGTCCTGCTCACGGGTGGTCTGCTCGATAAACACCATCCACTCGGCAGCAGCAGCCAGCGCATCTTTGCGGTGGGTCATCGGCACCGTGCCCGCATGGCCCGCTTCACCGGTGAAACGGCAGTTGAGGCGGCGCGCACCGTTGATGGCCGTGACCACACCGAGCGCCAGATCCTCCTGCTCCAGGCAGGGGCCCTGCTCGATGTGCAGCTCAAGATAACCGACGATATCCTCAACCCGCCGCGCCGCAGATGCGATCCTGTCGCTGTCGAGACCGACATCCGCCATCGCCTGCGCCACGGTGATGCCGTTGCCGTCAGGATGCGTCACCCAGCTTTGCGGCCAGCTGCCGGTAATGCCACGACTGCCGAGCAGCGTAATGCCAAAACGGGTGCCCTCTTCGTCACCAAAGCCAATGACTTCAATCGCCAGCGGTAAGCGGCGCTGATGTTCGTTAAGCCACTGTACGGTTTCAATGGCGCTGAGCACGCCCAGCATGCCGTCGTAGCGACCGGCGTTGCGCACCGTGTCGAGATGCGAGCCAAGCAGTAACGCGGGTGCACCCGCTTCTGCCGCCTCGTAGCGCCCACAGATATTGCCGACTTCATCCTGCCACACCTGCATCCCCGCCGCCTGCATCCACTCACCGACACAGGCGTTGGCGCGCAGATGTTCGGGTGAGAGGTAGACGCGGGTCAGCCCCTCGGCCGTTTCGCTGATCGCCGCTAGCGCATCGCAGCGCGCCATAACGCGCTGTGCAGCGGCCTGGGCTTCGCTGGCGCTCATCATCATGCGTGGCTCCCGTAGTGATCCCAGGCGGCCTGCGCCGCGGCACCCTGCGGCGTGCGATAGCCGACATAGGTCAGCACCGTTTCCAGCGCGGAGAGAGTCTGCATCACGCAATCTTTACGCGCGTTGTAGCCCATGGTGCCAATGCGCCACACCTTGCCATGCAGCGGGCCAAACGAGGTGCCAATCTCAATGCCGAAATCTTCCAGCATCAGCTTGCGCACCTGATCGCCGTTTACGCCAGACGGGATCATCACGCCCAGCACGTTGTTCATTTTGTGTTTCAGGTCGCCGAAGGTCTCCAGCCCCATCCCCTGAATGCCTTTCAGCAATGCTTCACCGTGCAGCTTGTGGCGGGCGATGCCGTTGTCCAGCCCCTCCTGCAGGATCAGCCGGGCGCACTCGCGCGCGCCAAAAAGCGCACTGGTCGCTTCGGTATGGTGGTTGAGCCGCTCCGGCCCCCAGTAATCCATGATCATGCCGAGATCAAAATAGTTGGAGTAGATCATCTCCTCTTCGCCATCCTGATGCGCCTCGGTGCGGATCCCCTGCTCTACGCATTTGCGTTTGCGGATCACCGCTTCCATCTCTGCGCTCAGCGTGATCGGCGAGGTACCCGATGGACCGCCCAGGCATTTCTGCATCCCCGCGGATACGGCATCAAGCCCCCAGGCGTCCGTTTCCAGCGCGTTACCCGCCAGCGACGCGGTGGCATCGGTGTAGAACAGCACGCCATACTGTTTGCAGATCGCACCCAGTTGCTCAAGCGGCTGCAGCATGGTGGTTGAGGTGTCGCCCTGTACGGTCAGCAGCAGGCGCGGCCGCACTTTTTTGATCGCATCTTCGATCTGGTCGGGAGTAAAGACTTCGCCCCACGGCACTTCAATGGTGTGCACTTCCGCACGACAGCGGCGGGCAATTTCGCACAGCAGATGACCAAAGCGGCCAAACACCGGTACCAGCACTTTGTCGCCAGGCCGGATCGATGACAGCAGAATCGATTCGATACCGGCGCGGGAGGTGCCGTCAATCAGCAGTGTCCAGCGGTTCTCTGTGCGAAACACGCCGCGATAGAGCGCCATCACTTCATTCATGTAGTGGGTCATCGCGGGATCGTACTGCCCCAGCAGCTGACTCGACATGGCGCGCAGCACACGTGGATCGGCATTGATCGGTCCAGGCCCCATCAGCAGACGCTGTGGCGGGTTAAGTTGCGGGTAGTGATTGATATCCATCGTAATTTCCTTTTTCAGAATCAGAGGCGAACCGAAGAGATAAACTGCTTCAGCTCCGGTGACTGCGGCTGAGCGAACAGCGTCTTACTGTCGCCCTGCTCCCAGACGCGCCCCTGATGCATAAAGACCACACGATCGCCCACGTCGCGGGCGAAGCTCATTTCATGCGTGACGAGGATCAGCGTCATCCCTTCTGACGCCAGCTGCTCCAGAACTTTGAGCACTTCGCCCACCAGCTCGGGATCGAGCGCGGAGGTGATCTCATCACAGAGTAAAACTTTCGGCGTCATCGCCAGTGCACGGGCGATCGCCACGCGCTGCTGCTGACCGCCGGAGAGGCTGGCAGGATAGTAGTTGAGACGCTCGCCCAGCCCGACCTTCTCCAGCATCTGCGCCGCCAGCGCCCGGCACTCGGCCTCGCTTTTTTTCAGCACCCGGCGCGGCGCCAGCATCACGTTCTCCAGTGCCGTCATGTGCGGGAACAGGTTGAAGCTCTGAAACACCATCCCGACCGAGCGGCTGATTTCGCGCGCCTGCGAGTCGCGATCGGTAATCGTCATACCGCCGAGCTTGATGCTGCCCTCCTGATAGCCTTCCAGCCCGTTCATGCAGCGCAGCAGCGTGCTTTTGCCCGATCCGCTGCGACCGATGATTGAGATCACCTCGCCCATGTCGATATCCAGATCCACGCCTTTCAACACATGGTTGTCGCCGTAATATTTTTGCACCTGATTAATGGTGATGAGCGGCATTGAATTTTTTCTCCAGATACTGGCTGTAGCGAGACAGCGGATAACACATCAGGAAGTAGCCCAGCGCCACCAGCCCAAAGACTTTAAACGGCTGATAGGTCACGTTGTTCAGAATGGTGCCCGCCTTGGTCAGCTCGATGAACCCGATAATTGACGCCAGCGCGGTGCCCTTGATCACCTGGACAGCAAACCCCACCGTCGGGGCAATACCGATGCGGATCGCCTGCGGCGCAATGACCCGCCACAGCGTCTGACCAAAGGTCAGGCCGAGACAGCGCGACGCTTCCCACTGGCCTTTTGGCAGGGCGCGGATGCTGCCGTACCAGATATCGACCAGAAAGGCGCTGGTGTAGAAGGTCAGCGCCAGCGAGGCTGCCGTCCAGGGTGCAACATCAATGCCGAACAGGCCGACGCCGAAAAACGCCAGGAACAGCTGCATCAGCAGCGGCGTGCCCTGAAACAGCGCGGTGTAACCGCGTACCAGCCGCGTTAACCATTTGCGTTGCAGCAGGCGCATAAACAGCAGCGGCAGCGTCACCAGCGTGCCGCCGACAAAGGCCACCAGCGACAGCAACAGGGTCCAGCGTGCCGCCAGCAGCAGGTTGCGCAGGATGTCCCAGTCGGTAAAGGTCGTCATCATGATGGCTGCACTCCAAACCATTTACGGCCAATCGCCAGCAGCAGATGGCGCATTGCAATCGACAACGCCAGGTAGATCAGCGTGGTCACCAGATAGACCTCAAAACTTAAGAAGGTGCGCGACTGGATCAGGTTGGCGGCGAAGGTCAGCTCCTCGTAGGAGACCTGCGACACCACCGACGAACCCAGCATCACGATGATGCACTGACTCACCAGCGCCGGATAAATGCGCTGCAGCGCGGGCGGCAAGACCACCCGCAAAAACGTCTGGCTGCGGGTTAATCCCAGCACCCGTCCCGCTTCCCACTGCCCTTTGGGTGTCACCTGTATTCCGGCACGAATAATCTCGGTGCTATATGCCCCGAGGTTGATCAGCATCGCCAGCAGCGCCGCCTCGCCAGCAGTGAGTTTCAGCCCCAGCGCAGGCAGACCGAAAACGATAAAGAACAGTTGCACCACAAACGGCGTGTTGCGGATCAGCTCGACATAGATGCCCCACAGGCGGCTCATCCAGCTGGGTCTGCCACTGCGCAGCGCCGCGCCCGCAATGCCGAGCGCCACACCACCGGTAGTCGCCAGCACCGTCAGCTGAATGGTGACCCAAAGACCGGAGAGCAGCTCCGGCCAGTAGGGCCACAGGGCGGGAAAGTTAAGTTGCCCGGTCATGAATCTTTCCTCAGGCGCCGAGGTTGGCGGGCAGCGGCGCTTTCAGCCACTCTTCTGACAGTTTATTCAGGGTGCCATCTTTGATGCCCTGCTCAATCAGCGCATTCACTTTCGCTTTCAGTGCCGGCTGATCTTTCTTCAGGCCGATATAGCAGGGAGAATCTTTCAGCATAAACTGCGCCACCGGCGCTTTAGCCGGATTCTGACGGGCAATGGCGGCGACCACCAGGTTGCCGGTCGCCACATACTGCACCTGACCGGAGAGATACGCAGACAAGGTAGTGTTGTTATCTTCGTAGCGTTTCACCTGTGCATCTTTCGGCGCAACGTCACTGAGGACCATGTCCTCTACCGCACCGCGTGTTACGCCAATCGATTTGCCGCTCAGGGCAGACGCCGCTTTGATTTCATCGCCTTTCGGCCCGAATACGCCCAGGAAGAACGGCGCATAGGCGCGGGTGAAGTCGATCACTTTTTCCCGCTCGGCATTTTTACCCATGCTGGAGATCACCAGGTCGACCTTGTCGGTTTGCAGATAAGGCACGCGGTTGGCACTGCTGACCGGCACCAGCTGCAACTTAAGTTTCATCTGCTTTGCCAGGTATCTGGCCGTGTCGATGTCATACCCCTGCGGCTGCAGATCGGTGCCAACCGAGCCAAACGGCGGGAAATCCTGCGGCACGGCGATGCGAATGACGCCGCGTTTCTGGATGTCCTGCAGTTGATCGGCCAGCGCGCTTCCCGCTTGTGCCATCAGTAATGCCGCTGTCGCAACCGCCATCAAAACTTTTTTCATTATGCACCCCGGTGAGATTAACGTGAAACAAAAGATTCTTTGAAATGCAATCTGCAACTAATGTGCCAACCCGGACGGCCACAGAAAAAGGGTTAAGCGGCAAAGCATTCAGCTGAAATCTGGCGTAATCGGGACGACTACGCCGGGGGAAGGTCTGTTCTGAAATGGGGCAAAGCACCAAAACGGTGCCTTTTAGCGGTGCTCCAGCTCGTCAAACTGCTGATAAAGGTCGGCGATCTGATGAATGCGCTGACGTCCCTGTGCCAGCATTTCATGTAGCAGTGCATTGGCAATCAGGTTAACCAGACTCATGGCGGAGCCATAACTGTCGAAGGCGGAAACGCTGTCCAGCGGCGTACAGAGCTGCCAGCGCGCCAGCGCAATCACCGTCTGCGCCTGCGGCTCACACAGCGCCAGCAGCGGGATACCGGCAGCCTGCAACTGCTGCATCAGCGGGCGAATGATGCGGGGACGACGACGGAAGGCCATCACGACCACCATATCCTCCGGCGTAATATCCACCAGCTCCTCAGCCAGCGTCTGGCCCGGCTGCGGCAGGATATGTACCTGCGAACGCGCCTGCACCAGCTGCTGTCGCAGATGCAGTGCCACCGGATAGGCGTTGCGCATGCCGATGATAAAGACGCGTTTTGCCTGCGCCAGCTGCTGGATAACCTCATTAAAGTGCCGGGCATCCAGACTGTTCACCCACTGCGTCAGGTTAGCCATCTCCTGCTTGTAGTGTCGCGCCAGCAGCGTATTGCCCTGCACCGCATCACGATTATCAGTCAGCGGCATGCCGCTCTGGCGCAGGATGCGTAACTCATCACGCATATCCTTGTATTTTTCATAGCCCAGACGCTTAAACAGCCGGCTGACCGTGGCTTTCGACACGCCACTAAGCCGCGCCAGCTCGGCACTGTTGTAGCTGATCAGGTCATCGAAGTGGTCAAACACGAAGTCGGCAATGCGCTGCTCCTGCGGAGAGAGCTGGGGATAGTGACTCCTGAGTCGTTCATCAAGCTGTTTCATAACCCGTCCTGTAACTTTTGTTTCAGCAGAAGCTAGCACAATTTGCGCCAGGTTAACCGGCGCATTGTCAGCTCAGGGTGAAAACTGGAACAGCTCTTGCTTTGTTATCGGTTCTGTCACCCGGATAACGAGAAAAAAATGATTCAAAGCAATATGGCCCCGCAGGGGATGGCGGTGACGCCACACCATCTGGCGAGTGAAAGCGCGCTCGCGGTTCTGCGTGATGGCGGTAATGCCATTGAAGCAATGGTGGCCGCTGCCGCGACCATCGCCGTGGTCTACCCGCATATGAATGGACTGGGCGGTGATGGTTTCTGGCTGATTCTGCCGCCCGGCGGCGATCCTGTCGCTATCGACGCCAGCGGCGCAGCCGGTTCGCTGGCTCATCACGATTTCTACGCCGATCACCCTAAGATTCCGCATCGCGGGCCGAAAGCGGCGCTGACCGTGGCCGGTACGGTCAGCGGCTGGCAGGAGGCACTGAATCTCTCGGCTGAGATGGGCACCCCGCCGCTGCCGCTGGCACGTCTGCTGCGCGATGCGATTCACTACGCCGCCGACGGTATTCCGGTGACTGCCTCACAGAGCGCCGCCACCGCGACGTTCCGCAGTGAATTGCAGCATCAGCCCGGCTTCAGCGCCACCTTTATGCCTGACGGCAACGTGCCGCAGCCTGGCAGCCGTTTTACCCAGCCCGCACTGGCTAACACCCTCAGCCAGCTTACTGAAGAGGGGCTCGACAGCTTTTATCGCGGCCCGCTGGCTCACCATATGGCCGATGAGATGACCACGCTGGGCATGCCGGTGACGCTGGCCGATCTGCAGCAGCATCGCGCCCGTCGCACAACGCCGCTGCATCTCTCCCACAGCGAAGGTGATATCTGGAATATCACCCCGCCAACGCAGGGCATGGTGTCGCTGGCGATCCTGGGCATCACCGATCGGCTGGAGATGGCGGAGGCTGACGATGCGCAGACGGTGCACCGTATCGTGGAAGCCACCAAAAAAGCATTTGCACTGCGCGACAAACACATCACCGATCCACGTCACGTCACGGAAGATTTGCAGGCGCTGCTGGACAGCGATCACCTTGCCACACTCGCCAGCCAGATCACCGATGGAGAGGCGGCGGCATGGGGAAACGGACGCGGGCCGGGCGATACGGTCTGGATGGGCGTGATGGACAGCAGCGGCCTGGCCGTCTCCTTTATTCAGAGCATTTATCACGAATTTGGCAGTGGTGTGGTGCTGCCCGGCACGGGTATCACCTGGCAGAACCGCGGCGCCGCTTTCAGCCTCGATCCTGACCATCTGCTGGCCCTGGCACCCGGTAAGCAACCGTTTCATACCCTGAATCCTGCCGCCGCACGGCTGAAAGATGGCCGGACGCTGGTGTATGGCGCGATGGGTGGGGATGGACAGCCGCAGACTCAGGCGGCGATTTTTACCCGCCATGTGATTCAGGGCTTGCCGTTACAACAGGCGGTCAGTGCGCCGCGCTGGCTGCTGGGCCGGACCTGGGGGCAATCATCAGACTCGCTGAAACTGGAAGGTCGTTTTGACGACGAAACGGTATTGATGCTGCGTCTGTGGGGACATGAGGTGGAGCTGCTGCCGGACTTCAGCGAATCCGTGGGCCATGCGGGCGCCATTGTGCGCCACAGCAACGGCATGTTTGAGGGCGCAAGCGATCCACGCAGTAACGGCAGCGCCGCCGGTTTTTAACAGGAGCGAATCATGAATCAACACGACTGGGCCAGCTACATCGGCCATATGGAGCAGATACTGCAACTGGAACTGGATGACGCCCGCCGCGCTGAACTGCTGATCCAGCTGTCGCGTATCGCGGAGATGGCCGCGCCGCTGATGACGTTTCCGCTGGATGACCGGCTTGAAGTGGCAGGAGTATACCAGGCATGAGATTAGGTGACGTTTCGATTCAGACCCTGCAACGGGCGATTCAGCAGGGTGAAATCAGTGCGCTGGAAGTGGCAAAGCGCACGCTGCAGGCGGTTGAGCAGCACAATCCGGCGCTGAATGCCTGGACGGAAGTGACCGGGCCGCGCATGTTAAAAGAAGCCAGTGCGATTGATGCGCAGCGGCAGCGCGGCGAAACCCTGCCACCGCTGGCGGGCATCCCGTATGCGGTAAAAAACCTGTTTGATGTGGCGGGTCACACTACCCTGGCCGGTGCCAGCCTGTTCAGCGACCGGCCGGCGGCACGTGCAGATGCGTTTGCTGTCGATAAACTGCGTCGCTCTGGTGCGCTGCTGTCTGGCATGCTGAACATGGATGCCTACGCGTATGGTTTTACCACCGAAAACAGCCACTACGGCGCGACGCACAATCCGCGCGATCTCAGCCGCGTGGCTGGCGGCTCGTCAGGCGGTTCGGCGGCTGCCGTGGCCGCCGGTCTGGTCCACTTTTCACTGGGCACCGACACCAACGGCTCGATTCGAGTGCCCGCGTCGCTGTGCGGTATTTTTGGTCTTAAGCCGACCTTTGGCCGGTTGTCACGCAGCGGCAGCCATCCGTTTGTCGCCAGCCTCGATCACATCGGTCCTCTGGCGCGGCGGGTTGAAGACCTGGCGCTGGTATATGATCTGTTGCAGGGCGCAGACCACACCGATGCGTTTCAGGCCGATCGCCCGCTGGCCGCGACGCTACCGGGGCTGTCACAGGGCAGCGAAGGCTTGCGCTGCGGCGTACTGGGTGGCTTTTTTGCCCGCTGGTGCGATGAGGATGCCCGCGCTGCCGTCGCGGTGATCGCGGCAGCACTTGATGCACAGGAAGAGGTGCTGATGCCGGACGCTGAGCTGGCACGCTCGGCGGCATTTATCATGACCGCGGCAGAAGGCGGCAATCACTATCTGCCCGCCCTGCGCCAGACGCCTGAGCAGTTTGAACCTAATTCACGCGAGCGTCTGCTGGCCGGTGCCATGATGCCAGGTGCCTGGTACGTGCAGGCGCAGCGTTTCCGCCGCCATTTCCAGCAGCAGGTGTTGCCGCTTTTTGATCGGTTTGATGTGCTGATAGCGCCGGCGACACCCTGCAGCGCGATCACCATCGGTCAGCAGACCCTGTCGATTCAGGGGGAATCGCTGCCCGCTAAGGCGAGCATGGGTATGCTGACGCAGCCGATCTCCTTCCTGGGATTGCCGGTCTGTACCGTGCCGCTGGCGACCCGAAGCGGTCTGCCGATTGGATTACAGCTTATCGCCCGTCCATTTAATGAAGAGGCGGTGTTACGTGCCGCCTGGGCACTGGAACAACGCGGCATTACGATACCGCAAATCAATATGGCTGGAGCCTGATGAACAGAGAGATTAATTTACCGCAGGTAGTCACCGAGGTGACGGCGCAGTTTTACCGCTACGAGCAGGCGCTGGTCAGCAATGACGTGGCCGAACTGGATGCGTTGTTCTGGCACGACCCGCGAACCGTGCGCCTCGGCGCGGGTGAGAATCTGTATGGCATTGATGAGATTCGGGCCTTCCGCGCCGCGCGTCCTTCAGCCGGGCTGAACCGGACGCTGCGAAACACCGTGATCACCACCTTTGGCGAGGATTATGCGGTCTGCAGCACCGAATTTACCCGCACCGGCAGCGATAAAATTGGCCGTCAGCAGCAGACCTGGGTACGCATGCCCCACGGCTGGTGCATCGTGGCGGCGCAGGTCAGCCTGATGAGCTGACATCGTCCGGCGCTTCGCCCGATCAACGCGGGCCGAGCGCCGGAACCGGCTTAAGGTGCCGGGTGCGTGTTGATCCAGTGGTCAGCGATCTGCTGACGGGTACAGATCCAGACATCCTCATGCTGCTGGATGTGATCGAGAAAATTCTGCAGCGCGCGGAATTTGCCAGGACGACCCAGCAGGCGGCAATGCATACCGATCGACATCATCTTCGGTGCGGTTTCGCCCTCTTCATACAGCACATCGAAGCTGTCGCGCAGATAGGTAAAGAACTGTTCCGCGGTATTAAATCCCTGCGGCGAGGCAAAGCGCATGTCATTGCACTCCAGGGTATAGGGGATAATCAGGTGCGGTTTAACCGTTCCATCCTGACAGGTGACCTGGGTCCAGAAAGGCAGATCGTCGCCGTAGTAGTCACTGTCATAGCTAAAACCGCCCTGCTCCACCACCAGCCGACGGGTATTCGGGCTGTCGCGGCCGGTGTACCAGCCGGTCGGCGCTTTACCAAACAGATCAACCAGCACATCGACCGCCTGCTGCATATGCTGGCGTTCGGTTTTTGCATCCATGCCCTGATAGTGGATCCAGCGCCAGCCGTGACTGACCACATCGTAGTCAGCCTGTTTAATCGCTTCGACGACTTCCGGATGACGCGCCAGCGCCATCGCCACGCCGAAAACCGTTAACGGCAGACCGCGTTTCTGGAATTCGTTGTGGATACGCCAGAAACCGGCGCGTGAGCCGTACTCATACAGCGACTCCATCGACATGTGGCGATCGGGATAGCTGGCTGCCCCGATGATGTCGGAGAGGAACTGCTCTGAGCCGGTGTCGCCGTGCAGCACGCTGTTTTCTGCGCCCTCTTCGTAGTTCAGAACAAACTGCACCGCCACACGGGCGTTGTTGGGCCAGGCGGCGTGCGGCGGATGAGCGCCATAACCGATTAAATCGCGCGGATAGTTTTTGTTAAAGCTGTACTCTTTCTTCTCTGCAGCGTCAGTCATCACTCCACCTGTTTTGATTCGGGAAAGTTCCGTTAGTTTAGATGCTGAAACGCACCTGAGAGAGGTTTCTGCAAAGGCCAGGCCAGATCACCATGTTTGCTGGTGCCAAAACCAAGCGCCACCAGCGACTCCACCATCTTCACCGCCGCGCTGACGCCATCGATCACCGGCAGGCCGAGCTCCCGGGTCAGCTCCCCGGCCAGCGTCGCCATTCCGCCACAGCCCAGCACAATCGCCCCGCTGCCATCTTCCCGTTTAGCCTGAATGCAGCGCTGCCGCACTTTTTCCTGCGCCAGGCCGCTGCCATCTTCCAGCGCCAGTACCGGCAGATCGATGGCATGCAGTGCGGCACAGTGATGGGTAAAGCCATACTGCTGCAGCAGATGACGCGCAATCACCAGGGTGCGCGGCAGCGTGGTGACAATGGAGAAACGCGTCGCCAGCAGCGTGGCGGTATGCATCGCCGCTTCCGCGATGCCGATCACCGGTCCGCTGGCCAGTTCGCGTGCCGCCAGCAAACCCGGATCGCCAAAGCAGGCAATGACGTGGCCGCTGACGCCCTGCGCTCTGCCCAGTTTAATCTGCTCCAGCACGCCGATGGCGGCGATCGCCTCATCGAAATGCCCTTCAATGGAGGGCACACCCTGCGACGGCGAAACAGCCAGAATTTCGGTGCCCGGTGCGGCGACCGCACGCGCGGCCTGACCGATAGTTTCGGTCATCGCCAGGCTGGTATTAGGGTTAATAACCTGAATCAGGCTCATGAGGCAGCTCCAGAGCCTGCGGCAAACAGTCGGGAAAAGTCGGGCAGCGTTTCCCCGCTGCGCTCAAAGTGCAGGCTGGAGACGATGTGCTCGAAGTGATGCTGTAGCGCCTGCGTCAGCGGCTGCAGCGCACGCGCGCGCAGTAACTGAAGCAGATTCGCATGATCGTCACAGCGGCAGCCACGCTGCCAGGGTGCGCCATAGGCGGCGATCACCAGCGATGATCGCTGCGTCAGACTGGTCACCATGCCGGTGAGCACCTGATTCCCGGAGATCGCCTGCAACTGAATATGAAAGGCCGCTGACAGCCGGATGGCTGCCGGGCCATCATGATCGGCGTGCGCCTGATTCTCCTGCGCGATGAGCTGCTCCAGCGCCACCAGATGCGGGGGCTGCAGATGGGCCAGTACCGCTGGCAGATTAGCGCACTCCATTAAGCTGCGGGTTGAGAAGATATCCCGCGCCTCTTCAACGCCGGGTGTGGAGACCTGCGCACCACGTTTGGGCGTCAGAGTGACCATTTGCACCGCCGCGAGGCGTTGCAGCACTTTGCGGATGCCGGTGCGGCTCACGCCAAAGACCCCGGAAAGGGCCTCTTCCGGCAGTTTACTGCCCGGCGGCAGCTGATGCTCAACAATGGCGTTCATCAACGCCTGGTAAATCCCTTCATCTTTATCCTGCAGCCTGGTGGCGTCTCGCTGTCCTGTTTTACTCGTCATTACCCACTCCGGTCGCTTGCTGTACGCCACATATCGTATACGTGAAAAATAAATATTGTATACAAGAAAAGAGATCTGGCCTGGATCCTGCAATACCGCTTTACCAGATTATTCATTCCACTCTCGGGTAGAGGAGCAGGTTTCATGCCAAATCAATCAACGGTGGCCAGCACGGCCTCTGAAGCCAACGCCCGTTACAGCCCACGACTCTGTAACGACGACCTGGCACCGACTCGCGATCAGAACTGGTCGTGGTACAACATTTTTTCTTTCTGGATGTCGGATGTGCACAGCATGGGCGGCTATGTGGTGGCCGCCAGCTTCTTCACGCTGGGATTAGCCAGCTGGCAGGTGCTGCTCTGCCTGCTGGCGGGGATCTGCATCGTGCAGATCTGTGCGAATCTGGTGGCGAAACCGAGCCAGATGGCGGGCGTCCCCTATGCGGTGATCTGCCGTCAGGCGTTTGGGGTGTTTGGTGCCAATATCCCGGCAGTGATACGCGGTCTGATCGCGTTCGCCTGGTATGGCATCCAGACCTATCTGGCGGCGAATGCGCTGATGCTGGTGCTGCTGAAGTTCGCGCCGTCGCTGACGTCGATGACCGTGCCGCACTGGCTTGGTCTGTCGCTGCTGGGCTGGTGCTGCTTCGGCATTATGTGGTTACTGCAGGCGATGGTGTTCTGGCATGGCATGAACGCCATCAAACGGTTTATTGATGTCGCCGGACCGGCGGTCTATGTGGTGATGGTGGCGCTGGCGGGCTGGATTGTATACAAGACCGGTTTCGATGGGATTTCGTTTACTCTCGCCAGCAAATCGCTTACCGCAGGCGAGCAGACGTGGCAGATGATTACGGCGACGGCGCTGGTGGTCTCTTACTTCTCCGGGCCGCTGCTGAACTTCGGTGACTTCTCACGCTACGGCAAAAGCATGTCAGAGATCCGTCGCGGCAACCGCTGGGGACTGCCGTTTAACTTTCTGCTGTTCTCGGTGGTGACCGTAGTGATTGTGTCGGGCACCCAATCGCTGTTTGGCAAAATGATTACCGATCCCATCGAAACCGTGAGCATGGTCGGCAACGATCTGGCGGTCGCGATTGGATTGCTGACCATGATTACCGCTACCATCGGCATCAATATCGTGGCGAACTTCGTCTCGCCCGCTTTTGACTTCTCCAACTGTTCACCGCAGAAAATCAGTTTCCGTACCGGCGGGATGATCGCCGCGGTGGGGTCGGTGCTGTTAACGCCGTGGAATCTGTTCCAGTCTCCAGAGCTGATTCACTATACGCTGGATGTGCTGGGATCGTTTATCGGGCCGCTGTTCGGGATTCTGCTGACCGATTTCTATCTGATTAAACGTGGACGTATCTCGGTCGACGATCTGTTTAACGATACGCCAGCAGGCCGTTACTGGTATCGCGGTGGCTTTAACCCTAAAGCGATTGGCGCGCTGCTGCCATCGGTGGCGATTTGCCTGGTGATTAGCTTTATCCCTTCCCTGCATCAGGTGGCGAACTTCAGCTGGTTTATTGGTGCCGGTCTGGCGGCAGGCTGCTATCGCTTTATCGCCCGTGAAGATCGTGAGGCGGAGGATGGTGCCCGCTGGCAAGGCGAGGTGATGGCACCGAAGAACCAGGCCGCTGCTGAATAGCAGACAGCAAAAAGCCGATTCATTTCTGAATCGGCTTTTTTAAAGAGATTGGCGGAACGGACGGGGCTCGAACCCGCGACCCCCTGCGTGACAGGCAGGTATTCTAACCAACTGAACTACCGCTCCGCGCTTTGTTCCCCGTCGGGAACGAGGCGCATAGTAATGGCAGCCTGTTGCGACGTCAACGCTTTTTCCAGGCGAACAAATCGTTTGCTGTTTTTTTCAGCTTGCCGTTGATTTTATCCACAAAAATGCGTAATTCAGCCGCGCCACAGGCAACTACCACCCTTTTTCATCACCAGATCCAGACGTGACTCATGGGCAACCACTTCCTCATCGCTGGCCGTGACCACGCGCAGTGCAGAGGTGGGACGCACGATGCGCTGGATGCTCTCTCCCTGCGCCTGTCGGGCGCTTTCACTTTCCGATAAAAAGGAGAGTGACGTCTGTCCGCCGGTCATCGTCAGGAAGACTTCAGCCAGAATCTCGGCATCGAGCAGTGCGCCGTGCAGGGTTCGTTTGCTGTTGTCTATTTCGTAACGCGAGCAAAGCGCATCAAGGCTGTTGCGCTTGCCGGGAAACATACGGCGCGCCAGCGCCAGACTGTCGGTGATTTTGCAGAAGATTTCGGTTTTCTCAATGCCGCGGTTCAGCTTTGCAAACTCGTAGTCCATAAAGCCGATATCAAACGGGGCGTTATGGATTACTAATTCAGCACCGCGAATGTAGTCGAGAAACTCATCGGCGATCTCGCTGAAGGCAGGCTTGTCGGCCAGGAACTCATCGGCAATGCCGTGTACGCCAAAGGCTTCGGGATCGACCAGCCGATCGGGCTTGAGATACATATGGAAATTGTTACCGGTCAGGCGACGGTTAATCACCTCTACCGCACCAATCTCAATGATGCGATGCCCCTCATAATGTACCCCGATCATGTTCATGCCGGTGGTTTCAGTATCGAGAACGATCTGGCGGTTATTTGCAGTGCTCATAAGACCCGTTTTATGTCAGACTTAGCGTTTTTGAGAGGAAGTCTACCAGAGATGCGCAAACAGGTAGAAATATTCACCGATGGATCCTGTCTTGGAAATCCCGGTCCCGGCGGTTATGGGGCGATTTTACGCTACGGTCAGCATGAGAAAACCTTCAGCGCGGGCTATCACCTTACCACCAATAACCGGATGGAGCTGATGGCGGCGATTGTCTCACTGGAAGCGCTGACCCAGCCGTGCGATGTGGTGCTCAGTACCGACAGTCAGTATGTGCGTCAGGGAATTACCAGCTGGATCCATAACTGGAAAAAGCGTGGCTGGAAAACCGCCGACAAAAAGCCGGTGAAGAATGTCGATCTCTGGCAGCGTCTCGACTTAGCACTCAGCACCCATAAGATTCAGTGGGAGTGGGTTAAAGGCCATGCCGGACATCCGGAAAATGAGCGCTGCGACGTGCTGGCCCGCAGCGCAGCTGAAAATCCCGCTTTTGAGGATATCGGTTATAAAACCGAATCCTGATCCTCTGCCTGCCGGAACTGGCGTGTGGCATTGACCGTCTGGCGGATCTTGCTGGTGCTCATACTCTTCTTAGCCCGGGTCGGCAGCAGCGGGAAGGTGCGTTTACGTGCCACCACAATATTCAGACAGCCCAGCGCCGGTAAGTGGGCGCTGATCAGTTTTCCGCCCTGCCGATGCCACGGCAGCACCTGAAAGCGGGTGCGATAGACCACCTCATAATTCAACAGTCCCAGCCAGTCGACTAACCGCACCTGGCTGAACATCCGTCCGCTCCAGGGGGCTTTGCGGTTCAGGCCCGGCACCATCTTACTCACGCCGAGCAGGCTGAATGGATTGAAGCCGCTGATAATCATCCAGCCATCATCAATTAACACCCTATCTACTTCACGTAACACCCGGTGAGGATCCTGGCTCCAGGCGAGCGTATGGGCCAGCAAACAGGCATCGATCGACTTCGACTCAAACGGCAGTTGCATCGGGTCAGCCAGCACCTGTAACAGCTCACCTTCCCTGCCAACATTGACCTGATGTGAAATAGCACAGTTTTCGGTGTTGATTTCTGCGCTGAGGTTGCCAAGCTTAAGCATATGAAAGCCATAAAGCTTTCCAAGGTAAGGCTGAAGCTGCTGCGTTAGCGCGTCGCGGAAATAATCTCCCCACGGCATATCGCGCCATGACAGCGGTGCGTTCAGAATCTGGCGTGATTTAGCGGGCTTCATGCTTTACGCTCTTCCTTTTCCTACGACCTGCGAGAGGTGATGATGAATCTTACCAGTATTCCTGCGTTGCAGGACAACTACATCTGGACGCTGACTGATGATGACGGTAAATGCCTGATTGTCGATCCCGGCGAAGTCCAACCGGTGTTAGAAAAAATGGCCTCCAACGGCTGGCAGCCGGTCGCTATTCTGCTGACTCACCACCATAACGACCATACGGGCGGAGTGAAAACACTGTGCGAGCATTTCCCTCAGCTTGAGGTCTATGGTCCCCAGGAAACTGCGGCTAAAGGGGCCAGAACCATAGTCAGCGAAGGCGATAAGGTCACGGTACTGGGCCTGACGTTTGAGGTGATCCACACCCCTGGTCACACTTTAGGACATATCTCATATTACAGCTCACCTTATCTTTTCTGTGGTGACACACTCTTTTCGGGCGGCTGCGGACGCCTTTTTGAGGGCACGGCAGAGCAGATGTATGATTCCTTTCAAAAGCTTAACCAGCTTCCAGGTGAAACATTAGTCTGCTGCGCACATGAATATACTTTATCCAATCTGAAGTTTGCTGCGGCTATTCTGCCCCATGACCCACAAATAACGGCCGAATATCAGAAAATTAAGGACTTACGCGCTGAAAATGGCATTAGTTTGCCCACAAAACTGGCGCACGAACGGACAATAAATTTATTTCTTCGCACGCAAGACGTTGATTTACAAAGGGCATTAAACGTTAACGTTACTGATGAACCTGTATGGCGTTCATTTGCCGTTCTACGCGAGAAGAAAGACGCTTTTTGATTTTTCGGGTTGTGTTGTGAAAAGTCGTCACGTATAGTTGCTCGTCTTTTAAGCGAACTATTGACACACACATGAAGGCTAAAGCGATCTTACTCGCCTCAGTCTTGCTGGTAGGATGTCAGGCGTCCAGGAACGATGCCAATATCCCGGTACAGCATGCACAGAGTCTGTCTTCAGCTGGTCAAGGTGAAAATGGAAAGTACGGAGACGAGTTTTTGTCGCCGCGATGGCAGGAAGATGGAACTGGCCTCGCAGCAGACGCAGATCTCTGGAGTTTCATTAGTGACGAGTTGAAGATGGGGATTCCGGAAAACCCGGCAATCCGCGAACAAAAAAGTAAATTTTTAAAAAATAAGAGCTATCTCCACGATGTAACATTACGGGCAGAGCCGTACATGTACTGGATAGTCGAGCAGATACAGAAACGTAAAATGCCGATGGAACTGGTACTGCTACCCATAGTGGAGAGCGCTTTTGACCCCCGGGCAACCTCATCCGCCAATGCCGCTGGTATCTGGCAGATTGTTGCTGCAACAGGTCGAAACTATGGTTTGAAACAGAACCAGTATTACGATGGGCGACGTGATGTGGTCGCATCCACGAAAGTTGCGCTGGATATGATGCAGCGTCTTAACACCATGTTTGACGGCGACTGGTTATTAACCATCGCAGCGTACAACAGTGGTGAAGGACGTGTACTCAAAGCGATAAAGCAGAACAAGGCGCGCGGTAAGCCGACTGACTTCTGGCATTTATCGCTGCCACGCGAAACGACCGTGTATGTGCCTAAAATGTTAGCTCTGAGTGAACTGCTCAAAAATAACAAGCGTTACGGTATCAAACTGCCGACACCTAATGAAAGTCGTGCTCTGGCGCGAGTGGAAGTGGGTCAGCAGATACAGCTGACGCAGGCTGCCGAAATGGCGGGTATGTCGCTCACGAAACTGAAGAGCTTCAATACCGGTTATAAAGGCGGTGCAACAGCGCCAAACGGCCCACACTATATTATGGTGCCGAAGTCGAACGTCGCGAAACTGCGTAACTCACTGGCTTCCGGTGACATCGCAGCGGTACAGCCTACTCAGCTTGCGAAAGCCAGTGCGAGTGGCGGGTACAAAGTGCGACGGGGTGATACGCTCTCTGGTATCGCCTCAAAACTTGGCGTTAGCGTCTCGACACTGAAGCAGGATAACAACCTGCGCGGTGCTGATATCCGACCGGGTCAGACTCTGACCATTGGTTCGAATGGCACCCGACTGGCTGATAACGGCAACAGCATCACCTATCGTGTTCGTAAGGGTGATTCTCTTGACAGTATTGCCCGTCATCACGGCGTTAACATCAAAGACGTGATGCGCTGGAACAGTGTGCTGGACAGTGCGAAAGATATTCAACCCGGCGATAACTTAACGCTGTTTGTGAATAATAACGCAACACCTGATACCTGATACGTTGAAAAGGCTGACATTTGTCAGCCTTTTTCTTTTATTCATCCGCCACCGTTTACTCATCTGCCGGACTTCCCTCCCCTTTGCAGGCTCGCTTAATGCACCGGACTAGCTTCCTGAACTGAACTCCACCAGTAAGGGGTTATGGTCGGACGCGCGCGTCACCAGTACGGATGCCTCACTCACCCTGAGATCGCGATAGAAGACGAAATCCAGCGGGCGACCAAAGGCTTTACGGCGGTGATCGGCAGTGAACATGACCTCTTCCAGCTTCATTCGCTGTGCAAAACGGTAGAGGGCATTGATGCGCTGACGGCTCCAGGCATTGAAATCCCCGGCCATAATCACCGGCCCCTGGTGATGCATGATCTGCTCCCCGATTGGCCCCAGCTGTTTACTGTAGACGTCTACGCCCAGGCTGAAATTTACCGCATGGATGTTCACGACCATCAGCATTTCACCCGTGGGCAGCGGATACGCCGTGACCAGTGCCGATTTTGACAGCCTCAGCAGAGGCTCACGCTCACGTAACGGGCAGCAATAGACCGGGTGCGCAGAGGCGAGCGTCATCACCCCAGAGGGATGCTGAGGCAGCACAAAGGCAGGTACCTGATCGGCAGCGAGATAATTACTGGTGGCAAACTCCACCAGTTCTGGTGTGGTCTGCGCTTCCTGCAGTAATACCAGGTGCGCATCCTTACCAAATCCTTCCAGTACCGACATCCAGTCTGCGCGTTGCTGCTTGAAGATGTTCCATACCAGAACTTTGAGGTTTGGGTGCGCGGGCAAGGGTGCGCCGGGTGGCAGTGCCTGACCGAGATGGAGCATCGCGCCAGGTGGAAAGATCTGTTCCACTGGTTGTCCTGCTACATATCGCATTGCATAAGTTTTTTTGCGCACTTTCCCGCCTGGCTGATGATTCAAAATACAGTTAACACCTGTCTGTTATAGGGATTTTAGACCGGGGTTTCAATGGATGCAGGTGAATGTCAGAATTCATCACCTTTTCCAGAATAAAGCAGCCCTTTTAAGTTCGCTAAGCAAAACGAGGCAGATCAGGCGGTGACATCCCCGATGTCATCGTTAACGGCTCCTGTACTGGTTATAACAGCATTATCAGTCATAAACTGGCTTAATGGCCATGTGACTGCAGGGAGGAAGAATGAAGGCATCTTCTGATGAACTAAAAGTGTTTGTCAGCGTAGTAGAAAGTGGAAGTTTCAGTCGCGCTGCTGAACAGCTGAAGATGGCTAACTCTGCCGTCAGCAGGACAGTTAAAAAGCTGGAGAGCAAGCTGGGTATTGCCCTGCTGACCCGCACAACACGGCAGCTGGCGCTTACGCAGGAGGGCGAACGCTATTTTCGCCATGTTCAACGTTTTTTGCAGGAGATGACCACGGCAGAAAGCGATTTGATCGAGAGTTTACAGGCGCCTAAAGGACTACTGCGCGTTGATGCCGCGACGCCGGTGATTCTGCATTTGCTGATGCCGATGATTAAACCTTTTCGTCTGCGCTATCCTGACGTGACTCTTTCTTTGATCTCCTCAGAGAGTTTTATCAATCTGATTGAGCGGAAAGTGGATATCGCCATTCGCGCCGGCAATCTGACCGACTCAACGCTGCGCGCCCGGCTGCTGTTCAGGAGCTTTCGCAAGATGGTTGCTTCCCCCGCCTATCTCCGAGAGCATGGCACACCGCAAACGGTGGCTGAGCTGGATAACCACCACTGTCTTGGCTTTGATGATTCCCCACGACTCAATCGCTGGCCCGTCTCCCGTGAAAGCGGCGAACTCTATGATATTAGCTGGGCTATCTCCTCTAACAGCGGAGAGACGATTAAGCAGCTCTGTCTTACCGGTAATGGTATTGCCTGCCTGTCGGACTATATGATCGATCGTGAAGTTGCTGAGGGAAAACTGGTGGAAGTGTTGGCCGATCAGCGTCTGCCGGTCGAGATGCCCTTCCATGCTGTTTACTACAGTGATATTGGCGTAAGCCAGCGTGTGCGCGCTTTTATCGATTTTCTGAGTGAGTGGACAGCTGACCAGCCGTGGCGTACCTGAAGTCTACAGGGGCAGGCCTGATCGGGGTCTGCCCGCACACAATTTGGAAGGGGTGGGATCGATTGCGCGATTATCGCTTCAGATTCAAAGAATTAGCGATCGTTAAAATGATCCGGGAGATCGAAGAGAATCAGCGCGGTGTATTTTTCCGTGTTGAATTTGCTGCAATGGAAAAAGCCCTGACCGTTAAGTCAGGGCTTTCCAATTAAGTGGCGGAACGGACGGGGCTCGAACCCGCGACCCCCTGCGTGACAGGCAGGTATTCTAACCAACTGAACTACCGCTCCACCGATTCTTTCACAGCTGTCAGCAACGGG
>NZ_JAPCIL010000008.1:0-135265 GCF_025910075.1 Pantoea sp. RG18
GCTTTTTTTTCTGTTCGTCTGAAATTTGCACAAAAGCGCCGTTTTACCCCTTTTTAATGCGCGCCGGAAGCTCTGCCAGGCTATTAATCACCCAATCTGCTGCTGCTTCACCTTCAGCGGTGACCGGTTTGCCGCTGCGCACCAGTACTTTCATGCCGACACCGGCAGCCTGCCCTGCCAGCATGTCTTCCAGCTTGTCACCCACCATATAAGAAGCGGCCATATCAATATTCAGTTCTTCCTGTGCCGTCAGCAGCATACCCGGCTGAGGCTTGCGGCAGTCACAGGCCTGACGGAACTCTGCTACTGTTGCTTCAGGGTGGTGAGGACAGAAATAGATGCCATCAAGGTCAACATCGCGATCGGCCAGCGACCAGTCCATCCATTCTGTCAGCCGCATAAAGGTATCTTCAGTAAACATACCGCGCGCGATGCCAGACTGATTGGTCACGACCACCAGCGCAAAACCCATTGCCTTCAGTTGTTGCAGCGCTTCAATCGTGCCGTCAATAAACTGGAAGTCATCGATCTCATGGACATAGCCATTGTCGACATTAAGGGTGCCATCACGATCAAGAAAAATAGCGGGGACTTTATTCGCCACGTAGAAACTCCTGCTGTAAAAATTGCCGATCAGTATCGCATGATTGCTATAAAAGGGAGAATGTCAGATTGAATCACTTCCATTGATTTAGACGTCTGGATGCCTTAACATCCATCCAGCTTTTATACCGAATAAAAGCGACGAGGCTTCCCACACCACGGACAACGCAACACGATAATAAATAACATAATGATTAAACTAGAAAATATCACCAAGGTGTTTCAGCAAGGCACGCGGTCTGTTCCGGCGTTAACGGATGTCAGCCTGCACGTGCCTGCCGGACAGATTTATGGCGTTATCGGTGCTTCCGGTGCCGGTAAAAGTACGTTGATTCGTTGCGTTAACCTGCTGGAGCGCCCTACTTCGGGCCGCGTACTGGTAGACGGTGCTGATTTAACCGCACTCAACGAACGTCAGTTAACTCAGGCGCGCCGCCAGATCGGCATGATCTTCCAGCACTTTAATCTGATGAACTCCCGTACCGTCGCGGGCAATGTTTCTCTTCCACTGGAACTCGGTAATCTCTCCCGCACTCAGATCACGGCTCGCGTAACTGAGCTGCTGGAACTGGTGGGATTATCAGACAAGCATGATGCGTGGCCCGCGAATCTCTCGGGCGGTCAGAAGCAGCGTGTTGCGATTGCCCGCGCCCTGGCCAGCAATCCCAAGGTTCTGCTCTGTGATGAAGCTACCAGTGCACTGGATCCCGCGACGACCCGCTCTATTCTGGAATTACTTAAAGACATTAACCGCCGGCTTGGGCTGACGATTCTGCTGATCACCCATGAAATGGATGTAGTGAAACGCATCTGCGATCAGGTTGCGGTCATCAGTCACGGTGAGCTGATTGAGAAAGATAGCGTCAGTGAGGTCTTCTCTCATCCTAAGACACCGCTGGCGCAGCAGTTTATTCAGTCTACGCTGCATCTGGATATTCCGGATGATTACCAGCAGCGTCTTTCTGCCACAGCCGCTGAAGGCACCGTGCCTCTGCTGCGGCTGGAATTCACCGGTAAATCGGTTGATGCGCCGCTGCTGTCTGAAGCTGCCCGCCGTTACAACGTGAATAACAACATTATCAGTGCCCAGATGGATTACGCCGGTGGCGTGAAGTTCGGCATCATGCTGGCCGAAATGCACGGCACAGAAAGCGATACCCGCGAGGCGATAGCCTGGCTGAAGGAGAATCATGTGAAAGTAGAGGTGTTAGGTTATGTCTGAAGCGATGATGTGGTTGCTGGGACGGGGCGTGTGGGAAACGCTGATGATGACCTTCGTCTCTGGCTTTTTCGGTTTTGTGCTGGGTCTGCCGGTCGGCGTTTTACTCTATGTCACCCGTCCGGGCCAGATTCTGCAGAATCAGGGACTTTATCGCGTGCTCTCCGCGCTGGTGAATATCTTCCGCTCCATTCCTTTCATTATCTTACTGGTCTGGATGATTCCTTTTACTCGCGTAATCGTCGGCACCTCAATCGGACTGCAGGCGGCCATCGTGCCGTTGACCGTTGGCGCGGCACCGTTTATCGCACGTATGGTTGAAAATGCCTTGCTGGAACTGCCAACCGGACTGATTGAAGCGTCACGAGCTATGGGCGCCACGCCAATGCAGATCATCCGTAAGGTTCTGCTGCCGGAAGCGATGCCTGGCCTGGTGAATGCTGCGACCATCACCCTGATTACCCTGGTTGGTTACTCCGCCATGGGTGGCGCGGTGGGTGCCGGTGGTCTGGGCCAGATCGGTTATCAGTATGGTTATATCGGATATAACGCCACTGTGATGAATACGGTATTGGTGTTGTTAGTAGTTTTGGTGTATCTCATTCAATTCTGTGGCGACCGCATCGTGCATGCGGTGTCCCATAAATAAGCCAGCAATATCACATTATTAAGAAGGAAAGGATATGTCTTTCAGATTCAAGAAAATTGCCGCTGTGGGTGCACTGATTGGCGCGATTGCGCTGGCAGGATGCGATCAAAAAGAGAAAGACCCTAACCACATCAAAGTGGGTGTGATTGTCGGTGCTGAGCAGCAGGTTGCTGAAGCAGCGCAGAAAGTTGCCAAAGAGAAATATGGTCTGGACGTTGAGCTGGTCACCTTCAACGATTACGTACTGCCGAATGAAGCGCTGAGCAAAGGCGATATCGACGTCAACGCTTTCCAGCACAAACCGTATCTGGATCAGCAAATCAAAGATCGTGGCTACAAGCTGGTTTCAGTGGGTAACTCCTTCGTCTACCCAATTGCGGGCTATTCGAAAAAGATCAAGTCACTGGATGAGCTGCAGGATGGCGCTCAGGTTGCTATTCCAAACGACCCGACCAACCTGGGCCGTACGCTGCTGCTGCTGCAGAAAGTGGGTCTGATCAAGCTGAAAGATGGCGTGGGCCTGCTGCCAACCTCACTGGATATCACTGAAAACCCTAAGCATCTGAAAATTGTTGAGCTGGAAGCGCCGCAGCTGCCACGCTCACTGGACGATCAGCAGATCGCGCTGGCGGTTATCAACACCACCTACGCCAGCCAGATTGGCCTGACGCCAGCCAAAGATGGTATTTTCGTCGAAGATAAAGATTCACCGTACGTGAACCTGATTGTGGCGCGCGAAGATAATAAAGATGCGGAAAACGTGAAGAAATTTGTCAAAGCTTACCAGTCTGACGAAGTCTACGATGCCGCTAACAAAGTCTTTAACGGCGGCGCGGTTAAAGGCTGGTAATTCAGCTGTTCATCTCCTTAAGGGCGGCGCTATGCCGCCCTTTCTGTTATTGGGTGCCCTGCCCGACTTGTTATTTATTCTTGTCCTTGTTTCAATAACGCCACTTTTTGAAACCTGAGGATGTTGCCATGCGTTTTTTACCGCTCTGCTTGTTAGCATTGATGCTGACAGGGTGTGTTCATGAGTATCACCCGATAAGCAGCGCACCGTCCCGGCCGCAGCAATCCAGTGAACCCACCCGCAAGCCTGTGTCACGACCGGCACCGGTTAAGCTCTATACCGATGCCGCCGATCTGGTCAGCAAGCCGTTCCGCGATCTGGGTGAAGTCTCCGCTGAAGATTGCCAGATGAGTAATCAGAACTCCCCAGCCAACATCGCTACTGCACGTAAACGCCTGCAGATCAAAGCGTCACAGATGAAAGCCAATGCGGTGCTGCTGCATCAGTGTGAAATCGTCACCGGCACGCCAGGCTGCTATCGTCAGGCGGTGTGTCAGGGTTCGGCACTGAAAGTCAGCAATCAATGAGTGAATTCGCCTTTGCGCAAATTGGGGTAATCCGCTCACCGTGGAAGGAGAAGTTTGCCGTGCCGCGCCAGCCAGGGCTGGTGCAGGATGGCGGCGGCGAACTGCACCTGCAGCCACCTTACAATCAGCCGGAAGCGGTGCGTGGACTGGAAGCGTTCAGCCACCTCTGGCTGCTGTTTGTCTTCCATCAGACGATGGAGGGCGGCTGGCGTCCCACGGTTCGCCCTCCCCGGCTGGGCGGCAATGCGCGCATGGGTGTATTTGCGACACGTTCAACGTTCCGTCCCAATCCCATTGGCATGTCGCTGGTTGAGCTAAAAGGTATCAGGATTGAAAAACAGCAGGTGATCCTGCAGCTTGGCAGTCTGGATCTGGTCGATGGCACCCCGGTGGTGGATATCAAACCTTATCTGCCCTTTGCCGAAGCATTGCCGCATGCCCAGGCGGGTTTTGCTCAGGCGGCACCTGCGGCTGATATGCCGGTTCGCTTCTCCGCGCTGGCACAACAGCAGCTTCACCAGCAGTCGCGCTACCCCAATCTGGCTCGCTTTATCAGTGAAGTGCTGGCACAGGATCCCCGTCCCGCTTACCGTCAGGGCGAGACACAGGCGCGGGAATATGCGGCCTGGCTGATGGATTTTAATGTACGCTGGCGCATTGACGATGCCGGTACTGAAGTGATCGCCATCGACCCGCGTTAAAACCCGCTTTTGAGCCGGTGATCTCACTGGTACACTAGCCGCCAGCAAAATTCTGTCTGTGACTTTCCGATCAACTGGAACCGTAATCAATGCGTACTACTCAATATCTGCTCTCTACTCAGAAAGAGACGCCTTCCGACGCTGAAGTGATCAGCCACCAGCTGATGCTGCGCGCCGGTATGATCCGCAAACTGGCTTCTGGCTTGTACACCTGGTTACCGACCGGGGTTCGCGTGCTGAAAAAAGTCGAAAACATCGTGCGCGAAGAGATGAACAACGCGGGCGCGGTTGAGATTTTAATGCCGGTTGTGCAGCCCGCCGACCTGTGGCAGGAGAGCGGTCGCTGGGAGGAGTATGGCCCGGAACTGTTACGTATTGCAGATCGCCACGAGCGTCCGTTCGTGCTGGGTCCGACGCATGAAGAGGTGGTCACTGACCTGATCCGCAATGAGCTGAGCTCTTATAAGCAACTGCCGCTCAACCTCTATCAGATCCAGACCAAATTCCGTGATGAAGTCCGTCCGCGCTTTGGCGTGATGCGTTCACGTGAATTCATCATGAAAGATGCTTACTCGTTCCACGTTTCGCAGGAGTCGCTGCAGGAAACGTATGACGCGATGTACCGCGCCTATAGCCAGATCTTCAGCCGTATGGGTCTGGATTTCCGCGCCGTGCAGGCCGACACCGGCTCGATTGGCGGCAGCGCCTCCCATGAGTTCCAGGTTCTGGCGCAGAGCGGTGAAGATGATGTGATCTTCTCTACCGATTCTGATTACGCGGCCAATATTGAGCTGGCCGAAGCCGTCGCACCCGCCGGTGAGCGCGCAGCGCCGTCGCAGGAGATGCAACTGGTCGAGACGCCAGACGCAAAAACCATCGCGGAGCTGGTTGAGCAATTCAATGTGCCTGTTGAAAAAACAGTGAAAACGCTGATTGTTAAAGGTGCCGAAGAGAGCGGCCACGCGCTGGTTGCCCTGCTGGTACGCGGCGATCATCAGCTTAATGAGATCAAAGCGGAGAAGTCAGAGATCGTTGCGTCACCGCTGGTGTTCGCGACCGAAGAAGAGATTCGCGCCGCAGTGGGTGCCGGACCGGGTTCAATCGGCCCGGTTGGTCTGCAGATGCCTGTGATTGCTGACCGTACCGTGGCGAAGATGAGCGACTTCAGCGCCGGTGCCAACGTCGATGGTAAGCACTACTTCGGCATTAACTGGGAGCGCGATCTGCCGCTGGCCAGCGTTACGGATATTCGTAACGTGGTCGAAGGCGATTTAAGCCCGGATGGTAAAGGTACGCTGCAGATTAAGCGCGGCATCGAAGTCGGTCATATTTTCCAGCTCGGCACCAAGTATTCTGACGCGCTGAAAGCGTCTGTTCAGGGCGAAGATGGCCGCAATCAGGTGATGAGCATGGGCTGCTACGGCATCGGCATCACCCGCGTTGTTGCGGCAGCCATTGAGCAGAACCATGACGACCGCGGCATTATCTGGCCAGCCGCACTGGCACCTTTCGAGGTTGCGATTCTTCCAATGAATATGCAGAAATCGTTCCGGGTTAAAGAGCTGGCGGAAGAGCTGTATGCCACCCTGCGTGCCAAAGGCGTTGAGGTTATTCTGGATGACCGTAAAGAGCGTCCGGGCGTGATGTTCGCTGATATGGAACTGATCGGCGTGCCACACACCATCGTCATTGGTGACCGCAATCTCGATAATCAGGAGATTGAGTACAAATCACGTCGTGCCGGTGAGAAGCAGATGATTAAGCAGGATGAAATTGTTGAATTCCTGCTGAAGGCTCTGAATAAGTAAGTTCTTAGCGTTAATCAAAGCGGGCTGAATCTGGCCGCAACAGATGAGCTCAACGCGAAGGGAACCGGGTCAGGAGAGGAAAGCGTCCCGCGCCAGGGACGGTGCGGGCCGAGCGGCCATGGATGGCTTTAGCGACTTTCCGATCTGACCCCGTTCCCTGAGCAGGCTCGAACTCTTCGCCGCTCGCCCCTGACGTTGTAAGTACTCAAACGCCCCGCCTGCGGGGCGTTTTTTATTGCACCTTGCCGCGCATCGATTTAGTTGAACTGCGGCGGGCTTTTCCTTCCAGACGGCGCTCTTTTGAGGCGCGGGTCGGCCGCGTGGCGCGCCGGGCTTTTTCCACGGTACTCAGCTCCTGGATCAGATTAACCAGACGTTGCAGCGCCGCTTCACGATTCATCTCCTGACTGCGATACTCCTGCGCCTTGATCACCACAACGCCATCACCGGTAATCAAATGATGAGTGGCGGTGAGCAGCCGCTCTTTATAAAACGCGGGCAGTGAAGAGGCAGCGATATCGAAGCGCAGATGAATGGCGGTGCTGGCTTTATTGACATGTTGTCCGCCTGCGCCCTGAGCACGAATCGCCGTCAGCTCAATCTCACTCTCCGGAATCTCAACCGAACGGGATAGCATAATCATAAGCTCGCTCCCCACACCTTAACCACGTTGACCTCCGATAACCTGTTCATCAAATTAACCTTTTGTGCTCTGATTTATTCCGCCTCAGACAGCGGAATCTGTCACTTTAGCAGTGATTCGCGCACTGTTCCTGCTTTACGCAGGCTGATTTCCTCTAAATGGCTATGATATAGTCGCCAGTTAACCAGAGTATTTACGCTCTGCCGAGGAGGGCCACGTGCAAAATTATTGTGAGTTAGTTCGCCGGAAGTATGCCGAAATCGGCAGCGGGGATTTAGGTTACATACCGGATGCGATTGGCTGCGCATTGAAGGCACTTAATGATGTTGCCGCAAATACTGAGCTAAACTCTTCTGTCAGGGAACAGGCGGCCTACGCCGCTGCTAACTTATTGGTGAGCGACTATGTTGATAAATGAAGCGTACCAACCTATCAATTGCGATGATTACGATAATCTGGAACTCGCCTGCCAGAACAACTGGATGCTGTCGCTGGAAATGAAAGATGGCGAGCAGCTTAAGGCAAAAGCCAAAGAGATCTTTTCACGTAAGAACGTTGAATATCTGGCTATCGATCTTTCCGGTGAACATCGCGAATTACGTCTCGACCATATCGCCAGCTTCACCCATCCCGAGTTGGGTACGGTGGTTGTCAGCGCAGAGTAACCTACGCATTCAGGGCGGGACCTTTCCGCCCTGTTAAACTTCAGGGCTGCAACGAACTGTAGTACGCCGCTAAATCCGCCATATCGCTGTCACTCAATCCCGCCACAAACGCCTTCATGACTTCAGCCTGACCGCCACTGCGTTCGCCCTTTTTATAGGCCTGCAGCGCATGTTCCAGATAAGGTGCGTGCTGCCCGGCCAGGTCAGGATAGAGCGGCACCGCCGCTTTTCCTGCTGCGCCATGACAGGCCATGCAACTGCCCGCTTTCTGTGCGCCGCGCTGCGCATCACCCGCTGCCCATGCCGGTAACACGGTGACCGCTAAACAGGCAATAAGCCACTGTTTCATTATTGTTGTTCTCCTGCGCCGGATGCCCCGTCCCAGACTATCTGCCAGCCCTGCTGATCAGGGGCCGCGCCATCACGGGTGACAAAGAGAGTCGGAACGCAGACCAGCGTCTGGTTATAAAAAATTAACGGCAGCCGTTCACGCTGCCACGGCGGTATCTGTAACTCCTGCCACAGTTTTTTCATTTCCCTTCCGCCACGACGGCCCACCAGATGGACATGACCCTGTGCGTGAAACCGCACGCTGACCTGCTCATCCGGCTCAGGATAGCGCAACAGGCTCTGCGACTGGCTGGCACGCAGCGTGCCAAGATTCTGCGGTAACGCCAGCGGCTGGCAGAGATCGGGCCATGCCAGCGCGGTATCGCGCAGTGAACTGAACAACGGCAGCCAGTAGAGCTGCTGACGGTAACGACGGAGTTCAGCCTGACCGAATCGCAGCCGGGGCTGCGCATCCTCCCGGCTCGCCATCACTTCGTCGTGGATGCGTTTCAGCGCTTCACGGGACGGCATCGCCCCACCCTGTCCGGCGATCCAGCGCCGCAATAAGGCATTAGCACGCAGCTCACTCATGGCCATTAAGGGTGGAAAGTGCAGGCTGCCATCAGGCTGGATCAGCTCTGCCAGTTGCCCGGTGAGCAGTTCATCCAGCAACTGCTCCTGCTCACTGCACAACGTCGCACTACGGGCCGTTGCCCCGGCAAAATGGGGCCAGCGCTGGTAAAGCTCAGGCAGCAGCCGCTGACGCAGAAAGTTGCGGTCGTAGCGAAGATCCTGATTGCTCTCATCTTCAATCCACACCAGCTGATGCGCGTCGGCATAGGCTTCAAGCGACTGTCGCGTCTGATTCAGCAGCGGACGCACCAGCTGATGTGAACCCAGCGTGCGTGTAGCGGGCATCGCTGCCAGCCCGGCGGGGCCACTGCCGCGCTTCAGCGCCAGCAGGAATGTTTCGCACTGATCGTCGAGGTGCTGCGCAGTGAGTAACACTTCGCCCGGCTGCAGTGCCGCACTCAGCGCCTGATAACGGGCGGTGCGGGCGGCCGCTTCAATGCCGTTTTCCCGGCCATCAACGTTAACGCGGAGCACTTCACAGGGCAGCTGCCACTGCGCGCAAATCGTCTGGCAATGGGTTGCCCAGCGATCGGCATTCGGGCTAAGCCCATGGTGAACATGCAGTGCCCGCAGGCGCAACTGAGGATGCTGCTGCTGCCAGCCGCGAAGCTGATGCAGCAGCACGGTTGAATCCAGTCCACCGCTGAATGCGACCACCAGGGCGGCACCAGGTTGCAACAGAGTGTCAAAAGCGGGCAAAGACATGGCAGAATCCAGAAAATCGGGCCACTGAATGTCGCCCGCTGAGCGCGCTATTTTACGCCTGATAAAGCTCCAGCGGCAAACCATCCGGATCGGCAAAGAAAGTGCATTGTTTACCGGTCAGGTCATCAATGCGAATCGGTTCGCAGATAACGCCTTTATCGGCCAGCGTCGCGACGGCAGCGGCAACATCCGGCACGGTAAAGGCCAGATGACGCAGGCCACACGCTTCGGGATGACTGACCCGCGCCGGCGGCTCAGGAAAAGAGAACAGCTCAATGGTGTAGCGATCCTGTAGGGCAAGGTCGCCTTTCCAGGAGTCCCGCGCTTCGCGGTAATATTCGCCCATCAGACGGAAACCCAGTACGTCACAATAGAATGCTTTGCTGCGCTGATAGTCAGAGGCGATGATGGCGATGTGGTGAATAGCGGTTAACTGCAACATGTTCAATTCCCTGATTCGGGCAGGCTGTCCGCAGACACCCTGCCGCTGATAGTTGTTTAAAGTTTTATGCGAGGTCGTTTTTCAGCACGCGGACGCGATACTCGCCCTCTTCGGTCAGGCTGGCACCGTGAATATCCGTTTCGAAGCCCGGATAATGCCGTCCAATGCTGCATAGCATCAGCAGAAAATCGAGCACCGCGCGGCTCTTCTCAGTAATCATCTCGCCTGGCATCACCAGTGGAACGCCTGGCGGATAAGGCAGAATCATATTGGCCGACACCCGCCCGACCAGCTCGCTGAGATCCACCGTTTCGATGTTGCCCTTCACCTGCTGCTGAAACGCCTGATGCGGCGTCATCTTCATTTCGGGCAGGACATCAAATGCCTGCAGCATCAGACGCGGCAGATCGTGATGGCGGATCAGCTGATGGATCCCCTGCGCCAGTGTCTGGATGCGCATATTGCGATAGAAGTCAGGATCTTCGGCATAGAGATCCGGCAGCATGTTTTTCACCCGCAGATTAAGATCGTAGGCGCGTTTGAACTCGGTCAGACCGCGCAGCACGCTCATTGCTTTGGTTTTGTCGATGCCGATGCTGAACAGGAACAGCAGGTTATAGGGACCGGTTTTCTCCACCACGATGCCGCGCTCATCCAGAAACTTCGCCACCAGCGCCGCCGGGATCCCCTCTTCCGCCATCTTCCCCAGTTCGCTCATGCCCGGCGTCAGAATGGTGACTTTGATCGGATCCAGGTACATGTGATCGCGATCGGCCTGAGTAAATCCGTGCCACTCTTCGTCGCCGGGCTGGATCGGCCAGCATTGCGCTTCGTCAACCTCTTCCGGTTGCCAGATATCAAAGAACCAGCTGTCGGACTCTTCGCGCAGGCGCTGGATCTCCCGACGGAAGTGCAGCGCGCGCTCCACCGAGCGATTGATCAGTCGTTTACCGGGATTGCCACGCAGCATGGCAGCAGCAGTTTCAATAGAGGAGACGATGGCGTAATTGGGCGAGGTGGTGGTGTGCATCATGTAGGCTTCGTTAAACGTCTGTTCGTCGTAGTCGCCCTTAATGTGAATCATTGATGCCTGCGAAAACGCCGCCAGCAGTTTGTGGGTCGATTGCGTCTCATACACCACTTTTCCCGGGATGCGGTCGCCACTCATGCCACTTTTACCGGCGTAGATCGGATGGAAATTAGTGTAAGGCACCCAGGCTGAATCGAAATGAATCGACGGTACATCCAGTGTCTCTTTGATGTACTGGGTATTGTAGAGCAGCCCATCATAGGTGGAGTTGGTGATCACCGCATGAACCGGCCACGTGGCACGGTCGGTGGCAGCCACCTTGAGCGAAATACTCTCGCGGGTGAACTCCTGCTTCGGGATACCGCCGAGAATACCCAACGCATTGCGGGTCGGCTTCAGCCAGATGGGGATAAGATCGCTCATCATCAGCAGATGGGTCAGTGACTTGTGGCAGTTGCGATCGATCAGCACGGTGCTGCCCGCCGGTGCGGCATACATGCCGACAATTTTGTTCGACGTTGAGGTCCCGTTGGTCACCATGTAACTCTGCTCGGCGCCAAAAGTGCGTGCAATGTACTCCTCCGCTTCAAGGTGCGGACCGGTGTGATCAAGCAGCGAACCCAGTTCGGTAACGGAAATTGAGATGTCCGATTTCAGGGTATTGGCCCCGAAGAAATCGTAGAACAGGCAGCCCACCGGGCTCTTCTGAAACGCGGTACCCGCCATATGGCCCGGCGTGCAGAAGGTGTACTTGCCCTCTTTCACATAGGTGAACAACGCTTTAGTCAGCGGCGGCGTAATGTGGTCGAGATAGTCATCGGTATATTGCCGGATATGCAGCGCGATATCGTCGGCGGCATTCAGCGCGTACTCAAAAAAGTGCAGCGGCATGCGCATCTCATTGACGCTGATATCCATCTGCGAGTGGGTGTTGATAAAGGCGTACAGCGGCAGATATTCGTTGAGCTGATTAATCTCACGGCAGAGTTCCGGACTGTTGTGCGCGTCCCAGTCGAAGATGACGCCGCTGATACGCGGATTGTGCTCGATCAGTTTCAGCAGATCGTCACTGTTTTTCGGGTAAAGCAGCCTGAAGCCTTGCAGATTTAACGCCGCGTCGAGTTCGCGTAACGGTTCATCTTTATAAAACACGCCGTGCGCGCCCATGATCGCCAGAATATTCAATGCCCATCTCCCTGATTATTGTGGAACCGGACAAGCATAACCGCTAACCCGCGGAAGGTGTAGCAAGGCGGCTATCGGATGGCGCTGAAAGAGAGGGGAATAGCGTGCGGAGATAAACCGGCGGCATAAAAAAAGCGGACCGGAGTCCGCTTTTATTGATGGGGCTAAATCAGGCGTAGCCGTAGCTCATCAGGCGCTGATAACGACGATCCAGCAGCTCTTCAGTGCTAAATCCATCGAGATCGGCCAGATCGGCCAGCAGCTGCTGCTTCAGTGACTGCGCCATATCAACCGGACGGCGATGCGCGCCACCCAGCGGCTCAGGGATCACCGAGTCAATCAGCTTCAGCTCTTTCAGACGGTGAGCGGTAATGCCCATCGCTTCAGCGGCCAGCGGCGCTTTGTCAGCGCTTTTCCACAGAATGGATGCACAGCCTTCCGGCGAGATCACTGAATAGGTGCTGTACTGCAGCATATTCACTTTGTCGCCCACGCCAATCGCCAGCGCACCACCTGAACCACCCTCACCGATGACCGTACAGATCACCGGCACTTTCAGGCCAGACATTTCACGCAGGTTGCGGGCAATCGCTTCAGACTGCCCACGCTCTTCCGCGCCCACACCCGGATAGGCACCCGGTGTGTCGATGAAGGTGATGATTGGCATTTTGAAACGCTCAGCCATCTCCATCAGGCGCAGCGCTTTGCGATAGCCTTCCGGTGCTGGCATGCCGAAGTTACGGCGAATTTTCTCTTTGGTTTCACGGCCTTTCTGGTGCCCGATGATCATCACCGGACGTCCATCAAGACGTGCAATCCCGCCCACAATCGCTTTGTCATCGGCATAAGCACGGTCGCCCGCCAGCTCATCGAAATCGTCGAAGGCGTTGCGCACGTAGTCAAAGGTGTAAGGACGCAAAGGATGACGCGCCAGCTGAGCGATTTGCCATGCGCCCAAATCGGCGAAGATCTTACGGGTCAGCTCAACGCTTTTCTCACGCAGACGCTGAACTTCTTCATCCAGATTAACGTGTTTATCATCCTGACGACCAATTGAGGTCAGCGAATCGATCTTCGCTTCCAGTTCTGCAATTGGCTGTTCAAAATCCAGGTAATTAAGACTCATAATGTTCCTGTTCTAGTCAAACTCCAGTTCCACCTGCTCCGATCCAATCAACGAGCGCAGATCGTTAAGTAAACGATCGCTGGGCGAAATTCGCCACGCTGCACCAAAGCGCAGCTTCGCTCGCGCGTCGGCTCTCTGATAGTAGAGATGCACCGGAATAGTCCCTGATCGATGAGGTTCCAGAGACTGACGGAGTCGGTTTAATAGCTGGTCATCAATTTGCCTGTCCGTCAGCGAGATAGCAAGTCCGCGCGCGTATTTTTCGCGAGCTTCGTCGATGTCCATGACTTCACGAGCGGTCATTTTAAGGCCACCACTGAAGTCATCAAAGCTGACCTGTCCGCTGACGATCAGAATTCGGTCTTTCTCCAGCAACTGCTGGTATTTATCTAACGCATCGGTAAATAACATCACCTCAAGACGACCGGAGCGATCGTCCAGAGTACAGATACCAATTCGGTTGCCGCGTTTGGTGACCATTACCCGTGCCGCGATCACCAGACCGGCCGCCACGGTAATTTTACCCCGATCGGTAGGATGCATATCTTTCAGCCGCACCCCGCCAACGTAACGCTCAATTTCTTTCAGGTACTGATTAATCGGGTGGCCGGTAAGGTAAAGCCCCAGCGTTTCCCGTTCGCCATCCAGCTGCACCTGCTCAGGCCACGGCGTGACGCTGGCGTACGATTTCTCAACCTGCTCCGGCTCTTCCGCCAGTACGCCAAACATATCAGCCTGGCCAATCGCTTCCGCTTTCGCGTGCTGATCGGCCGCTTTTAACGCGTCACTGAGTGAACTCATCAGCGCAGCGCGATGCGGTCCAAGGCGATCAAAGGCCCCGGACATGATCAATTTTTCCATTACCCGACGGTTGATCTTTTTGGTGTCGGTACGGGCGCAGAGATCAAACAACTCGCGGAAATAACCGCCTTCGTTACGGGCGTCGATGATCGCTTCGATCGGGCCTTCACCGACGCCTTTGATCGCGCCGATACCGTAAACGATCTCGCCCGCGTCATTAACATGGAACTGATAGAGACCGGAGTTGATATCAGGCGGCAGGACTTTCAGTCCCATCCGCCAGCACTCATCGACCAGGCCAACCACTTTCTCGGTGTTATCCATATCGGCGGTCATGACCGCAGCCATAAACTCAGCCGGATAGTGCGCCTTCAGCCACAACGTCTGGTAGGAGACGAGTGCGTAGGCCGCAGAGTGTGACTTGTTAAAGCCATAACCTGCAAATTTTTCTACCAGATCGAAGATCTTCATCGACAGTTCCCCGTCGATGCCCATACTTTCGGCACCGTCGCGGAATACAGAACGCTGTTTGGCCATCTCCTCGGGTTTCTTTTTACCCATGGCGCGACGCAGCATATCCGCACCGCCCAGCGTGTAACCGGAGAGAACCTGGGCGATCTGCATCACCTGTTCCTGATAGAGGATGATGCCGTAGGTCGGTTCCAGCACCGGTTTCAGGCTTTCATGCTGCCACTGAATGTCGGGATAGGAGATCGCTTCACGGCCATGCTTACGGTCAATGAAGTTATCCACCATGCCGGACTGCAGTGGGCCAGGACGGAACAGCGCCACCAGTGCGATCATATCTTCGAAGCAGTCGGGCTTCAGACGCTTAATCAGATCTTTCATGCCGCGCGATTCAAGCTGGAACACCGCGGTGGTTTCCGAGCGCTGCAGCATATCGAAGCTTTTCTTATCATCCAGCGGGATAGAGGCGATATCGATCGGCTCCAGCCCCTGCTTTTCCCGGCGCGGGTTGATCATCTTCAGCGCCCAGTCGATGATGGTCAGCGTACGCAGGCCCAGGAAGTCGAACTTCACCAGGCCGGCATATTCCACATCATTTTTATCGAACTGAGTTACCGGGAACTGCCCATGCTCATCGCAATAGAGCGGCGCAAAATCGGTGATCTTCGTTGGCGCAATGACCACGCCGCCCGCATGTTTACCGGCGTTACGCGTGACCCCTTCCAGCTTGCGCGCCATGTCGATCAGCGCTTTAACCTCTTCGTCCGCGTCATACATGGCGGGAAGCTGCGGTTCAGCAATAAAAGCTTTTTCCAGCGTCATGCCGGGATCGGGCGGGATCAGTTTTGAAATGCGGTCAACGAAGCCGTAAGGATGTCCCAGCACGCGGCCCACATCGCGAATGACCGCTTTCGCCGCCATGGTGCCGAAGGTAATAATCTGGGAAACCGCTTCACGTCCGTACATATCTGCAACGTGTTCGATCACCTGATCGCGCTTCTCCATGCAGAAGTCGACGTCGAAATCGGGCATCGAGACGCGTTCCGGGTTCAGGAAGCGTTCGAACAGCAGGTCAAATTCCAGCGGATCGATATCGGTGATTTTCAGCGCATAGGCCACCAGCGAACCGGCACCGGAACCACGCCCCGGCCCGACCGGCACGCCGTTGTCCTTGGACCACTGGATGAACTCCATTACGATCAGGAAGTAGCCGGGGAAACCCATCTGGTTAATAACGTTGAGTTCAATCTCCAGACGTTCATCATATTCCGGGCGTTTCTCAAGGCGTTCGGCTTCGTCCGGGAACAGGAACTCGAGACGCTCTTCCAGACCCTCACGGGATTTCACCACCAGATAATCTTCGGTGGTCATGTCACCGGTCGGGAACTGCGGCAGGAAGTATTCGCCCAGCCGGACCGTGACGTTACAACGCTTAGCAATCTCTACGCTGTTTTCCAGCGCTTCCGGGATGTCCGAGAAGAGCTCGCACATCTCCTCTTCGCTGCGCATATATTGCTGAGGACTGTAGTTACGCGGACGCTTGGGATCATCCAGCGTATAGCCATCATGAATGGCAACGCGAATTTCGTGCGCATCGAAATCTTCTGCATTGATAAAGCAGACTTCATTGGTGGCAACGACCGGTATTCCCTCTGCAATCGCCAGTTCAACTGCCGCATGCAGATAGCTCTCTTCGTCCTGACGGCCGGTACGAATCAGCTCCAGGTAGTAGCGATCGGGGAAATGTTGCTGGTAAAACGACAGGCATTGCGAAACCAGGGCATTGTTGCCGCGCAGCAGGCTGCGACCCACATCGCCGCGCCGTCCGCCCGACAGCAGGATTAATCCTTCCTGCAATTCAATCAGCCAGTCGCGGTCGATGATCGGTCCGTCCACGCCATACCCACGCTGATAGGCACGGGAGATCAGCAGCGTCAGGTTCTGATATCCGGTATTACTGGACGCCAGCACGGTAAGCTGTGTCAGTTCATCCCCCATCAGCTCACTGGCAACGTTGAAATCGGCACCAATGACCGGCTTTATCCCTGCGCTGTGCGCGCCACCGTAGAATTTCACCAGGCCACAGAGGTTAGTGAAGTCGGTAATCGCGATAGCCGGCATGCCAAGGGCAGCCGCCTTCTTGATTAACGGCCCGGTTTTCGCCAGGCCATCAACCATCGAATAGTCACTGTGGACACGCAGATGTATAAAACGGGGTTCAGCCATATCAGTTTCCGGTTAAAACAGCGTCAGGCTATTAAAGCGTAAGGGTCTGGCGTGCAGCCAGTACTTCAGCATCGAGCAGCGCATTGCGTACGGGCGCAAAACTGCGACGGTGGTGCGGCGTGACGCCATACTGCGTCAGTTTTTCCATATGCAGCGCCGTCGGATAACCTTTGTGCTGCGCAAAACCATACTGCGGGAACAGCAGATCGAGTTCGGTCATCTCCTGGTCACGCGACACTTTGGCGATGATCGATGCTGCACTGATTTCGGCAACCAGACTATCCCCTTTAACTACCGCCTGTGAAGGCATTGGCAGTGCCGGGCAACGATTACCATCAATCAGCACATAATCGGGCTGAATGCCGAGGCCAGCTACGGCGCGCTGCATCGCCAGCATAGTGGCATGCAGAATGTTGAGCTGATCGACCTCTTCAGGCTCTGCGCGTCCCAGACTCCATGCCAGCGCTTTCTCTTTGATTTCGTCATACAACGCGAGGCGGCGCTTTTCAGACAGTTTCTTCGAGTCGGCCAGGCCGGTAATCGGGTTTGCCGGATCGAGGATCACCGCGGCAGTAACGACCGCGCCAACCAGCGGACCGCGCCCCACTTCGTCCACACCGGCAATCAGTCTGGCGACAGGATAGATAAAATCAGGCATTCACCAGCTCCAGTACCGCATCCGCTGCCTGCTCATCGGCGTTCCAGCGGATCTGTTGATGTAATTCATGAAACGTCTGCAGGAGTGTTTCTCGCTCAGGCCCGGCATGCAGCAGCGGATCTAACGCTGCGGCCAGGGCTTCAGGCTGACACTCATCCTGCAGTAACTCTTTGACCAGCTCACGCCCTGCCAGCAGGTTTGGCAGCGAGACGTAAGGGGTTTTGACCAGCCGTTTCGCCAGCCAGAAGGTGGCCGGCTTCATGCGATAACCGACGACCATCGGGCATTTTGCCAGCATACACTCCAGTGCGGCAGTGCCTGACGCCAGGAGTGCGGCATCGCTCGCAATCATCGCCTCACGTCCCTGACCATCAAGCAGATGCATCGGCAGTTCGGGGGCGGTTTCGGCTTTAATCTTCTCAAACTGTTCGCGGCGACGGGCGTTGACCAGCGGCACCACGATTTCCAGCGCCGGATAGTGACGACGCAGCAACTGAGCGGTTTTCAGAAAATCGGCGCTGAGCATTTCCACTTCCGCACCCCGGCTGCCGGGCAGCAAGGCCAGGCAGAGCGCATCATCGGCAATGCCCAGATGACGGCGTGCAGCCAGCTTATCGGGTTGCAGCGGCATGGCATCCGCCATGGTGTGACCGATAAAACGACAGGGAACGTTATAGCGATCGTAAAAAGCTTTTTCAAATGGCAGGAACGCCAGCACCAGGTCGGTGTTACGACCAATCTTAAAGACACGCTTTTGCCGCCATGCCCACACCGAGGGGCTGACATAGTGGATAGTGCGAATGCCAGTGCGTTTAAGATTGCCTTCCAGCGTGATATTGAAATCGGGCGCATCAATCCCGACAAAGACATCGGGTCGGAGTTCGGTAAAACGCCGGGTGAGATCGCGACGGATTGTCAGCAGGCGTCGCAGGCGACCGAGCACCTCGACAATGCCCATCACCGCCAGCTCTTCCATCTCATACCAGGCTTCACACCCTTCTGCCTGCATCAGGGGACCCGCCACGCCGACAAAGCGTGCATCCGGATGACGGGCTTTCAGGGCACGGATCAGACCTGCACCAAGAATATCGCCGGAGGTTTCTCCGGCGACCAGGGCAATCGTTAAGGGACGCGCTGACATGGATTAACGAATTAATCCACGGGTTGAACGGGTGAAGAAATCGTAGAAAGGTTGCACTTCGCTGTGCTGCTGTGCGATGGCTTCGATCTCCGGTTTCACTTCCTCCAGCGTTCTGCCGCTGCGATAGAGCAACTTGTAGGCGTTGCGGATAGCGTGCAACGACTCTTTGCTGAAGCCACGACGCTTGAGGCCTTCGATATTGATCCCGAACGGCGTAGCGTGGTTGCCCTGCGCAATAACATAAGGCGGCACATCCTGCGCCACGCCCGAACAGCCGCCAACCATCACGTGAGCACCGATGATGCACCACTGATGTACCGCTGTCATGCCGCCAATAATGGCGAAATCATCGACCGTCACGTGACCACCCAGGGTGGCGTTGTTGGCGAAGATACAGCGGTTGCCAATCACGCAGTCATGCGCGATGTGAGCATTAACCATCAGCAGATTATCGCTGCCCACTGTGGTGACCTGGCCACCCTGCGTGGTGCCGCGATGAATCGTCACGCTTTCACGGATGCGGTTACGATCACCGATCTCAACCCGTGTTGGCTCACCGGCATATTTCAGATCCTGATTCACTTCGCCAATTGAGGCGAACTGATAAATCTGATTATCTTTACCGATGCGCGTGTGGCCGTTCACCACAACATGTGACTTCAGTACCGTTCCTTCACCGATCTCAACATTCGCACCAATAAAGCAAAACGGGCCAATGTGAACGCGGGCGCCAATAATAGCGCCCTCTTCGATGACAGAACTGGGATGGATAGTGGCTGTTGGATCAATCACGAATTATGCCTCCCGGCTGCGGGCACACATCATGGTCGCTTCACAAACGATTTTACCGTCGACAGTCGCCACGCCTTTAAAGCGGGTCAGACCACGGCGGGTTTTCTCGAAAGTGACTTCCATGATCATTTGGTCGCCTGGTACCACAGGGCGCTTGAAACGGGCACTGTCGATACCGGCAAAGTAGTAGAGTTCGCCTGGCTCCAGTTTACCTACGCTTTTAAACGCCAGAATACCGGTAGCCTGCGCCATCGCTTCCAGGATCAGAACGCCAGGAAAAATCGGTTTACCAGGGAAGTGCCCCTGGAAAAACGGTTCATTAACAGAAACGTTCTTCACTGCACGCAGGTATTTGTGCTCTTCAAATTCCAGCACGCGGTCTACCAGCAGAAACGGATAGCGGTGCGGCAGCAGCTCTAAAATCTCTTCAATTTTCAGAGTATGAGTTTCAGTAGTCAAAATACTCTTCCTGTCCTAAAAATCTGATGACATCAATAACACGGCCTGCACAGATCAAAATGATCTTCCGCAGGCCGCAAATAGGTTCTGTGGCGCCGGGCTTCCCTGCTTAACATTTTTATTATGAAAGCCGGTCAGTTTTGGGATGGCGGTTAGTCGTCTTTGCCGACCTTGCGCTCGATGGCTTTTAAGCGTTTGCTCATGTCATCGATGTTCATCACCAGCGCTGCAGTTTTGCGCCAGGTTTTGTTGGGTTGCAGCGGAATGCCTGATGAATAGACACCAGGCTCTGTGATAGGACGCATGACCATACCCATACCGGTCACCGTTACTTTGTCACAGATTTCCATATGGCCGTTAATGACGCTGGCACCGCCAATCATACAGTAACGCCCAATTTTCAAACTACCCGCCATGATCACACCGCCTGCAACCGCAGTATTGTCGCCAATAACTACGTTGTGAGCGATCTGGCACTGGTTGTCTATGATAACACCATTGCCGATCAGAGTGTTATCCAGCGCACCGCGATCGATAGTGGTGCAGGCACCTATTTCTACGCGATCGCCGATTATCACCGCGCCTAACTGCGGGATTTTCACCCAGTTACCACGATCGTTGGCATAGCCGAAACCATCAGAACCAATGACGGTACCTGACTGAATCAGGCAATCCTGACCGATTTCAATTTCGTGATAAACAGAGACGTTGGCCCAGAGACGGGTACCGCTGCCGATACGGGTTTTTTTGCCAACAAAACATCCTGCACCAATGACCACGTTATCGCCCAGCTCAACATCCGCTTCGATCACCGCATTGGCGCCAATGGCGACGTTGCTGCCGAGTCGGGCTGAGGGATCGATCACTGCACTGGGGGCAATATTTTGCGCTGGCTGTGGCGTGGTATCGAGTATTTGTGCCATACGCGCATAGGTCAGGTAGGGATCTTTGACCACCAGCGCTGCGGTATTGCACCACTCCAGATCCGCTTCCGTCAGCACCACGGCTGAGGCCTTAATCAGGGCGAGTTGCTCGCGGTAACGGCTGTTTGCAAGAAAAGTGATTTGGCCAGTTGTGGCGGATTGCATAGAAGCAATGCCGGAGATGACGATATCGCCATCTCCGTGCAATTCTGCATCCAACTGCTGGGCTAAATCAGCCAGTCGAATAGATGACATGAATTATTTAACCTGTTTCAGCACGTCAGCAGTAATGTCTTTTGCGTTTGACGCATAAGCCACCGCGTTAGCGTCGATCACGACGTCGTAACCATCGCTGTCAGCGACTTTCTTCACGGCATCCTGAATACGGCTCAGCAGCTTGTTACGCTCTTCCATCTGACGACGGCGATTATCCTGCTCAAAAGACTGGGCTTTTGTAGAGAAAGCTTCACGCTGAGACATGACATCTTTTTCCATACGGCTGCGTTCGCTCGCCTTCATGGTAGAACCGTCACGCTGCAGACGCTGCATTTTGGTTTGCAGATCGCGCTCCTGGCTCTGCAACTCAGTTGCACGGCCTTTGAACTCGTTTTCCAGCTGTTTAGCAACAGTCGCACGTTGCGGTAACTGTTGGAAAATGCTGGACACGTTTACCACTGCAATTTTGTCGGCAGCCTGAACACCAGCGGAGACCGCTAAAGCAAGACCCAGACCTGCGGCACACAACAACTTTTTCACTATAAACTCCTTACCATCAACGTTTGTGTCAGCGACACAGTGTTTGCCCCGGAACAGCAACAGGTGCTGTCCGGCAGCAATACTTCAGCTATGCATCCATGCTCAGAACATTACCAGGTTTTACCAATGTTAAACTGGAACTGCTCTGACTTGTCTCCATCGACTTTCTTCATCGGCTGGGCGTAAGAGAACACCAGCGGGCCGAGCGGTGACATCCACTGTAGCGCAACACCGCTGGATACACGGATATTGTTTGGATCGCTGTAGTCAGGAATGCCCGCCGCACGCGTTTCCGCGGTATTTTCCCAATGGGTATCCCACGCTGTACCGGCATCGACAAACACCGAGGTACGAACCGAGTTAGCATACTTCTCGCTCAGGAACGGCGTTGGCGTAATCAGCTCAAGGCTGGCAATCGCCATAGCGTTACCGCCCACCGCATCGTCAGACTTACAGACGCCATTTGGATCGGCGATTCGGCAGTTCGACGAGTTGTTATTTAAGTAGGCTGCTTTCGGTCCAATGGTGTTGGACTGGAAGCCGCGCACGGTGCTTGAACCACCGGCGTAGAAGTTCTCGTAGAACGGCATCTCTTTGCCGTCGAGACCATCACCATAACCTACGCGACCACGGCCTAACAGCACCCAGGTACGATCCTGGTTAATCGGCACATACTGCTGAGTATCCAGCGTGGCCTTATAGAAGCTGTTATCCGAGCCCGGAATCGTCACCTTACCGTTCAGGTTGGTACGGTTACCGGACGTCGGGAAGAAGCCGCGGTCCAGGGTGTTATAAGTCCAGCCGTAGTTAAAGGTGAAGTCATCTGCTGAGAAATCACCTTCATCATTGAGCTGCTGCGGCTTGCCGACCGAGTCAAGATAACGCCACATCGCCACCTGCGGCTGCATGTTTGACAGGTCATTGTGGACATAGCCCAGACCGACACGCAGGGTGTTGTTTTCGTTAACCGGGAAGCCAAGCGTGCCATCCAGACCATAACTTTTGTTGGTATAGTCAGAAAGGTCCGCGTTATCTGCTTTAAAGTCGTTGTAGAACAGACGACCACCCAGACTGACACCATCAACGGTGAAGTAAGGGTCAGTCAGCGAGAATTCAGCATAGGTCTGGTAATCGTTCTTGGTCCCGCTGATGCCCACGGTATTACCGGTGCCCAGCCAGTTATCCTGCGTGACGCCGACCTGGAAGCTCACACCACTTTCGGTGCCGTAGCCGACGCCGAAGTTAAAGGTACCGGTGTTACGTTCTTTAACCTTGTAGACCACGTCAACCTGGTCCGGCGAACCTGGCACACGCTGAGTATCCACATCAACGGTTTCAAAGTAACCGGTACGGTTCAGGCGCTCTTTACCCTGTTCAACCAGATCGCTGCCCAGCCACGCGCCTTCCATCTGACGCATTTCGCGACGTAACACGGAGTCTTTCGACGTGTCATTGCCTTCGAAACGGACGTTACGGACATAATAACGGTTACCCGCATCCACATTGATATGCAGTTTTACGGTTTTGTCGGCGTCGTTGATTTCTGGCTGTGTTGCCACGCGCGGATAGGCATAGCCGTAGCGGCCCAGCAGTTTCTTGATGTCATCTTCCATTTTCGTGACTTTGGCGCCGTTATAAAGCTCGCCTGCCGGAATCTTGGTCAGATGTTCAATTTCTGCTGAATGGCCCGCCATGCTGCCATTGACGATCACGCCAGCGATTTTGTACTGGTCACCTTCGGTGATGTTCACCGTGATGTAGATGCCTTTTTTATCAGGCGTCAGACTGACCTGCGTTGAATCGATGTTAAAGCGTGCATAGCCACGATCCAGATAGAAGCTGCGCAGGGTTTCAAGGTCACCCGCCAGTTTCTGCTTCTGATATTTACGATCGCCGACCACGTTCCACCATGGCACTTCATCGCGCAGCTGGAAGCGGGAAATCAGCTCATCGGAGCTAAAGGCTTTATTACCGACGATGTTGATCTGCTGAATTTTTGCAGAGACACCTTCAGTAAAGACCAGCTTCAGATCCACACGATTACGCGGCAGTGGCGTGACCACGGCTTTCACGTTGGCGGTATATTTACCTACGCTGTAGTAGAAATCCTCAAGTCCCTTCTCGATAGAGGAGATGGTGGTACGGTCCAGCGCTTCGCCGACACGGACACCTGAGGCTTCCAGATTTTGTTTGAGCTGATCCTCTTTCACCGCTTTGTTACCGGTGAAGGTAATGCTGGCAATGGTAGGACGTTCTTTGACCTGGACAATCAGCGTTGTACCGTCTCGCAGGACCTGAACATCCTCAAAGTTGCCAGTAGCGAACAGCGAGCGAATGGTATTTCTGACATCATCGTCATTCACCGTATCGCCAACCCGTACTGGCATGCTCAGCAGAGCCGCGCCGACGGCGACTCGCTGCAGCCCTTCGAAATGAATATCCTTCACTACGAAATCGTCTGCACCGTAAACGGTGGCGCTGCTAAACAGCAGCGACGCTATGAGCAACTTTTTCATCGCCATCGTTGTTATGCGTTTTCCTAACACATCCCTCGAATGTTCGCGTTCCAGCGGTTACAAACGTGAGAAATCATTGAAAAGTGCAAGCCCCATTAACAGCACCAGTAAAATTGAACCGATGCGATAACTAAAGTCCTGAACTCGCTCGGACACCGGTCCACCCTTGATCTTTTCGATCGCCAGGAAGAGCAAGTGCCCACCATCTAAAACCGGCAGAGGGAACAGGTTGATGATGCCCAGGTTGACGCTAATCAACGCCAGGAACATCAGGTAGTAAATCAACCCATACTCTGCTGACAACCCTGCACCCTGCGCAATCGAAATTGGCCCGCTCAGGTTGTTCAGCTTCACATCACCGGTTATTAACTTGCCCAGCATGGAGACGGTGAGCTTCATCAGTTGCCAGGTTTTTACACTAGCCTCACCGATAGCCGCAAACGCGCCATACTGTCTTACCGTCTTGTACTCTTCTGGCAGAGGAACAATGCGCGGAATGACACCCGCAAATCCCGCTTTACTGCCAGATTTCGCTTCTGGCGTCATCGTCAGCGCAATAGACTCACCGCCGCGATCCACCTCAAGCGCCATGCTTTTGCCGGGGTTATCCCGGACCTGCGTGACAAAAGTCTGCCACTGCGATAATGGCTGACCATCGACTTTAACGATCCTGTCGCCTGCTTGCAAACCGGCTTCACTGGCTGGCGAGTTCGCCTGCACTTCTGCCAGCGTGGTCTCAATCTGCGGACCGCGTGGCTGAATCCCTAACGCGACGACCGGATCCTGCTTATCAGGCTCAAACTGCCAGTTACGCAAATCCAGCTGTTTCTGCTGGGTTGCGTCCTCGCCAAATCGAGCCACTGTTAAGGTGGTGCTGCTGTCGCCGATTTTACCCACCAGCGCCATACGCACAGCATCCCAGTCAGGCGTTTCGATACCGTCAACAGCCTTAAGTTCCATGCCGGGCGTAATTTGAGCTTCCGCAGCCACCGAACCGTTTAAAATTTCACCGATTACCGGGCGCACACCGGGCACGCCGTGAATAAACACAACCCAGTAGGCAAAGATGGCAAAGATGAAATTAGCGACAGGACCTGCCGCAATGATTGAGGCGCGTTGCCAGACGGCTTTGTTGTTAAAAGCCTGATGACGAAATTCGGCTGGCACGCTTTCAACACGCTCGTCGAGCATTTTAACGTAGCCGCCAAGGGGAATCAGCGCGATGACAAATTCGGTGCCGTGGCGATCACGGCGCTGCCAGAGCGACTTACCAAAACCAATGGAAAAGCGCTCAACTTTGACGCCACAGCGACGAGCGACCCAGAAATGGCCAAACTCATGAACGGTAATTAATACGCCCAGCGCAACGATAAAGGCGACGAAACTCCAGAGTATGCTCAACATCTTTGCCTGTCCTTAAAGGGTGCGAAACACCAGCAGCAATAAACAGGCAAACACCGGCACCGCCGCAGTCAGACTATCAATACGATCAAGAATGCCGCCGTGACCAGGAATCAGATTACCACTGTCTTTGATGCCCGCTTCACGTTTAAACATGCTCTCAGTGAGGTCGCCCAGCACAGAGGCCAGCGTCGCGATAATCGCGCAAATCACCAGCGTACCGGTGGAAACCGTCAGTGGCGCCAGCGTCGCAAACAGCACTGCAATCAGCGCCGAGGTGACCAGACCGCCCAGGAAGCCTTCCCAGGTTTTGCCTGGTGAGACCTTTGGCGCCAGCTTGTGCTTGCCAAACATCTTGCCAAACATATAAGCACCTGAATCCGCTCCCCATACCAGCAGCAACACAAACAGCAACCACCAGGCACCGGCGAAGTGGTCGGTGTCATAGTGATACTGGCGCAGCGCCACCATGCCCCAGAAAAAAGGGACCAGCGTTAACACGCCAAACAGTAAGCGAAGGGGACGCGAATGGCGCCAGAAGGCCGCAGAAGCGGGATAGGAGAGCACCAGCAGCAGTGCAACGACCCACCACACCAGCGACGCCCAAAGCGATGTCGCGATCTGTGGCAGATGCACCGTGTGTTGATAAGGTGGCAGCGTAAACTGCATCAGCGCCAGCAGCAGACCACAAAGTACAGCCAGCCAGACGCGCTGTTGCCGTGATGCCATCCCTGCAAACTGACCCCATTCCCAGGCTGCCAGCATGCAGATAACGATGGTTGTCAGGGCGAAGCCAACAGGCGGTAACCAGAACAGTGCAGCTATTACCAGCGGAATTAATATCAACGCGGTAATCAGACGAGACTTCAGCAAAGGTTACCCCCAGATTGCTCAGGCGCCGCCTGGTGCAGCGCCGCCAAAACGACGCTCCCGCAGAGAGAATGCATTCAGTGCACCTTCAAAAACGTGTTCATCGAAATCCGGCCAGAGCACATCGGTAAAATAGAATTCAGCATAGGCAATCTGCCACAGCAGGAAGTTGCTAATCCGATGCTCTCCCCCGGTCCTTATCACTAAATCCACTGGCGCCAGCTCCTGCATACAGAGCTGCGACGTCAGGCTCTCTTCGGTAATCTGGTCAGGTCGCAGTAATCCTTCCTGAACCTGTTCAGCCAGTTTTTTCACGCCTTCGATAATATCCCAACGGCCGCCATAGTTGGCAGCAATGTTGAGCGTCAGGCCACTATTATTTGCGGTCAGCGTCTCAGAACGGCGAATACGTTCCTGAATACGCGGGCTGAAACGGCTGGTATCGCCAATGACGCGTAAGCGAACATTGTGTTTGTGCAGGCTCTTCACTTCACTATCAAGCGCCCAGACAAAGAGTTCCATTAACGCGGTGACTTCCTGCGGCGGACGACTCCAGTTTTCACTGCTGAAGGCGTAAAGCGTCAGGGCTTCAAGATTGTTACTGACCGCAAAGCTGACGGCACGGCGTACCGATTTAACGCCAGCTTTGTGGCCTGAAATGCGCAATTTTCCCTGATTTTTGGCCCAGCGGCCATTGCCATCCATGATGATAGCGACGTGGCGCGGACCGTTTCCCTGCTGGTCATCAGTGTTGTTGTGATTGTTAGACGACATAACGCTTAACCAATTCCTTTCATCAGAAATGCTGTGGTTTCTGAATACATTGCGCCCGATTCAAATCCCGACACACTCTCAGTGCCGGGCCACACCGAATTCGGTGACAGACCGTGAAACGCGAGCCAGCGACTATATCATTTTCACCTGAAGCGAACAAATGGCCTCATAACGATCGGCATCACGACGTGAAACGCGGCAACATTTCTGTCGCCAGCGCGCGCGCAGTGCGATCGATTTCAAGGACAGCGTCCACCGAATCCGGCTCCGGACACACTTGTGCCGCCATCACCTCACTATTAAGCGCGGCAATGTCGGTGAAGCGGATCTGGTGATTCAGGAAAGCCGCGACGGCAACCTCGTTGGCTGCATTTAGCGTGGTGGTCGCCGCCTGCCCTGCATCACAGGCATCAATGGCCAGTTTCAGACAGGGGTAGCGACTAAAATCAGGTTCTGCAAAGGAGAGCGCCGACATGCGGGTAAAATCCAGCGGCGTCACGCCTGCATTGATGCGCGAAGGCCAGGCCATGCTGTGGGCAATCGGCGTACGCATATCAGGAGAACCTAATTGAGCCAGCACGCTGCCATCGCAGTATCGCACCATGGAGTGAATCACCGACTGTGGGTGGAGTATCACTTCCATCTGCGCTGCGCTGGCATTAAACAACCAACGGGCTTCAATGTACTCAAGACCTTTATTCATCATGGTGGCCGAATCGACAGAGATTTTTCTCCCCATCGACCAGTTCGGATGTGCACAGGCCTGATCTGGCGACATGGCGCTGAGATCCGCTAAATCTGTGTCACGAAAAGGACCACCCGATCCCGTAAGGATAATCGACTCAATGCCATTATCCCGCAGGTCAGCGTAACCTAACTGATGCTGGATGGTAGCCGGTAAACTCTGAAAAATGGCGTTATGCTCGCTGTCGACCGGTAGTAACTGTGCGTTATGATGACGCACGGCCTCCATAAACAAACGGCCGCAGGTGACAAGCGATTCTTTGTTGGCCAGCAGCACCGTTTTTCCGGCGCGAATGGCCGCCAGCGTCGGCAGCAAACCCGATGCGCCAACGATCGCCGCCATCACCTGATCCACCTCATCCAGCGCGGCCAGCTCACAGGCTGCCTGAACGCCGGAGAGCACTTCAGTATTGACCCTGATTGCTCTCAGTCGCTCACGCAACGCAGCGGCGGATGCCTCGTCTGCCATGCAGGCGTAGCGCGGTGTAAAGGCCGCACACTGCTCGGCCATCAGCGCCACGTTATGGCCGGCAACCAGCGCCGTAATCTGATAAAGCGCCGGGTTGGCGCGCACCACCGCCAGCGTACTGGTGCCGATTGATCCGGTGGATCCCAGCAGAGTTAATCGCTTCATGAAGCTATCCGTGTGAAGTCAGCGTGCCCACAGGCACAATGTAAAACGCCGCCAGATGTCGCATTCATACGAATACCTCTCTGTACGGCGTTTTGTCCGGCAGTGATGGGATTAGAAATCCATCAGCTCCGTCTCTTTTTCTGACAGTGCAGCATCAACTTTCTTGATGTACGCATCGGTCATTTTTTGCACTTCATCCTGCGCACGACGTTCGTCGTCTTCGCTGATCTCTTTATCTTTCAGCAGCGCTTTGATTTTATCGTTGGCATCGCGACGGACGTTACGTACCGACACACGGCCCTGCTCGGCTTCGCCGCGCACGATTTTAATCAGATCTTTACGACGCTCTTCTGTCAGCGCAGGCAGCGGAACACGGATGTCGGTACCGGCTGAACTTGGGTTCAGACCGAGATCGGACTTCATGATCGCTTTTTCGACTGCCGGACTCAGTGAACGATCAAACACGTTGATTTTCAGCGTGCGTGAATCTTCCACAGTGACAGAAGCCAGCTGACGCAGTGGCGTCGGCGTGCCGTAATATTCGACGACGATGCCGTCGAGCAGCGAAGGTGAAGCACGACCGGTGCGCACTTTGCTGATGGTGGTTTTGAATGCTTCAACGCATTTTTCCATGCGCGTGTCAGCATCTTTTTTGATGTCGTTAATCACGTTGAAACCCTTGGATTCGGTTTGACCTGGCCAGTTCCGGCGTAACCGGAAGCGGGATCGATAATCATCGATAATCCTGACTGGTGCGCGATGCATTATCATCGCGCTGACAGAATATACCTTATTTTATCTCGCCTCGGGTATTAATGCGTAATCAGGGTGCCTTCTTTTTCACCCATCACTACGCGACGCAGTGCGCCAGGCTTATTCATGTTGAAAACACGGATAGGTAATTTGTGGTCACGCGCCAGGGTAAAGGCCGCAAGATCCATCACTTTCAGCTCCTGATCCAGCACTTCAGCATAGGTCAGTTGCTCATACAGCGTTGCGTCCGGGCTTTTCACCGGATCCGCAGAGTAGACGCCGTCCACTTTGGTCGCTTTCAGCACGACGTCCGCTTCAATCTCAATGCCGCGCAGACACGCTGCAGAGTCAGTGGTGAAGAACGGGTTACCGGTACCGGCGGAGAAGATCACCACGCGGTTGTTACGCAGCAGGCTGATTGCTTCTGCCCAGCTGTAGTTGTCACAGACGCCATTCAGTGGAATCGCTGACATCAGGCGTGCATTCACATAGGCGCGGTGCAGTGCATCACGCATCGCCAGGCCGTTCATCACGGTTGCCAGCATACCCATGTGGTCACCCACAACGCGGTTCATGCCGGCCTGCTGCAGGCTCGCTCCACGGAACAGGTTCCCTCCGCCAATCACCACGCCAACCTGGATGCCCAGTTCAACCAGCTCTTTTACCTCTTGTGCCATGCGGTCAAGCACACTCGCGTCGATACCAAAACCTTCAGCGCCTTGCAGGGCTTCGCCGCTGAGTTTAAGCAGGATACGTTGATAAACAGGTTTTGCGTTGGTCGCCATGGTCAGTTCTTCCTGGAAGATTGGGTGTAAAGGAGAAGTAAATTCTGATCGATCATCCGCTTACCGCAATGAAATTGCTATTGGGATGAAACTGAAAACGTATCTGTTGCGATTCACAGACAAAAAAGAACCGCCATCTGGCGGTTCTTTCAAAGCATTAAGACTGTTTGGACATTGCTGCAACTTCTGCAGCGAAGTCAGACTCAACTTTCTCGATGCCTTCACCAACTTCGAAGCGGATGAAGTTGATAACGTCAGCGCCCTGCTCTTTCAGAGCCTGGCCAACGGTTTTGCTTGGGTCGATAACGAAAGCCTGACCAGTCAGAGAGACTTCGCCGGTGAATTTCTTCATACGGCCTTCAACCATCTTCTCTGCGATCTCTTTTGGCTTGCCAGACTGCATCGCGATGTCCAGCTGAACCTGGTACTCTTTATCAACCACGTCAGCAGAAACGTCTTCTGGCTTAACGAATTCAGGCTTGCTTGCCGCAACGTGCATCGCGATCTGTTTGATCAGATCTTCGTTAGCGCCTTTGGTTGAAACCAGAACGCCGATACGTGCGCCGTGCAGGTAGCTGCCCAGCTCTGCGCCTTCCAGGATAGCAACGCGACGGATGTTGATGTTCTCACCGATTTTAGCAACCAGTGCAACGCGCTCTTCTTCGAACTGCGCTTTCAGAACTTCAACGTCGGTAACGCGATCAGCTGCAGCCACATCCAGAACTTTGTCTGCGAACGCCTGGAAACCGCCATCTTTTGCAACGAAGTCAGTCTGGCAGTTTACTTCCAGAATCACGCCGTAGTCGCCAACGATCTTGGTTTTGATTACGCCATCAGCAGCAACGTTGCCTGCTTTTTTCGCTGCTTTGATTGCGCCAGACTTACGCATGTTCTCAATCGCCAGCTCAATGTCGCCGTTCGCTTCAGTCAGCGCTTTTTTGCAATCCATCATGCCAGCGCCAGTACGCTCACGCAGTTCTTTTACCAATGCAGCGGTAATGTCAGCCATTCCAGAATCCTCGGTTCGTGCCTGTGTACGTTTGCACCAGCAGACACTTATTTGCGGAAAATTTACTCTGTCCCGCCGTCCGGTTGGGGGCGTAACAGACTTAAGATAAAATAAAGGGGCCAGTATAGGCCCCTTACAGATCACATCTGAATGCTAAGGGCTCTTATGCAGAGCAAACCTTATTAAGCGTTTTCTAAAGACGCTTCTTCAGCTTGCTCAGCCAGGTCCTGAGAGCGGCCTTCGCGAACGGTGGTCGCAACGGCAGTCAGGTACAGGTTTACAGCACGGATTGCATCGTCGTTACCTGGGATAACGAAATCAACGCCATCTGGATCTGAGTTGGTATCAACGATAGCAAATACCGGGATACCCAGGTTGTTTGCTTCTTTGATTGCGATGTGTTCGTGGTCAGCATCGACAACAAACAGCGCGTCTGGCAGACCGCCCATATCTTTGATACCGCCCAGGCTGTTTTCCAGCTTGGCCAGCTCACGCGCACGCATCAGCGCTTCTTTTTTGGTCAGTTTGTCGAAAGTACCATCCTGAGACTGAATCTCCAGATCTTTCAGACGCTTGATTGACTGACGCACGGTTTTCCAGTTAGTCAGCATGCCACCCAACCAGCGGTGGTTTACGAAGAACTGGTCGCAGCTCAGTGCAGACTCTTTTACCGCCTGAGCAGCAGCACGCTTAGTACCTACGATCAGGATCTTACCTTTACGGGAAGAGATCTTGTTCAGTTCAGCCAGAGCTTCGTTGAACATAGGTACAGTTTTTTCCAGGTTGATGATGTGAACCTTGTTACGAGCACCAAAGATGAATGGCTTCATTTTTGGGTTCCAGTAACGGGTCTGGTGACCGAAGTGAACACCAGCCTGGAGCATGTCGCGCATGGAAACAGTTGCCATGATAAAACCTCTAAAGTTTGATTGGGGTTGGGCCTCCATGTATCCCATACGACCGACCTCTTTCAAGGCACCCCGGCGTATGTGTCGATACATGTGTGTTTTATTACACATAATGAGAGTTATGCGTTTCCTGCTGACCGAAACGGCCATACAGAGAATCGTCGGCGCGCTTTATACCACAACCAGCCCAGGGACGCCAATAAATGATCACTGACGGAGGTCAGCGCGTTCTCTATTTGGCAGCCCATTTGCTGGCTGCTAACATGACAGCACAGAACTTATTATTGTCGAAAATTTCGACAACTGCGGATTAATTTAATGGCAATTTCAATTAAAACCCCTGAAGAAATCGAAAAAATGCGCGTCGCGGGCCGACTGGCCGCCGAAGTGCTGGAGATGATCGAGCCTTACGTAAAACCGGGTGTGACCACCGGTGAACTGGACCGCATCTGCCACGATCACATTACTCAAAAGCAACAGGCCGTCTCCGCCTGCCTCGGCTATCACGGCTTTCCGAAGTCGGTCTGCATCTCGGTGAATGAAGTGGTGTGCCACGGGATCCCCAGCGATGATCGTCCGTTAAAAGATGGTGATGTAGTGAATATCGATGTCACCGTAATTAAAGATGAATACCACGGCGATACCTCAAAGATGTTTATCGTCGGTAAGCCGACCATTCAGGGCGAACGCCTGTGCCGTGTCACGCAGGAGAGCCTCTATCTCTCACTGCGTCTGATCAAGCCCGGCATCCGCCTGCGCGAACTGGGCCGCGCCATCCAGAAATATGTTGAAGCCAACGACTTCTCTGTGGTGCGCGAATATTGCGGCCACGGTATCGGCAAGGGTTTCCATGAGGAGCCTCAGGTGCTGCATTACGATGCCGATGATGGCGGCGTGGTACTCCAGGCGGGCATGACCTTTACGGTAGAACCGATGGTCAATGCCGGGGATTACCGCATCCGCACCATGAAAGATGGCTGGACGGTAAAAACCAAAGATCGCAGCTTGTCCGCGCAGTATGAGCATACTATTGTGGTGACGGAGAACGGCTGTGAGATTTTAACCCTGCGCAAAGACGACACGCTGCCCGCTGTGCTTGTCGCCGAAGGGTAATTTCCCCATTACAGATCAAGCCGGCGCTGAGCCGGCTTTTTTTTGGCTAAAAAAGAGAAGAGCTGCATGAGCGTGAGTCTGTCAGAAGATGTGAAAAACGGTCTGGTCGATTCGCCAGCCGAATGGGGTGACGACCAGCTGACGCGTGACATTCTGAAGCCGCGGCTGGAGCAGTTTCAGCAACATCTGGCCGCCGCGTTTGATGCCGGTGAACCCGTTGAGCCGCTGATTGATGCCCGCACGCTGTTTATCGATCGGCTGCTGCGTCGCCTGTGGCGCTTCTTTGGCTTTGATGAGATGCCGGCTATCGCGCTGGTCGCCGTTGGCGGCTATGGCCGTGCCGAACTGCATCCGCTCTCTGATATTGACGTCCTGATCCTGAGCCGCCAGCCGCTGAATGAACAGGCTGCGCAGCGCACCAGCGATCTGTTAACGCTGATGTGGGACCTTAAGCTGGAAGTGGGTCACAGCGTCCGCACGCTGGAAGAGTGTCTGCTGGAGGGGTTATCTGACCTGACCGTTGCCACTAATCTGATTGAGTCACGCATGCTGACCGGCGATGTGGCGCTGTTTCTGGAATTACAGAAAAACATCTTCAGCGATGGTTTCTGGCCCTCATCCTGCTTTTTCGCCGCCAAAATTGAAGAGCAGCAGGAGCGCCACAAGCGTTATCACGGCACCAGCTATAACCTCGAACCGGACATTAAAAGTAGCCCCGGTGGCCTGCGGGACATTCATACGCTGCAGTGGGTCGCCCGACGCCATTTTGGCGCCACCACGCTGGATGAGATGGTCGGCTTTGGTTTCCTCACCGACGCGGAGCGCAGCGAACTCAACGAATGTCAGGCATTTCTCTGGCGCATCCGCTTTGCCCTGCACCTCTCCCTGCCCCGTTACGATAACCGCCTGCTGTTTGATCGCCAGCTCAGCGTGGCACAACGCCTGAATTATCAGGGCGAGGGCAATGAGCCGGTCGAGCGGATGATGAAAGATTTCTATCGGGTCACGCGGCGTATCGGCGAACTGAATCAGATGCTGCTGCAGCTGTTTGATGAGGCGATTCTGGCGCTCTCCACCAGCGAAAAGCCCAGGCCTATTGATGACGATTTCCAGCTGCGTGGCGATTTGATCGACCTGCGCGACGAAACGCTGTTCCGGCGAGAGCCGCAGGCGATTCTGCGCATGTTCTACGTCATGGTGCGTAACGACAGCATCAAAGGGATCTACTCCACCACCCTGCGTCACCTGCGCCATGCGCGTCGTCATCTTAAACAGCCGCTGTGTCAGATCCCGGAAGCGCGCCGCACCTTTATGTCGATTCTGCGACATCCCGGCGCGGTCAGCCGGGCGCTGGTGCCGATGCATCGCTACAGCGTGCTGTGGGCTTATACGCCGCTGTGGGGCCATATCGTCGGACAGATGCAGTTCGATCTGTTTCACGCCTACACCGTGGATGAGCACACCATTCGGGTGTTGCAGAAGCTGGAAAGTTTTGCCAATGAAAGCACCCGCCCGCAGCATCCACTGTGCGTCGAGTTATGGCCGCGCCTGCCGCAACAGGAGCTGTTGCTGATGGCCGCGCTGCTGCATGACATCGCCAAAGGGCGCGGCGGCGATCACTCCATTCTCGGCGCGCAGGATGCGCTCGATTTTGCTGAAATGCACGGTCTTAACTCACGTGAAACCCAGCTGGTGGCCTGGCTGGTGCGTCATCATCTGCTGATGTCGGTGACAGCACAGCGGCGCGATATTCAGGACCCGACGGTGATACAGCAGTTCGCCGAGGTGATGCAGAATGAGAACCGGCTGCGCTATCTGGTTTGCCTGACCGTAGCCGATATCTGCGCCACCAATGAAAGTCTGTGGAACAGCTGGAAGCAGAGCCTGTTACGTGAGCTCTTTTTCGCCACCGAGAAGCAGTTGCGACGCGGCATGGAAAATAGTCCGGATCTGCGTGAGCGGGTGCGTCATCATCGCCTGCAGGCGCTGGCGCTGCTGCGGATGGACAACATCGATGAAGAGCGTCTGCACCAGATCTGGAATCGCTGCCGCGCTGACTACTTCCTGCGCCATACGCCGAATCAGATCGCCTGGCATGCCCGCCACTTACTGGTTCACGACCTGAAAAAACCGCTGGTGCTGGTCAGTCCGCAGGCCACGCGCGGCGGGACCGAAATCTTTATCTGGAGTCCCGATCGCCCGCACCTGTTTGCCGCCGTTGCAGGTGAACTCGATCGCCGTAATCTCAGCGTGCACGATGCGCAAATCTTTACCAGCCGCGACGGCATGGCGATGGATACCTTTATTGTGCTGGAGCCGGATGGCAGCCCGCTCTCTCCGGATCGCCATCCGATGATCATTCAGGCGCTGGAGCAGGCGATAACCCAGTCAGAGTGGGCGCCGCCGCGTACCCGCCGTCCGTCGGCCAAACTCAGGCATTTCAGCGTCGATACCGAGGTCAATTTCCTGCCGACGCATACCGATCGTCGCAGCTATCTGGAACTGGTGGCGCTGGATCAGCCAGGCCTGCTGGCGCGGGTCGGTGAAGTCTTTGCCGATCTCGGAGTCTCACTGCATGGCGCACGCATCAGCACCATCGGCGAGAGGGTCGAAGATTTGTTTATTCTGGCCAACAGCGAACGTCAGGCACTGGACGAAGAAATGCGAAAAGCGTTGCGACAACGGTTGACAGAGGCCCTTAATCCAAACGATAAAGTGTGACCAGACTCTATTTGTAAACATTAATCTCTTTACTTGTGTCGGGGTATTGCCCGGCATCGCACATGACAGATCAGGAAAAAAATATGCAACAGTTACAGAGCGTTATTGAATCCGCCTTCGAACGTCGCGCTGACATCACACCCGCCAGCGTCGACAGCGAAACCCGTGATGCCATCAACCAGGTGATCGCCCTGCTGGACAGCGGTGCACTGCGCGTTTCTGAGAAGATCGACGGCGAGTGGGTAACGCATCAGTGGCTGAAGAAAGCCGTACTGCTCTCTTTCCGCATCAATGACAATCAGGTGATGGAAGGTGCAGAAACCCGCTTTTACGACAAAGTGCCGATGAAGTTTGCTGGCTGGGATGAAGCACGTTTCAAAGAAGCCGGTTTCCGCGTCGTGCCGCCTGCGGCTGTGCGTCAGGGTGCCTATATCGCCCGCAACACGGTGCTGATGCCTTCTTACGTCAACATTGGCGCCTTTGTGGATGAAGGCACCATGGTGGACACCTGGGCGACCGTTGGTTCCTGTGCGCAGATTGGTAAAAACGTTCACCTTTCTGGCGGCGTGGGTATCGGTGGCGTGCTGGAGCCGCTGCAGGCGAACCCGACCATCATCGAAGATAACTGCTTCATTGGCGCGCGCTCTGAAATCGTTGAAGGCGTGATTGTTGAAGAAGGTTCCGTGATCTCAATGGGCGTTTACATCGGTCAGAGCACCAAAATCTATGACCGCGAGACCGGCGAAGTGCATTACGGCCGTGTTCCTGCGGGATCCGTGGTGGTCTCAGGTAACCTGCCCTCTAAAGATGGCAGCTACAGCCTCTACTGTGCCGTAATCGTGAAGAAAGTGGATGCGAAAACGCTTGGCAAAACAGGTATTAACGAGCTGCTGCGCACCATCGACTGATTTAAGCGACGGGCTGGTTTCCAGCCCGTCATCTTTTCTTTACAGTGATTCCTGAACAACATGCTTCGCGTCGCGAATTAACTGGTGCGTTTAGTTTTTATCCAGGTCATAATCCGCGCCAGTTAAATCCTGTCGCGCAATGTTCATCCCGCTTATTTATGTCTACAGTTGACGGACGTCATGAACAAGTCTGCGCGCTTCTCACTTTTGATGGAAACAACGCTATGTATGACAATCTGAAAAGCTTAGGTATCAGTAACCCGGACGACATTGACCGCTATAGCCTGCGTCAGGAAGCCAATAACGACATTCTGAAAATCTACTTCCGCAAAGATAAAGGTGAGTTTTTCGCGAAGAGCGTCAAATTCAAATATCCGCGCCAGCGCAAAACGGTTGTTGCCGATCACGCGACCCAGGGCTACAAAGAAGTTCAGGAAATCAGCCCGAATCTGCGTTATGTCATCGATGAACTGGACCAGATTTGCCAGCGCGATCAGGTTGAAGTGGATCTGAAACGCAAAATTCTGGATGACCTGCGTCACCTGGAAAGCGTGGTTTCTCACAAGATCACTGAAATTGAATCGGATCTGGAAAAATTAACCCGTAACGGTCGTTAATTTCCTGCCCGACCAGAGAGGCCAGCATTGCTGGCCTTTTTTATGCCGCAAATCTGCACTTCAGCCCTGCTCATCCAGTTGCAAAGCGACATAGAGCAACAGCCTGTCATCAAAATGGCCAAGATTTAGTCCGGTCAGTTCAGAAATCCGGTTCAGCCGGTATTCCAGCGTATTACGATGAATGAACAGCGCACGCGCGGTGGCGCTCGGCTGGACGTTGTGGGTGAACCAGGCGATCAGCGTACGGCGCAGCAAGCCGTTGTTATCCATGCTCTTGAGCTTCGCCAGTGGCCGGGCGAGCTCATTGGCCTGCCAGCCACCCCGCAGGCTGTCGAGCAGCACGGGCAGCACCAGATCCTGATAAAAATAGCTGCGCACCTCGGGCATACGTTGCTTGCCCACCATCATCGTGGTGCGCGCCGTCCGGTAAGAGCGTGCGATGCTGCCGGGTCCGGTAAAGAAGTTGCCCAGCGCGATACGCATCCGAAGATGACCGCTCTCTTTCATCCGCTGTAGTAACTGCTCTACGCGGCGGCGATGATCTTCCTGATCGTGACGCCCATGCCCATTAAGGGCCGGTTTCAGCACCACCATTTCGGTCAGTGACACAATCGCGATCAGATTGTCCCGCTCCGGCGTGGTCAGCAGCGTTTGCAGCTGCTGTAACTCTGACATCGCGCTGTCGACACCGAGCTGACCACTATCCACTTCCACCACGGCGACCACACGCGGCTGATTGAGATCGATCCCGAGCCGCTGCGCCCATTCGGTCAGCTGTGGCGACAGGGTATCGCTGCGGATCAGGTTCAGTACCAGCTCTTCACGCAGACGGCTGTCCTGCGCCAGCATATGCAGCAGCCGGGCCTGCTCCAGCATCATCTCCGCGGTCATGCAGACCAGCTCGCCATAATGCCGCAGCGCCAGCGGCTCACCGGTCAGGCCGATCACCCCAACGATGTCACCATCGATGCGCAGCGGCAGGTTAATGCCAGGCCGCACACCATGAAGATGTTTAGCCACGGCCTCATCGATGTCGACAACGCGCCCCTGAGAGAGCACCAGCAGTGCACCTTCGTGCAACTCCCCAATACGTTCCCGGTCACCGCTGCCGATAATCCGGCCCCGCGCATCCATCACGTTGACATTGCTGTCAATAATTTTCATGGTGCGCGCCACGATATCCTGTGCCAGCCGGGCATCAAGGTGATAGGTAGCCATCCATTACTCCTGAAAAAGAGGGGGAGAAACAGAATACGCATGCACAGCACGCAGAACATTGTGCAATTGCACAGAGCCAGGCCGTCATTTGCCGAATTTGCGGCGAGCATCACACTCTGATGAGGCAGAAAGTGGACATAAAAAAGGCGGACCGCAGTCCGCCTCTTCATCCGTTGCTGTTCTCTTACTGCATCAGCAGATAGATACTGCTGTCGCCGCGTTTTACATTCAGCGCCAGAACGGACGGCTTGCTGTCGAGAACTTTGCGCAGCTCACCCAGGTTGGTCACTACCTGCTGGTTAACGCCCTGGATCACATCGCCCTTTTTCAGGCCGATACGCGCCGCAGCACTGCCCGGTTTCACGTTATCAACCCGGACACCTTTGGTACCCGCTTCGATATTGCTGAGATCGGCGCCTTCAATGCCAGTGTAGATGGTCGCGGACTGCACTTTTGACTGGCTGCTCTGCTGCAACTTAACAGAGACATCGACCGGTTTGCCGTCACGCAGCAGCCCCAGTTTCAGGGTGGTGCCAACCGGCAGTGAGCCCACTTCCGCACGCAGCGAAGCAAAGCTGCTCAGCGGTTTACCGTTCATCGAGACAATGACGTCACCCGCCTTAATACCGGCTTTGGCGGCCGCTGAGTCTGGCAGCACCTGGCTGACAAAGGCACCACGTTGTGCGTCGACCTTCATCGCTTTTGCCAGCTCAGAGTTCAGCTCAGTCCCCTGCACGCCCAGCTCGCCGCGTTTCACCTGACCAAACTCGACCATCTGTGCCGTCAGGTTTTTCACCATGTTGCTGGGGATAGCAAAGCCGATACCGATGTTGCCGCCATCGGGCGCCAGAATGGCGGTGTTAATCCCGATCAGTTCACCGTTGAGGTTAACCAGCGCACCACCGGAGTTGCCCCGGTTAATGGCCGCATCTGTCTGGATAAAGTTTTCGTAGTTTTCCACGTTCAGGCCACTGCGTCCCAGCGCGGAGACGATACCTGAGGTGACCGTTTCACCCAGACCATAAGGGTTGCCGATCGCCACGGTATAATCGCCGACGCGCAGGTTGTCAGAGTCAGCGATTTTGACTGCGGTAAGATTTTTGGCTTCCTGCAGCTGAATCAGGGCAATGTCAGAGCTGGGATCTTTACCGATGACTTTGGCGTCATAGCGACGACCGTCGCTGAGCTGTACCTGAATTTTGGTGGCATTATTCACGACGTGGTTATTAGTTACCACATAGCCTTTGTCAGCGTTAATGATGACACCCGATCCCAGAGCACGGAATTTTTCCTGCTGGGTATCAGGCACTGGCGCGCCGCCGTTACCGCCTGCACCGTCGCCGTTCTGGCACATCGGTGAACCCTGGAACGGGGAACCATCCTGGCAGAATGGCGAATTGTCGCCAAAGAATTGCTGAAATTGCTGCGGCATACGCGGGGTTTTCACCGTGGTGGTCCCCTCGACGCTGATACTGACCACAGACGGCATCACCTTCTCCAGCATCGGTGCCAGACTTGGCTGTTGCAGGCTATCGGAAGAGGCCGTTTGCGCAGCAGAAACAGTAACAGGGGCGAGCGCCATGCTCAGGCTCAACGCCAGCGCACTTAACATTAAGGTCTTTTTTTTCATTTTTCGTTTCTCAATAAGATTACTGTTCAGACCATTGCTGTGGTCGAAAGTGAGATAAATGTTTTAGCGCGAAGTTCCTTTAAAAGTTTAAGGCAAAAGTAAAAATTTATTCGCGCTCTTTACAATTGGCGGCTTATTCTACCGCCATCAGTCGCCGGTACTCATCCCAGGCATAGAGATCGGTCATACCACTGATATAATCCTGAATGAGCCGGAAGCGATAATAACGTTCCCACAACAGACGCTGATATTTATGTTCTACAACCAGATTACGCATCTTATGCAAATAGGCTTTACGGTGTTTACCCGAGAGCTTATGAAAAAGCCGGGTTTCGATCGGATGCTGACGGAGGAAATCTTCATTTATCAGCGTGGTAAAGGCTTCGTAATTAAGGCGCATCAGCGGCTGATAGATCTCCAGCAGCCCTTTAATCACCCGGTAACCCTGCAACTCCAGCTGCTCTACTTCAGAATGATTAAAGACCTGCTGGCGCGCAACGGTTTTAAACAATTGCAGTAAGCGGCCCTCTTCACCCTCATCTTCCAGTAGCGCATGGTTAAAACTTCCATCGAATATAGCAGGAAGATTATCAACAAAACGTTTCACCGCATAGCTTACCAGCACGCTCTGAACGTTTACGCGGAGTGACATAAAAAATTGATCGCTGCGGCTTCGGCGTTTTTTACTGCAGGCTTCACGCCAGGCTTCGCCAATAGTCCGGCTGAAAGCGTCATTATTTTTAACCGGCCCCCAGGCTTTATTGAGAAACTCATACAAACTTTCAACATTAAAGATATCTTTTTCTACAGCGTCGTCCAAATCGGCAATACAATAGGAGATATCATCCGCAGCTTCCATTATATAAGTCAGCGGAAAACGGTGGTGTTCTTCCATATTGGTGGCAGCACGCAGGTCGGCAATATAATCCTGCTCAGAGAGATAAAACCCAGGCTTCTTCATGAGTACGCTAAATTCGGCGGGCTTTTCCCCCTGCCACCAGGCAGGCGCGGTATATTTCAGGATGCAGGCGACCTGAGAATAACTGAGATTCAGTTGCAGCAGCGTATGCACCATCCGGATCGCCTGCGCATTGCCTTCAAAGTGACAGAGATCCTGGCGGATCATGGCGTTGAGTTGATCAAAGGCTTTACGCTGTGCTTCTCCTTCCACGCCGGCCACCAGCGGATCCACCAGCTCGGCAGAGAGGTTCTCTTCAAACCAGTCGTTAATCGCCGCCTCGCCAAAATGGCCAAAAGGTGGATTACCGACATCATGCATCAGACAGGCCATCTCAATCAGACTTTCAAACGCGCCTTCCAGCTCATCAAGACCATACTGCGCCAGCCCGCCCTGCATCTTCAGGGTTTGCAGGATCTCTTTGGTGATGTAACGCCCGGTCTGCTGCACCTCCAGCGAATGCGTCAGGCGGGAACGAACGGCAGCGTTACGCTCCAGCGGAAACACCTGCGTTTTTTGCTGCAAACGCCGGATTGCGGCGGAGTTTATAATCCGTCCGCGATCGCTCTCAAAATGGCGCGTAATGTAATATTCGCCTTCCGGTTCCTTGCGGCTGTTATAAGGGCGCGAGAAGCTGATCTTCTTCCTGAAATTGATCGCTGACATGGATTACCCCTTATTTTTTCGTGAATTAATCCCCTGAATGCCATGGTAGACTATGCCCTAAATTTTGATTCTTTACATTAGCGGAACTCACTATGAAAGCAGGCATTATTGGCGCGATGGAGCAGGAAGTCACACTGCTGCGCGACAAAATTGAAAACCGTCAAACGCTGTCGCTGGCGGGTTGTGAAATTTATACCGGCACCCTGCAGGGCGTTGAGGTGGCTCTGCTGAAATCGGGCATTGGTAAAACCTCTGCCGCGCTGGGTACCACGCTGCTGCTGCAGCTCTGCAAGCCGGATGTGGTGATCAACACCGGTTCGGCTGGCGGTTTAGCGCCGTCGCTCAGCGTCGGTGATATCGTGGTGTCAGAAGAAGTGCGTTATCACGATGCTGACGTCACCGCTTTTGGTTATGAGCCGGGTCAGATGGCGGGTTGTCCGGCCGCGTTTGTGGCAGACAGCAAGCTTATCGCCGCTGCAGAAGCCTGTATTCAGCAGCTGGATCTGAATGCCGTACGCGGTCTGGTGGTCAGCGGTGATGCCTTTATCAATGGTGCCGAACCGCTGGCGCGCATTCGTAATCTGTTCCCGCAGGCGATTGCCGTTGAGATGGAAGCCACCGCTATCGGCCATGTCTGTCATCAGTTCCAGGTGCCTTTTGTGGTAGTCCGCGCCATTTCCGACGTGGCCGATAAGCAATCTCATCTCAGCTTTGATGAGTTCTTAAGCGTTGCGGCGAAGCAATCTTCGCTGATGGTGGAGAACCTGCTGGCGCATCTGGCGCGTGGCTAAAACGCTACTCCTCTGCTGGCTGCTGCTGTTGAGCGGCAGCCTGCTGGCTTCCCCGCCACGCGTGATTACCCTCTCCCCTCACCTTACCGAACTCGCCTTTGCTGCCGGGATTACCCCGATTGCGGTCAGCGCCTGGTCCGACTATCCGCCGCAGGCCAAACAGATTGAGCAGGTCGCAAACTGGCAGGGCATCAAGGCTGAACGTATTCTGCAGCTTAAGCCGGATCTGGTATTAGCCTGGCGAGGCGGTAATCCGCAGCGGCAGATTGACCAGCTACAGCAGCTCGGCGTGCCGGTTAAATGGATTGATCCGCTGACGCTGGATGAGATGTTCACGGCGCTGGCCGATCTGGGCCACTGGAGTCCCAGACCGGAGCAGGCAACTCGCGCTGCCCGCCAGTTACGTCAGCAGGAAGCCGCGCTGCGTCAGCGCTATGCTCATCTGACTGCGGTTCCGCTTTTTTTGCAATTTGGTCAGCAGCCCCTGTTTACCGCCGCCAGAGCCACGCTGCAGAATGAAATTATTACGTTATGTGGTGGCAGGAACATCTTTGCTGACAGCCGCGTCAGCTGGCCGCAGGTCAGCCGTGAGCAGGTGCTGATGCGCCATCCTCAGGCCGTTGTGACGGGTGGCAGTGCGCAGCAGGCGGAAAACATCCGGGTGTTCTGGCGACCGCAGCTGGATGTACCGGTGATTGCCATCAACGAGGACTGGCTTAGCCGGCCAGGCCCGCGACTGCTGCTGGCCGCGCAGCAACTCTGTGCGGCCCTGCATCCCGATGAATAAATCGGCGAATTGATTAAAGTCACTGCGATTTTTGCCGTTGATCAATACCAGAGACGAACGCGCCACGTATGCTCGCCGTCCTTTTAGCGCTCCGGCGCTTTTTTAAAACACCAGGAACCTTATATGACCAGAGCACTGCTGCTGGCCATAGGGCTGTCGATCGCCGGTTCTGCCTTTGCAGGATCGATAAATGGCTCTATTGGCGCCAGACTTGTCATCTATTCACGCTGTGAAATCAACACGGCTAACGGCCAGCCCGCGCCGCAGATCAACTGCGGCAGACAGGCAAGTGCGCAGCCGCGCGTCACAAACGGCCAGATTCAATCGCAGGGAAGTGTGAAGCAAAGTAACCGGCTGGTCACAATAGAATGGTAAACGAGGCCGTCTGTATGACGGCCTGCATTATCAGATACTGAAGGAAGAGCCACAGCCACAGGTGGTTTTGGCATTCGGGTTGGTCACGATAAAGCGTGAGCCTTCCAGACCTTCCGTGTAATCCACTGAACCGCCCACCAGATATTGCAGGCTCATCGGATCAACCACCAGTGAGACGCCCTGCTTTTCAATCGTCATGTCGCCATCATTCATCTGGTCATCAAAGGTGAAGCCGTACTGGAAACCACTGCAACCGCCACCGGTGATATAGACGCGAAGTTTCAGCGCCGGGTTCTCTTCGTCGGCAATCAGGTTCTTCACCTTGGTGGCTGCGGCGTCGGTAAACTGCAACGGCAGTGCTACTACTTCATCACTCATGTTTTACTCCGGTAAACGCCCAGGTCAGAAAACGACCTTAATTACGCTATTATCAGCCAGCACCTCAGCGCAATCAAGCTCTGCCCTTCGCACTCTGTGCCGCTTTTACTCCTGTTAAGGGCACAGGGGGTGAATCCACCTTTCGTCTGCTGCCCCTCTTCCGTAGAATGGCGCAATATTTTTCTGAACCGCTGGAGCCGAAAATGAGTAAGTCCGAACAACTGTTTGCCGAGGCACAACGCTTGATCCCGGGTGGGGTAAACTCGCCAGTACGCGCATTTACCGGTGTGGGCGGCGTTCCGCTGTTTATTGAACACGCTGATGGCGCTTATCTCTATGACGCTGACGGCAAAGCCTATATCGACTATGTCGGCTCATGGGGTCCGATGGTGCTGGGTCATAACAACGCGGCGATCCGTAACGCCGTGATTGAAGCGGCACAGCGCGGCTTAAGTTTTGGCGCACCGACCGAAATGGAAGTGACCATGGCACAGCTGGTGTGTGAGCTGGTGCCGAGCATGGAGATGGTGCGGATGGTCAACTCCGGCACCGAAGCGACTATGAGCGCTATCCGTCTGGCGCGTGGCTTTACCGGCCGCGATAAAATCATCAAGTTTGAAGGCTGCTACCACGGCCACGCCGATCATCTGCTGGTGAAAGCCGGCTCCGGTGCGTTAACACTGGGTCAGCCGAACTCGCCGGGCGTACCGGCCGATTTCGCTAAACATACCCTGACCTGCACCTTTAACGATCTCGACTCAGTGCGCAGCGCTTTTGAGCAATATCCCGAGTCGATTGCGGCCATCATCGTTGAGCCGGTGGCTGGCAACATGAACTGCATCCCACCGCAGCCAGAGTTCCTGCCGGGTCTGCGTTCACTGTGTGATGAGTTCGGCGCACTGCTGATTATCGATGAAGTGATGACCGGTTTCCGTGTCGCGCTGGGTGGCGCGCAGGCTCATTACAATGTGCGCCCTGATTTGACCTGCCTTGGGAAAATCATTGGTGGCGGAATGCCCGTCGGTGCGTTCGGTGGCCGTCGCGAAGTGATGGCAGCGCTGGCCCCGACCGGTCCGGTTTATCAGGCGGGAACGCTCTCTGGTAACCCAATCGCCATGGCGGCGGGTTTCGCCTGCCTGACGCAGATCGCGCAGCCGGGCACCCATGAGAAGCTGGATGCCCTGACCCGCAAGCTGGCAGAGGGTCTGCGCGAAGCAGCACAACAGCAAAATATCCCGCTGGTGATTAACCATGTTGGCGGGATGTTCGGCCTGTTCTTCACCGATGCTGACAGTGTGACCTGTTACGCCGATGTGACCCGCTGCGATGTGGAGCGCTTTAAAACCTTCTTCCACCTGATGCTTGAAGAGGGCGTTTACTTTGCGCCTTCAGCCTATGAAGCGGGCTTTATGTCGCTGGCGCACAGCGAAGAGGATATTCAGCGCACTGTCGACGCCGCGCGTCGTTGTTTCGCGAAGCTGTAATTGCGGCAGCGTTAAAGATGAAGACCGGCAGCAGTTGGTCTTTTGTTATTGATGAGGCTTGCCCCGCTCTGTTGTGAGAGGGTGCACGCACAGGAAACAGGGTCAGATCGGAAAGGCGCGAAAGCCGTCATCCTTGACTCGCTCGGCCCGCGCCGTCCCTGGCGCGGGACGCTTTCCTCCTCTGACCCAATTTCCTGCGCATTGAGCTTCTTCGTTGTTGTCAGATTCACCCTACTTTGGATCTGGCCGGCGTCTGAAACCAGCCTGCTTTTTCCTCTTAACCTGAACGCCGCAGCAGCCAGATAAAGTAAGGCGCGCCTAAAAAGGTCGCCATCAGCCCGGCTGGGATCTGATCCGGGAATGCCAGCATTCGTCCGCACCAGTCAGCCAGCACCATCAATCCCGCCCCCAGTAATCCTGACAGCAGCAGTTGCGGCAACGCCCGCCGGAATCCCAGCATGCGCGCCATATGGGGCGCCATTAGTCCGACAAAACTCAGCGGGCCGATAGTCAGTGTCGCGCTGGCGGTCAGCGCGGCCGCCAGCAGCAGCAGACTCAGCCGCGCAGGCGTCAACGCCATACCGGCCGAGCGTGCGGTAGCGCTTCCCAGCGGCAGCAATGTCAGCCAGCGACTGGCCAGCGGTGCCAGCGACACCAGCACCAGTGCGCAGATTGCGCTCTGAATCGCCTGAGTGCCGCTGATGTTATAGGTCGAGCCGGAGATCCAGCTCAGCAGCCCGCCCATACGCGGATCGCCACTCGCCAGCAGTAGCATCAGCAGGGTGACAAAGGCGCTGTTAAGCGCCATGCCCGCCAGCAGCATTCGTTCCGGCGAAAAGCCGCCCCGACTGGCTACCGCCATGATCACCAGCAACGTCAGCGCCGCGCCCAGCGCACCGGCGGGCAGCAGCCAGGCCAGCGCATCGCCCGGCACAAAGAACATCATCATCACCACGCCAAAAGCGGCACCCGAACTGATGCCCAGCACTTCCGGACTGGCCATGGGATTGCCGGTCAGCCGCTGAATCAGACTCCCCGCCACGCCCAGCATCAGGCCGGTCACCAGCGCGGCCAGCACGCGCGGTGCGCGCCACGGCAGCAGCGATTGCAGCATCTCACCCGCTGACCAGACCCAGCCCTGCGCATCTCGCCCAAACGCCAGACCGCCCCACCCCAGCAGTGCCAGGATGGCAAGTCCCGTCAGCGCCCAGCGCAGCAGGTTCTGTCGCTCGACGGGCACCTTATCACCCTGATTCAGCGCGGGCGGCACCGAACCGGTGCGCAGTCGCGGCAGCAGCCACAGCAGAATCGGTACGCCGAGCAGCGCCGTGGCGGTGCCGGTCGGGATATCGCGCCAGTGAGTGCTGAGCCACAACACGCAACTGTCCGCCAGCCACAGCAGCAGCGCGCCAGTCAGCGGAGCCAGCAGCATCCGGGTGATGAGCCGTCGTCCACCCAGCATCTTCGCCAGCAGCGGCGCAAACAGCCCGATAAAGCCGATGATACCGGCGACGTTGACCAGCTGTGCGCTGAGCAGGATCGCCAGCCCGAGGCCACCGACACGCGCCACGGAGAGCGCAAGGCCAAGGTTTTTCGCTACGCCATCATCCAGCCCCATCAGCGTCAGCGGACGCAGCAGCGCCAGCGCCAGCACAAACGCCAGCAGCAGGCGCGGCCAGAGTTGCTGCACATTTTCCCAGCTCATCTGATTCAGCGCGCCAGTGCTCCACAGAAACATGTTCTGCAGCTGATCGTGATTGAAGATAGCGAAGATTTGATTCACCGCGCCGCTGTAGAGGCTCAGCACCAGCCCGGCCAGAATCAGCGTTACCGGCGACAGACGTTTGCCCCAGGCCACACCAAACACCAGCGCGCCCACCAGCAGCGCGCCACTGAGCGCGGCAAACTGCTGTGTCAGCGCCCCGCCCGGCAGATGCCACAGCGTCGCCACGGTAATGCCCAGCTGTGCGCCGGAAGAGACGCCCAGCGTGGTTGGCTCCGCCAGCGGATTACGCAATATCTGCTGAAACAGCAGACCGGCTAACCCCAGTCCACTCCCCACCAGCAGCGCCAGCACGATACGCGGCAGCAGGCTGTGGTGAAACACCATCTGCGGCAGGCTATCGACCGCCGGTGACCAGAGTGCCTGCCACCATTCAGCCTGTGGCAACGCCTGATGCAGATTGACCAGCGTCAGGCTGAGCGCTAGCAGAAACAGCAGGCTGAGGAGGCCTGCGGGAAACAGAGCATGGCGCATCAGTGCGTCTCCAGCGCGCGTTCCAGCACGCGAACAAAGTGCAGCGCCGAGAGCGTCGCACCGTAATACCAGACGGCCGGGACGCGCTGAAAGCGTCCGGTGCGTACAAACGGCAGCGACTGCCATAGCGGGCTGCGCATCAGTTGCTGCATCTCCGCATCGTTATCATGATCAAAACAGATGACATCCACATCCCCGACCTGCGCCAGCTTTTCAATGCCGATCACCGCGCTGCCCCAGAAATTTGTTTCGCCCTGCCAGCCATTTTTCAGGCCCAGCAGAGTCATCACTTCCAGAAACAGACTGTTTTTGCCGAAGGTAATGGCGTGACGACTGTCGAGCAGCGACATCAGCAGGATAGTGCGTCCGGCATAGGGAGCCAGCCGCTGGCGCGCCGCCGCCAGCTGATCATCGACCTCGCGCAAATGCTGTTCCGCTCGCGCGCTTAATCCAAGGCGCGCCGCCAGCTGACGCAGCGATGCGCGCGCGGCAGTGAGAGGTTTCCCGTCGCCGCTGTGGAGGTCGAAGCCCATAATGGGCGCGATGCGCGTCAGTTTCTCTTTAGGCGGGCCGTAGCCGTTGGAGCAGAGGATCAGCGACGGCTGCATTTGCGCCATCAGCTCAAGATTGGGTTCAGTGCGCAGACCTACATCGATCACGCCTTCAGGCAGCGGCGGCTCCCCTACCCAGATGTTGTAGTTGTGCAGATCGGCCACGCCCCAGGGCGTGACGCCTAATGCTATCAGCAGTTCGGTGGGTAACCACTCCAGTGCAATAATCCGACCCGGATTTGGCCTGGCGGCACGCAGGGGAAGCGCACAAAACAGCGGAGAGACTGCCAGCGCCAGCATCAGTCGGCGGCGATTAAGATCGGGCATCATCCTCTCCTTAACAGACAAAACTGACCGGCGCGCCGCCCTGCGGGTGCGGTAAAATGCCCATCGGAATGCCATAAATCGCACCGAGCACCTCAGCCTGCATAATCGCCTCTGCGTCTCCTTCGGCAATCATCGCGCCCTGACGCAGCGCCACCAGATGATCGCAGTAGCGTGCTGCCATATTGATATCGTGCAGCACCGCAATCACGGTTAAGCCGCGCTGCTGGCTCAGCGCTTTTATCAGCGCCAGCACCTCAACCTGATGGGCAATATCCAGTGCCGACGTCGGTTCATCCAGCAGCAGACAGCGGCTGTTCTGCGCCACCATCATCGCCAGCCAGGCGCGCTGACGCTCGCCGCCCGACAGGCTATCTACCAGCCGTCCGGCAAATGCGTTAAGTCCGACCTGGGCAATCGCATCCTCAACCCGATGGCGATCTTCCTGACCAAAGCGCCCCAGCGCGCCGTGCCAGGGATAGCGGCCAATCGCCACCAGTTCACGCACCGTCATCCCTTCGGCTGCCGGTAACTGCTGCGGCAGATAGGCTACCTGACGGGCAAAGGCTTTGCTGTTCCAGCGTCCGACGGGCTGCTGATTCAACAGCACCTCTCCGCTGCTGGCCGCGTGGTGACGACCCAGCATTTTTAACAGTGTTGATTTGCCCGAGCCGTTGTGACCGATCAGCCCGGTCACTTTTCCCGGCGGAAAGGTCAGCGACAGTGGCTGAAGGAGCGTCCGGCCCGGCACTTCAAAACTGGCATTTTTCAGCGTAAAGGTCGCCTCTTCTGCGTGCGGATGCGGCATGGTTATCCCTGTGAACGGGCGCCGAAGCGCCCGGTTAAATCAGAATCTGAAGGTCGCGGTGCCGACAATCTGGCGCTCCGCACCCCAGTAGCAGGCGTATTCACGATAGCAGCTGGCGACGTAGTCGCGGTCAAACAGATTGTTGACGTTGACGCCCACAGTCGAACCCGGCAAACCGAAACGACCCAGATCATATTTCAGCGCCGCATCCACCGTGGTGTAACCGGCAACTTTAAAGTTCTGGTTCTGCTCAGTGCCAGTGCTGTAAAGGCCCTGACTCTCACCGACATAACGCACACCCGCGCCGATCGTCACGCCTGACAAAGCGGTTTCGTGGAAGGTGTAGTCGCTCCACAGTGAGGCCATATGTTTCGGCACCTGCACCGGTGTTTTGCCTTTGAGCTGGGTGTCTTCGGTATATTCCGCATCGGTGTAGGTGTAGGACGCCGTCAGGTTAACGTTGGCATTCAGCGCCGCTTTAGCTTCCAGCTCTACGCCCCGTGACCGGATTTCACCGCTCTGAACGCTGAAAAAAGCTCTGTTTGGATCGGGATCGGCAGTCAGGTTCTTGGTTTTGGTCAGCTGATAAAGCGCGGCGGTGAGCACCACCGGACGATCTTTCGGCACATACTTCACGCCCGCTTCATACTGCTTAGCACGTGACGGATCAAATGCCTGACCCTCATAGGTCGAACCTGCATTCGGAATAAAGGCTTCGCTGTAGCTGAAGTAAGGCGCGATGCCATTATCAAACACATAGTTCAGGCCGCCGCGCCAGGTAAAGGCCTGATCGTTCTGGCGATCAACGCTATCCGCTACCCGATCGTAAACCGAGTTCATGGCATAGTCGTAGCGGCCACCCAGCGTCAGCACCCAGCGGTTCCACTCCATCTGGTCCTGAGCATAGAGGCCGGTCTGACGCTGTTTGTTGAGATGCTGATAGGGATCGGCAAATGGCGTTACGCTGTTATCGCCATATTGCGGATTAACCGCATTCAGGCTGGAGGCAGTGCCAAACTGTGCATCGATATCATTGCGGGTACGCTGGAAGTCCACGCCCAGCAGCAGCGTATGATCAACCTGGCCGGTGGCGAATTTCGCCTGCGCCTGGGTATCGACCGCCAGTTGGTTGAGTTTCTCTTCTGAAACCGCCGAACCGCGCGTGATTTCCTGAGTCGCCGGCAGGAAACCATTGCCATAAATGCTGCGGTAATCGGTGCGCAGGTCGGCATAACGCAGGTTCTGGCGCAGCGTCCAGGTGTCGTTAAAGCTGTGCTCGGCGTTATAACCGACCATTTTGGTGTTGCGTGAAATCTTGTTGCTCTGCTCGCCTTCATCAAAGTTGGTTGGCAGTTTGTACTGGCTGCCATCGGCGCGGGTGATCGGTACCACCGTGCCCTGACGCGGCAGCCAGCCGTAATAACCGGTTTCTGGCTCGTTCTGGAAATAGGTCAGCAGGTCAATGCGGGTGCGATCGTCGGGACGCCAGCTGAAAGCCGGTGCGATGGTGTAGCGCTTCTCTTTGTTCATCGCCTGCTGCGCATCCTGACTGCGCGCCTGGCCGGTCAGGCGATAGCTGTAGACGCCGTCGTCGTCCAGCGCGCCGCCAAAGTCAAAGCCGGTCGAGAAGAGGTTGTCGTTGCCCATCTGGAACTGCACTTCGCGCAGCGTTTCCTGGGTCGGACGCTTACTCACCAGCGAGACCACGCCGCCGGGATTGCTCTTACCGTAGAGCACCGAAACCGGGCCGCGCAGCAGTTCAGCGCGTTCCAGGAAGTAAGGATCGATGGCAAACTCAGAGTAGTTATCACCCTGCAGTTTCAGACCATCCAGATACTGATTGGTGTTGGTTTCGCTGAAACCGCGAATCGACAGCGCATCAATCACGTCTGAGCTGCCCCGGTTACCGGTCAGCACGCCAGGCGTGTAGTTAAACGCCCCTTTCACGCTGGTTACGTTACGCATCTCCATCTCTTCACGGGTGACCACGGAGATGGACTGCGGATTTTTTTCAATGGGGGTATCAGTTTTGGTCCCGGTGGCGCTGCGTTTCGCTGCCACGGTGGGTGCTGGTCCCCAGGCGCTTTCCGCCTCGACGCCGCTGCCACCATCAGCCGAGACGACCATCGTCTCCGTCTGCGCGGCGTAAAGAGAGGAGCTCAGGCTCAGTGAGATCATGATGCCCAGAAGCGGTCGGGAAAATGTTTTTTTGGTGTTGTCAGAAAAAGTCGTTCGCGCATTCATAAAAGTGTCTCTTAACAATAGGCTCAGGCAGGCGAATCGAAACGATAATGATTATTATAACGCTTAGATAATATGCGAAATTCAGCAGGCACTGCAAGAAGAAATCCCAGTAGTGACGCCGTTTGCAGGCCGATTGACGCGTATTGATCAGGAACAAAAAAAGGGCGCCGAAGCGCCCTTTTTAACCTGTCTGACTGATTTATTTGCCAAACATATCTTTTATCCACCCTGCTACGCCGTCGCTATCTTTCTGCTCCTGCTGTTGCTGGGCCGGTTGTTGCGGCTGCTGCTGCTGCTGTTGTTGTTGCTGCTGATCGAAGAGCTGTTGTTGCTGCTGAACCTGCTGCTGCTGTTGCTGACACAGCGCATTCGGATCCAGCGCCCACACCGGCAGAGAACGCCAGGTACTGCTGCCTGTGCCGCAGACAAAGTTACCGGCAGAATCCACATTCATCAGCGACACATCTTCCGGCGGCGTCAGCTGTAACGGCATCGGGGCCTGAATGTCCAGGTAGCGACGGTAGAGCTGCATCGCGCCGCTGGCACCATAGAGTTTGGTCGGCTGGTTGTTATCGCGTCCCACCCAGGTGATCGCCACTTCTTTGCCATCAATACCGGCAAACCAGCTGTCCACCAGATCGTTGGTAGTACCGGTTTTGCCCGCCAGATGCGCATTCGGGAAACGCGCGCCCAGCGCACGGGCGGTACCGTGGTCAGCTACCTGTTGCATGGTGTAGAGCGTCAGATAAGCGGCCTGCGCCGGCTCAACACGCTGCGCCTGCGGATAGCTCTGATAGAGCACGCTGCCATCTTCCGCAATCACCGAACGCACCGCTGACAGCGACGCGCGGTTGCCGCCGCTGGCAATCGACTGGAACGCCTGAGCCACTTCAACCGGCGTCAGGTTTAAGGCACCCAGCAGCATCGATGGCACCGGATGCAGCTGCTCTTTCGGCACGCCCAGCTTGTTCCAGGTATCCACCACCGCATCCAGCCCCAGCGTCATGCCGAGGTTTACGGTCGGCACGTTCATTGAGTTGGTCAGCGCATCCACCAGCATCACTTTGCCGCTGAAGCGACGATCGTCGTTCATCGGTTTCCAGATGCTGCCGTTTGGCTGTTTCAGCGCAATCGGTTCATCGGCGATCCAGCTGTTCAGCCGGTAGCTGTTTGGCTGACTCAGCGCGGTCAGGTAAGTCGCCGGTTTCGCCAGTGAGCCGATAGAGCGGCGTGCCTGCAGCGCACGGTTGTAACCGGCATACTGTGGATCGGCACCGCCGACCATAGCGCGGACTTCGCCGCTGAAACGGTCAACCACCACCATCGCGGTTTCCAGATCTTTCAGACCACGCTGTTTTTTCAGCGTCGGAATGCCATCGATCACCGCCTTTTCGGCCGCATCCTGCGACACAGGATCCAGCGTGGTGAAGATTTTCACCCCGGAGAGATCTTTCACCTTGTCGCCCAGTTTCGCCTGAAGCTCGTTACGCACCATCTGCATAAAGGCCGGCTGCGGCGTAATCACGCCGCCTTTCGGCTGCACGCCCAGCGGACGGGCCGACAGCATGTCATACAGCTCCTGGTCGATCACTTTCTGCTGCTGCAACAGGCGCAGCACGAGGTTGCGTCGTTCCAGCGCCAGTTTCGGGTTACGCCACGGATTATAGAGCGACGCGCCTTTCACCATGCCGACCAGCATCGCCTGCTGATCCAGACTCAGCTCATCAACCGGACGGCCAAAGTAGTAGAGGCTGGCCAGCGGGAAACCGCGGATCTGATCGCTGCCAGCCTGACCGAGATAGACCTCGTTCAGGTAGAGCTCCAGGATGCGATCTTTGCTGTAGCGCGCATCCATGATCACCGCCATGTAGGCTTCACGCGCTTTACGCCACAGCGAACGCTCGTTGGTGAGGAACAGGTTCTTCACCAGCTGCTGCGTCAGCGTACTGCCGCCCTGCACCGCTTTCCCGGCCGTGATGTTCGCCAGGAAGGCGCGGCCAATGGAGTAAGGGCTGATGCCATCATGCTCATAGAAATGGCGATCTTCGGTGGCGATCAGCGTATCGACCAGCAGGTCCGGGAAACCGGCGCGCGGTACGAAGAGTCGCTGTTCACCGTTCGGCGACTGCAGCATGGTGATCAGGCGCGGATCGAGGCGGAAAAAGCCAAAATCACGACCGGTTTCGAGGTTTTTAATCTCGCTCAGCTCATCTTTACTGAAGCTCATGCGCGCGTGGATCTGCCCCTCTTTACTGTCGGGGAAATCAAACGGGCGACGCAGCAGATCGATGGTGTTGCCCTTCACCGAAAACTCGCCAGGGCGGGTAATACGGGAGACTTCGCGATACTGAGTACCTTCCAGCAGCGCCACCATTTCACTTTTGTTGTAGGCCATGCCGGGTTCCAGGCTGACCATGCGGCCATAGACGGTGGCGGGCAGTTGCCACACTTTACCGTCAATCCGGCTGCGAATTTCCGAGTCGAGGTAGATGCCCCACGCGGCCATGACCACCACAAACACCAGGAACAGTTTGATTACCCATCCCAGCCAACGGCGTTTGCCGCGCGGCGGTTTTCCACCTTTACCTTTACGTGGCACCGGCGCTTCCTCCTCGTCATCATTAAAATCGTCCTGATCGATATCCTGTTCGATATCCCTGCGTCGTCCCCGGCCCGCACTGCTGCGCGGCGGCAACGGTTTACCTTTGCGCCCTATTGGTTCGCGATCGTTCCCAGACATTACTTTTCTTCTCCAGGCAGTGCTTACGGCAGCGCCGCTACTCTAACTGCTTTCTCGCGTGCCGCATGGCAGAACCCTCTGAATTCGATCCAGCGGACTCAACCCTGCGGGGACATTTTTTTGGTTCGCCTTGTTGGCAAGGCGGTGGCCGGATCCTCGGGCCAGGGATGTTTAGGATAACGTCCCTTCATCTCTTTCCTGACCTCCGGCCAGGCACCGCGCCAGAACGCCGCCAGATCGCGGGTGATCTGCAACGGCCGCTGGGCGGGCGATAACAGCTCCAGCACCAGCGGAATGCGTCCTTCCGCCACGGTGGGATTCTGCGCTTCGCCAAACATCTCCTGAATCCTTACCGCCAGCGCGGGCGGCTTCTCCGCATCGTAGCGGATTGGCAGCCGGCTTCCGGTGGGCACAGTGTAATGAGTTGGCAGCACAGTATCCAGCCGCTGACGTTGTGACCATGTGAGTAAATGTAAGAGTGCCGTAGTCAGGTTCACCGCCTGCAGGCTGCGGAGATCGCGTACCGCTGACATCTGCGGCAACAGCCACTGCGACAGGCTCTCAAGCAGGGTGTCATCGTCGGTCGCGGGCCAGCTCTCTTCCGGCAGCCACCGGGCCGCACACTGGATTCGCAGACGCAGCTGTTCGGCCTCCGGTGTCCAGCCCAGTACCGACAGACCTTTTTCGACGATCCAGCGCAGCATGGCCGCGTGCAGCACCTCCGGTTCCGGGCGCGCCATCGGCTGGGTTTTCAGTATCAGCGCGCCAATCTGCTCACGTCTGAACGCACGCAGCGTGCCTTTCTCTTCGTCCCACTCTACTTCGGTCCGGCGCTCAATCAGGGCGGGCTGCTGCTGGCACAGCGTTTCAATATCGACCGGCAGTGCCAGCAACATCCGGGCATCCGGTGTGGCACTGCCCTGCAACAGAGCAGGCGCAATCAGCCACTCATTACGCGTCAGGCCATCCTGCTCATCGAGTCTGGCGCCCAGCCCGTTGGCCAGCTGATAGCGACCGCTCTGATCGCGTCGCCGCGCCAGCCGATCGCCAAAGCCCACCGCCAGCAATCCGGCGAAACGATCTTCATCGATGCGCCCGCCACGGATTTTAAGCCGCTGCTGCCACTGCTGCGCCCGCCGCTGCCATTGCGCCTGCGGCCGATGCAGCGCATCACGCAGGTCGGCGCTGCCGCTGCGGGGAGGATCTTCCAGAATCGCCACCAGCAGCGCGGCGCTGGCGACCGCATCCGGCTCATCGCCTGCGGCACACAGTATGGCGGCGAGTCGGGGATCGCATCCCAGCTGCGCCATGCGCCGTCCCAGCGTGTTGAGCAGGCCGTTGTTGTCCAGTGCTCCCAGTCGGGTCAGCTGCTGCTGCGCCGCATCCAGATTTCTGGCGGGCGGCTGATCCAGCCACTGCAGCTGTTGCGGCTGGGTACAGCCCCACTGCAGCAGATCCAGCCACAGTGACGAGAGATCGCTGTTAACGATTTCCGGTTCACTCTGCGCCGCCGCTCGTGATGCCTGCTCCTGCGGCACCAGATGCAGGCAGAGCCCCGGCATCAGTCGCCCGGCGCGACCCGCTCGCTGGATCATCGATGCCTGGCTGATTCGCTGGGTCTGCAGACGCGTCACGCCGCTGCGGGCGTCAAACAGTGCGCTGCGTTCCAGCGCACTGTCGACCACCAGCCGAATCCCCTCAATGGTCAGGCTGGTTTCGGCGATATTGGTGGCAAGCACCACTTTGCGGCGGCCGTCGGCGGCAGGCAGAATTGCCCGGCGCTGCGCCGCCAGCGGTAGTGCGCCATAGAGCGGCGTCAGATCAACGTCGTCACTGATGCGTGATTCCAGCTCGCGCTTCACCCGTTCGATCTCCGCCACACCCGGCAGAAACAGCAGCAGCGAACCGCTCTCATCCCGCAGCAGCTGGGCGACTTCACGCGCGACCGCCTCTTCAAAACGCACATTCTGATTCAGTGACGCGTAACGTCGCTCAACCGGATAGCTGCGCCCTTCTGAGACGATCAGTGGCGCATCCGGCAGCAGCGCCGCCAGCCGGGCATTGTCCAGCGTGGCGGACATCAGCATGATTTTAAGATCGTCGCGCAGCCCCTGCTGTACATCAAGCAGCAGCGCCAGCGCCAGATCGGCCTGCAGGCTGCGCTCGTGAAATTCATCGAGGATCACCAGCGACACGCCTTCCAGCATCGGGTCGTGCTGAAGCATGCGCGTGAGCATGCCTTCGGTCACCACTTCCAGCCGGGTCTGTGGCCCGACGCAGCTTTCGCCACGCATCCGGAATCCCACCGTGCCACCCGGCTGCTCGCCGAGTTGCTCCGCCAGCCGCTGCGCCACATTACGCGCCGCCAGCCGACGTGGCTCCAGCATGATGATCCGTCCTGGCAGCGCCGCCTGCTGTAACAACTGCAGCGGCAGCCAGGTCGATTTGCCCGCGCCGGTTGGTGCGGCCAGCAGGATTTGTGGGGCGTCACTCAGCGCCGCCAGGATGTCAGGCAGCACCGCGCTGACCGGTAAATCGCTCACAGCAAACTCCGCTTCTGCCTGTGCTAAGATGGCGCGCATTGTAGCATCCATCCGTGATATTTGCCGGAGAGCGCCATGGCGACACAACGCTTATTTTTTGCCATCAGCCTGCCTGACGAGATGCAGCAAGAGCTGGTGCGCTGGCGGGCCGATACCTTTCCTGCGGAGGCGGGCCAGCCGGTGGTCGCGGCGAATCTGCACCTGACGCTGGCGTTTCTGGGTGAAGTTGCGCCGGAAACCTCACAGCGCCTGCAGACGCTGGCCTCCCGTATTGTGCAGCCCGGTTTTGATCTCGACCTGGATGATGCCGGACACTGGCCGCGCCCCGGCGTGGTCTGGCTCGGCTGCCAGCGCGCGCCACGCGGTCTGTTGCAGCTCGCCAGCCTGCTGCGGGCCCAGGCCGCCCGGCATGGCTGTTACCAGAGCCCCCAGCCGTTTCATCCGCACATCACGCTGTTACGCCACGCCACGCAGCCGGTGACGTTACCGCCGCGCGGCTTTCACTGGCGTTTTCGCGTCTCCACCTTTTCTCTGTTCGCCTCTGAATATGCCCGGGGCCGCACCCGCTATCGCGCCCTGGCTAGCTGGCCATTACATTCTCAGGATCCACATGCACTTCTCTCCGTCCCTTAAACCCGCCCGTCTGATCGCCCGTTACAAACGTTTTTTGGCCGATGTGGTGACGCCAGAGGGCGACGTTCTGACAATTCACTGCGCCAATACCGGCGCCATGACCGGCTGCGCCACGCCGGGCGATCGCGTCTGGTATTCGACGTCCGACAGCCTGACGCGCAAATACCCCCACAGCTGGGAACTGACCGAAACACAACAGGGCCACTGGATCTGCGTGAATACGCTGCGCGCCAACCAGCTGGTGGCTGAGGCGCTGGAGCAGGATCGGCTGCCGGCGCTGGCCGGTTATACGCATCGTCAGGCGGAAGTGAGATATGGCACTGAAAAAAGCAGAATTGATTTCCTGCTCAAAGCAGAGGCCCGGCGCAACTGCTATATTGAGGTGAAATCCGTAACCCTTCTACATGAAGGAAAAGGGTATTTTCCGGATGCGGTGACGATTCGAGGACAGAAACACCTGCGTGAACTGGCGACAGTTGCGGCAGAGGGTCATCGGGCCGTTTTGTTGTTTGCCGTTTTGCACTCGGGGATTGAGGACGTTTCTCCGGCACGTCACATTGATGTGGCGTATGCAGAACAACTGGCTCAGGCGCAGCAGGAGGGCGTAGAGGTTTTAGCGTATCAGGCAGACTTATCGGCGGAGGGAATGTTTCTTAAATCGCCGATCAACGTAACCTTGTAATATCTTTTGCAATTTTATGTGTTAAGAATGTTCTGAGCTAAGGGCCAATTACGCTGTTCCTCACAGGCTTGTCAAGGTGTGTTCATGAAGAATTGCCAACCCTGACTGCTTCTGTTATTTATAGCGGCCTGTTTTTTTCCCCAATGGGGGATCGATGTACCCCGCAGACGTCAAATGCAGGCTGGCAGCAAGGCCCCTGCGAGACGAATTTCGAAGGGTATAGTGCGTGTTATCCAGGAGAAGCAACATGCAAGAAGGTCAAAACCGTAAAACATCGTCCCTGAGTATTCTCTCTATTGCTGGCGTCGAACCTTATCAGGTGAAGCCTGGCGAAGAGTATATGAATGATGCGCAGCTGACCCATTTTCGCAAGATTCTGGAAGCCTGGCGTAATCAATTACGGGACGAAGTCGATCGTACCGTTTCTCATATGCAGGATGAAGCCGCTAACTTCCCGGACCCGGTTGACCGTGCCGCGCAGGAAGAGGAGTTCAGCCTGGAGCTGCGTAACCGCGATCGCGAACGTAAACTGATCAAAAAGATCGAGAAGACGCTGAAGAAAGTTGAAGATGACGACTTCGGCTATTGCGATTCCTGTGGCGTTGAGATTGGTATCCGCCGTCTCGAAGCCCGTCCTACTGCCGATCTCTGCATCGACTGTAAGACGTTAGCAGAAATTCGTGAGAAACAAATGGCCGGCTGATGCCGCGTCCAGCCTGTTACCACGCAGTGGAACAACTGCTGTTTTGTCCGCTGCGTGGTCACTTCTGAAACCTATGTCATCCTCCTGTATCGGTCGCTTCGCCCCTTCTCCCTCTGGTGAACTCCACTTCGGATCGCTGATTGCTGCCCTGGGCAGTTACCTGAGCGCGCGTGCGCAAAACGGCGTCTGGCGGGTGAGAATTGAAGATATCGATCCGCCACGGGAAGTACCGGGTGCCGCCAGCCGTATCCTGCATCAGCTGGAGCACTACGGTTTAGAGTGGGATGGCGAGGTTCTGTGGCAGTCACAACGTCATGAGGCCTACCGTGACGCGCTGGCCTGGCTGCAGCAGCATCGTCAAAGCTATTACTGCACCTGCCCCCGGCGTCGCATTCAGCAGATTGGCGGTTTCTATGATGGTTACTGCCGTGAACGGCAACGCGGACCGGAGAATGCCGCGCTGCGTTTACGCCAGCATGCGCCGGTCTTTGCGTTTGACGATCGTCTGCGTGGCCGTGTGGAGGCGGACAGGCGTCTGGCACAGGAAGATTTTATTATTCACCGCCGTGATGGCCTGTTTGCCTATAACCTGGCGGTCGTTGTCGATGATCATTTTCAGGGCATTACCGAAGTGGTTCGCGGCGCAGATTTGATTGAGCCGACGGTGCGACAGATTGCGCTCTGCCAGCAATTTGGCTGGCCGGTGCCTGACTGGCTGCATCTGCCGCTGGCGCTTAACCACGATGGTCATAAGTTGTCGAAGCAGAATCATGCACCTGCGCTGCCGGATGGCGATGCCAGACCCCTGTTGGTGGCGGCGTTACGCTTCCTCGGACAGCCGGTTTCAGGCGGCTGGCAGGACTTAACGCAGGACAAACTGCTGTCTGATGCGGTGTCGCAGTGGAATATCGCTTTGATGCCGCAAGAGAACGCCCTGAAACCGGATGCATAGACAACAGCATTCTCAAACGGTTCTCAACAGGCTATGATTAGCCGCTGATTTTACCTACACCCTAATTGCCACTGTCGAGGTGTCCCATTTTTACCCGAGTAGCTAATTTTTGCCGGAAAGTCCTGAAGCGTGATGAAGAGGAAGCCCCAGCAGAGGTTGAACCAGAGCGTCTGATGACCATCATTCCTCGTGAAAGCCATACCATCTCACGTAAAGACATCAGCGAAAATGCCCTCAAAGTGCTCTATCGCCTGAACAAAGCCGGTTATGAAGCCTATCTGGTAGGCGGTGGCGTGCGCGATTTGCTACTGGGGCAAAAACCCAAAGATTTCGACGTGACCACCAATGCCACGCCTGAGCAGATGCGTAAGTTGTTCCGCAACTGTCGCCTGGTTGGCCGTCGTTTCCGTCTGGCGCACGTGATGTTTGGCCCGGAAGTGATCGAAGTCGCCACCTTCCGTGGACATCATCAGGCGGAAGAGCCGGAAGAGGATCGCAACAGCTCGCAGCGTGCCCAGAGCGGTATGCTGCTGCGCGACAACATCTTCGGCTCAATCGAAGATGATGCCCAGCGACGCGATCTCACCATCAACAGCCTCTACTACAGCGTGGCTGATTTCAGCGTGCGTGACTATGTCGGCGGCATCAGCGATCTCGAACAGGGCATCATTCGCCTGATTGGCGATCCGGAAACCCGCTACCGCGAAGATCCGGTCCGCATGCTGCGCGTCGCACGCTTTGCTGCCAAACTCAATATGAGCATTGCGCCGGAAACCGCCGAGCCGATTCCACGTCTGGCCTCGCTGTTGCGTGATATTCCGCCTGCTCGCCTGTTTGAAGAGTCGCTGAAGATGTTGCAGGCTGGGTACGGCTACAGCACATATCTCAAGCTGTGTGAATATCAGCTGTTCCAGCCCCTGTTCCCGACGCTGGCGCGCAACTTCACCGAAAACAGCGACAGTCACATGGAGCGGATGCTGGCGCAGGTGCTGAAAAACACCGATAACCGCATTCACAACGACATGCGCGTTAACCCGGCGTTCCTGTTTGCCGCGATGTTCTGGTATCCGCAGCTTGAAACGGCAGAACGCATTGCGCAGGAGAGTGGCCTGACCTACTTCGAAGCTTTTGCGATGGCGATGAACGATACGCTGGACGAAGCCTGCCGTGCGCTGGCGATTCCGAAACGTATTACGTCGCTAATCCGCGATATCTGGCTGCTGCAGTTACGCATGTCCCGCCGTCACGGTAAACGCGCCTGGAAACTGATGGAGCATCCGAAATTCCGCGCCGCTTACGATCTGCTGGCGCTGCGGGCGGAAGTGGAAAATAACCCGGAACTGCTGCGCCTGAGCCAGTGGTGGGGTGAATTCCAGGTGGCTGCGCCGCCGCATCAGAAAAACATGCTCAATAACCTGGGTGACGATCCGGTGCCGCGTAATAAATCGCGTCGTCCGCGCCGCCGTCCTTCCGCACCGCGTCGTGACAACCAGAACGTCTCATGACACGGGTTTACCTCGCGTTAGGCAGTAACCTGGCCGATCCGCTGCATCAGGTTGATGCAGCGCTGACCGCACTGGATGCGTTGCCGCAGACGCAACGCATCGCTACCTCGCCGTTCTACCGTACGCCGCCATATGGCCCGCCCGATCAGCCCGATTTTCTCAATGCCGCCGTGGCGCTGGAGACCGATCTCAGTGCAGAAGCGCTGCTTGACCATACCCAGCGGATCGAGCGGGAGCATGGCCGGGTGCGCAAGGCAGAACGCTGGGGTCCGCGCACGCTGGATATTGATCTGATGCTGTTTGGCGAGGCGCACATCAACACGGAGCGGCTGATTGTGCCGCACTATGATCTGCTGAATCGCGCGTTTATGCTGGTGCCCCTGCTGGCGATTGCGCCAGATGCCCGCCTGCCCGACGGCCGCGCACTCAGCACAATCCTGGCTACCCTCGACAGCAGCAGCATCGTGTTGTGGCACGGCTGAGCAGACAAACGCACATCTCTGATTCCGCTCTTTCACGCTATCCAGTAAACTGCGCCCATCAGAATTCCTGAGTTGAGAGCGCCATGAAACCCACCACGATTTCACATCTGCGTCAGGCGAAAGCCAGCGGTAAAAAATTCGCGACCCTGACCGCCTACGATTTCAGTTTTGCCCGCTTGTTTGCCGATGAAGGCATTCAGGTGCTGCTGGTTGGTGATTCTTTAGGGATGACGGTGCAGGGGCATGATTCCACCCTGCCGGTCACGGTCAGCGACATCGCCTATCACACCGCCGCCGTGCGCCGTGGCGCACCACAGGCACTGCTGCTCGCCGACCTGCCGTTTATGAGTTATGCCACGCCACAGCAGACCTTTGACAACGCCGCGCAGCTGATGCGTGCCGGTGCTAACATGGTGAAGCTGGAAGGCGGCAGCTGGCTGGCTGAGACCGTGCAGATGCTGACCGAGCGGGCCGTTCCGGTATGTGGTCATCTGGGCCTGACACCGCAGTCGGTCAATATCTTTGGCGGCTATAAAGTGCAGGGCCGGGATGAAGCCGGTGCAGAGCAGTTGCTGGCCGATGCGCTGGCGCTGGAAGCCGCAGGTGCACAGCTGATGGTGCTGGAGTGTGTGCCGGTGTCGGTAGCGCAGCGGATTACCGACGCGCTCACCATCCCGGTGATCGGTATCGGTGCCGGCAATGTCACCGATGGTCAGATTCTGGTGATGCATGACGCGCTGGGCGTGACCGGCGGCCACATTCCCAAATTTGCCAAAAATTTCCTGGCGGAGACCGGCGATGTTCGCGCGGCGATTCGCCACTATATCGCCGAAGTCGAGGCCGGAACCTATCCGGCGGCAGAGCACAGTTTCCAGTAATCCAGGAGAGTCACCGTGTTGATCATTGAAACGCTGCTGATGCTGCGCCAGGAAGTCCGTCGCTGGCGCCAGCAGGGTAAACGCATTGCGCTGGTGCCGACCATGGGCAACCTGCATGAAGGTCATCTGAAGCTGGTGGATGAAGCACGGGCGCGCGGCGACATCGTGATTGTTTCGATCTTTGTCAATCCGATGCAGTTCGATCGCGCCGATGATTTAGCGCGCTACCCGCGCACGCTGCAGGAAGATTGTGAAAAGCTGAATCGCCACCAGGTTGACGTGGTCTTCGCCCCCTCATCTGCTGAAGTCTATCCGCAGGGCGCGCAGAATCAGACCTTTGTTGAGGTGCCTGTGCTCTCTTCCCTGCTGGAAGGGGCCACACGTCCAGGCCATTTTCGCGGTGTGGCCACTATCGTCAGCAAACTGTTTAATCTGGTACAGCCCGATATTGCCTGTTTCGGTGAAAAGGATTTTCAGCAGCTGGCTATCATTCGTAAGATGGTGGCCGATATGGGCTTCGACATTGAGATTGTTGGTGTGCCTACGGTGCGCGCTAAAGATGGCCTGGCGCTGAGTTCGCGCAACGGCTACCTGACGGCAGATGAGCGTAAGCTGGCACCGGCCCTGAGCCAGGTGATGCATCAGATGGCGACGCAGCTGGAGAATGGCGAGCGTCATGTTGACGAGATCATTGAGGCAGCCAGTGAGGCACTGCTGGCGCAGGGATTGCGTCCTGATGGCCTGGCGATCTGTGATGCGGAAACGCTGCAACCGCTGACGGTGGACAGCCAGCGCGCGGTGGTGCTGATGGCCGCCTGGCTGGGCAAGGCCCGCCTGATTGATAATCAAACCGTTGACCTGACGCAGTAATCAATCCCGCTGCAGGTTATTTTATTTCTCTGACAAGGTTTCTGGCTATGATTCGCACAGTTCTGCAAGGCAAATTGCACCGCGTGAAGGTGACGCAGGCGGACCTCAATTATGAAGGTTCCTGCGCTATCGATCAGGATTTCCTGGATGCTTCCGGCATTCTGCAATATGAAGCGATCGATATTTATAACGTCACCAACGGTCAGCGCTTTTCCACCTACGCTATCGCGGCTGAGCGTGGCTCGAAAATCATCTCGGTCAACGGTGCGGCCGCCCGCTGCGCCTGCGAAGGCGATATTTTAATTATCTGCTCCTATGTGCAGGTAGACGATGCCGAGGCGCGTCAGTGGCAGCCTAAGGTCGCCTATTTTGAAGGTGACAACCAGATGAAGCGTCTGGCGAAAGCGCTGCCGGTGCAGATTGCCTGATTAAAACCTGATTAAAAAAGGGCCGCCGTTAAAACGGGCGGCCCTTTTTATTTCTGCTGCAGTATTTAAACCGGTTTGGTTGTCATCGGCTTCGATGACTTTTTCATCGTAAAGAGGAAATTAAACCAGCCGCGTTTTCTCATCAGACATAATGTCCACGGTAACGCCAGCGCCACCAGGAATGCCGAAATAAACTTCAGGTCATTTACCCAGGCAGACGGGCTTTCAAACTTCACAATCTTACTGAAGAACTGAATCGCCAGATAATGCGACAGGTAGAAGACGATAGAATTGACGCCTATGTAGTAGACCAGTTCAGACTTCAGTTTCAGCGCAATCCAGACAAAGAACGGAACCGATAATAGTGCCAGCGGTGACAATAACGCCTGGGAATGACGTTCCAGTACAAAGATATTCAGGCAGGAGAGCAGCACAAAACTAATTACCGAGATTAACAGCGTCGGGCCATGCTGCACTTTCTCTGCGATATCCACCTGCTTTCTCACGACGTAATCGCCGAGATAGAAGAATACAAACAGATAAAGCGATTTATTGATGTGGGTATTGTCGAAGCTGGCAAACACGCCATCCGCCTCAATCGCTGGCAGCGCCCAGCTCAGCGTCATACAGATGGCAAACACCAGCAGGAACGGCAAGTGACGGGCAAAGATAATCACAATAAAGAAGATAAACAGCGAATGCAGGAACCAGGTCATATCACCGCCACCGGTCAGGTGGGAGAGAATAATATTCATCGGTGATTGCGGCGTATTAGCCATCGAGCTGAACAGGATTTTCAACCCGCCGTAGACGGCAACCCAGACCACAAATGGATAGAGAATACTGCGCACCTTGTTATTAAAAAAAGGACCCAGGCCTTTTCTTAACCCGGCATCGACAAATAAACCCGAAACAAAGAACATCAGCCCCAGCCTTACCGGTGCCAGCATCTCATTTAACAGGCCGCTGAAGGCGGTAAAGTGTCCGGCGTTATTATGTACGGCAATAGTGCTGTGCAAAAAAATGATTGCGAGAATACTCAATCCCCGCAGATTATCGATCCACGTTATACGATTCATCTTTTCCTGCCTTTGATTAAAAACTGGCCCTGATTCGGTTGCCATTTTTCTTATTAAGAAGACTCTTAGCCTACTCATTCGTCCCTGAGCAGAGGAATAACCTTATTCCGGCGCTATTCTGATAATTCATAATCAAATAAACAACAGCCAGACTTTAAGGCTATTCTTAAAAAATATTTAATAGTTAAGAATCATTCAGATAGCGAAAGATGTCAGAGTATTATCAGATAATACTTAGGGTTATTTTTTGTGAGTAAGGATGTAAGCGAGGCGTCGGGCGGCTTCAGAGGCAAAATATAACGAATGAGGCGGGTTTTAAGGTGATTTTTAAGGCCAGGCAGAACCGTAGTCAGCGTGATTTGCTCTCCACCCAAAAAAAAGCCACGCCCTTATCGCAGCGTGGCCCTTACCATTCAGCTTAACGTCAGGTGCGTAATCCGCGTCCGCGCTGTATCAGCGCATAGACCAGCCAGTAGAACACCAGAATAAAGGCCACCAGCACCGAGAGGGTAAACACCAGCGGCACATCATTAATGCCGAGGAAGCCATAACGGAATCCGCTAATCATATAAACGATTGGATTGAGTTTAGAGACAGCCTGCCAGATCGGCGGCAGCAAACTCAGTGAATAGAATACGCCGCCCAGATAAGTCAGTGGCGTCAGCACAAAGGTCGGGATCAGGCTGATATCGTCAAAGGTGCGCGCAAAGACAGCGTTCAGCAGACCTGCCAGTGAAAACAGAATCGCGGTCAGCAGCAGCGTGACCGCCACCATCGTCCAGGAATGCACGTGGAACGGCACAAAGAACAGCGAGATGGCCGTCACCAGAATACCCACGCAGACACCACGCGCCACGCCGCCGCCAACATAGCCGGCAATGATGATGTGGGTCGGCACCGGCGCGACCAGCAGCTCTTCAATGTTGCGCTGGAACTTGGCGCTGAAGAACGACGACGCCACGTTGGCATAGGCGTTAGTGATGACTGCCATCATGATCAATCCCGGCACGATGAACTGCATATAGCTGAAGCCGTGCATTTCACCGATGCGCGACCCGATCAGGTTGCCAAAAATGATGAAATAGAGCGTCATGGTGATGACCGGCGGCACCAGCGTCTGGATCCAGATGCGGGCGAAACGGTTAACCTCTTTGGCCCAGATGCTCTTCAGCGCCACCCAGTAGAGATGTGTCATGCTTTTGCTCCTGTTTTTCCCTGCGTCGTCAGACCCACAAACAGCTCTTCAAGACGGTTGGCTTTATTGCGCATACTCAGCACCTGCACACCCTGCGCGCTAAGCTGGCTGAAGACGCTGTTGAGCCCCTGCTCACGCAGCACTTCCACTTCGAGCGTTGAGGTATCGGTCAGCCGGTACTGGAACCCTTCCAGCGTGGGCAGCGGACTGCGGGGTGCCAGATCCAGGATAAAGGTTTCTGATTTGAGCTTGGAGAGCAGCCCTTTCATCGAGGTGTTCTCCACCAGTTCACCGCTCTGGATGATGCCGATGTTGCGGCACAGCATCTCCGCCTCTTCCAGATAGTGGGTAGTGAGAATAATGGTCGTGCCTTTGGCATTGAGATCTTTCAGGAATACCCACATCGAGCGTCGCAGTTCGATATCCACGCCAGCGGTGGGTTCATCCAGAATCAGCAGCTTAGGCTCATGCATCAGCGCACGGGCGATCATCAGGCGACGCTTCATCCCGCCGGAAAGCATGCGTGCACGTTCAGCGCGTTTTCCCCACAGATCGAGCTGCTTCAGATACTTTTCTGCCCGCTCATTGGCTTCACGACGCTCAACGCCGTAGTAACCCGCCTGATTAACGACGATTTGCATCACCGTCTCAAACGGGTTGAAGTTAAACTCCTGCGGCACCAGGCCGAGCTGGCGCTTGGCATTCACCACATCTTTTTCGAGATCGTAGCCAAACACCCGCACGCTGCCCTCGGATTTGTTAACCAGCGAACTGATAATTCCGATGGTGGTCGATTTACCGGCACCGTTTGGCCCCAGCAGCGCATAAAAGTCACCCGCTTCAACGTTAAGATCGATGCCCTTCAGCGCCTGCACGCCGCCGGGATAGGTCTTGGTCAGCCGGGAAAGTTCCAGTGCATAAGTCATTCTGCATCCATACCCTGTTTTGATGGCATCGCAATGCCGTTTAAATTTATCAGGCCCTGTCATATAGTACGCGCGCGCACTCTGCGCAGTAACCGGTCGCTCAACACCATGACAGACATCAACACCCTGATCAGAAACAACCGCGAATGGTCAAAATTACTGGTTGAAGAAGATCCCAGCTTTTTTGAGCGGCTCGCCCAGGCACAAAAACCGCGCTTCCTGTGGATTGGCTGTTCTGACAGCCGGGTTCCTGCCGAACGTCTGACCGGGCTCGAACCCGGCGAACTCTTCGTTCACCGCAACGTGGCCAATCTGGTAATCCACACCGACCTGAACTGTCTGTCCGTGGTGCAGTACGCTATCGAAGTGCTGGAAGTGGAACACGTTATCGTCTGCGGCCATTACGGCTGCGGCGGCGTGCAGGCGGCGATGGATAACCCGGAACTGGGATTAATCGACAACTGGCTGCTGCACATCCGCGACCTCTGGTACAAGCATAGCGTGTTGCTGGGGGAACTCCCGCCGGATAAGCGCCTGGACAAACTGTGCGAAATCAACGTTATTGAACAAGTCTATAACCTGGGGCACTCCACCGTACTGCAATCTGCCTGGAAACGCGGAAAGGATGTCTCCCTGCACGGCTGGGTATACGGCATTCAGGACGGCTGTCTGCGTAACCTTGATGTGACGGCAAACAGCCGGGAGATCCTCGAACAGCGCTACCGCCACGGCATTGCTAATCTGCGGAAGAACGGTGAGGCCTGAGCCGATCGCAGCGTAAAGCGCGGCATAGCCTACACCAGGCAACAGGTGCAGGCCTTGGAAGAATGTGCGGTAGAGCGGTATCAGGATTCCAGCGGCACCACTTTGCCAATATAAGGCAGATGGCGATAGTGCTGAGCATAGTCGATACCAAAGCCCACCACGAACTCGTCCGGAATCGCAAAGCCGACATATTCGACGTTCACTTCGACTTCACGGCGCTCTGGCTTATCCAGCAGGGTACAGATCGCCAGAGATTTTGGCTGACGCAGTTGCAGAATCTCACGCACTTTGCTCAGGGTGTTGCCGGAGTCGATGATATCTTCGACGATAAGCACATCCTTGCCACGGATATCTTCATCCAGATCTTTCAGGATTTTCACATCACGCGTGCTGGACATCCCGCTGCCGTAACTGGAAGCCGTCATAAAGTCGACTTCATGCGGCACATCGATGGCGCGACAGAGATCAGCCATGAACATAAAGGAGCCGCGCAGCAGCCCCACCAGCACCATATCGCTGCCGCTGTCGCGGTAGTGGTCGTTAATCTCTTTGCCCAGTTCAGCGATGCGCGTGGCGATTGCCTGTTCAGGGATCATCACTTCAACAGTGTGTTTCATTGCGTTCAGCCCGGTTACGTCAGAAAAGCCCCGGAGTCTATCACAGACGCAGCAGCGACGGCTGCGCGGCCCCATAAGCAAACGATTACGTCGCGAAAATTATTACCCGCCGCCTGCGGCTCGCTGAAATGCGCATTACCTTAGAACATTCTGGCATTTACCAGCATGATTCGCTGCATGGTAGCCTTTATCCAACAGATCGTTACCCTACTCGCGCCGCTGGCCGGAGATCACAATGACTTCATCTTCAAGCAAAAAAACGCATATCGGCGACAGGCCGCTGCACCCTGAAACCCAGATGCTGAACTATGGCTATGATCCCCGCCTCTCTGAAGGTGCGGTGAAGCCGCCGGTGTTTCTGACATCAACCTTTGTCTTTGACAGCGCCGAAGAGGGACGGGATTTCTTTGATTACGTCTCTGGCCGACGTGAGCCGCCGGAAGGCAAATCGGGTGGGCTGGTCTATTCCCGCTTTAACCACCCTAACAGCGAAATTGTAGAAGATCGGCTGGCGGTCTATGAGCAGGCGGAGAGCTGTTCGCTCTTCTCTTCCGGTATGGCCGCTATCTCCACTGCCCTGCTGACGTTTGCCCGTCCGGGCGAGGTGATCCTGCATTCCCAGCCGCTGTATGGCGGCACCGAAACCCTGCTTAGCAAGACGCTGCACAATCTGGACATCAAAGCGGTGGGTTTCAGCGACGGCAATGATGAAGTCAAAGTGCGTGAAGCCGCTCAGCAGGCGATGGCCCAGGGCCGGGTAGCGGTGATCCTGATTGAAACGCCAGCGAATCCCACCAACAGCCTGGTCAATATCCGTCTGATGGCGCGTATCGCTGATGAGATTGATCAGCAGCAGGGTTCACGACCGATTATCGCCTGTGACAACACGCTGCTCGGCCCGCTGTTCCAGCAGCCGCTGACGCTGGGCGCTGACCTGTCGCTCTACTCGCTGACCAAGTATGTTGGCGGTCACTCTGACCTGATTGCAGGCGCGGCGATGGGCAGTAAAGCGCTGATGGCGAAAGTGCGCGCCCTGCGCAGCGCTATCGGCACGCAGCTGGATCCACACTCAAGCTGGATGCTCAGCCGCTCGCTGGAAACGCTGTCGCTACGCATGGAGAAAGCCTGGCAGAATGCGGAAGCGGTCGCGGCGTTTCTGCGCGATCACCCTAAAGTGGCGAAGCTGCACTGGCTGCCCTATCTGGATGCGGAGAGCGCCGAAGGGAAAACTTATCGCGAGCAGTGCAGCGGTGCCGGGTCGACCTTCTCATTTGATATCGTCGGCGATCAGCCCGCTGCGTTCCGTTTTCTTAATGCGCTGTCGCTGTTTAAGCAGGCGGTAAGCCTGGGCGGGACCGAGTCGCTGGCCAGCCATCCTGGCAGCACCACCCACTCCGGCGTGCCGCAGGCGGTGCGTCAGCGTATTGGGATCACTGACGCCACGGTGCGGCTGTCGATTGGCATCGAAAACGCCGGCGACCTGATTGAAGATGTGAAGCTGGCGCTGGAGCAGGCGTAATCAGCTGACGGTAAAACCCAGCATCATGCCGGTGTCTTCATGCTCCAGCAGATGGCAATGGGCCATGTAAGCGTGTTCTGCGGCGGCGACATAGTTGAAGCGTACCAGCACTTCACTGCGCCAGCCGTCGACATTCACCATATCCTTCCAGCCCTGCCGGTGCGGGGCTGGCGGTTTGCCGTTTTCTGAAAGAATACGAAACTGGGTGCCGTGAATGTGGAACGGGTGCAGCATCGCGTCGCCTTCACCTGAAATCGTCCACTTCTCGTAATCACCCAGCTTCACCGCAAACGACGGCTTCGTCATATCAAAGGCCTGGCCATTAATCTTATTGCCGTTGCGGAAATCGTAACCGGCGGGCGGCGTATTGCCGTGCATGCTGTGATCCATGTTTTCCATATTTTCCATTGGTGGCATCGGCCCGGCAGCCGTTTTTTCCGGCATCGTGTGATGACTGCCCTTGCCCATCGCTTTCTCGCCGTAGCGCTGCATCAGCGCCTGCATGCCCTGCTGGTCCAGCTGCGGGTCCATCATCAGCTGCAGCCAGCGTGTCGTCAGGCCGTCTGTTGAGGGTAGCGCTGGCAGCGTCGCCAGCTGATCCGGCAGCGTGGCGCTGGCCATCACCCGCAGCGGCAGGATCTGCACCAGCGGCAGCGGCTGGTCAAACGGCGGCAGCGTCATGCCCATCTGCTCTGTCGGCAGCGTCACCAGATCGAAGCTCTTACCGTCAGAAGTATCGATCATCACCTCAAAACGCTCGCCCGACAGGATCGGCAGCGAGTCGAGCTTTACCGGCTCAGCCAGCAGGCCACCATCGCTGGCGATCACATAGAGCGGTCGGCGATCGCTGGCGGCAACATGCAGCGAACGGGCATTGCAGCCGTTGAGCAGGCGCAGACGCAGCCAGCCACGCGGCACCGCATGCTGCGGATAGTGCACGCCGTTGGTCAGCATCATATCGCCAAACCAGCCCACCGCGGCGCGCATCACGTCGAGCTGATAATCAATGCGGCTGCCATCTTTGGTCAGCTGCTTATCCTGAAAAATCAGCGGCACATCATCCACACCCCACTGCGAGGGCAAACGCAGCGTTCCGCTCTCTTTATCTTCCAGCAGGATCAGTCCCGCCAGCCCCTGAGCCACCTGATGCCCGGTCTTGCCATGCAGATGCGGGTGATACCAGCAGGTTGCGGCGGGTTGATCGGGCGTAAAAGAGACCTGACGCGAGCCGCCAGGCGCAATCACCGCCTGCGGGCCGCCATCCACTGCGCCGGGGATTTCCAGCCCGTGCCAGTGCAGTGTGGTCGCTTCGCTGAGCCGGTTATGGATGTTCACCGTCACCGGTTTACCACTCTGCATCTTCAGCACCGGCCCCAGCAGGCTGCCGTTATAGCCCCAGGTCGGCACGGCTTTGCCGTTCCACTGGGTGGTACCCTGCATCGCGGTGAGGCTGTAGCTGCCCCTGGCATCGGGTTCCAGCAGAGACGGAATCGGCAGCAGCGGACGGGTGGCTGCCATCAGCGAACGGCTCCAGAGCGGTAATGCTCCGGCTGCACTCAGTGCGGCAGTGAGTTTCAGGAAATGGCGACGTTGCATGGTGATCATCCTTGTGGCATCAGAGCGCACAGCCTAAACCCTGACCTTATGGGAAGGTCAAGTCTTACCCGTGCGAATCTGACGAAAAAAAGGCGGTGCAGCGGCCCACAGCGGCAAATTAATCGAAAACCTGAGAGCAACTGTGCTAACGTCATTAGCAATATCCATTGAAGAGAACGACTATGAAGCAAAGTATCAGGATCCTGCTGCTGACGGGACTCCTTGGCTTCTCCTCCACCAGTTTTGCCCTGAGCGAATCCGAAGCGGAAGATCTGGCCGATCTCACGGCGGTTTTCGTCTATCTGAAAAATGATTGTGGCTATCAGGATTTACCGGACGCGCAGATTCGCAAAGCGCTGGTCTTTTTTGCTCAGCAGAACCGCTGGGATTTAAGCAACTACAGCAACTACAACATGAAAGCGCTGGGTGAAGATAGCTATCGCGATCTCAGCGGCATCGCCATCACCAACGACAAAAAGTGCAAGTCACTGGCCCGCGATTCGCTGAGCCTGCTGGCCTACGTCAGGTAACGATTCTTCCCTCTGCAGCCGGACATTGACCGTGCAACCACGGTCAGTGTTAGCTATCATATGCCGCCCATCTTCATGGCGATGTCATCAGAGGAGAGCACCATGGCCCACAATGAAACGTGGTATGAAACCCTTCATGCCGGTTTTGGCCAGTATTTCACGGTCGATAAAGAGCTGTACCGTGAGAAGACTGCGCATCAGGATTTAATCATTTTCGAAAATGCCGCGATGGGCCGCGTAATGGCGCTGGACGGCGTCGTTCAGACCACCGAACGCGACGAATTTATCTACCATGAAATGATGACCCACGTTCCGCTGCTGGCGCACGGCGCGGCGAAGAGCGTTCTGATTATCGGTGGCGGTGACGGCGCAATGCTGCGTGAAGTGTCACGTCATCCCGGGATCGAAAAGATTACCATGGTGGAGATCGATGCGGGCGTGGTGACCTTTTGCCGCCAGTATCTGCCGAACCACAGCGCGGGTGCCTATGACGATCCGCGCTTTACGCTGGTGATTGATGACGGGGTGAACTTCGTTAATCAGACGCAGGAAAAGTTTGATGTCATTATCTCCGACTGCACCGATCCGATTGGTCCGGGCGAGAGTCTGTTTACCTCGGAATTTTATGCCGGGTGCAAAGCGGCCCTTAATGAAAATGGCATCTTTGTGGCGCAGAATGGCGTCTGCTTCCTGCAACAGGATGAGGCCGTTAACAGCCATCGTAAGCTGGGACATTACTTTGCGGACGTCAGTTTCTATCAGGCGGCGATTCCGACCTACTACGGCGGCATTATGACCTTTGCCTGGGCGAGTGATAATCCGGCGCTGCGCCAGCTCGACACCGCGACCTTAAAGGCGCGTTTCGAGGCCGCTGGCCTGGCCTGCCGTTATTACACGCCAGCAATCCATACCGGCAGCTTTGCCCTGCCGCAATATCTGTTGAATGCGTTATCCGCCGCGTGCTGATAGTGCATTTCTAAGGGGGTGAACGAAATTGCAAAAGCTAAAACTACATGGCTTCAACAACCTGACGAAAAGCCTGAGTTTTTGTATTTACGATATTTGCTATGCGAATACTGAAGCTGAACGCGATGGTTACATCGCCTACATTGACGAACAATATAACGCTAACCGTCTGACGGAAATTCTGACTGAGACCTGCTCCATTATCGGGGCTAACGTGCTCAACATTGCGCGCCAGGATTATGAGCCGCAGGGGGCCAGCGTCACGATTCTGGTCAGCGAAGAGCCGATCGATCCGAAAGATATCGATAACTCAGAGCACCCCGGTCCGCTGCCCAACTCGGTGGTGGCTCATCTCGATAAAAGTCATATCTGCGTGCACACCTATCCGGAGAGCCATCCGGCAGGCGGTCTGTGCACCTTCCGTGCAGACATTGAAGTCTCAACCTGTGGCGTCATTTCGCCCCTGAAAGCGCTGAACTATCTGATCCATCAGCTGGAGTCCGATATTGTCACCGTCGATTACCGGGTGCGCGGTTTTACCCGTGACGTGAAAGGGATGAAGCACTTCATCGATCACGAGATCAATTCGATTCAGAACTTCATGTCTGAAGATATGAAAGCGATGTATGACATGGTGGATGTGAATGTCTATCAGGAAAACATCTTTCATACCAAGATGTTGCTGAAAGAGTTCGACCTTAAACACTACCTGTTTAACACCCGCCCGGAAGATCTCACTCCGCAGGAGCACAAGCGCATTACCGATCTGCTCTGGAAAGAGATGCGCGAGATCTACTACGGCAGAAATATCCCCTCAGTGGGCCTGAAGACCCTCTGATTATCAGGCGCGCAGCGTTATAGCTCATAACCTGCGCGTCTCCTTCCCTCTTGTTACTTCTGCTTTTTCATCACGGCAACTGCCGGAATTCCCTGATCGCCAGCAATAATTTTCCTGTCCGGGCGTGCTACTTTCAGCGCTGAACGCTTATTTCTTAATCCACGACAGGCAAAAAAAATGGCAAGAATTAACATCATTGATTTCGATGCCGTCCCGGACGCCACTTCACTTTCCACTCAGGCGATACAGCACGCGATCGACAGCGCAGCAGAAGGCGACACGGTACTGATCCCGGCAGGCCGCTTTCTGACTGGCGCGCTGTTTTTGAAAAGTGAGATGACGCTGGAGCTGGCAAAAGATGCCGTATTGCTCGGCAGCCAGCGGCTGGAGGATTACCCGGAAATTGCTACCCGCGTGGCGGGGATTGATATGGTCTGGCCCGCAGCAATGCTTAACATCAATCAGTGTCGCAATGTCACCGTCTGCGGCAGCGGCACTCTCGACGGCCAGGGCGCGGTCTGGTGGCATAAGTTCTGGGGCGACGATGAAAACAGCGGAATGCTGGCGGACTATACCCGCCGCGGGCTGCGCTGGGTGGTGGATTATGACTGCAGGCGCCCGCGTAATCTGGTGGTTTATCAGAGCGAATGCGTGACGCTGGAGGACTTTACCTCAAAGGATTCCGGCTTCTGGAACCTGCACGTCTGTTACTCGAAACAGGTGAATTTGCAGAGACTCAATGTGATGAACGCCACCGGCCCCAGCACTGACGGTATTGATATCGACTCCAGTCAGTTAGTTCGCGTTGAGGGCTGTACGGTCTCCTGCAATGACGACAATATCTGCGTCAAATCGGGGCGCGGCGCAGAAGCGCATCAGCTGGCCAGAACCGCGCGCGATATTATTATTCGCGACTGCACATTGCTGAAAGGCTCGGGCATCACCCTGGGCAGCGAAACCTCCGGCGGTATCGAAAATGTTATCATCGAACATAACCGTTTCTCCGGTACCGGCGTCGGCTTCCGCATCAAATCAGCCCGCAATCGCGGCGGCTGGATTAAAAACATCATTGTTCGCCATCTGATGATGGAAGATGTCGGCTATCCGTTTATGCTGCAGCTGAACTGGTTCCCGCAATACAGCTACAGCGAGCAGCCTGCCGACACAGAACAGCCTCCGCACTGGCGTAAGCTGGCTGCGGGCGTCACGGGCGATGCCGGGCTGACGAGAGTAGAGAATATCCGCATCAGCCATATCAGCAGCAGCCTGACTCAGCCCACGACCTTTTCCCGCGCCTTCTTTATTGAAGGCACGCCGGAAAATCCGATTGAGCAGCTGAGTTTCAGCGATATCACGCTGCAGGCGCAGGAGTTTGGCAAAATAGCGGGCGTAAATAATCTGAGGTTTGAACGGGTTTCGGTGGACGCACCCGCGACTACGCGCGAAGAGAATGATGCGTACGCGCGTTAACGGCGCGTTTTAACGGCGAGAGATAAAGATAAACGCGCGGTGCTGCTCTCGTCCTGCTGATCAGGTCAGAGCAACATGGCGCGTTCTGTTCAGGCGGAGGTCAGCGCCAGCGTAATCCCGCGCTGCTGGGGAAGCTGGTTCTTAACGCCCGCACACGCTTATGGCAACTGCATGTTGCCGCTGTGAATCATTTTACGCCCCGGTGGGGCTGGCGACAGTATTGGGCTTCTGGGCAGCCGAACGGCTATGGGACGCATTCAGTATGTAGCCACCACATCGGCGATGATCGGCATGATGCGCAGCCGGGCTGCTGAGTTCGCCCGGCTTTTATTACCGTACGGGTTTGCCGTACTGGTTCATAAACTGGCGATAAGCAGCGATCACCAGCTGAAAATCTTCAATGCCGCAGAACGAGAGGCTCTCTTCGTCATAGTAGTTCATCCCCTCTTCCATACCGTCATCTTCCAGAGCCAGCAGGTTGGCGCGGATCATCACCTCCTCTTCATCCAGCAGAATGGTGTACTCGCTGCCGATCCGCTGCCACTGACGTACGCTGCCTTTGACATCTTCAATGGCGGCTTCAACTTCATCCAGCAATCCCGGATCGTTTTTGACCTCTTCGTTGAACCAGTGGCCGACCGCTTCATGATCCATCGACATGCGAACCTTAATCTGTCCGGTCACATCGCGTAAAAATTCATATTCCATCGCCCGTTCCTCTCAACGTCGTCGTCTCACCTGGTAAGTGTCCGTGCTGCTCTCGCGGCAAAGTGTGACACGTCGCGCATTATTACAGGCTGTCTGCCGAAAGCCAGCTTTTGATCGTCTCTCTACCCCATGCTGAGACGAAAAAAAGGGGCGAATCATCGCCCCTTATTCATGCCTGCAAGGTGAAGAATCAGACCGCGGTCTGGAAAATCACACCATCAGCTTTGTCGGTGTACTGCGTCAGCTGGTCGAAGTTGAGATAGCGATACGTGTCGCTGGCCGTTTTATCGACCTGCGCCATGAATTGCTGATACTCATCCGGCGTTGGCAGTTTGCCAAGCAGAGACGCGACCGCAGCCAGCTCCGCTGACGCCAGGTAGACGTTAGCGCCGTTACCCAGACGGTTCGGGAAGTTACGGGTCGAAGTCGAAACCACCGTCGAACCATCTGCAACACGTGCCTGGTTACCCATGCAGAGTGAACAGCCAGGGATCTCGATACGCGCACCGCTTTTGCCGAATACGCTGTAGTAGCCCTCTTCGGTCAGCTGTGCCGCATCCATCTTGGTTGGCGGTGCCACCCACAGACGGGTTGGCAGCTGGCCTTTGTGGCTATCCAGCAGTTTACCCGCAGCACGGAAGTGACCAATGTTGGTCATGCATGAGCCGATAAACACTTCGTCGATCTTCTCACCCTGAACGTCAGAGAGCAGACGTGCATCGTCCGGATCGTTTGGCGCACAGAGGATTGGCTCTTTGATTTCAGCCAGATCGATTTCGATCACGGCGGCATATTCAGCATCGGCATCCGGCTCAAGCAACTGAGGATCGGCCAGCCATTTCTCCATACCTTCAATGCGACGCTCCAGCGTACGACGATCGCCGTAGCCTTCTGCGATCATCCACTTCAGCAGCACGATGTTGGAGCTGAGGTATTCGATAATCGGCGCTTTATCCAGCTTGATGGTACAGCCCGCAGCGGAACGTTCTGCTGACGCATCGGACAGCTCAAACGCCTGCTCGACTTTCAGATCCGGCAGACCTTCAATCTCCAGGATGCGACCAGAGAAGATGTTTTTCTTACCTTTCTTCTCAACGGTCAGCAGACCCTGTTTGATGGCATACAGCGGAATGGCGTGAACCAGATCGCGCAGGGTAATGCCCGGCTCCATCTTACCTTTGAAGCGCACCAGAACCGATTCCGGCATGTCGAGCGGCATTACGCCAGTCGCGGCGGCAAACGCCACCAGGCCTGAACCCGCCGGGAAAGAGATGCCGATAGGGAAACGGGTGTGCGAGTCACCACCGGTACCGACGGTATCCGGCAGCAGCATACGGTTCAGCCAGCTGTGGATAATGCCGTCACCCGGACGCAGTGACACACCACCGCGGTTCATGATGAAGTCTGGCAGCGTATGGTGCGTGCTCACATCCACCGGCTTCGGATACGCGGCGGTGTGACAGAACGACTGCATCACCAGATCGGTCGAAAAGCCCAGGCAAGCCAGATCTTTCAGCTCGTCACGGGTCATCGGGCCGGTGGTATCCTGCGAGCCAACCGAGGTCATCTTAGGTTCGCAATAGGCGCCAGGACGAACACCGGTCACGCCACAGGCGCGGCCAACCATTTTCTGCGCCAGCGAGAAACCACGGGTGCTCTCCGCGACATCTTTCGCCTGACGGAATACGGTGCTGTGCGGCAGACCCAGCGACTCGCGCGCTTTGGTGGTCAGACCGCGACCGATGATCAGTGGAATACGGCCACCGGCGCGCACTTCGTCAATCACTACTTCGGTTTTGAGCTCGAAGCTGGCCAGCAGCTCATTGGTTTCGTGGTTGCGGACTTCGCCTTTGAATGGATAGATGTCGATCACATCGCCCATGTTCAGGTTATTTACGTCCACTTCAATGGGCAGTGCGCCCGCATCTTCCATGGTGTTGAAGAAGATGGGTGCAATTTTGCTGCCCAGCACCACGCCGCCGCCTTTTTTATTTGGCACGTTCGGGATGTCGTCGCCCATAAACCACAGCACCGAGTTGGTGGCGGATTTACGTGAAGAACCAGTTCCGACAACATCACCGACATACGCCAGCGGGAAGCCTTTGGTCTTCAGAGCTTCGATCTGTTTGATCGGGCCAATATTGCCCACTTCATCAGGCTCAATGCCTTCACGGGCATTTTTCAGCATCGCCAGGGCGTGCAGAGGAATGTCTGGACGTGACCAGGCATCCTGGGCCGGAGAAAGATCGTCGGTGTTGGTTTCGCCAGTGACTTTAAACACTGTAACCGTGATCTTCTCTGCCAGTTCAGGCCGTGACAGATACCATTCCGCATCTGCCCAGGATTGCATCACCTGCTTCGCGTATTCATTACCCGCTTTCGCTTTCTCTTCGACATCATAGAAGTTGTCGAACATCAGCAGCGTGTGTGAAAGGGCTTTCGCGGCAATCGGAGCCAGTTTGCTATCGTCCAGCGCCTCAATCAGCGGATGAATATTGTAACCGCCCTGCATGGTGCCAAGCAGTTCAACCGCTTTTTCAGGAGATATCAGAGGAGAGGTTGCTTCGCCTTTGGCGACAGCCGCCAGGAAACCGGCTTTGACATACGCCGCTTCATCGACGCCAGGTGGGACGCGGTTGACCAATAAATCGATCAAAAATTCTTCTTCACCCGCAGGTGGATTTTTTAGCAGTTCAACCAGCGCGGCCATTTGGGAAGCCTCTAAAGGCTTAGGTACAATTCCCTGGGCAGCACGCTCGGCAACGTGCTTACGGTATTCTTCTAGCACGACGTTATCCTCGCTCTCATTATGTAGGGCTTTCCGACCACCTTGCTCACTTATGGAGAACAATCTTCCCTTTCTCGTCCAGGTTGAGGTGCCCGGTTTCGCGGAGGGCAGAATAGCAGTATTTCGTCTGTTTGTTAATCTGTTTACAAAAATACAACATAATCCACTACGGCCACTCTGCCCGCTTAACTCCCTGCATCAGCCAGCTGAGTCGGCTGAATGGGTCTCTCTGCAGCGTACCGCATTCCACACAAATGGCTGCAGGTTTATGTCAGTTTTGCCGTGGCTTTAGCGAAGTGATTCAGGGAAATAGATAACTGGCAGGAATAGAAGCCGGCGTGTTTATGGGATACAGCGGAGGTGAGCTCAGAAGGATAACAACACCAGGCCGGAAATCAGCCTGATGTATTTTGCGCTTAAGAGGATTACAGCGCCTCTCGCCCATGATGATGGAACTTACACCGAATCCGTCCTGCTGATTATTACTGATAAAACCCTGGTCGATAAATCTCCTTTTCATCCTCACAAGTTGCACGTCAGAAGCTACAAGACAGAGACTGCTATTCAGAAGAGGTCGTCATGACCTCTTCTGTGCATGTTTAATTTTTCAGATTTTCCGGAAAATTGGCGGGCAACTGGTCAGGCGGACAGTCGATCACGCTTTCGTTATTTTCACCCACATCACGGATTACGGTCAGCGTTGCGAACTCATCAATCACTTCGGTTGGATAAGCCGGACCCGCTTCGCGGAATTTTGCCATCTCTTCCAGATGATCATTCTGGAAGCAGACGGTTTTCTCCGGATTATTCATTACCCAGCGCGGGAAGAAGATGGTGCCGTGGAAAATTTTATCAGCCAGATTAACGGCCAGGCTGACATCGGTACCGGTTGGTTCAGTCCAGGAAACTTTATAGACATCCTGCGCCAGACGAACGACATAGACATGCTGATTTTTAACCCAGCGATTACCGACCATACCGCTGTGAATGCGATAGTCGATGGTGCTGGCATTTTTAATGTAGAGCTCGTAATTCCAGCCGTTGTCATAAGTGTAAACCAGATGTTTGCCGACGATGCCAGACAGGTCATGTTTATCGAAAGTGCTCATGGTTAATTCCTCATTTGTTTTCCTTGAGGAGATTATTGCGCGTTACAAAACCGATGAATAACGCTATTTTTAGCACTAAATAATTTAATTTTTAGATGAGTGAGCATGTACAAGACAACACTCGAACAGTGGTATCTGCTCGACGCAGTAGTGAATGAGGGGAGTTTTGCGCAGGCAGCGGAGAAGAACAATCGCAGCCAGTCCTCACTGAGTTATCAGCTGAGCCTGTTACAGCAGAGGCTGGGTTTGACCCTGCTTCAGCAGGAGGGCCGCCGCGCTGTCCTGAGTGCAGAGGGACATCAGTTGCTGGCACAGGTGCGTCCGCTGCTGGAGGGATTCGGCGCGCTTGAGGCGCAGGCCAGTGCACTGCAACGCGGCGAGCGTTCGCGCATCGATCTGATGGTCGATGCGACTCTGCCCAAACCCTTGCTATTCGATGTGCTTCAGACCTTTCAGCAACGCTATCCGCATGTCCGCATCTGGTTTAGCGAAATCGTCCGAAGCGAAACGCCTGACAGACTGGCGGAAAATCAGGCTGATCTCTGGCTGGTGGCACAATATGGCGACACGCCGTTAGCAGGCGAAAGCCTGATGAGTGTCGATTTCGTCGCCGTCGCCCATCGCGACCACCCGCTGCACCGCGAATCCGCCCCGCTTAGTGCTGCTACGCTGGCACGCTGGCCCTGCATTACCATTCTGGATCGTCAGCAACAGCAGCAGTCGGAGGTCAATGGCGATCAGGCGGAGAACTGGTCATTCACGACGCTGTCGGCAGCCATTGAAGCGGTCCAGCATCAGTTAGGTTATGGCTGGCTGCCGGAACAGAATATCGCCGCGCTGTTAGAGAGCGGTGAGCTCCGTCCCCTGCCGCTGCTGCAGGGCCGCCGACGCAGTAGTTCGCTGGTGATGTATATCAATGAAGAAAGACTACCCGGCAACAGCGCCATTACTGCCCTGGCGCAGATGTTTATTGAACGGGTGGCTGCATGGGAGATGCGTGGTTAGATGAAGGTTAGCTTGCTGCCTAATCTTCTGAGAATTTGACTGTCAGAGTGCCACCGTCCAGCATCCCATATTGTGTTTTATCGGGTTTACTGGAAACAGTGAAAGGGATAAGCCAGACCTTAGCCGAACCCTGAATTTTAGCATCCAGGAAGGTTATGCCCTGCTGATCTGCAGCCCTCTTCGCTTCCTCCCAGGAGCGCCACCTATCCTGATGTTTCAGCCAGGAGACCCGGTAATTTTGTCATAACAGTCGAATTGCTTTGTGATGAGTTTCGGGAATGGCAGAAAAGCACGCTCGTACTTATAGTCAGTTAACCCGGGAGACTGCATCAGCGCACTGTCTGATGAGCAGCGCCTGCGTTTCATTAAATTTGTTAAGCCCTGTAGTGCAGGGCTTTACGTTGCCGAGCCGTTTTCTGACATCAAAATCAGTGACGGATCTGTGAAAGTTCATCTTCTGAGAGACCGGTCATTTTCATGACGGTGTTACGGTCGATGCCGTTCTGCAGCATAGTGCGGGCAACCTCGAGTTTGCCTTCATTTCGGCCTTTCTCGATTCCACGCTGTTCACCAAGCTGAATACCTTTCTCGATGCCCTTCTGCTCCAGCTGCTGTGCGATGGTCATAAGTGCGTCTCCGTGTTGCGGCACTCGCTGTGCCAGTTCGCGCACGAAGGCTTCGGAGTCAGCCGACTCGCCTGCCTGCAGTAAATAGTGTATCAGCGCTGTTACCTGGGGTGAAGAAAGATAATCAGCCATCAGTAACGTGGCCAGCCGATCGGTGAGAGTCGCGATGTCACGCTGATGTATGTGCTTCTGTAACAGCGTCAACGCCGCCATGCTGCGGTGCCCCATGATTTCCTCATCCGGGATCACCGTGACATCCACCAGTGGAAAGGTACTGCCATAGAGGTTTTCCGCCAGCGAAGGGTCTTCAAATTCGTCGAGCCAGCGTGTTGAATACGGATAAGGGCTGCGTTTGCCGGTATAGAACAGTACCGGTATAACCAGCGGCAGCTGCTTATGGCCCGCTTCAAGGTGGCGGTGCATAGCCGCCACAGCGTATCGCATCAGCCTGAATGCCATATGCCTGTCCGGCGTAGACTGATGCTCAACCAGGACGTGTATGTACCCATCCCCGTTACTGGTCTTCAGGCTGTAGAGGATATCGCTGAAATACTGGCGAAGATCGTCTTCAACGAACGAACCGGATTCAAGTTTCAGGGTGCTGAGGTCGCATATAGCGCGCAGTTCGGCGGGCAGATGCAGTTCCATGAAGTCGCGGGCAATGTCCGGCTGTGAGAGAAACTGCCGGAAAGTGGCATCGTGAGGTGTGGGAGTGCTGTTCTTTTTTTTCATCGGGCCTGACTCTGATATTCACATTCGTAGGGGATCACAGGCCAGATGTCTGGCCACCTCCATCATCAATGCGGTTTATCCCCGCTTGAGCGGGGAACACTCTTAATGTATGTAGCTGTAAAATATGATGATTTTACCTTCATAAAAAAATGACCACTAAATTCACGTATTTAAAGATCAGTAACTCACTGATTTATAAGAGTCAGGAAGAGAATCAGCAGCAGTCCATCCAGATTCACCGGAATATGCATTCTTACGCCGGTTTTATCAATCTGGATAAAAGCATCATCAAAGACATCAACCTGACCATACGGGAGAAAGATCATAGCAACGGCTTAAGGGGTAAAAACTCATAAACGGTGCCTTTTGATTCCTCTGCCACCAATAAATTTAGCTATCGCTCAGACTTACTTTTGAGGCCTGTTAATCGGAGCAGTAATACGCTCAAGCGCTACCTGAGCCAGAAAGCCCGAGCGACTTTTGTATTCCGGGTGTGAAGCCACACAACGATCAATCCGATCAATTAACGACCTGGGTAAAGTGACATTGATTTTTTCAGAGCCGCCCAGCAAACGAATGACATCTACATCAACCAATGCCCAGATATAACCCTGATAGTCAGGATTCGTGGCCAGAGTCTCAATGGTGGACACGGCAGGGATCTCATGACCGAGCTCTACACATAATTCGATATGCCCTGTGATAGCCTCTTTAGCGTTTTTAATGGCTTCATCAAGAGTATCCCCGGCAGAGAAACACCCTGGTAAATCGGGAACGATTACGCCGTATGCGTGTTCGTGATCACCCGCTTCAATCGCGATTGGATAAAACATATTTATACCTCTACGGGCAAGCGGGATTAAATTCTCGCTTGTTTCCTGATGCTCTTTACCGTACCGATCGGTAAGTCTTTTTTAGGATGGGGTACTGTAACCAGCCCCGGTTTTGTCGGATGTGTGAAATGGTGATGGCTACCGTTTATCCCTGTCAGAACCCAGCCATCAGCCTTCATTTCGGAAATTAACGTGCTGCTATCCATCCCTGTGTCCTGTCGCGTCCCGATGAAAGCACGATAACTCTAATAACTCTCACAGGCAACGTTTTCAGGGTTATTGGGGTTACCTTTAGTCTTAACCCAAATCGATTCTTGCCATACAGCACCAGAATCCAGGCGAAAAAAAAGCCCCCATAACGGGAGCTTTCTTCTTTAGTAGCAGAAAGTTATTTCTTCTTCGCTTTCGCGTTAGGCAGATCGGTGATGCTGCCTTCGAAGATTTCTGCCGCCAGACCGACTGACTCATGCAGGGTCGGGTGAGCGTGGATGGTCAGCGCAATATCTTCAGCATCACAACCCATCTCAATCGCCAGACCGATTTCGCCTAACAGCTCGCCGCCGTTAGTACCGACAATCGCGCCACCAATAATCCGGTGCGTCTCTTTGTCGAAAATCAGTTTGGTCATACCGTCTGCACAATCAGAAGCGATAGCACGGCCTGAGGCTGCCCACGGGAAGGTGGAGGTCTCGTAGCTGATGCCCTTCTCTTTCGCTTCTTTCTCGGTCAGACCGACCCAGGCAACTTCTGGCTCAGTATAGGCAATTGAAGGGATCACTTTCGGATCGAAGTAGTGCTTCAGACCGGAGATCACTTCTGCCGCCACGTGGCCTTCGTGCACGCCTTTGTGCGCCAGCATTGGCTGACCGACGATGTCGCCGATAGCATAGATGTGTGGCACGTTGGTGCGCATCTGCTTGTCGACGCGAATGAAGCCGCGATCGTCCACTTCCACGCCCGCTTTACCGGCATCCAGACCTTTACCGTTCGGCACACGGCCGATCGCCACCAGCACTGCGTCGTAACGCTGCGCTTCGCCTGGTGCTTTTTTACCTTCCATTGAAACGTAAATGCCATCGTCTTTTGCTTCAACGGCGGTCACTTTAGTTTCCAGCATCAGGTTAAATTTCTTGCTGATTTTCTTGGTAAAGACTTTCACCACGTCTTTATCCGCAGCCGGGATAACCTGGTCGAACATCTCAACCACATCAATCTCTGAACCCAGCGCATGATAAACCGTCGCCATTTCCAGACCGATGATGCCGCCGCCCATGACCAGCAAGCGCTTCGGCACTTCTTTCAGTTCCAGCGCATCGGTAGAGTCCCAGACGCGTGGATCTTCATGTGGAATGAATGGCAGTTCGATTGGACGTGAACCCGCAGCGATAATGGCATTATCGAAGTTGATGGTGGTCGCGCCGCCTTCTCCTTCAACCACCAGGGTGTTAGCACCGGTGAATTTGCCAAGGCCGTTAACCACGGTGACTTTACGACCTTTTGCCATTCCTGACAGGCCGCCAGTCAACTGGTTGATAACCTTCTCTTTCCAGCTGCGAATCTTGTTGATATCAGTAGATGGCTGGCCAAACACAATGCCGTGCTCTTCAAGGGCTTTCGCCTCTTCAATCACTTTAGCAACGTGCAGCAGCGCTTTAGATGGGATACAACCGACGTTCAGACAAACACCACCCAGGGTGCTGTAACGCTCTACCAGTACGGTTTCCAGACCTAAATCCGCACAACGGAAGGCTGCAGAGTAACCTGCAGGACCTGCCCCAAGTACTACGACCTGGGTTTTAATCTCTGTACTCATCATGACCTCTTAATTGATATCCGGCGGGTCAGACTTTCTTATAATGCCCTTGTTCCACCGGGACTTTCACCGCAAGAGTTTACAGAATTGTTAACAAACTGCCAACCGCGGCGCGACGAATCGTTACAGGAAGGCCGGCTTCCGCCGGCCTTCTTTACATTTACATAACTAAACGACGAATGTCAGACAACATATTGCCGATGATGGTGATGAATCGCGCACCATCAGCACCGTCGATTACGCGGTGGTCGAAGGAGAGAGAAATCGGCATCATCAGACGCGGAGTAAACTCTTTACCGTTCCACACCGGCTCCATCGCCGATTTAGAGACACCCAGGATAGCCACTTCCGGCGCGTTCACGATCGGCGCGAAGTGCGTGGTGCCCAGGCCGCCCAGGCTGGAGATGGTGAAACATCCGCCCTGCATGTCGCCCGCTGTCAGCTTACCGTCACGCGCTTTCTTCGAAATCGCCATCAGTTCACGCGACAGCTCGGTGATGCCTTTCTTGTTCACGTCTTTGAAGACCGGAACCACCAGGCCATTTGGCGTATCAACCGCCACACCGATGTTGATATATTTTTTCAGCGTTAGTTTCTGCGCATCTTCAGACAGCGAGCTGTTGAAGCGTGGCATCTGCTCAAGCGCCGCCGCGACCGCTTTCATGATGAACACCACCGGGGTGTACTTCACATCCAGCTTACGCTTCTCTGCTTCAGCATTCTGCTGCTTACGGAAAGCTTCCAGATCGGTGATATCGGTTTTGTCGAAATGCGTAACGTGCGGGATCATTACCCAGTTACGGCTCAGGTTCGCGCCAGAAATTTTCTGGATACGACCCAGTTCGACTTCTTCGATTTCGCCAAACTTACTGAAATCAACTTTCGGCCATGGCAGCATGCCTGGCAGACCGCCACCGCTGGCTGCAGCTGGTGCTGCTTCAGCGCGTTTCACGGCCTCTTTCACGTAAGTCTGCACGTCTTCTTTCAGAATGCGACCTTTACGGCCGGTGCCTTTGACTTTCGCCAGGTTAACACCGAACTCGCGCGCCAGGCGACGGATCACCGGGGTAGCGTGAACGTAAGCGTCGTTCTCTGCGAACTCACCTTTGCTTTCCGCTTTAGCTGGAGCGGGTGCCGCGGCTTTAGCTTCAGATTTGGCAGCAGGGGCCGGTGCGGCTTCCTGTTTCGCGGCCGCAGGGGCAGCCGGAGCAGCACCTTCGACTTCGAACACCATGATCAGTGAGCCGGTGCTGACTTTATCGCCGGTCGCCACTTTCAGCTCTTTGACGGTACCTGCAAACGGCGCAGGCACTTCCATAGAGGCTTTGTCGCCTTCAACCACAATCAGTGACTGCTCAGCTTCAACTTTGTCGCCAACTTTGACCAGGATCTCGGTAACTTCAACTTCATCACCGCCGATATCCGGAACGTTAACGTCTTTTGCGCCTGCAGCCGCGGCAGGTGCCGATGCCGCTTCTTCTTTCACTTCTGGCTTCGCGTCAGAGGCCGGTGCTGCGCCTTCTGCTTCAAAGACCATGATGGCTGAACCGGTGCTGACCTTGTCGCCGGTGGAAATAGTGATCTCTTTGACCACACCCGCGAACGGAGCCGGGACTTCCATCGACGCTTTATCGCCTTCCACCACAATCAGTGACTGCTCGGCTTCGACTTTGTCGCCAACCTTAACCAGAATCTCAGTGACTTCAACTTCGTCACCGCCGATATCCGGCACAGCCACTTCTTTGCTGGCCGCAGCAGCGGCTGGCGCTGGCGCCGCGTCCGCTTTTTTCTCTTCGGCGGCGGCAGGTGCTGCTTCCGCAGCGCCTTCAGCATCAAACACCATGATCAGTGAGCCGGTTTCAACTTTGTCACCGGTAGAGATTTTGATCTCTTTCACTACGCCAGCCTGCGGCGACGGCACTTCCATTGAGGCTTTGTCGCCTTCCACGGTGATCAGCGACTGCTCGGCTTCCACCTTGTCGCCAACTTTCACCAGAATCTCGGTGACTTCAACTTCGTCAGACCCGATATCCGGTACCTTAATTTCGATAGCCATTACTCTATTACCTCTTAAGCCAGACGCGGGTTAACTTTATCGGCATCGATATTGAATCGGGTGATCGCGTCGGCCACCACTTTCTTCTCGATCTCGCCGCGTTTAGCCAGCTCACCCAGCGCGGCAACCACCACATAAGATGCATCAACTTCAAAGTGATGACGCAGGTTCTCACGGCTGTCAGAGCGACCAAAGCCATCGGTACCCAGCACGCGATAATCGCTGGCCGGGACATAGCTACGAACCTGCTCAGCGAACAGTTTCATGTAGTCGGTTGAGGCGACAGCAGGTGCGTCGTTCATCACCTGAGCGATGTAAGGTACGCGCGCTTCTTCTGTCGGATGCAGCATGTTCCAGCGCTCACAATCCTGGCCATCACGTGCCAGTTCAGTGAACGAGGTGACGCTGTAGACATCAGAGCCGATACCGTAATCTTTCGCCAGGATCTGCGCAGCTTCACGCACATGACGCAGGATAGAACCTGAGCCCAGCAGCTGCACTTTGCCTTTGCTGCCGTCTACCGTTTCCAGTTTGTAGATACCCTTACGGATACCCTCTTCTGCACCAGCGGGCATTGCTGGCATATGGTAGTTTTCGTTCAGCGTGGTGATGTAGTAGTAAACGTTCTCCTGCGCTTCGCCATACATACGCACCAGACCGTCATGCATGATGACAGCCACTTCATAGGCGTAAGAAGGATCGTAGGAGATACAGTTCGGGATAGTCAGCGACTGAATGTGGCTGTGACCATCTTCATGCTGCAGACCTTCGCCGTTCAGGGTAGTACGACCTGAGGTGCCGCCGACCAGGAAGCCGCGCGCCTGTTGGTCGCCCGCCAGCCACATCAGATCGCCGATACGCTGGAAGCCGAACATCGAGTAATAGATGTAGAACGGGATCATCGGCAGGTTGTTGGTGCTGTAAGAGGTCGCCGCAGCCAGCCAGGATGAACCTGCGCCCAGCTCGTTGATCCCTTCCTGCAGAATCTGGCCTTTCTCGTCTTCTTTGTAGTAAGCAACCTGCTCGCGGTCCTGCGGGGTGTACTGCTGACCGTTCGGGCTGTAGATACCAATCTGACGGAACAGACCTTCCATACCAAAGGTGCGCGCTTCATCGGCGAGGATCGGAACCAGGCGATCTTTGATCGACTTGTTCTTCAGCATCACGTTCAGGGCACGCACAAAGGCGATGGTGGTTGAGATCTCTTTGTTCTGCTCATCCAGCAGCGCACTGAACTCTTCGAGTGCTGGCATTTCCAGCTTTTCAGTGAACTTCGGCTGACGTGTTGGCAGGTAGCCGCCTAACTTCTCACGCTGACCGTGCAGATACGTGTGCTCTTCAGAGCCCTTTTCAAAGGTCACGTACGGCAGTGATTCAATTTTGTCATCTGCGACTGGCACGTTGAAGCGATCACGGATATAGCGCACGCCATCCATGTTCATCTTCTTCACCTGGTGGGCAATGTTTTTGCCTTCCGCGGTGTCGCCCATACCATAACCTTTGATGGTATGCGCCAGGATCAGTACTGGCTTGCCTTTGGTGTCCTGCGCTTTTTTCAGTGCCGCGTAGATTTTCTTCGGATCGTGGCCGCCACGGTTCAATGCCCAGATTTCATCATCGGACAGATCTTTAACCAGCGCGGCGGTTTCCGGATATTTACCAAAGAAGTGCTCACGCACATAGGCACCATCACGGGATTTGAAGGTCTGGTAATCGCCGTCGACGGTTTCGTTCATCAGCTGAATCAGCTTGCCGCTGGTATCTTTGCGCAGCAGCTCATCCCAGCGACCGCCCCAGATGACCTTGATCACTTCCCAGCCAGCGCCGGCAAAGATGCCTTCCAGCTCGTTGATGATCTTGCCATTACCGGTAACCGGACCATCCAGACGCTGCAGGTTACAGTTGATGATGAAGACCAGGTTATCCAGTTTTTCACGGGTCGCGATGGTAATCGCGCCTTTAGATTCTGGCTCATCCATCTCACCGTCACCCAGGAAGGCGTAAACGGTCTGAGCAGAAGTATCTTTCAGACCACGGTGTTCCAGATACTTCAGGAACTTCGCCTGGTAGATAGCCGACAGCGGACCCAGACCCATTGATACGGTCGGGAACTGCCAGAATTCCGGCATTAATTTCGGGTGCGGATAAGAAGAGAGGCCTTTACCATCAACTTCCTGACGGAAGTTATTCATCTGGTCTTCGGTCAGACGACCTTCAAGGAACGCACGGGCATAGATGCCGGGAGAGATGTGGCCCTGGAAATAGACCAGATCGCCGCCATCCTTCTCACTGCGCGCGCGGAAGAAGTGGTTGAAGCACACTTCATAAATCGTCGCAGAAGACTGGAAGGAGGACATGTGGCCGCCGAGTTCCAGATCTTTCTTCGATGCGCGCAGCACCGACATGATGGCGTTCCAGCGAATTGCGGAACGGATACGACGTTCAAGAGAGGTATTGCCCGGATAATCGGGTTCATCTTCAACGGCAATAGAGTTGATGTAGTTGCTGATTGCAGAAGATCCTGCAGCCACGTTTACGCCGCCTTTGCGGGCTGCACCCAGTACCTGATCAATCAGATACTGTGCACGTTCAACACCTTCTTCACGGATGACCGATTCGATCGCCTGTAGCCAGTCACGAGTTTCAATCGGATCCACGTCATTGTGTAAACGTTCTGACATGGGTGTGTTCCTTATCTGTGTCTAATACGTTGAATAATCGGGAGCCTGTTAAAGCAGATGCAGGCAGGCTCGTCGCACATGTCCGTACGATCTTTGTCGCACGTTATTCCTTACGTTGCTGTAAACGACGCAGGGAGCGTTCTCGACGGCTCTGCTCCCGACTTCTGTCCAGCAAGATTTCCTCTATGAACGCCAGGTGACGGTGTGAAGCCTCGCGCGCTTTTTCTGGCTCACGAGCCACAATCGCCTCAAAGATTCTGGCGCGGTGACCGCTCACTTTTGCCAGCATTTCCCGGCGCGAGTAGAGCAATTCGAAATTCTGGCGAACGTTTTGTTCCAGCATAGGGCCCATTGAGCGTAGCAAATGTAAAAGCACAACATTATGGGCCGCTTCTGTGACAGCGATCTGATACTGCATCACTGCGTCCGCTTCGGCGTCTAAATCGCCGCTGTCCTGCGCCTGCTGGATATTCACATGGCAGTCGCGAATGCGCAGCAGGTCTTCCTCTGTGCCGCGCAGTGCCGCGTAATAGGCGGCGATGCCTTCTAAGGCATGGCGCGTTTCCAGCAGATCAAACTGTGATTCCGGATGGTCGGCGAGAAGCTCAACGAGTGGATCGCTTAAGCTTTGCCAGAGATTCTCCTGCACGAACGTTCCGCCACCCTGTCGGCGCAGCAATAATCCTTTGGCTTCTAAGCGCTGGATCGCTTCGCGGAGAGACGGACGTGAGACATCGAATTGTTTGGCGAGTTCGCGCTCAGGCAGCAGCTTCTCTCCCGGACGCAGGGTCCCTTCCATAATCAGCGATTCGAGCTGTTGCTCGATAGCGTCGGAGAGTTTAGGTTGGCGAATCTTACTGTAAGCCATCGTCCCTTCTTATTAAGCCAATCGTCCGGAGTAAATTGGTAATACCAATTGCAAAGAGGTGCCGGTAAAGTAACAAAGTATTCACCTTGTGTCTATATGGTGTCTGCGACATTCACCTGCCCCCAAAGCCTGTGCTGGCGCTAACTTGCGGTTAAAAAAATGAAAAATTCGCGTTACCGCAAATGTTAAATAATTTCACTTTTACCAAACCTTACACCCGCTTAGCGCGTTAGCGCAGCGGCAGACATAAGTGAAAGCTATTCGTCATTAACGGAATTTCATGGCAGAAGTTGCTGTGGGCAGACGTGACCAGGACGGCGTTTTTTCAGTCAACTCTCAGCACGAAAGGCGAAAGCAGGTGCAAAGCGATTCGCTTATCACTATTCTTGTCGCCAGGGTAGCAGATGGCACTATTCAGCACGCCAGATACCGTAAAATAATCAATACGTTATTGTAACTACTTCATTACAGCGTCCTGCGCTGCGAACGAAGAATAAAAACATCACGAGGTTTGTATGGAACAACAGCAAGGCGAAGCGCTGAAACGTGGTCTTAAGAACCGCCATATTCAGCTCATCGCGCTGGGTGGTGCAGTGGGAACCGGCCTGTTTCTGGGCAGTGCATCGGTCATTGAATCCGCCGGACCGGCCGTAATTCTGGGCTATGCGATTGCCGGTTTTATTGCCTTTTTAATCATGCGTCAGTTAGGCGAAATGGTCGTGGAAGAGCCGGTCGCCGGCAGCTTCAGCCACTTCGCGTATAAATACTGGGGCAACTTTGCAGGCTTCGCCTCGGGCTGGAACTACTGGGTGCTCTATGTGCTGGTCGCCATGGCGGAACTCACCGCCGTTGGCAAATATGTCCAGTTCTGGTGGCCAGACTTTCCGACCTGGGCTTCGGCTGCCATCTTCTTCGTGATGATTAACGCTATCAACCTGACCAACGTGAAAGTGTTTGGTGAGATGGAGTTCTGGTTCGCCATCGTTAAAGTGGTTGCGGTGATTGGCATGATCCTGTTCGGAGGCTGGTTGCTGTTCAGCGGTCACGCGGGTCCGCAGGCTACCGTGCGCAACCTGTGGGAACAGGGCGGATTTTTCCCGCATGGCATCGGCGGTCTGGTGATGGTCATGGCGATTATCATGTTCTCGTTTGGTGGTCTGGAGCTGGTAGGTATCACCGCCGCTGAAGCGGATAACCCGGAAGTGAGCATTCCAAAAGCGACCAACCAGGTGCTGTGGCGTATTCTGATCTTCTATATTGGTTCGCTGGCGGTGCTGCTGTCACTGATGCCGTGGACGCGTGTCACGTCAGAAGTCAGCCCGTTTGTCTTTATCTTCCACGAGCTGGGCGATGCCATGGTAGCGAATGCGCTCAACGTGGTCATCCTGACAGCGGCGCTGTCGGTCTATAACAGCTGCGTTTACTGTAACAGCCGTATGCTGTTTGGTCTGGCACAGCAGGGTAATGCGCCGAAAGCGCTGCTGAAAGTCGATCGTCGCGGTGTGCCGGTATTAACGATTCTGGTCTCTGCTGTCGCCACTGCGCTGTGTGTGCTGATCAACTATCTGATGCCGGGTGAAGCGTTTGGTCTGCTGATGTCGCTGGTCGTCTCTGCGCTGGTGATCAACTGGGCGATGATCAGCCTGGCGCACCTTAAGTTCCGTCGTAAGAAAGATAAGCAGGGCGTAACCACGCGCTTTAAAGCGCTGCTCTATCCGGCCGGTAACTGGATTTGCCTGATTTTCCTGGCGGCGATTCTGGTACTGATGGCGACCACGCCGGGCATGGCGATCTCTGTCTGGCTGATTCCGGTCTGGCTGGTGATTCTGGGCGTGGGTTACTTTATCAAGAACCAGACACAGAAAGCCTGATGCTTTACCACGTGCTGCGACCTCCTGCGGGGTTGCAGCACGTCACCCGCGCCTCTCTGTCCGTCTCAACTGCCCCGATCCAGTTCACACTTCTCTCCCCGCAACTGTTTTGTCCATCTTCATAACGAATTACTCCCGTTCATCTCGCTGATTTCCTGCCAATAATTCCTGTTCACACTGGATGCGCAGGAGAAAACCATGAAAGGTACAGCCCTCCCGTTTCGGGAAAAACTGGGATATGGCATGGGCGATGCCGGATGCAACATGATTGGCGGTGCCATCATGCTGTTCCTGAACTACTTCTATACCGACGTTTTCGGCCTGGCCCCGGCGCTGGTGGGGACCCTGCTGCTCTCGGTCAGAGTGCTCGATGCGGTAACCGATCCTATTATGGGCGCGATTGCCGATCGCACCCAGAGTCGCTGGGGTCGTTTTCGTCCCTGGCTGCTGTGGGTTTCCGTACCTTATGTGGTGTTCAGCGTTTTGATGTTCACCACGCCAGACTGGACCTATCACAACAAGGTGATCTGGGCCTTCGTCACCTACTTCCTGATGTCGCTGACCTATACAGCGATTAACATTCCTTACTGCTCTCTGGGCGGCGTGATTACTAACGATCCCGGTGAGCGCGTCTCCTGCCAGTCATACCGCTTTGTCATGGTCGGCATCGCTACGCTGATACTCTCTCTGTCCCTGCTGCCGATGGCAGAGTGGTTCGGTGGCGAAGACAAAGCGCGCGGCTACCAGATGGCGATGGCGGTACTGGCAACCATTGGCCTGGCGATGTTTCTGTTCTGCTTTGCCACGGTACGTGAACGTATCCGCCCTGCCGTGCCGAGCAATGATGACTTGAAAAAAGATCTGCGTGACGTCTGGAAGAATGACCAGTGGGTACGCATTCTGCTGCTGACCTTCTGTAACGTCTGTCCCGGCTTCATCCGCATGGCGGCCACCATGTATTACGTGACCTGGGTCATGGGCCAGTCAACGCACTTCGCCACGCTGTTTATCAGCCTGGGTGTGATTGGCATGATGGTCGGCAGCACGCTGGCGAAACTGCTCACCGATCGCTGGTGCAAACTCAAAGTCTTCTTCTGGACCAATATCGCGCTGGCACTCTTCTCCAGCGGTTTCTACTGGATCGATCCCCACGCCACCGTGATGGTCGTGGTCGCCTACTTTGTGCTGAATATCCTGCATCAGATCCCCTCTCCGCTGCACTGGTCACTGATGGCCGATGTGGATGACTACGGCGAATGGAAAACCGGCAAACGCATCACCGGCATCAGCTTCTCCGGCAACTTGTTCTTCCTCAAGGTGGGACTGGCGGTTGCCGGTGCGATGGTCGGCTTTCTGCTGTCGATCTATGGCTACAATGCGGGCGCTAAGCAGCAGTCCCCAGAGGCGATTAACGGCATCATGCTGCTGTTCACCATTATTCCGGGTGTCGGCTATCTGATTACCGCCGGTGTGGTACGACTGATGAAGGTCGACCGCAAAATGATGATTACCATCCAGCAGGATCTCGCGCTGCGCCGCGAAAACTTCCATGATTTACACACTGTCCGCCTGCGCGACGGTGCTGCCCCGCAAACAGGAGATGTAAAATGACCCCAGACTGGCCGAATCCTTTTATCGAGCAGCGCGCCGACCCCTTTATCCTGCGTCATGAACAGTACTATTACTTTGTGGCATCGGTGCCGGAGTATGACCGGCTGGAGATCCGTCGCGCCACGACGTTGGCTGGCCTGCGCAGCGCCGAGCCGGTGGTCGTCTGGCGCAAGCCCGAGAGCGGCCCCTTTAGCGAGTTAATCTGGGCACCTGAGCTGCACTACATTGACGGACAGTGGGTCATCTATTTCGCGGCAGCACCGACGCGTGAAATCAAAGAGGGACTGTTTCAGCACCGGATGTATGCGCTGGTGTGTGAGGCGGAAGATCCGCTGCAGGGCGATTGGCAGCCCTGCCGCCGGGTCTTCAGCCAGTTCGACAGCTTCTCACTGGATGCCACCCACTTCATGCATCAGGGTAAAAACTGGTATCTCTGGGCGCAGAAAGATCCATTGATTCCCGGCAACTCTAACCTCTATCTGGCTGAGTTGCTTAATCCCTGGACGCTGAAAGGCACGCCGGTGATGCTGAGCCGGCCAGAATATGAGTGGGAGTGCGCAGGCTTTAGCGTTAATGAAGGACCGGCGGTTATTCGTCACGGGGATCGGCTGTTTGTGACCTACTCTGCCAGCGCCACCGATGAGAATTACTGTCTGGGGATACTGTCGATTGACGTTGATGCCGATCCGCTTGATGTCGCCGCATGGCAAAAGTCTGCACGGCCGGTATTTGTTTCCAGCTGGGACAACCATCAGTATGGACCGGGTCACAACAGTTTTACCCAGGATGAGGCGGGACGCGACGTGCTGGTATACCACGCGCGTAACTACACTGAAATTGAAGGCGATCCGTTATGGGATCCGAACCGCCATACCCGACTGAAATATTTCAGCTGGCGGGAAGATGGCACGCCTGATTTCGGCGTGCCGCCTGCCGATTACACCAGCGTGCCGTAAATCGTCAGCAACGCGACAGCGACCACCAGTACCAGTGAGGTACGTTTCGCTAACGCCACGGCAACCCGTGGCGTTTCGACTTTATCGGTGTGCGGATCGCGTGACAGTGAGAACTGCGCCAGGGTCGTCAGCACCTGATACTGAGAACGATGCCGATCGGTCAGCGAAGCAAACCAGGCGGGCAGCGCTTTCTCGCCATGACCCAGCAGGGCGTAAGCCACACCCGCCAGCCGCGCCGGGATCCAGTCGAGAAGATGCAGAATGGCATCCACGCCAGATTGTGAACGCGCCATCGGTGTTCCGTGCTTTGCCAGCCAGCCTTGCCAGGCCCGCAGAAAAGCGTAACCCACCAGCAGCACCGGTCCCCACGGACCGCCCACCACCAGCCAGAACATTGGCGCAAGGTAGAAACGGAAGTTTATCCAGATCAGGGCATTCTGCAGTTCACGCAGGAACTCGCGCTCGCTGCATTCCACCGGCACGCCATGAATCAGCGTCAGTTCAGCCGCCATCGCCTGATGCGCAGCGTCGTCGTCATGACTGGCCGCTTTCAGATAGCTGTGGTAGTGCTGCCGCACCGAACCGGCACCGATACAGAGCAGTCCGGCAACAATCCAGAAGAGCAGTTGCAGCACGCCAAACAGCAGCCCTTTCAGACTCCAGATCACCAGCGCGGTCAGCGCCATCGCCAGCACGGTCATCAGCAGGGTGCGCATCATTGAGAAATGGTGGCGCTGGCGAAAGATCGGCTCCAGCCGGTGTTCGAGCTGCCAGTGCTCGCCCAGTTTAAACAGGCGCTCCCAGCCTAAAACCAACAACAAGGTAAACAACGTCATACTGACTCCGCAAAAATCAGGATTTTTGCTGCGTTAACAGCTGTTTGTAGTAGTCCCAGTCAAAAGCAGGTCCGGGATCGGTTTTGCGTACCGGTGCGATGTCACTGTGCCCCGTGATACGTGCAGGCGTTAACGGATAGTGTTGCAGCAGTAATTGCGTCACCTGCTGCAAGGCCCGATATTGCGCCTCGCTATAAGGCTCACTGTCTGTCCCTTCCAGTTCGATGCCTATGGAGAAGTCGTTGCAGTTCTCACGTCCTTCGAACTGCGAAATGCCTGCATGCCAGGCGCGTTTATCAAAGGGGACATACTGCACGATCTCCCCGTCACGGCGAATAAGGCAGTGTGCCGCCACTTTCAGCGCGGCGATATCCGCAAAATAGGGATGGGCATCGGGCGGTAAGGTGCCGGTGAACAGTTTATCGATCCATGGCCCGCCAAATTCACCGGGTGGCAGGCTGATATTGTGGATCACCAGCAGTGAAGGTGCCTCATTATCAGGGCGTTCGTTGCAATGCGGCGACGGCACATGACGCACGCGGGTCAGCCAGCCCTGTTTGATTTTCATAGCGGTTTTCCTTATTTCACCTGGCTGAGAATAGCATGAATAATAAAGGATTCTTGCTTCTTAGTGTGCCGGTCTGATGACATTCACGCACTGCGTGTTAAGGATACTAAACAAAATACTATCAGTTGCTGGAACCGAATGGCGGTTCAGGCTATTGTGACCGCCTCTGTCATTTCCCCTTTCAGGAGTAAAACGCCTATGTCATCCCGTGGTTATGATCCCGACAGCCGTCTTCAGGCGCTGATTAAACGCATTGAAAGTGACATTCCGGATAGCGTTGCGCTGGCGTTAAAAGAAGATCTAGGGGGCGAGATCGACGCTGACCGCGATATCACCGCGCAGCTGTTACCCGCCGATACCCAGGCCGATGCGCAGGTCATCACCCGCGAAGCCGGTGTTTTCTGTGGTAAACGCTGGGTTGAAGAGGTGTTCATTCAGCTCGGCTCACACGCGACCCTGATCTGGCATGTCGAAGATGGTGATCAGATCGAGGCTGACCAGCTGCTGTTTGAAATCGAGGGGCCTGCCCGGCTGCTGCTGACCGCCGAGCGAACGGCGCTTAATTTTGTGCAGACGCTCTCAGGCGTTGCTACCGAAGTCAGCCGCTATGTCGCGATGCTGGCGGGAAGCCAGACGCAACTGCTGGACACGCGTAAAACCCTGCCCGGACTGCGGACTGCGCTGAAATATGCCGTGTTGTGCGGCGGGGGTAGTAATCATCGGCTGGGCCTCTCTGACGCTTATCTCATCAAAGAGAACCATATTATTGCCAGCGGCTCGATTCGGCAGGCAGTGGAAAGAGCGCAATGGCTGCAGCCCGATGTGCCGGTTGAAGTTGAGGTGGAATCGCTGGAGGAGTTACGTCAGGCGCTGGAAGCGGAAGCCGATATCGTGATGCTGGATAACTTCAGCCTGGAAGCGATGCGTGCCGCCGTCGAACTTAATCAGGGTCGGGCGTTGCTGGAGGTCTCCGGTAACGTCACCGAAACTACCCTGCCACAGATCGCCCTGACCGGCGTGGACTATGTTTCGGTTGGCGCGCTGACCAAACATGTGCGGGCGCTGGATCTCTCGATGCGCTTTAAACAAAAATAGCCTGCCTCGCCGTCACTCAACACGGCGATTTTGCGACCCTGCTTCCGGCGCAGTTTCGACTGCGCTGTAAGTCTGAAATCTGTTCACATCACGCTTTCCAGTTTGCCCATCTCTGCCTGTCTTTTACTGCCGCCGATTTTTAATCTGCCGCCTTCTTAATACGGAGACGATGTGATGAATTATCAACGTGGATTTACGCTGGTTGAACTGATGATTGTGGTGGGTATTGTGGCAATCTTAAGTGCCATCGGCCTGCCCGCTTATCAAAATTATCTGCAGCGTGCTGCCCTTACTGACATGCTGCAAACCATGGTGCCCTATAAAACCGCTGTTGAGCTTTGCGCCATGGAGCGCGGCGGCCCGACGCAGTGCCAGGCCGGAGAAGCGGGTATTCCTGCTGCCAGGGGATCGCGCTATGTCTCGGCACTGAGCGTGACCAACGGGGTCATTACGCTGACCGGCCAGGAGAGCCTGAATGGCCTGAGTGTTGAAATGCTGCCGCTCTGGGACAGCAACGAGGGCGGCATCAGCTGGCAACGCAGTTGCACCAGCAGCAACAATAGCCTGCGTGACAATTGCCTGCAGCAGTTCCGCTTTGCGGATAAAGGAGCCAGCGATGAGCAAGCCTGATGAGGCGATCGCGGCATTATGTCAGCGCTATCGCGCCCTGGTTTTGCACCATGATGCCAGCCAGCTGCGTGTTGCCGTCGCGGAGAGCGTGCCGCCAGGGCTGGCTGAAGCCCTCCATTTTGCCAGCCAGTGTCAGATTGAAATCGAGTGCTGGCCGCAGGCCCGGCTCGACCAGCTTCAGCACGCTGACACACCGCTGGTGGCGCGCGAAGAGGCACCAGCAGAATCAGCGATCGAAGCGACACAGCTGATCCTGCGTCAGGCGCTGGAGCGTCGCGCCTCTGATGTCCATATCGAACCCGGCCGTGATGGCCTGCGGGTGCGTCTGCGTATCGATGGCGTATTGCACCCTCTATCTTCCCTGCCCGTCACCCAGCCTGCTGCTCTGCTGGCGCGACTGAAGATCCTCGGCGGACTGGATATCGCCGAACGCCGGTTACCGCAGGATGGTCAGTTCAGTCTGGAGATCGCCGGTAAACCCGCCTCTTTTCGCCTGGCCACCTTACCCATCTACGGTGGTGAGAAAGCGGTGGTCCGGCTGTTGCAGAGTGAAAGCGCGGCGCTGTCGCTGGATAAACTCGGCTTACCCGCCGCGCAGTTGCGCCTGTTCTGCGCCGCGCTGGCGCAGCCGCAGGGGCTGATTCTGGTCACCGGGCCTACCGGCAGCGGCAAGACGTTTACGCTCTATAGCGGACTCAGTGCCCTGAATACGCCGGAAAAAAATCTGTGCAGCGTTGAAGATCCGATTGAGATCCCCCTGCCCGGCATTAACCAGACGCAGATCCATGCTAAAAACGGCCTCGATTTTAACCGCGTGTTGCGGGCGCTGCTGAGACAGGATCCGGACGTGATCATGGTAGGAGAGATCCGTGATGCTGAAACGGCGGAGATTGCGGTTAAAGCGGCACAGACCGGACATCTGGTGCTGTCGACACTGCACACCAACTCCACCGCCGAGACTCTGACCCGGCTGCGACAGATGGGCATTCCTGGTTATCTTCTGGGGTCGGCGCTGAAACTGATTGTTGCTCAGCGTCTGGTTCGACGTCTCTGTCCGCATTGCCGTCAGCCCGCTCAGGCGGTGGCGCACTATCCTGCGGAACTCTGGCCCGGTACCTTGCAAACCTGGCGAGCTCCCGGCTGCGACCACTGTTTTTCCGGCTATTTTGGCCGGCTGGCGCTGTTTGAACTGCTGCCGATCAATGCCAGGCTGCAAAATGCGATCGCCGCCGAAATGCCGCTGGAGAATCTGCTCAGCCTGGCGAAACAGCAGGGATTACGCACTCTGCTGGTGTCTGGCCTGGAAGCAGTAAGCCGGGGCGATACCTCGCTGGAAGAGATGCAACGGGTGATTGGGCTGGACGATGGCTGATGCGTCTTTATTTCGCTGGCAGGCGGTCGATAGCCAGGGCCAGTTAGTCAGTGGCCAGCTACTGGCTATCGACAGTGATAACCTGCTGCTGATGCTGGCGCAGCGCGATCTTCTGCCGGTGAGCTGGAAGCGAGAAAAAGCGTGGCGTCAGAGGGAGTGGAAGTGGCAGCACAAAACCGATCTGATTCGTCAGCTGGCAACCCTGCTCAAAGCGGGACTGCCGCTGGCAGAGAGTCTGGCTTTGCTGGCTGAGGGCCATCCGCATGCAGGCTGGCGTGCTCTGATGCTTGTCCTGCATCATCGGGTACTCAGCGGTGCTCCTTTTTCTCAGGCTTTACGCGAATGGCCGCAGATTTTTCCGGCACTCTATCCGGCCCTGATGGAGGTGGGCGAACTGACCGGTCAGTTGGATACCTGTTGCAGTGAGCTGGCCCGGCAGCAGATCCGGCAGCAGCAGTTATGGCATCAGGTGGCGAAGGCGCTGCGCTATCCTCTGTTCATTCTGCTGGTGGCGATTGCGGTCACCTGCGGCATGCTGCTGTTCGTTCTGCCAGAGTTCGTTGCCGTCTATGACTCCTTTGATGCCCCCCTGCCCGCCTTTACGGCAGCGGTAATGCAGTTATCTGCCGCGCTTCAGGAGTGGGGAACGGTGTTAGCCATCGGCGTATCGCTGATGCTGGCAGCCTGGCATCAGTTACGACGACGCTCTGCGGGCTGGCAGCGCCGTGAACAGGCCATTTTCCTGCGCATCCCGCTGCTTTCCGGGTTATGGCGTGGCACGCAGCTGACGCAGATCTATACCATTCTGAATCTGACACAGCGCGCCGGGTTAACTTTGCTACAGGGACTGGCAGCCGTTGAAGTCACGCTCTCATCATTGCTATGGCGGGAAGCAATGGCCGGACTGCAGCAGCACATTGCTCAGGGGAATCCTCTGCATCAGGCGCTGATGCATCATCCGCTGTTCACACCATTATGCGGTCAGCTGGTTCGCGTCGGCGAAGAGGCGGGCGCGCTGGATTTAATGCTGGCTCGTCTGGCGGAATGGCATGAGGCAGAAACCCGTGAGCGCGCTGACACACTGGCTGCTTCGCTGGAACCGATGATGATGGTGGTGATTGGCGGCATTGTTGGCACGCTGGTGATTGCGATGTATCTGCCGGTGTTCGGGCTGGGTGATGCGATGCATTAAGGGGCGCAGGCTGCGCCCCGGATAACTATCGGTTGAAAACGCGGTTTTCCTGCTCATTAACCCGAATAAAGGTGGTGCGCTTGGTCAGCTCTTTCAGCCGCTCCGCGCCCACGTAGGTGCAGGCGGAACGCAGTCCACCCAGGATATCGCGCGCGGTGTCAGCAACCGGGCCACGTAATGGCAGCTTCACCGTTTTACCTTCTGCTGCGCGATATTGCGCCACACCGCCAACGTGACGCTTCATCGCCGATTCGGAACTCATGCCGTAAAACAGCATAAAGCTTTCGCCATTCTCTTCGACCACCTGCCCTTCACACTCATCATGTGCCGCCAGCATGCCACCCAGCATCACGAAGTCGGCACCGCCGCCAAACGCTTTCGCAATATCGCCAGGCACTGAACAGCCGCCATCACTGACAATCTGTCCGCTTAAGCCATGCGCCGCATCGGCACATTCAATGACAGCGGAAAGCTGCGGATAGCCCACGCCGGTTTTCACCCGGGTTGTACAGACCGAACCCGGGCCAATGCCGACTTTGACGATATCCGCGCCAGAGAGAATCAGCTCTTCCACCATTTCGCCCGTTACCACGTTACCGGCACAGATGGTTTTAGCCGGGAAGGTTTCACGGGCGCGCTGCAGAAAATCAACAAAATGCTGAGAATAGCCGTTGGCCACGTCGATGCAGATAAACTGCAGATCGTCTGACAGCGCCATAATCGCAACCAGTTTATTGAGATCGGCCTCCGAGGTGCCGGTTGAAACCATCACATGTTTCAATACCGTCGCGGGGACGCGCTGAATAAACGCGCGCCACTCATCTACGCTGTAATGCTTATGGACTGCTGTAAGGATATTGAAGCTGGCCAGCGCCTCAGCCATTGAAAATGTGCCGACGGTATCCATGTTGGCGGCGATAATCGGTACGCCGCTCCAGCTCAGGCCCGAATGTCTGAAGGTAAAGCTGCGTTCCAGCTCAACCTGTGAGCGACTTTGCAGCGTGGAGCGTTTGGGGCGGATTAAGACATCTTTAAAGCCCAGTTTTAAATCTTCTTCAATACGCATAAACAGTGTCCTGGTAAGTGGCAATGAATCGCCGTTCACGAAGTAAGCACAGCTCCAGTGACGTTATGATACGCGCCTCTCGCTGCGCGACAAGACTGCGAATTTCACTTTATTTACGCTACAATCCGTTAAATTTAATTGTGGTTTATCGGTGTGATCTGACGCGCATTTTTGCGTTTTTTATACAGATCATTACCCTGAAGCCCTGTCGAAAAGAGAAGTCAGGTGAGAAACATGCCCTATATCGTCGCGCTTACAGGGGGGATCGGCAGTGGTAAAAGTACGATTGCCCAGGCATTCGCAGCGTCTGGCGTGGAAATTATTGATGCTGACTTGATAGCACGTGAAGTTGTCGAACCCGGCACACCCGCTTTGCAGGCCATTCAGGCGCGCTATGGCACGTCGATAGTGACTGATGAGGGGAAGCTTGATCGTAGCCGGCTTCGCGACATTATTTTTCAGCAGCCGGAAGAAAAAAGCTGGTTAAACGCGCTGCTGCATCCACTGATTAATGCCCGGACGCGTCAATTGATCGCCGAAGCCACCACACCTTATGTGCTCTGGGTGGTGCCGCTACTGGTGGAAAATCAGTTACAGCACCAGGCTGATCGGGTACTGGTGGTGGATGTTGATGAGGCAACGCAGTTAGCGCGCACCCGGCAGCGTGATCATCTTTCCGTCGCGCAGGCGAAACGCATTCTTGCCGCACAGGCGACGCGCCAGCAGCGCCTCGCCTGTGCCGATGACATTATTGATAACAGTGGCGAGCCCGACGACGCCTTGCCGCAGGTTGCCGAACTCCATCAGCGCTATCTCAGGCTGGCGGCAACGAAACAGGATTAATACCATGAGCACACCCGTTCTGTTTGAACACCCACTGAATGAAAAAATGCGAACCTGGTTACGGGTTGAGTTTTTGATCAATCAGTTAGATGAAATTGTCCCACTGGATAAAACCGTTAATGCGCTGACCTTTTTTCGCCTGATTAGCGAGCTGCTCGACATTTTTGAGCGTGGCGATATGCGTACTGAATTGTTAAAAGAGCTGGAGCGTCAGCAGCAAAAGTTACGTGCATGGGCTGATGTGCCAGGTGTTGATATGACGCTGGTTAATGCCCTGCGCGATAAACTCAAAATTCAGTCGACGCAGTTAATGAATGCCCCACGTATGGGCCAGCAACTCCGCGAGGACCGTCTGATTGCCCTGGTGCGGCAGCGCCTGAGCATCCCTGGTGGATGCTGCAGCTTTGATTTGCCGGGCCTGCACATCTGGCTCCATCTGCCGCAGGAAGCACGCGATGCGCAGGTCGAAGCCTGGATGCTGACGCTGGAGCCACTGCATCATGCGCTGGCGATGATACTGGATCTGATCCGCCAGTCCGGCGCGTTTCATGTGCAGACCAGCCTTAATGGTTTTTATCAGGATAATGCCGAAGGCGCCGATCTGCTGCGACTGCAGTTGTCGCTGGAGGATGCGCTCTATCCACAGGTGTCCGGACATAAAAGCCGCTACGCCATTCGTTTTATGCCGCTTGATAGCGAGCGCGGTGAAGTTCCGGCTCGCCTTAATTTTCAACTGGCCTGTTGTTAGAGGTAAAAATGCAGCAAGAAGTGATGACCGTTGCCTGTCCGCAGTGCGGCAAAGATGTGATCTGGGATGAACTCAGCCCGTGGCGCCCCTTTTGCAGTAAGCGCTGCCAGCTCATTGATTTAGGTGAATGGGCCGCAGAAGAGAAACGCATTCCCAGCCGCGACGATATGAACGACAGCGACAACTGGAGTGAAGAGGATCGCTGATAGCTGAACCGGATGGGGCGCGCAGCCCCATCCGCTCAGAGTTCGCCGGCGATCAGACGCGCAATCAGCTGATGATTCGCGGGCGGAAACTCCTCCGCGACCAACGCATGCTGATCAACCCAACGCTGCGGCTGACCCTCTTTGCCCCACGGCTCTCCTTTCCACCCTTCAACCAGAAAGAAATGCAACGTCACGCGCAGATCGTCATAACTGTGGTCTGCATGACCAATCGGGCGTGCCTCGGTGACCTCAATCCCGGTCTCTTCCTGAAGTTCCCTTATCAATCCCTGTTCGGCGCTTTCGCCCGCTTCAATCTTACCGCCAGGAAACTCCCACTTGTTCGCCATGTAAGAGGTCGCCGCGCGCTGGGCAAGGAAAATTTGTTTACTGGCATTGCGAATGATGCCAACTGCAACCTGCAGGTGCTTCATGGAGACTATCCGGTAGTAATGGGTGAATGAAGCCTGATTTTAGAGCATGCCGTAGCGGATGTTAACCGCTTTAGCTCAGCGGAGTCGCTGTTGCCTGGGTGGCAGAGACCATGAAAAAAGGAGCCAGCGGCTCCTTTTTTATTAGCATTCAGTCTCAGGCGATGCGGCCATGACACTGCTTGTACTTTTTACCGGAACCACATGGGCAGGGATCGTTGCGGCCGACTTTGCGTTCACCACTCTGCTCCGCCACAGGCTCTGCGGCTGCCAGCAGATCCTCTTCAACATGGCTTAGTTGCTGTTGCTGTGCCAGACGTTCAGCTTCTTCGCGACGTTGTTGCTCCATCGCTTCAACTTCTTCTGGCATGCGCACCTGGACTTTGCTCAGTGTACTGATCACTTCATATTTCAGTGATTCAAGCATCGCAGCAAACATGGCGAAGGATTCACGCTTGTACTCTTGCTTCGGATCTTTCTGCGCATAGCCGCGCAGATGGATGCCCTGACGCAGATAGTCCATCGCGGCCAGATGCTCTTTCCACAGCGAATCCAGCGTCTGAAGCATCACGCCTTTTTCGAAGTTGCGCATCATCTCTGCGCCAACGATCTCTTCTTTCTCCGCGTAGCTTTCCATAGCATGGGTCATGATGCGCTCACGCAGCACTTCTTCATGCAGATCAGGCTCTTTATCCAGCCACTCTGCAATCGGCAGGTTCAGATCGAAGTCAGTGCGCAGACGCTCTTCCAGGCCTGGCACGTCCCACATCTCCTCCAGCGACTGCGGCGGAATGTAAGTATCGATGGTGACTTTGTAGACGTCGTGGCGAATGCTGTTGATGGTTTCGCTAACGTCAGACACATCCAGCAGCTCGTTACGCTGACTGTAGATGGCGCGACGCTGGTCATTAGCCACATCATCATATTCCAGCAGCTGCTTACGAATATCGAAGTTACGGCTCTCAACTTTGCGCTGGGCATTGGCAATCGCTTTGGTGACCCACGGATGCTCAATCGCTTCGCCTGGCTTCATGCCCAGTTTACGCATCATATTCGAGACGCGGTCTGAGGCAAAAATACGCATCAGCGCATCTTCCATCGACAGGTAGAAGCGAGAAGAACCGGCGTCACCCTGACGACCTGCACGACCACGCAGCTGGTTGTCGATACGACGCGATTCGTGACGCTCAGTACCGACGATGTGTAAACCACCTGACGCCAGAACCGCATCATGACGAATCTGCCATGCCGCTTTAATCTCTTCGATTTGCGCTTCAGTTGGCTCTTCCAGTTCGGCCACTTCAGCGTGCCAGCTGCCGCCCAGCATAATATCTGTACCACGTCCGGCCATGTTGGTGGCGATAGTGACCGCACCCGGCTGACCGGCCTGCGCAACGATATCCGCTTCGCGGGCGTGGAATTTGGCGTTCAGAACGTTATGTTTGATACCGGCACGGGTCAGTTCGTTAGAGACCACTTCTGATTTCTCAATCGAGATGGTTCCCACCAGCACCGGCTGACCATTGGCGGTGCGCTCACGGATATCTTCGATAATGGCATCGATCTTCTCTTTCTCGGTCATGTAGACCAGGTCAGCCAGATCTTTACGCACCATCGGACGGTTAGTCGGCACGACAATGGTGTCGAGCTTATAAATGGAGCTGAATTCAAATGCTTCGGTATCAGCGGTACCGGTCATACCGGCCAGCTTCTCGTAAATACGGAAGTAGTTCTGGAAGGTGATAGAGGCCAGCGTCTGGTTCTCGTTCTGGATCTCCACGCCTTCTTTCGCTTCAATCGCCTGATGCAGACCATCAGACCAGCGACGACCCTGCATGGTACGGCCGGTGTGTTCATCAACAATCACCACTTCGCCATCTTTCACGATGTAATCAACATCGCGGGTAAAGAGTGCGTGCGCACGCAGCGCCGCAGTGACGTGGTGCATCAGCATGATGTTGGTCGGAGAGTAGAGTGACTCGCCCGCTTCCATGATGCCCTGGCTGACCAGCAGCTCTTCCACTTTGACCAGACCGCGCTCAGACATGTGAGCCTGACGCGCTTTTTCATCGACCCAGAAGTCGCCTTCACCCTGATGGGTTTCGGTATCTTCTTTATCCTGGCGAACCAGATGAGGGATGATCTTGTTCACTTTGGTGTAAAGCTCAGAACTGTCTTCTGCCGGACCAGAGATGATCAGCGGCGTACGCGCTTCATCGATCAGGATGGAGTCGACCTCATCCACCAGCGCATAGTGCAGTTTACGCTGTACACGCTCTTCCGGGCTGAAAGCCATGTTGTCGCGCAGGTAGTCGAAGCCATATTCGTTATTGGTGCCGTAGGTGATGTCTGCTGCGTAAGCTTCACGCTTTGCCACCGCCGGCAGGCCCGACATGTTGATACCAATGGTTAAACCCAGGAACTCAAACAGCGGACGGTTATTTTCCGCATCACGCTGTGCCAGATAGTCGTTGACGGTGACCACGTGAACGCCTTTGCCGGACAGCGCGTTCAGGTAGGCTGGCAGCGTTGCGGTCAGCGTTTTACCTTCACCGGTTCGCATCTCAGCAATGCAGCGATCGTTCAGCACCATGCCGCCAATCAGCTGCACGTCGAAGTGACGCATCCCGAACACGCGTTTACTCGCTTCACGCACGGTTGCGAACGCTTCCGGGATCAGGCTTTCCAGCGATTCACCTTTTTTCAGGCGTTCGCGGAACAGGTCAGTTTTCGCTTTCAGTTCATCATCAGAGAGCTTCTCAAAATCGGGCTCCATCTTATTGATGACATCCACCACTTTACGCATACGACGCAGGGTACGATCGTTACTGCTACCAAAAACCTTGGTTAATATTTTGCTTAACATAGTAAATATATTCTCAATTCAGCCGGAGCATTCCGGACTGCGAAATCTAAACAGAGTGAATAAAACCAAAAATATTAGCAGAACAATCGGGCAGGTCCGGCGCGAATGCCATGCACGCTGGCATGCCACTCTACCCATGAACGGGTAACGGCCGTGAAAAGAGGCGGCGTAGAGATCTGCTGCGGTGCAGTGTGCAGCGCAGAATGTGATGTCAGTAAACTATGCAGTGAGTCGATCAGCGCCAGCTTTTGTGCCGCCAGCGGTAATGTCTGTTGCTCCGCCTGCGCCTGGGGCGCCAGCGTGAAAGAGAGATGACGAATAACGGTGCGGATGGCGTGCTGATGCCAGTAATCCACGCTGAAGCTCGGGCGTCGGGACGCTTCCTGCAGCCGGATCAGGTGATCAAAGCGTGTGGCACTGCCAAGAAAGAGACTGCTGGCCGGAGATTCAGACGACGCGTTGAGTTCGGAGCTTTGCGCACAGGCTGGCAGGCCAAAGCTGGCCGCTACCATCCCTAACAGGAGATGAGGCCAGAAGTAGCGTCTACCTAATTGTCGCCAGCGCAGAAGAATCCCGATCACAACCTTTCCATCGCGCATGCTCTGTTGCGCTCTTGTTTTCTGGTACCCGCCGCGAGCCGCAACGGATTTCGGCCTGTAAAAGCGCCACAGATAGTATCATTAATGTGGGGCATCCACACCTGGGATTAAAGTGATGGCGAGAGAAAACGCGTGTGATTGTTCAGCAAATCAGCAGAACAGACAACGCTTTGCGAGCGAGGTCGCAGTCATCAGGCGTGTGATAAGAGGCAATAAAAAACGGCTGGCGCCGCTGACCGGAGAGGGTGTCAGCATAACCAGCCGTTTCACGTTCCGGGGTAATTAAGCCAGAACCAGATTCGGTGCTTTGAATGCCAGCGGCAGTTCAGCTTCGTCTTCGAAGGTTGCCCATTCCCAGGCTTCCTGCTTAGCCAGAACCGCTTGCAGCAGCTTGTTGTTCAGCGCGTGGCCCGATTTGAACGCAGTGAATGCGCCAATGATGTTGTGACCACACATAAACAAGTCGCCAATCGCGTCCAGCATTTTGTGACGGACAAACTCGTCCTCAAAACGCAGGCCTTCTTCATTCAGTACGCGGAAATCATCCAGACCTATCGCACAATCTAAGCTACCGCCCAGGCACAGGCCTTTAGACTGCAGATATTCGATTTCACGCATAAAGCCAAATGTACGCGCCCGGCTGATTTGACGAACAAAGGCGTCAGCAGAGAAGTTCATCGCATAACGCTGTGAGCTGGAATCGATAGCCGGGTGTTTGAAGTCGATGGTGAAATCGAGCGAGAAGCCGTTAAACGGTTTGATCTCGGCCCATTTGTCACCCTCTTCCACACGCACGGTCTGCTTAACACGCACAAATTTCTTCGCGCTGTTGAGCTGCTCGATGCCCGCATCCATCAGCAGATAGATAAACGGTGCTGCGCTGCCATCCATGATCGGGATTTCTGGCGCATCGACTTCAACAATAATGTTGTCGATACCCAGACCCGCCAGGGCGGCATTGAGGTGTTCAACCGTTGAAATACGCACGCCTTCATCATTCACCAGGCAGGTACTCAGCATGGTGTCGCGCACGTATTTTGCATCAGCCGGAAAATCTACCGGTGGATTCAAGTCGGTGCGACGATAGATGACCCCGGTATTAGCCGACGCAGGGCGTAATGTCAGGGTGACTTTTTTGCCGGTATGTAAACCGACACCAGTCGCCTGAACAATACGTTTTAATGTCCTTTGTTTGATCATCGTATTATCTCGCAATATCACCTGTCCGACCGCCAGTATACTTTACCAGCGGACAGAGACTTTAGCACAAAGAGCGGAGAATCCCAATTATAGGGTTAATCCTAATCGGCCTGCTTACGTAAAAAGGCCGGAATATCAAGATAATCGGGCTCTTTGTTCGACTGCGCAGCCTGGTCGTTAACGACTTTGGCAGCAGGTTTCTGCTCCTGCGGCAGCGGTGACATACCGTGCTGCTGATAGCGATGATCCATCACTGGCTGACTGGCTGGCTTGTTGGTTACCAGGGTGATTTCAGGACGCTTGTCCATGCCGATACCGGTTGCCACCACGGTGACGCGCAGTTCGTCATTCATTTCCGGATCCAGTGAAGTACCGATCACGACGGTCGCGTTGTCAGAGGCGAAGGCGCGGATAGTGTTACCCACGGTCTCGAACTCATCCAGACGCAGGTCGAAGCCCGCCGTAATGTTGACCAGCACGCCACGCGCACCAGAAAGGTCGATATCTTCCAGCAGTGGGCTGGAGATCGCCATTTCAGCCGCTTCTTCCGCACGATCTTCACCGCACGCGACGCCTGAACCCATCATCGCATAGCCCATTTCGGACATGACGGTACGCACGTCAGCAAAGTCGACGTTCATCAGGCCAGGACGGGTAATCAGCTCAGCGATACCCTGAACGGCGCCTTTCAGCACGTCATTAGCTGCACCAAACGCATCCAGCAGAGAGATACCACGGCCCAGCACTTTCAGCAGCTTGTCGTTTGGAATGGTGATCAGTGAATCGACATGCTTAGAGAGTTCGGCGATCCCCTGCTCGGCAAACGCCATGCGCTTTTTGCCTTCGAAGTTGAACGGCTTGGTGACAACCGCCACCGTCAGGATACCCAGTTCCTTAGCCACTTCAGCCACGACAGGCGCTGCACCGGTACCGGTACCGCCGCCCATACCTGCTGCGATGAAGACCATGTCTGCCCCTTCCAGCGCAGAACGCAGTGCTTCGCGATCTTCTTCTGCAGAGTTACGGCCCACTTCCGGGTTCGCACCCGCACCCAGACCTTTGGTAATGTTATTACCGATCTGAATGGTCTGGCCGACAGCTGTTTTACGCAGCGCTTGCGCGTCGGTATTCACAGCAAAGAATTCCACACCTTCGATACGCTCGCGTACCATGTGCTCTACGGCGTTACCGCCGCCGCCACCGACGCCGATGACTTTAATCACCGCGTCGTTGGTTAATTCCATAGGTTCAAACATGATTTCTCTCCGTTATGTGCCTGTCGCCTGGAGATCACTAAAGAAAACAGCATGATCCCCTTTCACAAAAATTAAAACTCTTTTTTTAACCAACTGTTAATACGCTTGAACCAGTTACCTACTGAGACCCGTTTTTCGGTCTCTGCATCACCGTTCATGTGCGACTCTTTGCCGTAATGCAACAGTCCCACGGCAGTGGAGTAGTACGATTCCTGCGCATAGTCAGTCAGGCCGGTAATATTCAGCGGCTGTCCGATACGCACCTGCGTATGGAATACGCGTTGCGCACAGGCCGCCAGTCCTTCGATTTGCGCTGCACCACCGGTCAGGACAATGCCTGCGGCTAAGTGATGCTTCACGCCCTGCTGACGCAGTTGTTCCTGTAACTGCAGAATCTCGTCATTGACCAGATTCAAAAGTTCGGTGTAACGCGGCTCAATCACTTCAGCCAGCGTCTGACGTTGCAGGCTACGTGGTGGACGTCCGCCCACACTCGGCACCTCAACGTTCTCATCTTTGCCGACAATCGAGCCCAGCGCGCAACCATGGCGCACTTTGATCGCCTCAGCATCCGTTGGTGGTGTGCCAAACGCATAGGCGATGTCGCTGGTAACGACGTTGCCTGCATACGGAATAACCTTAGTGTGCCGTAAAGCGCCGCCGGTATATACGGCTATGTCCATTGTACCGCCACCAATATCGACAACACACACGCCCAGCTCACGTTCGTCTTCAGTCAGAACGGCAAAACTGGAGGCGAGACCGGCAAAAATCAGCTGATCCACTTTCAGCCCGCAACGCTCAACGGCTTTAACGATGTTCTTCGCCATATCGTTGTGGCAGGTGATCAGATGCACTTTCGCCTGCATACGCACGCCGGAAAGCCCGACCGGATTTTTAATCCCTTCCTGATAGTCGATGGCGTATTCCTGAGGAATGACGTGCAGGATGCGATGCTCGTCACGTACTCTCACCGATTTGGCGGTATGTACGACGTTCTCTACATCATCCTGAGTCACTTCCTCTTCGGAAATCGGAACCATCCCGATTTCGTTCTGACAACTAATATGTTTGCCCGATAAAGCAAGGTAGACGGAGGAGATCTGGCAATCTGCCATCAGCTCAGCCTGATCGATGGCGCGCTGAACGCATTTCACCACCGACTCAAGGTCGTTTACGCCACCTTTATCCATACCGCGGGAAGGGCAGCTGCCCACCCCAATAATGTTGACCATACCATCGGGCAGAACTTCCCCAACCAGGGCGGCAACCTTCGCAGTGCCGATTTCGAGTCCAACTACCAGTTTTCTGTCCGTTGCCTTGATCATTGTTGTTTAGCCTGTGCCTGGTTCTGTTGCTGATTACTGTCCTGTGGCTCCATCACGATCGGTGTCCAGCCAACAGAAGCGCCAGAGTCGTATCGTAAATCCACGTAGCTGATACGTTTGCTCTCGTTCTGACCTTGCTGTTGCAGCACCGGGTAGAGCTCAATAAAGCGATTCAGTCGTTTCATGGTGTCGCTGCGGCCCAGTTCGATACGAACATCGTCGCTGGTGACCAGCTGCCATGAACGCCGCGCCGTCATCGACGCCACCTTCAGAGTAAACTTCCGGGCTTTCAGCACATCATCCATGCTGTGATAGCCCGCCAGGACCTCTTTCTCACTCCCTTCCGGCCCGTACAACATCGGCATTGTCTCTTTGCCGACATGACTGGCGGGTACGCTGAAGGAGACACCCTCAGCATCCACCATGTGCAAATCGTTCCAGCGCGCCACCGGTGTGTACTCCACAAGGTGGATCTTCAGTTCGTCCGGCCACTGCTTGCGTACGCTGACCTGCTTAATCCAGGGCAGCCGCTCAATCTGCTGCTGCAGGATGTCCACATCCTGAGACATAAACGTACCAGGCGGACCCAGCGACAAAATCGCCTGACGAATATCATCGTGTGTGGTGTAGTGCGTCTGTCCTGTCACCACCAGTTTTGACAATGGCAGCCGGGACGCATCGTTCATCCACTTCAGTACCACCAGCCCGCCAGCAACCATAATCCCGATGACGATCAGCAGAAAAATAATGCCGAACAGTCGGGCACCGTTACTGCGCCCGGTGCGAATACGCTCCTGCGGTTCACGGTTTCGAACTCTCATCGCCGCCTGTGACATATCAGTCGGCCAGCTCCAGAATATGGGCAACCAGCTGCGGGAAGCTCATGCCCGCCTGTTTCGCTGCCATTGGTACCAGACTGTGGCTGGTCATGCCCGGTGAGGTATTGGCTTCCAGTAACTGAAAGCGCCCTTCCCCGTCGGTCATCACATCAACCCGTCCCCAGCCGCGACATCCCAGCGCACGCCAGGCCGCCAGTACCAGCTGTTGTAATTCCGCTTCACGTTCAGCGCTTAAATCGGCCGGACAGACGTACTGAGTATCGTCAGAAATGTATTTAGCTTCATAGTCATAGAACTCGCTGGCGCTCTTTATTTCAATCGAGGGCAGAATACGATCGCCCACAATCGCGACGGTGTACTCCGCGCCACTGAGAAACGCTTCGACCAGCACGTCATTGTCATGCTTAAACGCCATGTCCAGTGCCGCCGGCAGCGCGCTCAGATCGTTAACCCGACTGATGCCCACGCTGGAGCCTTCACAGGCTGGCTTGACGAACAACGGCAGGCCAAGTGCCGCAATTGCCGCGTTGTTTTCTGCGTCCAGACCGGCATCAAACTGCTGACGCGTCAGCCAGACAAACTTTCCTGACGGTAAACCACGTCCCTGCCACAGCAGCTTGGTGCGCAGCTTATCCATAGTCACGGCCGATGCCATCACGCCGCTGCCGGTGTACGGCAGTTGCAGGAACTCCAGCACCGCCTGCAGCGTGCCATCTTCGCCGCCCCGGCCATGCAGTGCGATAAAGGCTTTGGTAAAGCCCTGCTCTTTCAGCGTCAGCACAGAGACATCACGGGTATCGATGCCATGCGCATCAATGCCCATTTCCCGTAATCCGGCGAGGACGGCCTGACCTGAGTTCAGCGAAACCTCGCGCTCTGCCGAGGTGCCACCCATTAATACTGCAACTTTATCCGCCATGACGATCCTCCGCTTTGCGTTCCGGCTGGAGCTTAGTGTCAGCCAGCTTGCGGGCAACCTTGCCGACGTTACCGGCTCCCTGCACCAGAATCAGGTCATTGCCTGACAGCAGCGGTGCCAGCATCTCTGGCAGCGCGTCATGTTCCGGCACCAGAATCGGATCCACCTTGCCGCGATTACGAATCGCACGGCACAGCGAACGGCTGTCAGCACCCGGAATAGCGGTTTCACCGGCAGAGTAAACATCCAGCATCAGCAACACATCCACATGCGACAGTACGTTGGCGAAATCATCAAACAGATCGCGGGTACGGCTGTAACGGTGCGGCTGAAACACCATCACCAGTTTTTTATCCGGCCAGCCTGCGCGCGCGGCTTTAATTGTCGCGTCCACTTCGGTGGGATGATGACCGTAATCATCAACCAGCATCGCGGTGCCCGGCTGTCCGTTGACCGGCTCTGTCGGGAATTCACCCAGCAGATCAAAGCGACGGCCCGTGCCCTGGAAACTCTCCAGCGCAGCCAGGATAGCATTGTCTTCAATGCCTTCTTCACTGGCGACGGCGACGGCGGCTGCCGCATTCAGGGCGTTGTGGCGTCCCGGCGCGTTCAGCGTAATCTGCAGCGGTGCTTTATCCTGACGGATCAAGGTGAAATGCCCCTGCGCGCCACTCTGTTCATAATTTTCAATGCGCAGGTCAGCATCATCACTGAAACCGTACGTGGTGATATGGCGTCCCACGCGTGGGATCAGATCACGAATAACCGCATCATCCACACACATCACCGCACGACCGTAAAACGGCAGGTTGTGCAGGAAGTTAATAAACGTCTGCTTCAGGTTCTCAAAATCGCCCTGATAGGTGTCCATATGGTCAGCTTCGATGTTGGTCACAATCGCCACCATCGGCTGCAGATGCAGGAACGACGCATCGCTCTCATCCGCTTCAGCAATCAGATACCGGCTGTGACCCAGACGGGCATGGGTGCCTGCTGCTTTGACCAGTCCGCCGTTAACAAAAGTCGGATCGAGACCCGCTTCCGCATAAATACTCGACACCATCGCCGTGGTGGTCGTTTTGCCATGGGTACCCGCAACGGCGATGCCGTGACGAAAACGCATCAGCTCAGCCAGCATCTCCGCGCGACGGATCACCGGGATACGCTGTTCACGTGCCGCCACCAGTTCGGGGTTATCCTGCGAAACGGCGCTGGAAACCACCACGACGCTGGCATCGGTCACGTTTTCGGGGCGATGGTTAAAATAAATGGTGGCACCCAGCGCAATCAGGTTCTGCGTCACCGGGTTAGGGGCCAGATCTGAACCGCTGATATGGTAGCCTTCATTTGCTAACACTTCGGCAATACCGCCCATGCCAGCACCGCCGATGCCGACAAAGTGGATGTGCCGGACGCGACGCATCTCGGGCACGATAGAACGCAGTTTTGCCAATTGTTGTGTATTCATCGCTCTCAGTTACCTGCTATTTCAGTTTGTACCCAGTCCGGGTACAGGTCAGACGCGCTGACCGGAATGATTACTTTGCGGCGCGAGCCACTTCCTGAGCGACCCGTTCAGTCGCATCGGGGATCGCCACCTGACGGGCCTGCTCAGCCATCGTCAGCAGTGTTTCGCGATCCCAGTGGCGTAGCTGATCCGCTACAGCCTCCGCAGTAAATTGCGGCTGCTCAAAAATTCTGGCGGCGCCCGCTTTCTCCAGCGGCAGCGCGTTCCAGTACTGCTGGCGATCTTTGTGCTGAAATGGCACGAAAATCGCCGGTAAGCCAGCGGCAGCGACTTCGCTCACGGTTAACGCGCCGGAGCGGCACACCACCACATCAGCCCAGGCGTAGGCGGCAGCCATGTCATCAATAAACTCGGTCACCTTGTGCTGCGTCTGCCCGACCTGCTGATAAGCTTTCTCTGTTTCGGGCAACGACCCTTTACCGGTCTGATGCCACAGGGTGATCTCATCACCCACCAGCGCGGCAACCTGCGGCAGCGTCTGGTTCAGTATCCGCGCACCCTGACTGCCACCGATCACCAGCACCCGTATCGGGCCATGACGATTCGCGAGACGTTGCGCGGGTAAAGGCAGTGCCAGTACATCAGTGCGAACCGGATTTCCCACCACATCGGCGGCGGGAAACGCGCCCGGAAACGCCTGCAATACTTTCGTAGCGATTTTCGCCAGCCATTTGTTGGTCAGCCCGGCAATACCGTTCTGCTCATGCAGCACCACCGGAATACCGCAACTCCAGGCCGCTAAGCCGCCAGGACCGGAAACGTAGCCACCCATGCCCAGCACGACATCCGGCTGCCAGGCTTTCATGATGCGACGGGCCTGACGCCATGCATTAAAGATGCGCAGCGGTGCCAGCAGCAACGCCTTCATGCCTTTACCACGTAATCCGCTGATGCGGATGAAGTCGATGTCGATGCCGTGCTTTGGCACCAGATCGGCTTCCATACGGTCGGCAGTGCCTAACCAGCGGACCTGCCAGCCCTGTTCCATCAGATGATGGGCGACAGCCAGACCGGGAAAGACATGTCCGCCGGTTCCACCTGCCATCACCATCAATCGCTTACCGCTCATCGACCACCTCGGGTAAACGCCTGCGCTTTCGCCAGGCGCGTTTCATAATCTATGCGTAATAAAAAGACGATGGCAGTCGACATAATGATCAGACTTGACCCACCGTAACTGATCAGCGGTAAGGTCAGACCTTTGGTCGGTAACATACCGGCTGCTGCACCGACGTTAACCAGCGCCTGGAAGCTAAACCAGACTCCGATTGAACAGGCTAAAAAGCCGGAAAAACGCTGATCCAGTTCCAGAGCACGACGGCCAATCGACATCGCACGAAAAGCGACGAAGAATACCATTAAAAGTGCCATTACCACACCGACGTAGCCGAGTTCTTCCCCGATGATGGCGAAAATAAAGTCGGTATGCGCTTCGGGCAGATATTCCAGCTTTTGCACGGAGTTACCGAGCCCCTGGCCCCAGAATTCCCCGCGACCAAATGCCATCAGTGACTGGGTCAGCTGGTAACCGCTACCAAAGGGATCTTCCCACGGGTTCCAGAACGAGGTCACACGGCGCATACGGTAGGGTTCTGCAATGATCAGCAGGATCACCGCAAAGATGCCGGAACCGATGATTGCCAGGAACTGCCACAGTTTGGCGCCCGCCAGGAACAGCATCGCCAGGGTCGTCACAAACAGCACAACCACCGTACCGAGATCCGGCTGCGCCAGCAGTAACACGGCCAGCACCACCATCACGCCCATCGGCTTACAGAAGCCCCAGAAGTTGTTACGCACCTCTTCCACTTTGCGCACCAGATAACTGGCGAGATAGCAGAACAGAGAGAGCTTCGACAGCTCTGCAGGCTGAATACGCAGCGGACCCAGCGCGATCCAGCGCGATGCACCGTTAACCGAGCTACCGACTACCAGAACAATCAGCAGCATCGCGACCGTGACCATCAGCATCACGTTGCTGTAGCGCTGCCAGAAATCCATCGGCACCCGCAGCGTGACCAGCGCCATACATACAGCCAGCACGATGTAGAAGGCATCGCGCTTGGCAAAATAAAAGAGATCGTCATTCAGACGCTGACCCACCGGCATTGAAGCCGACGTCACCATCACGAAACCAATCACCGCCAGGCCCAGCGTCAGCCATAGCAGTGTGCGGTCATAGAGCACCAGCGAAGAGTCATCACTTTCGCGTGCGCCCATGACCCAGTCTTTCAGGCGTCCTGAGAAATATCCCGCCAGTCCGGCGCCAGGAATACGCATCAGCTCAGCTCCTTCGCCAGTTGCGCGAACTGCTCACCGCGCTGCTCAAAGTTTCGGAACTGGTCAAGGCTGGCACAGGCTGGCGACAGCAGAACCATATCGCCTGCTTTAACCTGCGGCGCAATCTGCTCCATCGCCTGGCGCATGGTCTCAGTGCGCACGGCGATCTCCGGACGCAGCGCCGCCAGCGCATCGCCATCGCGACCAAAGCAGTAAAGGCGCACATTGTCGCCCTGCAGCCAGGGGATCAGCGGCGTAAAATCGGCCGACTTGCCATCACCGCCCATCAGCAGCCACAGCGTTCCCTTCACCTGCAGGCCATTCAGCGCTGCTTCGGTGCTGCCGACGTTGGTCGCTTTGGAGTCATTGATCCAGCGCACGCCCTGATGCTCATGAACCAGCTGGAAGCGATGCGCCAGACCGTTAAAGTGCGTTAAGGCGGCCAGACTGGAGGCGCGTGGCAGACCCACCGCATCGGCCAGCGCCAGCGCAGCCAGCGCATTGGTGTAGTTGTGCTGTCCCACCATCTTCATTTCGGCCGTGTTCAGGACCTTCTCGCCTTTCACCCGCAGCCAGATACTGCCCTGCTGCTTGTTAAGGTGGTAGTCCCCGAAATCGACACCAAAGCTGACGCAGCGGGTGTCCGCGCCGCGTACCGGCATCGTCAGGGCATCATCGGCGTTAACGATGCAGACCTGTGCATTCTCATAGACCCGCAGCTTAGCAGCGCGATACTGCTGCATACCCAGCGGATAGCGATCCATATGATCTTCGCTGACGTTAAGTATGGTTGCCGCCGCGGCTTTCAGACTGTGCGTGGTCTCCAGTTGGAAACTGGAGAGTTCCAGTACATAGAGTTGCGCCGGTGACTGCAGCAGACTCAGCGCGGGCAGACCAATATTGCCGCCGACGCCCACCTGCCAGCCTGCGGCTTTCGCCATTTCACCCACCAGCGTAGTCACCGTGCTTTTACCGTTGGAACCGGTGATCGCCACGATCGGCGCCTGCGCCTCGCGGCAAAAGAGCTCAATGTCACCGACAATTTCGATGCCGGCTTCGACGGCTTCGCTGAGAATCGGATGCGCCAGCGCGACGCCAGGGCTGGCAACAATCAGATCGGCCGCCAGCAGCCAGTCGCCGTTGATGCCGCCCAGATGGCGTTCAACCTGCCCGGGCAATTTATCCAGCCCCGGCGGCGAGACACGGGTGTCCATCACGCGAGGCGTTACGCCCTGCGCTAAAAAGAAATCAACACAGGAGAGCCCGGTGAGGCCCAGCCCGATGATGACGACTTTTCTACCCCGATAGTCAGCCATGATTAACGCACCTTCAGCGTGGCCAGGCCAATCAGCACCAGCATTAGCGAAATAATCCAGAAGCGCACAATGACGCGCGGTTCCGGCCAGCCCTTAAGTTCATAGTGGTGATGGATCGGCGCCATGCGGAAAATACGCTGGCCGCGCAACTTAAACGATCCCACCTGCAGGATCACCGACAGCGTTTCAACCACAAACACGCCACCCATGATCACCAGTAAAAATTCCTGACGCAGCAACACCGCAATGGTGCCCAGCGCGCCGCCCAGTGCCAGCGAACCCACGTCGCCCATAAAGACCTGAGCCGGATAGGTGTTGAACCACAGGAAGCCCAGCCCTGCCCCGACAATGGCGGTACAGACAATCACCAGCTCACCGGCGTGACGCAGATAGGGAATATGCAGATATTCAGCAAACTTCACGTTACCGGTGGCCCAGGCAACCAGCGCAAAGCCCGCGGCGACAAAGACGGTTGGCATAATCGCCAGCCCATCCAGGCCATCGGTCAGATTGACCGCATTACCCGTTCCGACAATCACAAAGTAAGCCAGCAGCACATAAAACAGACCTAGCTGCGGCATGATGTCTTTGAAAAAGGGCACGACCAGTTGGGTCGCGGGGGTATCTTTACCCGCCGCATAGAGCCCGAACGCGACGCCCAGCGAAATCACCGACATCCAGAAATATTTCCAGCGGGCGATCAGGCCTTTGGTGTCTTTGCGTACCACTTTGCGGTAGTCATCGACAAAGCCGATGATGCCAAAGCCGATTAACACGAACAGCACGCACCAGACATAAGGATTCGACGGATATGCCCACATCAGCACCGAAATGGTGATGGAGGTCAGAATCATGATGCCGCCCATGGTCGGCGTGCCGCGCTTACTGAAATGCGATTCCGGGCCATCGTTACGGACGACCTGGCCAATCTGTAATTTCTGCAGCCAGGCGATCAGGCGCGGCCCCATCCAGAGAGAGATGAATAACGCGGTCAGCAGGCTGACAATGGCGCGAAACGTCAGATAGGAAAAGACGTTAAATCCCGAATAAAAAGCGACCAGATGCTCGGCCAGCCAAACTAACATGTTCCTTTCTCCTTTAAGCTCTGTACTACCTGCTCCATGGCGGCACTACGTGAACCTTTTATCAGGACGGTAATTTCTGAGTGTTCGGACAACAATTGACGCAAACGTTCAGTCAGCGCAGTCTTATCGCTGAAATGTTCGCCAACTTCACTGCTTTCACTGATGAAATGGCTGAATTTTCCGGTGCTCAGCACGCGATCAATGCCTGCATCACGTGCCGCATGCCCCACTTCGCGGTGACAACTTTCGGTCTCTTCACCCAGTTCCGCCATATCACCCGTGACCAGCACCCGGTAACCCGGCATCTCTGACAGGACCTGAACAGCTGCTGTCATCGAACCGACGTTAGCGTTGTAGCTGTCATCCAGCAGCAGCTGATGCGCAGAGAGGCGAACCGGGAACAAGCGACCTGGCACCGACTGCAGGTTTTTCAGCCCCTGCTGAACGGCGCTAAGCGGTGCATCCACTGACAGAGCCAGTGCCGCCGCCGCCAGGGCGTTGGCGATGTTATGCCGACCCGGCAATGGCAGCACGATCTCAGCTTCGCCACGCGGCGTTATCATCACAAAATGAGTACCATCCTGAGCAATGCGGATATCACGGGCGGAGAATTCACACTCTGCCGCCTGCGGTGAGAAACGCCACACGGTTTTATCCTGCAGCGTGCGCTGCCAGTTGGGCCAGTCATTGCTCTCTGCGTTCAGAATCGCAATGCCGTGAGCCGGTAAGCCCTGGAAAATCTCGCCCTTGGCTTTAGCAACACCGGCCAGCGAACCAAAGCCTTCCAGATGCGCCGCGGACAGGTTATTCACCAGCGCGCTTTCCGGTTGAACCAGTCCGGTGGTGTAGGCGATTTCGCCCTGATGATTCGCACCGAGTTCGATGACCGCATACTGATGTTCTGCGGTCAGCCGCAGCAGCGTCATCGGTACGCCATAATCGTTGTTAAGATTGCCTGCGGTGTAGAGCGTTTCGCCACACTCACGCAGAATCGCCGCCGTCATCTCTTTAACCGAGGTTTTGCCGGAGGAGCCGGTCAGCGCCACTACACGGGCGTTCGACTGCTGACGAACCCATGCGCCCAGCCTGCCAAAGGCGAGACGGGTATCTTCAACCACCACCTGTGGCACAGCGACAGGTAAATGCTTACTTACCAGCAGCGCCTGTGCGCCATTCGCAATGGCATCGCCGGCGAAGTCGTGCGCATCAAAGCGTTCGCCCACCAGTGCAACAAACAGGCTGCCCGCCGTGACTTTGCGGGTATCGGTGGTCACGTCACTCAGCGTTAAATCGCTGCCGTGCAGCGTGCCGCCGGTGATCTCTGCCAGGGTTTTTAATGAAACCGGAATCATGCAACGCCTCCCAGCAGTGCCGCAACGGTGGCACGATCGGAGTAGTCGAGACGGCGATTGCCAATGATCTGATAATCTTCATGGCCTTTGCCAGCCACCAGCACGATATCGTCGGGCTGCGCCTGCATAATGGTGTTAGTGACCGCCTGCGCACGACCAGAGACCACGCGGGCGCGGCCTGGGTCCAGCAAACCGGTCAGAATATCTTTTACAATCGCCTGCGGATCTTCGCTGCGCGGATTGTCATCCGTAATCACCACCACATCCGCATATTGCTCAGCAATCGCGCCCATTAACGGGCGTTTGCCTTTGTCACGGTCGCCGCCGCAGCCAAACAGGCACCAGAGTTTTCCTTTGCAGTGCAGACGTGCCGCTTCCAGCGCTTTTTCCAGCGCATCCGGGGTGTGGGCATAATCCACGACGACCGTCGGTTTTCCTGTGGCGCTGAACACTTCCATACGCCCGTTGACCGGCTGCAACTGCGGTGCAACGCTGATTAGCGTCGCCAGCGGATAATCCAGTGACAGCAGCGTCGCCAGCGCCAGCATCAGATTGCTGACGTTGAAGGCACCCATCAGCGGACTGTCGATTTCGCCATTGCCCCAGCTGGAGCTGAAACGAATATGTGCGCCGTTATCGTGGTAATCCACCGCATCGGCTTTAAGCCAGCGCCCGTGGCAGCCCGGCTGGAGGTTATCCTCCATAGTGACCGCAACGGCATCAGGTAAGCGCGCCAGCCAGCGACGACCGACTTCGTCGTCCGCGTTAAGAATCGCCTGCCCGACCTGATGCTCAGAAAAGAGCAGCCATTTAGCTGACTCATAGCTCTGCATATCACCGTGGTAATCGAGGTGATCGCGACTGAGATTGGTGAAGACCGCCGCGGCAAACGGCAGCGCAGCGACGCGATGCTGAACCAGTCCGTGTGACGAGATTTCCATTGCGGTCAGGGTCGCCCCTTTTTCAGCCAGATCGTGCAGCAGATGCTGAACATCAACCGCTGAACCCGTGGTATTTTCTGCCGCCGCTAAGTGACCTACCAGCCCATTACCGACGGTGCCCATCACCGCGCTGGTCTCACCCAGTAGCGTCGCCCACTGCGCCAGCAGCTGGGTGGTGGTGGTTTTACCGTTGGTGCCGGTGACGCCAATCAGCTTCTGTTTTTCGCCCGGCTGCTGATAAAAACGGCCTGCCAGGGCCGAAAGGCGCTGATGCAGCTGCGCCAGATAGATAACCGGTACGCCGTGCATTTCACGGATTTCGCCGTCGACCGCTTCACCCTCAGCTTCCGCCACCACAGCGGCAACGCCCTGCGCAATTGCCTGCGGAATGAAACGGCGTCCATCAACCTGATGGCCTGCAACAGCGACAAACAGATCGCCAGAAGCCGCAATGCGGCTATCCAGTGTCATGTCACGCAGTGGGCGCGCCGGCGCGCCTGGCACCCAGGGGCCGAGTAAATCGCGCAGGTTACGATCTGTCACTTGATTCCTCACTTCTGTTAGTCACCAGCTCATTCTTGTCATTGGTCGGTAACGCGTCCGGCTCGATGTTCATTGTACGCAGTACGCCACCCATGATGGCTCCAAATACCGGTGCAGAGACCGCACCGCCGTAATACTTGCCGGCCTGGGGATCGTTGATCACCACCACCAGCGCGAATCGGGGATGACTGGCAGGCGCGACGCCTGCGGTGTAGGCAATGTATTTATTGACGTAGCGTCCGTCCGGCCCGACCTTTTTCGCCGTACCGGTTTTTATCGCAATGCGATAACCCTTGATTGCCGCTTTGACGCCCCCGCCACCGGGCAGCGCCACGCTTTCCATCATGTGCATCACGGTTTTCACCAGTGACTCATCGAAAACGCGTTGTCCCGCGACGGGCGGATCCACTTTGGTGATCGACAGCGGGCGATTAATGCCATAGCTGCCAATCGTTGCGTAGACTCGCGCTAACTGTAACGGCGTTACCATTAGCCCGTAGCCGAAAGAGAAGGTGGCCCTCTCTATGTCAGACCACCGTTGTTTTTTAGGGTATAAGCCACTGCTTTCCCCGACCAGCCCCAAATTGGTCGGTTTGCCCAGTCCAAAGCGCGCGTAAGTTTCTACCAGCGCTGAGGAAGGCATCGCTAACGCCAGACGTGAAACACCGACGTTACTCGACTTCTGTAAAACCCCTGTCAGGGTCAATTCGTTGTAGCGCGCCACATCTTTGATCTCATGACCATTGACGCGGTACGGCACGGTATTCAGGACGCTGTTCTCTCTCACCACACCACGCTGCAACGCCGTCATCACCACCATCGGCTTCACGGTAGAGCCAGGTTCGAAAATGTCGGTGATGGCGCGGTTACGCATCAGATCTTTTGGCGTATTGCCGAGATTGTTCGGGTTGTAAGCCGGGCTGTTGGCCATCGCCAGCACTTCACCGGTATTGACATCCACCAGCACCGCCGTACCCGATTCCGCTTTGTTAAAGGCAACGGCGTTATTCAGTTCACGGTAAACCAGCGCCTGTAACCGCTCATCAATGCTCAGCGTCAGGTTATGAGCGGCCCGGCTGTCCACCGAAGAGATATCCTCGATGACCCGACCATACCGATCTTTGCGCACCGTCCGCTCGCCGGGTGCACCGGTCAGCCACTTATCAAAGCTCTTCTCGATGCCTTCAATGCCCTGCCCGTCGATGTTAGTAAAGCCAATGAGATGGGAGGTGACCTGCCCGGCAGGATAGTAACGGCGCGACTCTTCGCGCAGATGAATACCGGGAAGTTTGAGTTTTTTAACGTAGTCACCGATAGCCGGATTGACCTGGCGCGCCAGATAGACAAAGCGGCCTTTGGGATTGGCATTCACGCGGGCGGCCAGCTGATCAAGGGGAATAGAGAGCGCATCGGAAAGCGCCTTCCAGCGGCTGTCCAGCGTCACGCCGCCACCGGCGTGCAGCTCTTTGGGATCGGCCCAGATAGCGTTGACCGGCACGCTGACTGCCAGCGGGCGTCCGGCGCGATCGCTGATCATACCGCGTGAGGTGGGCACCGCCTGAACACGCAGCGAGCGCAGATCGCCCTCTTTTACCAGCTTGCCAGGATTGATCACCTGCAGCCAGGCCACACGTGACAGCAATCCACCCAGCGCCAGTAAAATACAGCCGCACAGCAACGCAAAACGCCAGCTTACAAAGCTGGCTTTATCTTCCGGTTTCTTCAATTTCAGCGTTCTGCCTGTGCCGCTCATTCGCTATCTGAGGTCCTTATTTCTGCACCACGATATTTTCTTGTGAAGGATCAACGTGCTGCAGTTGCAGCTTCTCGGTGGCGATGCGTTCAACACGGCTGTGATCGCCCAGTGCATTCTCTTCCAGGATCAGGTTGCGCCACTCGATATCGAGTGCGTCACGCTCCAGCACCAGCTGTTCGCGCTGCGCGGTTAACAATCGTGTTTTATGGGTGGTCGTCACCACCAGCACGGCAGAAACCACCACAGCGATCAGCAACAGCACCGGAATCTTGCCTTTTCGCAGCAGATCCCCGCCGATAACGGCAGGCAGACTGTGACGCTCATTACCGATCATGCGTCGGTTTTCTCCGCGATACGTAATACCGAGCTGCGCGCACGTGGGTTCTCAAAGACTTCAGCATCACCCGGCGACATTTTGCCGAGCAACTTCAGTTCACGCCCACCCAGGGCACGCAGCTGATGTTCAGTCATGGGAATCCCAGGCGGCACCTGCGGCCCGCGACTCTGATCGCGCATAAAGCGCTTCACCAGCCGATCTTCCAGTGAATGGAAGCTGATAACAGAGAGACGACCCTGCGGAGCCAGCACTTCAACAGCGCCTTTCAGGGCAATATCGATCTCTTCCAGTTCGCTGTTAATCCAGATACGAATCGCCTGGAAGCTGCGCGTGGCCGGATGCTTAAACTTATCTTTTACCGGCATGGCAATTGAGATCACCTCAGCCAGTTCCCGGGTCCGGGTCATCGGCTGTTCACGATTACGCTCGACAATGGCCCGGGCGATGCGTTTGGCGAATCGCTCTTCACCGTAGGTCTTCAGGACAAACGCGATATCCGCCTCTTCTGCGTGCAGCAACCATTCTGCGGCGGAGTGCCCGCGCGACGGGTCCATTCGCATATCCAGCGGTCCGTCACGCATAAAGGAGAAGCCACGTTCGGCGTCATCCAGCTGCGGTGATGAAACCCCCAGGTCCAGCAAAATGCCGTCAATCTTTCCGACCAGATCCCGTTCAGAGACATACTCTGCCAGCGCGGAAAAAGGGCCATGAATAATTGAAAAACGCGGGTCGGTGATCTCTGCGGCAGCGGCGATAGCTTGCGGATCACGATCGATGGCGATCAGCTTTCCCTTCTCTCCCAGCTGCGAAAGAATCAGGCGTGAATGGCCACCACGACCAAAAGTGCCGTCGATGTAAATACCGTCTTCCCTGATATTGAGGCCGTTAACCGCCTCATCCAACAGCACGGTGGTATGTTTGAAATTTTCCTGCATAGCTATAGCGACAAGTCCTGCAACCGCTCAGATAAAGGCTCCTGAGCCGACTGTTCTGCGTCAATATCGTCCCTGACTTGTTGATACCAGGTCTGTTCATCCCACAGCTCAAATTTATTGAACTGTCCAACCAGCATCACTTCTTTGGTTAATTTTGCGTGCTGCCGAAGCGTATTCGCCAGCAGCAGGCGGCCTGCATTATCCATCTGACATTCACTGGCATGCCCCAGCAGCAAACGCTGCACGCGGCGCTCAAGTGGATTCATACTGGAAAGGCGTGCCAGCTTTTTTTCAATGATTTCCCATTCGGGCAGGGTATAAAGCAACAGGCATGGCTGGTGGAGGTCGATGGTACAGACCATCTGCCCCTGAGACTCCCCAATCAGCAAATCGCGATATCGCGTGGGTACGGCGAGCCGCCCTTTGCTGTCGAGATTGACTAACGTTGCTCCGCGGAACATGCCAGTCTCTTCTCCTCATCACCCATTTACGCCACTTTATCCCACTTTTTACCACGAAACGAGTTTAAGGATCCCATGAAATCCTTGTCAAGCCGGAGCGGCAGGTGAATATCACTATTTACAGAGTGAAGAATTAATCTCTGGCGACGATATAAACGAATAAAAGGGGAAAGTAAAAATTAAGCCGATGAATACCTGAATAAAAAAAACGACCCGGGAAAAAACGACTAAAAATGAAACAATGTAAAGGGCTAAATATTAATCGTGGTTTCTGAGACAGCGGCGGCATTTTAGGGGATTTCCGAAAGGAAGCCCAGCGGCTTCAGGCCAGACGGGAAAGTAAGTTTGTTGAAGTTGTAAGCAGATAATAAAAATAACCCTTTCTGCTTTGTTAGATTTGATGAGCAGAATTTACGCTTTTTTACGTCGACCTGTTTATTTAATCAGTTAAATCGTTAAATAAAAGAGGCGGGCAGCGTAATACTGCCCGTGACTCATTTAACTTTTCGGCTTAATTGTCCGCGACGGTATAAATTACGGCGAATGCGGGTTAACCCGGGTTTTGGTTTTCTGGGTTCATCCAGCGAGGCTAAAACTAATTCCAGCACGCGCTCTGCCACGTCGCGATGACGCTGACCCACCGCCAGCACCGGACACTCAAGAAAGTCCAGTAATTCGTGGTCGCCAAAGGTGGCGATGGCCAGCTCGGTCGGAAGCCGTCCGTCTCGTTTCAGCGTCACATCCATCACACCCTGCAGCAGACCAAATGAGGTGGTAAAAAGCGCCTCCGGCATCGGGTGATCTTCAAGGTATTGTTCAAACAGTGCCGCGGCGGCTGTGCGTTCGAAGCTATTGCAGTAGATGTAGTCAATCGGCCGGGGATCGTCTTTCCATGCATCGCGGAAACCCAGCTCGCGCAGGAAACTTACCGACAGCTCGGGTAACGCACCGAGGAACAGCACATTTTTGACCTCAAGCTGACGCAGTTCAGCCGCCAGCATATGAGCATCGTCCTGATCGGCACCGACTACGCTGGTGAAATGTTCACGATCCAGCGCGCGATCTAACGCAATAATCGGCAGGGGATCGTTGATCCAGCGCTGATAAAAGGGATGCTCTGGCGGTAACGAAGTAGAGACGATGATCGCATCGACCTGCCGCTGTAACAGATGCTCAATGCAGCGCATCTCGTTATCGGGCTGATCTTCAGAACAGGCGATCAGCAGCTGATAGCCGCGCTGACGGGCCTGCCGCTCAAGATAGTTCGCAATACGGGTATAACTGGTATTTTCCAGATCGGGGATCACTAACCCAATAGAGCGCGTACGCCCGGCGCGCAGCCCGGCAGCCACCGCATTAGGGTGATAATTATGCTCACGTACCACCGCCATGACTTTCTCAACGGTTTTGTCGCTGACACGATACTGCCGCGCTTTGCCATTGATCACATAACTGGCCGTGGTGCGCGACACGCCTGCCAAACGCGCAATTTCATCCAGTTTCACGATAACCCCACCATCAAATCCGCTTTTACGGCAGAAATAGCCGCAGTTAAGCTATGGATAACTCATGGCTATCATCTAACAGCAGAAAAGTGCGCGGAGCAACCGCTTTTCTGAATGTAACTCGCCTGGCGCATAAAAAATAAAAAAACCCGGCATTTCGCCGGGTTAGGTGAGGATTGATGATGACGCTGCGTGATTAACGCATGATACGATCGCCGCGTGAAACGCCGACGATACCGGAGCGTGCCACTTCAACAATTTCGGCAACGTCGCGGACGGTACTCAGGAAGGCGTCCAGTTTGTCACTGGTGCCTGCCAGCTGAACCGTGTACAGCGTCGGCGTCACGTCGATGATCTGACCGCGGAAGATCTCGGCGTTACGCTTCACCTCTTCGCGGCCATAACCGCTCGCCTGAATCTTCACCAGCATGATTTCGCGCTCAACATAGGCGCCCTGCCCCAGCTCGGTAACGCGCAGCACATCTACCAGCTTGTGCAGCTGCTTTTCAATCTGCTCCAGCACCTTCTGATCGCCCACCGTCTGAATGGTCATCCGCGACAGCGTAGGATCATCCGTTGGTGCCACGGTCAGGCTCTCAATGTTATAGCCGCGCTGCGAGAACAGGCCGACGACACGGGATAATGCGCCGGATTCGTTCTCCAGCAGAACTGATAAAATACGACGCATAATTATGTCCTCTCCGTTTTGCTCAACCACATCTCATCCATGCTGCCACCGCGAATCTGCATCGGGTAAACATGCTCGCTACCGTCAACGGTGACATCCACGAATACCAGACGTCCCTTCGCCAGGGTTTCCAGCGCCAGCGCCAGCTTCTCTTCCAGCTCAGTCGGGTGCTCAATCGCGATCCCGACGTGGCCGTAGGCTTCCGCCAGACGCACGAAGTCAGGTAGTGACTCCATATAAGACTGGGAGTGACGACCGGAGTAGATCATATCCTGCCACTGCTTCACCATGCCCAGCACCCGATTATTCAGGTTCAGCACCAGCACCGGCAGATCGTACTGCAGCGCGGTGGAAAGCTCCTGAATGTTCATCTGGATACTGCCATCGCCCGTTACGCAGATGACTGTTTCGTCCGGCAGCGCCATCTTCACGCCCAGCGCAGCAGGCAGGCCAAAGCCCATGGTGCCCAGACCGCCGGAGTTGATCCAGCGACGCGGTTTATCGAAAGGATAATAGAGCGCAGCAAACATCTGGTGCTGGCCCACATCCGACGTCACATACGCATCGCCTTTGGTCAGACGGCTGATGGTTTCAATCACCGCCTGCGGCTTGATTTTGTCGCTGGTGCGATCAAATTCCAGGCAGTGACGACTGCGCCAGCCCTCAATCTCCTGCCACCAGTCGTGCAGGCTCTCAGCGCGCTGGCTTTCGCTTTGCGCCAGTAACTCCAGCATCTGCTGCAGTACCTGCTTCGCATCACCCACAATCGGGATATCCGCCGCCACCGTCTTAGAGATAGAGGTCGGGTCGATATCGATATGCATCACCGTGGCGTTGGGACAATACTTCGCCAGGTTGTTGGTGGTGCGGTCATCAAAGCGCACACCGATACCAAAAATCAGGTCGGTGTTGTGCATGGTCATGTTGGCTTCGTACGTGCCGTGCATACCGAGCATGCCAACGCACTGACGATGAGTGCCAGGGAACGCGCCCAGGCCCATCAGCGAGGTCGTCACCGGAATGTTCAGGCTTTCGGCCAGCTTTAACAGTTCTGCTTCGCAGCCTGCGGTAATGGCACCACCACCGGCATAGATCACCGGCTTCTTCGCGGCCAGCAACGTGGTCAGCGCACGCTTAATCTGACCTTTATGGCCCTGAATGGTCGGATTGTAGGAGCGCATGCTTACCGTTTCCGGCCAGTGATAAGGCAACTTGTTGGCCGGATTCAGAATATCTTTCGGCAGATCGATTACCACCGGCCCCGGACGTCCGGTGGAAGCCAGCCAGAACGCCTTTTTCAACACGGTTGGGATCTCTTCGGTACTTTTCACCAGGAAGCTGTGCTTCACTACCGGACGAGAGATGCCGACCATGTCGCACTCCTGAAAGGCATCATAGCCAATCAGCGACGAGGGAACCTGACCCGAGAGGATCACCAGCGGAATCGAGTCCATATAGGCGGTGGCGATACCGGTAATCGCATTGGTTGCGCCGGGTCCGGAGGTGACGAGCACCACGCCGACTTCACCGGTGGCGCGCGCCAGGCCGTCAGCCATGTGCACCGCACCCTGCTCATGACGCACCAGAATGTGATCGATACCCCCGACGGTTTGCAGCGCATCATAGATATCCAACACTGCGCCACCCGGATAACCGAATACCTGCTTAACGCCCTGATCGATTAACGAACGGACGACCATTTCGGCTCCTGACAACATCTCCATCTTCTGCCTCCAGGCTTGCGGACCCGGCTCTGTTAATACGCCCGTTAGCGCGTACCACAAAGCCCCGGTGCCTGCTTTGCCAATCAAAATCTTATGTTTATGCATGACAGCGGAAACAACTGCCGCTGTCCGGTTACAGAGAAATCTGTTGAGTTTATTTTTCTGAGAGTAGGTCGATTACCATAACCGCAGTTAACCGGGCAGGCAAACCGCAAACCCACGTAAATTAAAAGGCAGGGGCGTAAAGGCTCTGCCCGATAAGAATTGGCTGCGCGGATTAAACTAATTACGCGGCAGAACCGCAGAGGAAAATGCTGATTAAGAAATTATTTTCAGCGTGATCTAAGAAATAACGAAAACTTATTACCCGGCTGCCCTGGCCCACTATCGCCTGACACTTTTCTTTTCTGGCGTAATTAACCAGTAAATCGTTGAAGCGCATTCGATTATGCTAAAGAGCAGGTGATATATCCTGTATCCTCGCGAGACACCCTCCCGATAAAGTCTTTAATTTTCAACATAATAAAATCAAAGACCCGCAGAATCAGTGCTCATTCCCGGGTCGATTGCCTCCGCAGCCACTACGGCGCTGTTCATTACGCTGCCTGACCGTTAAATAACAGAATATCTTCCTCTGACACCACTAAGAATACCCCTGCATTGAAGGTTGACATCCCTGAGTGATTCCAGTACCAATATGTACAGCACAACATTTTATAAGGTTTGAATCCATGTTTCGTTCTGTTCGCCTTCTCGGTCTACTACTAAACGCACTCAGCTTGCGCGGTAGACTTGTGGGCGGAATCAAACACTGATTCAAACCTGCTGAAAGTTAAAAACCCGCGCCTGTCGCGGGTTTTTTTATGCTCGTTGCCAGGCCAGAAAAAGCATAAGGATGATTACGATGAGCCAGCAAGTCATTATTTTCGATACCACTCTGCGCGACGGTGAGCAGGCATTACAGGCCAGCCTGAGTGTGAAAGAAAAATTGCAGATTGCTTTAGCGCTGGAGCGCATGGGCGTGGATGTGATGGAAGTCGGTTTCCCGGTCTCCTCACCGGGCGACTTTGAGTCTGTGCAGACCATTGCGCGCACCATTAAAAACAGTCGGGTTTGCGGTCTGGCACGCTGTGTGGAAAAAGATATTGATGCGGCGTACGAATCACTGCGCGTTGCCGAAGCCTTCCGTATTCATACCTTTATCGCTACCTCGCCGATGCACATCGCCACCAAACTGCGCAGCACGCTGCCGGAAGTGATTGAGCGTGCGGTGCATATGGTGAAGCGTGCGCGTAACTACACCAGCGACGTTGAGTTCTCCTGCGAAGATGGCGGCCGTACCCCGATTGATGACCTGTGCCGGATGGTAGAAGCCACGATTAACGCTGGTGCCACCACCATCAACATCCCGGATACCGTTGGCTACACCCTGCCAGGCGAGTATGCCCACATCATCGGCGAGCTGATGAATCGCGTTCCTAACATCGACAAAGCAATTATCTCTGTTCACACCCACGATGACCTGGGCATGGCAACCGGCAACGCCCTGGCTGCCGTACAGGCGGGCGCGCGTCAGGTGGAAGGAACGATGAATGGCCTGGGTGAACGTGCCGGTAACTGTGCGCTGGAAGAGGTGATCATGGCGATTAAAACCCGCCAGCAGATCATGAACGTGCATACCAATATCAATCATCAGGAAATCTACCGTACCAGCCAGATGGTCAGCCAGATCTGCAACATGCCGATCCCGGCGAACAAGGCAGTGGTCGGCTCTAACGCCTTCGCTCACTCCTCGGGTATTCATCAGGATGGCGTGCTGAAGAACCGCGAGAACTATGAAATCCTGACACCGGAATCGATCGGCTTACACAAAATCCAGCTGAACCTGACCTCACGTTCTGGCCGCGCGGCGGTAAAACATCGCATGGAAGAGATGGGCTATGCCGAGCAGGATTACAATCTGGATACGCTGTATGACGCCTTCCTGAAACTGGCCGATAAAAAAGGTCAGGTTTTCGATTACGACCTGGAAGCGCTGGCCTTCATCAACAAGCAGAATGAAGAGCCGGAACATTTCCAGCTGCACGAATTTAACGTCCAGACCGGTTCCAGCATCACCGCCACCGCCTCTGTCAATCTGGGCTGCGGCGATGTCGCTAAATCGGATGCAGCTACCGGTAACGGCCCGGTTGACGCGGTCTACCAGGCGATTAACCGTATCACCCAGTTCGACGCCGAGCTGGTTAACTACAAGCTGACCGCGAAAGGCCACGGCGAGAATGCGCTGGGTCAGGTCGATATCGTCGTGAGTTACAATGGCCGCAAGTTCCACGGCATTGGTCTGGCGACCGATATTGTGGAGTCCTCCGCCAAAGCGATGGTCAACGCTCTGAACAATATCTGGCGTGCCCGTCAGGTTGAACAAGAATTGCAGCGCAAATTTAAAGATCAGAAGGAAACCGTATAACCATGTCCAGCTCATCTCATATCGCAGTTTTACCCGGTGATGGTATCGGCCCGGAAGTGATGGCGCAGGCTATGAAAGTGCTGGATGCCATTCGTCAGCGCTTTGATATGCAGATCACCACCCAGGAGTATGCGGTCGGCGGCATTGCTATCGATCAGCATGGTGAACCCCTGCCACCCGCAACGGTTGCAGGCTGCGAGCAGGCCGACGCGATTCTGTTTGGTTCCGTTGGCGGCCCGAAATGGGAGCACTTACCGCCAGCATCACAGCCGGAGCGCGGTGCGCTGCTGCCGCTGCGCAAACATTTTAAGCTGTTCAGTAACCTGCGTCCGGCTGCGCTCTACAGCGGACTGGAGGCGCTTTGCCCGCTGCGCGCCGACATCGCTGCCAAAGGTTTCGACATTCTGTGCGTGCGTGAACTGACCGGCGGTATCTATTTTGGTCAGCCGAAAGGACGTGAAGGCAGTGGCCCGGAAGAGCGTGCATTTGATACCGAGGTTTATCACCGTTTCGAAATTGAGCGCATCGCCCGCATCGCGTTTGAATCGGCGCGCAAACGTCGCAATAAAGTCACCTCAGTTGATAAAGCCAACGTGCTGCAGACCTCCGTGATGTGGCGTGAAATCGTCAACGAAGTGGCCAAAGAGTATCCGGACGTGCAGCTGAGCCACATCTATATCGACAACGCCACCATGCAGTTGATCAAAGACCCGTCGCAATTTGACGTGCTGCTCTGCTCCAACCTGTTCGGTGACATTCTCTCTGATGAGTGCGCCATGATCACCGGCTCGATGGGGATGCTGCCTTCCGCCAGCCTGAATGAAGCGGGCTTTGGCCTGTTCGAACCCGCGGGTGGCTCGGCGCCGGATATCGCCGGTCAGAATATTGCCAACCCGGTCGCCCAGATCCTGTCACTGTCGCTGCTGCTGCGTTACAGCCTGAATGCCGATGAGGCTGCCGACAGTATCGAACGTGCCATCAGCCGTGCGCTGGAACAGGGCTACCGCACCAAAGATTTAGCCGGTGATGGTCCAGCGGTCAGCACAGATGAGATGGGCAGCATCATTGCCCGCTTTATCGCCGAGGAAAAATAAAAAAATGAAAACCTTATACCAGAAGTTATTTGATGCACATGTCGTCCACGAAACGCCAGAAGAAACGCCGTTACTCTACATTGATCGCCATCTGATCCATGAGGTGACCTCGCCCCAGGCCTTTGATGGTCTGCGCGCCCACGGACGTAAAGTCCGTCAGCCGGGCAAAACCTTTGCCACTATGGATCACAACGTTTCTACGCAGACCAAAGATATCAATGCATCGGGCGAGATGGCGCGTATTCAGATGCAGGAGCTGATGAAAAACTGCGCTGAGTTTGGCGTACAGCTGTATGACCTGAATCATCCGTTCCAGGGTATCGTCCACGTTATCGGTCCTGAGCAGGGCATGACGCTGCCGGGTATGACGATTGTGTGCGGCGACTCGCACACCGCCACGCACGGTGCGTTTGGCTCGCTGGCCTTTGGTATCGGCACCTCTGAAGTTGAACATGTGTTTGCTACCCAGACCCTGAAGCAGGGTCGGGCAAAAACCATGAAGATTGAAGTGCTGGGCCAGGCGTCAACCGGCATTACGGCTAAAGATATCGTGCTGGCGATCATCGGCAAAACCGGCAGCGCAGGCGGAACCGGCTATGTGGTCGAATTCTGCGGTCCGGCGATTCAGGCGCTGAGCATGGAAGGTCGTATGACCCTGTGCAACATGGCGATTGAGATGGGTGCGAAAGCGGGCCTGGTGGCACCGGATGAGACCACCTTCAACTATCTGAAAGGTCGTCAGTTCTCGCCGCAGGGTGAGAAATGGGAGCAGGCCGTTGATTACTGGCGCACCCTGAAGTCTGACGAAGGCGCGAAATATGATGCGGTGGTAACGCTGCATGCTGAAGAGATTGCACCGCAGGTCACCTGGGGCACCAATCCGGGTCAGGTTATTGCCGTTGATCAGGTGATACCAAATCCGGCCTCGTTCGCCGATCCGGTTGAGCGCGCCTCAGCCGAAAAAGCCCTCGCCTACATGAACCTGCAGCCAGGCATCAAACTGACTGATGTGGCGATTGATAAAGTGTTTATCGGCTCCTGCACCAACTCACGTATTGAAGATCTGCGTGCCGCAGCCGCCATCGCCAAAGGCCGCAAAGTCGCGCCTGGCGTGGTCGCCATGGTGGTTCCGGGTTCCGGCCCGGTGAAAGCGCAGGCCGAAGCGGAAGGTCTGGACAAAATCTTCCTGGAAGCGGGCTTTGAATGGCGTCTGCCAGGCTGCTCAATGTGTCTGGCGATGAACAATGACCGCCTGAATCCGGGCGAGCGTTGCGCGTCAACCAGCAACCGTAACTTTGAAGGCCGTCAGGGCCGTGGTGGACGTACCCATCTGGTCAGCCCGGCAATGGCCGCGGCGGCTGCCGTAACCGGCCACTTTGCCGACATCCGTGAACTGACGACAGGAGCTTAAGTCATGGCGAATAAATTTACTCAGCACACCGGCATTGTTGCGCCGCTGGATGCCGCGAACGTCGATACCGACGCGATCATTCCCAAGCAGTTTTTGCAGAAGGTCACCCGCACCGGTTTTGGACAGCATCTGTTCCACGACTGGCGCTTTGAAGATGACGCGGGCACCGTGCCAACGCCCGGCTTTGTGCTGAACAAGCCTGAGTTCAAAGGCACCAGTATCCTGCTGGCGCGTGAAAACTTTGGCTGCGGCTCTTCACGTGAGCATGCGCCCTGGGCGCTGACCGATTTTGGTTTTCACGTGGTGATTGCGCCGAGCTTCGCGGATATCTTTTATGGCAACAGCTTCAACAACCAGCTGCTGCCGGTGAAGTTAAGCGAAGAGGAAGTGGATGAGCTGTTCAGACTGGTTGCGGACCAGCCCGGCATCAGCTTTACGGTAGACCTGGAAGCGCAGACGGTCACCGCTGGCGATAAAGTCTATTCGTTCGAGCTCGACAGCTTCCGCCGCCACTGCATGATTAACGGCCTGGACAGCATCGGCCTGACGCTGCAGTACGAAGCCTCCATTTCGCAGTATGAGCAGAATCAGCCCGCCTTCCTGCGCTAATTGAGTAAAATCAGGGCGACATTGGGTCGTAATGCTGATCAGTTAAGATTAGATTTGTAAAGGCTGTCACGGTCAAACGTGGCAGCCTTTTTTCTGGCCGAGCA
>NZ_JAPCIL010000009.1:0-464894 GCF_025910075.1 Pantoea sp. RG18
ACGAACCGTTCGGGGATCGGCCCTCCCTGGCCGGCCCCGAACTGTCCACGCTTCCCGGCGTGGACTTCTGGCCCGCCGTCACGCCTCAGCGCTGCGGATAGCCCTTTCAGCAGCAGAGGCGCTCAGGCCTCGACTCTCGTGCCCTTTTTAACAGCACGCACCAGAAGCTTAAGAGCAGACTGGTGGCGATCAGGAGCAGGCAATCCGCAGCGCTGAACAGAATGAGTCTGCCAGGAGATCCCGCAGGACGCGGGCGAAAGGCGGGGCGGCACAGGATGTGCCATCCCCGACGGTCCGTCAGGCAGGCGAATGAAGTGAAGGAACCGCGCAGCGGCGCGAGGACCGCCAGCCCCTGAGCGGCACCAGACTGCGTTATCACCTGTCGCTTAACTGACTGGCATTACGACATCGGGTCGCCCTTCTTCTTTATACGTCGCGCACCCGTGCCGACATCACCAGCGCCACAATAGCCAGCCCGAATGCCAGCCAGTAAACCGCCTCATGTCCCAGCCGCTCACTGAGCGTGCCCTGAATAACGCCAGCCAGAATCATGCCGGTCGAGATCGAGTTGGTGAACATGGTGGTCGCTGCACCAGGCCGCCCTGGCATCAGATCCTGAAACCACAGCATCCCTATGCCAGCAATAATCCCGACAAACACCGCGTTAAATAGCTGCAACACCATCAGCGACGTGCGGGAATTGAACAGCACCAGCCCCAGATAAAACAGTACGCCAGCCGCCACCGCGATCAGCATTAACCGGCGCTTGCCGATACGCCGTGCGTAATGTCCAGCCAGCAGCATCACCGGGATCTCCAGCCCCGCAGCCGTTCCCATCAGCAGACCGGCCAGCTTCTCAGGCAGCCCCAGCGTGGTGCTGATATAGAGCGGCATATCGATGATATACATAGTGTTGCAGGTCCACATCGCGACTGAGGCCAGGAACAGTAAACGCACATCCCGATCGCGCCAGCCACTTAGCGGCAGCCCGCCGCTTTGCATAAGGGGCTGCGAACGTGGCACCGACGGCACGGTGAACCAGACCAGCAGGATACAGATCAGAAACAGCGCGGCGGCCACCATAAATAGCGTCACAAAGCCGTAGTTCAGCGCCAGCGCGAAGGAGAGCGGCGGCCCAATCACCCACGCCAGCGACAGCTGTGCACGCATCACTGAACTGAACATCACCGCTTCACGCGCCGACTGATCGGCATATTCCCGCGCCAGCGCAAACAGCTGAGGCATTGAGACGCTGGCCAGCGCCGACAGCAGCACGCCCAGCGTCAGCAAGGTCAGATAGTGGCGGGTAAAGGCAAACAGCAGCGCATTGACCAGCGCCATCAGGCAGCAGAAGAGAATGATATGACGACGATCGCCGACGCTGTCAGAGCGCTTTGCCACCAGCATGCTCACCACGATACCGGCCACCGCATTGATGGTGAAAAACAGTCCGACCCAGAAGGGCCGCGCCTGCACCTCGCGCGTCAGAAACAGGCTGAGCGTCGGCGCCTGCAGTGCGCCCGCGATGCCCAGCATGAACGAGGCGACCATAAAAGCGAGGTAAACCGGATTGATGCGGCGCTGCCGCGTTAACAGCGATTTCATACCGAAATCCCTTACAGAACAAACAGAGGGGAGAAAAGAAGGGTAGACGATACCGCGCAACATGAAAAAAGCCAGCAGAGATCATCTGCTGACGGTGTAAATGCACCCTACTCAGAAAAGCACTCCGCTGAACAGCGAAGTCAGGGTCGAACGCCATTCAGTGCTGAATGCCTCCCGCTCTTCCCATAACGTAAAGTTTGCTCTTAAAATAGGGCAAGAAAAACAGAGCGCTTTTCATCGGGAGTTCCTCTTTTATGTCCTCATCACGTCTGAAGCAGCAGTTCATTCGCCTGTGGCAGAGCTGTCAGGGGCAAACGCAGGAGATTACCCTTAGCGAACTGGCTGACCTGCTGCACTGCTCGCGCCGCCATATGCGCAATCTGCTCAACCGGATGCAGGCCGCGGGCTGGCTAATCTGGCAGGCGGAAGCCGGACGCGGCAAGCGTTCACAGCTTACCTTCTGCTATACCGGACTGGCTTTGCAGCAGCAACGTGCCGAGGATTTGCTGGAGCAGGATCGCATCGATCAACTGGTCCAGCTGGTGGGCGATAAAAATCAGGTACGGCAGATGATCGCCGCGCATCTGGGCCGCAGTTTCCGTCAGGGCAAGCATATCCTGCGGGTGCTCTACTATCGTCCGCTGCTCAATCTGCTGCCCGGTTCGCCGCTGCGGCGCTCCGAAACCCACATTGCGCGACAGATTTTCAACGGCCTGACGCGGATAAATGAGGAAAACGGGGAAATCGAGCCCGATATTGCGCACCACTGGCAGCAGACTTCCCCGCTTCACTGGCGCTTCTTTCTGCGTCCGGCGATTCGCTTTCATCACGGCAGAGAACTGGAGATGGAGGATGTGCTGGCCACGCTTGAGCGTCAGCGCCCTCATCCGCTCTTTTCCCATATCGAGCAGATCGACTCGCCCGCGCCCTGGACGCTGGATATCCGCTTAAGCCAGCCCGACGAGGGATTACCCTGGCTGCTGGGCAGCGTCAGTGCGATGATCCTGCCGCGCGAATGGCCGACGCTGCACGATTTTGCCCGCCAGCCCGTTGGCACCGGTCCTTACCGGGTGATCCGCAATCAGGAGAGTCAGCTGAAGATCGAAGCGTTTGATGACTATTTTGGTTTTCGCGCCCTGATTGATGATGTCTCTATCTGGGTACTGCCCGACATCAGCGATGAGCTGGTTTATGCCGGTGTCCGCCTGCAGGGCGACGGAGCCGATGAGATTCAGGAGGAGAGCCGTCTTGAAGAGGGCTGCTACTATCTGCTGTTCGACCAGCGTTCAGAGCAGGGACGCAACGAGGCGGTCCGGCGATGGGTCAGCTACCTGTTTAATCCTATCGCCCTGCTCAATCACGCCGGTGTCGGCTACCAGCGCTACTGGTTTCCGGCGTATGGCCTGCTGCCGCGCTGGCATCACCGGCGCGACCTGACGCCAGTGGAAAAACCGCCCGGCTTAACCCACCTGACGCTGACCTGGTACAGCCAGCACGTGGAGCATGAAGGCATCGCTAACGCGCTGCGTCCGCTATTGGCAGAACATGGCGTCACGCTGGAGACCCGCGAGATCAGCTACGAAAGCTGGTATCAGGGCGAAGCGGAAAGTGATATCTGGCTTGGCAGCGTGAACTTTACCCTGCCGCTGAATTATTCTCTGTTTGCGCAGCTTTATGAGATCCCGTTGCTGCATCACTGTCTGCCGATCGACTGGCACAGCGATGCGGCCCGCTGGCGCGAGAAAACGCTGCCGCTGGCCGAATGGAGTAAACAGTTAGTCGAAGAAGCGGGTCTTCATCCGCTGTTTCACCACTGGCTGTTGCTTGAAGGTCAGCGCAGCATGCGCGGCGTTCGGATGAATACGCTGGGCTGGTTTGATTTTAAATCCGCCTGGTTCGCGCCACCCGCGCTGTGAGGCTTTCGCCCCGGCGCTGAAATGACTAGAATGTGACGTTCTCAACGGGGTGCCGCCTGCCAACAGCAAGCAGCTGAGAGATACCCGTCGAACCTGATTCGGTTAATACCGACGTAGGGATTTGGGAGGCCTTTGTGCTCAGATCCTTTGCGACTCATCCCCTATTCTCCTGAAGGAGCGCAAAGTGTTAAACAAAGTTCTGCCGGTGCTGCTGTTACTCTCCGCCCCCGTTCTGGCGGCTAAGCCGGTTCTCACGGTCTACACCTACGACTCCTTCTCCGCTGACTGGGGCCCTGGACCGGCGGTTAAAAAAGCCTTCGAGGCGCAGTGCAACTGCGAGCTGAAATTCGTCACGCTGGAAGATGGCGTGTCGCTGCTGAACCGCGTGCGCATGGAAGGAAAAAACAGCAAAGCCGATCTGGTACTGGGGCTGGATAACAATCTGGTACAGGCGGCGCAGAAAACCGGTCTGTTTGCCGAAAGTCAGGTCGATGCCTCGACATTAAAACTGCCCGGCGGCTGGCACAACACCACCTTCGTGCCGTTTGATTATGGCTACTTCGCGTTTGTCTATGACAAAACCCGGCTGAAGAATCCGCCAAAAAGCCTGAAAGAGCTGGTCGACAGCCCGGAAAAGTGGCGGGTGATCTACGAAGATCCCCGTACCAGCACCCCCGGCTTAGGCCTGCTGTTGTGGATGCAGAAAGTTTATGGCGATCAGGCACCGCAGGCGTGGCTAAAGCTGGCGCAGAAAACCGTGACGGTGACCAAAGGCTGGAGTGAAGCCTATGGCCTGTTCCTCAAGGGCGAAGGCGATCTGGTGCTGAGCTACACCACCTCACCGGCTTACCACATCATCGAAGAGAAAAAAGAGAACTATGCCGCCGCGCCGTTTGCAGAGGGCCACTATCTGCAGGTTGAAGTTGCCGCGCAGTTAGCCAGCAGCAAGCAGCCGGCGCTGGCACAGCAGTTTATGAAGTTTATGGTGTCACCCGACTTCCAGCGCACGATTCCCACCGGTAACTGGATGTACCCGGTAATCGACACGCCACTGCCTGCCGGTTTTAGCGCACTCACTGTGCCCGCCACCGCTCTGCAGTTCTCGCCGGAAGAGGTTGCCAGCCAGCGTTCAGGCTGGATCAGCCAGTGGCAACGCGCCGTCAGCCGCTGATGCCGCGCTGGCTTATCCCCGGTTCGCTCGCCACGCTGCTGTTAATCAGCGTCGCGCTGCTGGCCTTCGGTGCACTCTGGAGCGCCGCGCCAGAGAATGACTGGCGCAGCGTGCTGCAGGATGATTACCTGCATCACGTTATCGCCTTCTCTTTTGGTCAGGCGCTGCTCTCCGCGCTGTTGTCGCTGCTGCCAGCGGTGCCGCTGGCGCGCGCGCTCTATCGACGCCGTTTCCCTGGCCGTCAGCTGCTGCTGCGTCTGTGCGCCATGACCCTGGTGCTGCCGGTGCTGGTGGCGGTATTTGGTCTGCTCACCGTCTATGGTCGTGTCGGCTGGCTGGCGCAGCTGTGCCAGCTGGCAGGGATTGATTACCACTTCTCTCCCTACGGTCTGTCGGGCATTTTGCTGGCGCACGTCTTCTTTAACCTGCCGCTGGCGACCCGCCTGATGCTGCAGGCGCTGGAGAGCATTCCGGCGGAACAGCGTCAGCTGGCGGCACAGCTCGACCTGCGCGGCTGGCACCATTTTCGTCTGCTGGAGTGGCCATGGCTGCGGCGTCAGCTGCTGCCGACCGGCGCGCTGATCTTCATGCTCTGTTTCGCCAGCTTTGCTACCGTGCTCTCACTGGGCGGCGGCCCGCAGGCGACGACCATCGAGCTGGCGATTTTCCAGGCGCTGAGTTATGACTACGATCCGGGACGCGCTGCACTTCTGGCGCTGATCCAGCTTGGCTGCTGCATGACGCTGGTGCTGCTCAGCCAGCGCTTCAGTAAGGCCATTCCCGCCGGAACCAGCCAGCTGAACGGCTGGCGCGATCCGCAGGATTCGCGCGGGGCGCAGCTGGTTGATGCGCTGCTGATCCTGCTGGCGCTGATCCTGCTGCTGCCCCCGCTGGCGGCGGTCATCATCGATGGTCTGCACGGCGGACTGCGCGGCGCGCTGGCGCAGCCTGCACTCTGGCAGGCGACGTTTACCTCACTGCGCATCGCCACCGGCGCCGGTCTGCTCTGTGTGGTGCTGACCATGATGCTGCTGTGGAGCAGTCGCGAGCTGCGCCTGCGTCAGCGCCCGGCGGCGGCAACCCTTATCGACACCAGCGGCATGCTGATTCTGGCGATGCCAGGTATCGTGCTCGCCACCGGCTTTTTCCTGTTGTTTAACGCCACCATTGGTCTGCCGGCGTCGGCGGACGGGCTGGTGATCTTCACCAATGCGCTGATCGCCATTCCCTATGCGCTGAAAGTGCTGGAGAACCCGATGCGTGACGTCGCGGAGCGTTACGGCAGACTCTGTGATTCGCTGGATATCCACGGCTGGAACCGGCTGCGGCTGATTGAACTGCGGGCGCTGAAACGTCCGCTGGCTCAGGCGCTGGCCTTTGCCTGCGTACTGTCGATCGGTGATTTTGGCGTGGTGGCGCTGTTTGGCACTGCCGATTTCCGTACCCTGCCGTTCTACCTTTATCAACAGATCGGTGCCTATCGCGGTGCTGACGGTGCAGTGACCGCGCTGCTGCTGCTGCTGCTCTGTTTGTTGCTGTTCACCCTGATGGAAAAATTACCAGGCCGCCATGCTGACACTGAATAACCTCACGTACCTTTATCAGCATCTGCCGATGCGCTTTAGTCTCAAAGCCACCCGCGGCGAGCGCATCGCGATCCTCGGCCCCAGCGGGGCCGGTAAAAGCACCCTGCTGAGCCTGATTGCCGGTTTCCTGCCGGTGAAACAGGGCACCCTGATGATTGACGGCCAGGAGCACACCCACAGCGTGCCGGCCAGACGGCCGGTTTCGATGCTGTTTCAGGAGAACAACCTGTTTCCGCACCTCAGCGTGCAGCAGAACATGGCGCTGGGATTGCACCCCGGACTGAAGCTGAGCGCCGGGCAGCGCCAGCAGCTTGCAGCGCTGGCCGATCAGGTGGGATTAGGCGATCTGCTGACGCGCCTGCCGGGCGAGCTGTCAGGCGGACAGCGACAGCGCGTGGCGCTGGCACGCTGTCTGCTGCGTGACCGTCCGGTGCTGCTGCTGGATGAGCCTTTTTCTGCGCTGGATCCCGCGCTGCGCGGAGAGATGCTGCAACTGGTGCGTTCGGTGTGTGAAGCGCGCAGCATCACGCTGCTGATGGTGTCGCACAGTCTGGAAGATGCCCAGCAGATTGCGCCGCGCAGCGTGGTGATTGTGGATGGCCGGGTTTACTGGGATGGCGAGACCCGACAGTTACTGTCGGGCGACACGCGGGAGGCCGACGTGCTTGGCATCCCGCGTCGTTAAGCGATTCAGGCGAAGAAAACCTGCCACAGCAGATGACGGAAAATGGGCATCATCGGATGGAACTGAATACCGACGAAAGCCGCGACGGCAATCACCAGCCCCAGCGGCCCTGCCCAGCGCAGGCGCTCAGGCGGCAGCCAGGCCGATGCCCAGTCGCGACTCTTGCCGCTGCGCCACCAGCGCCAGCATAACCAGACACCCAGCCAGATCAGCAGTGCTGCGCCGAGTAACAGCCATTTAAAGCTGCCGCCCTGCGCGGCTTTGGGCACATCGATCGCCACACCCGCCAGAATACCGGGCAGCAGATAGAGCGGCGGCCAGAGAATGCAGCCGATAATGTTCGGCGGCAGGAATTTACGCACCGGCAGCTCCAGCATACCGGCCGCCAGCGGGATCAGCGGACGCGTGGGGCCAACAAAGCGTCCGACCAGAATCGTAAACATGCTGTGCTGATGCAGGGCGTGCTCAGTTTTATCCAGCAGGCCTTTATACTTTTGCAGATACTTCCAGCGATGCAGCGGCCCCTGAAATTTCCAGCCGATGCCGTAGGAAACCCAGTCACCAATCAGGCAGCCCGCAAAGCCCGCCGCCCAGGCCGGATAAAGGCCAAGTTCGCCACTGCCGACCAGCGCGCCCAGACTGGCCATCATCACCGTACCTGGCAGCAACAGCCCGACCAGCGCCAGCGACTCCAGAAACGTCACCAGCGCAACGGCAAACAGCGCCCACTCCAGGGACTGCGTAATCAGTTGTTGAATCCAGGCTTCCATAATCATCCTAAGTAAAAGCAGAAGGCTGGATTGTCCTGAGCCAGCCACACAGCGTCAAGGCAAGAATTGTAGGACAATGTTGACAAAAGCGGGTGGCGGGAACTGTATAAATATCCATGTTATACTGAAGCGGTTTTCTCATCCTGAAATGCTGAGTCCGGAGAACATCTGAATATGCCCCGCGCAGGTTTTCTGCTCACCCGCCACTGGCGCGACAGCCCGCATGGCACCGAAATTATCCTCTGGCTCGCGACCGATGCGGGCGCGCAGCGCGTGGTGCTGCCGGTGCAGGAGTCCGTCGCGTTTATTCCTGAGGAATTTCAGGCGCAGGTCAGCGAATTACTGAAAGATGAACGTCAGTTTCGGATTCAGTCGCTGGCGCTGAAAGATTTTCGGCGTCGCCCGGTTTTCGGCCTCTACTGCCAGCAGAACCGCCAGCTACAGCGCATTGAAAAACGGCTGCGCGAAGAGGGTATTCCGGTCTATGAAGCCGATATCCGTCCGCCGGAGCGCTACCTGATGGAGCGTTTTATTACCGCGCCGGTCTGGTTTGACGGCGAGCAGCGCGGTGACAGCGTGGTCAATGCACGGCTCAAACCCCATCCCGACTATCGCCCGCCGCTGAAATGGGTCTCGCTGGACATTGAAACCACACAGCATGGCGAGCTTTACTGCATCGGGCTGGAGGGATGCGGTCAGCGCCAGGTCTTTATGCTCGGCCCGGCCAACGGTGATGCCAGCACGCTGGATTTCGAGCTGATCTATCTCGACAGCCGGCCGCAGTTACTTGAAGCCCTGAACCAGTGGTTTGCAGAGCATGATCCGGATGTCTTAATTGGCTGGAACGTCGTGCAGTTTGACCTGCGGGTATTACAAAAGCATGCCGATCGTTACGGCATTCCGCTGCGTCTGGGACGCCAGCAGGCCGCGCTGGAGTGGCGTGAACATGGCTTCAAACCCGGCGTATTTTTCGCTCAGGCCAGTGGCCGGTTGATTATTGATGGTATTGACGCGCTGAAATCGGCGTTCTGGGATTTTCCCTCATTCAGCCTGGAGTCAGTGTCGCAGCAACTGCTGGGAGAAGGGAAAGCGATTGATAATCCCTGGCAGCGTATGGAGGAGATCAACTGGCGCTTTGCCAACGATAAACCGGCGCTGGCGCGCTACAACCTGAAAGACTGCGAACTGGTGACGCGCATTTTTCACAAAACGGCGATTATGCCGTTTCTGCTGGAACGCGCGGCGGTCAATGGACTGGCGGTGGATCGCCACGGCGGTTCGGTAGCGGCCTTTGGTCATCTCTATATTCCGCGGATGCATCGCGCCGGGTTTGTCGCCCCGAACATGGGTGATGTGGCCCCGGAAGCCAGTCCTGGCGGTTATGTGATGGATTCGCGCCCCGGCCTGTATGACTCAGTGCTGGTGCTGGATTACAAAAGCCTCTACCCGTCGATTATCCGCACCTTCCTGATTGACCCGGTGGGTCTGGTGGAAGGGCTGGCCCATCCTGATGATGCCGATTCGATTGAGGGTTTCCGTGAAGCCCGTTTTTCGCGGCATACCCACTGCCTGCCTGCAATAGTTGAACAGATCTGGCTGGGTCGCGAAGCGGCGAAAAAGCAGAATAATCAGCCGCTGTCTCAGGCGCTGAAAATCATCATGAACGCCTTTTATGGCGTGCTGGGCACCAGCGCCTGCCGCTTCTTTGATCCGCGGCTCGCCTCCTCTATTACGCTGCGCGGTCACGCCATCATGCAGCAGACCCGAACGCTGATTGAGGCGGAAGGCTACGACGTCATCTATGGCGACACCGACTCCACCTTTGTCTGGCTGAAGTCGGCGCACAATGAAGAAGATGCCGCCGCGATTGGTCAGCAGCTGGTGCAGAAAGTGAACGCCTGGTGGCGCGACCATCTGCAGCAGACGCAGGGGCTGACCAGCACACTGGAACTGGAGTATGAAAATCACTTCTGCCGTTTTCTGATGCCCACCATTCGCGGCGCGGAACAGGGCAGCAAGAAACGTTACGCCGGACTGATTCGTGACGCCGCCGGTGAGCGCATGGTCTTTAAGGGGCTGGAGTCGGTGCGAACAGACTGGACGCCGCTGGCAAAAGCGTTCCAGCAGCAGCTCTACCACCGTATCTTCCACCGTCAGCCGTGGCAGGATTATATCCGTACAACCGTGGCGCAGTTGCTGGCGGGTGAACTCGACGATCAGCTGATCTACAAAAAGCGGCTGCGGCGTCCGCTGAAAGAATATGAACGAAACGTGCCCCCGCACGTGCGCGCCGCCAGGCTGGCCGATGAGCACAATCGTAAATTAAACCGGCCCTTGCAGTACCAGAATGGTGGCCGGATCCGTTATGTCATCGCCACCGCAGGCCCCGAGCCACTGGAGGCGCGCAGCACGCCGCTGGACTATGACCACTACGTGACGAAGCAACTTCAGCCGGTTGCAGAGGGGATTCTGCCCTTTGTCGAGGGGGACTTTGCTACACTTATTACCGGACAGCTGGGGCTTTTTTGACAGGTGACGAACGTCCTGCCATCCAGTACCATAGCGCCCTTCCTGAAACTCACCGCTCTTAAGTACGCTCCAGGCCTTGTTGTCTGGCGGTAACGCTATTGCCTGAGCTTTGGGAACACCTCTAAAAACGTTAAAATTCGAGCAAAAAATATATGGTTTTTACATTAGGTCAGCGCTGGATTAGTGATACGGAAAGTGAACTGGGACTGGGCACCGTGGTGGCGATCGATACCCGCATGATCACCCTGCTGTTTCCGGCCACGGGGGAAAACCGCCTCTACGCCCGCAACGATTCGCCAGTTACCCGCGTCATCTTTAATCCGGGTGATACCATCACCAGCCACGAAGGCTGGCAGATGCGCGTCGATGAAGTACGCAACGAAAATGACCTGATGACCTATATCGGTACCCGTCTGGATACCGAAGAGAGCGAAGTGATGCTGCGCGAAGTCATGCTCGACAGCAAGCTGGTGTTCAGTAAGCCGCAGGATCGCCTGTTTGCCGGCCAGCTCGACCGGATGGATCGTTTTGCTCTGCGCTTTCGCGCCCGTAAATACCAGAGTGAGCAATATCGTCTGCCAATCAGCGGCTTACGCGGCATGCGCACCAACCTGATCCCTCACCAGCTGCATATCGCCCACGATGTCGGCCGTCGCCATGCGCCGCGCGTCCTGCTGGCCGATGAAGTTGGCCTGGGTAAAACCATTGAAGCCGGGATGATCATCCAGCAGCAGCTGCTGGCTGGCCGCGCCGATCGCGTCCTGATCGTGGTGCCTGAAACTTTACAGCATCAGTGGCTGGTCGAGATGCTGCGCCGCTTCAACCTGCGCTTTGCGCTGTTTGATGACGATCGCTATACCGAAGCGCAGCACGACAGCGATAACCCATTTGAGACGGAGCAGCTGATTATCTGCTCACTGGACTTCGTGCGCCGTAACAAGCAGCGTCTTGAGATGCTGGCCGATGCCGAATGGGATCTGCTGGTGGTCGATGAAGCGCACCATCTGGCCTGGTCAGAAGGTGAGCCCAGCCGTGAATATCAGGTTATCGAACAGCTGGCTGAGAAAACCGCCGGGGTTTTGCTGCTGACCGCAACGCCGGAGCAGTTGGGCATGGAGAGTCACTTCGCCCGTCTGCGTCTGCTCGACCCTAATCGTTTCCATGACTTTGCCGCCTTTGTTGAAGAGCAGCAGCATTTCCGTCCGATTGCCGATGCCGTCACCGCGCTGCTGGCCGATAAAGCGATCTCCCAGGAGGAGATGAACCGGATCAACGATCTGGTCGGCGAGCAGGATATTGAGCCACTGCTGCAGGTCGCCAACAGCGACCGTGACGGCAAGCTGGAGGCGCGTCAGGAGCTGATCTCCATGCTGATGGACCGCCACGGCACCAGCCGCGTGCTGTTCCGTAACACCCGTAACGGGGTTAAAGGCTTCCCGAAACGCGAACTGCACCAGATCCGCCTGCCGCTGCCTGCCCAGTATCAGACGGCGATTAAAGTCTCCGGCATTATGGGCGCGCGCAAAAGTGCAGAAGAGCGGGCGCGTGACCTGCTCTATCCGGAACAGATTTATCAGGAATTTGAAGGCGACAGCGGCACCTGGTGGAACTTCGATCCGCGCGTGGAATGGCTGATGGGCTATCTCACCACCAACCGCAAAGAGAAAGTGCTGGTGATCTGCGCCAAAGCGGCCACCGCGCTGCAGCTGGAGCAGGTACTGCGTGAACGCGAAGGTATCCGCGCAGCGGTGTTCCACGAAGGTCTGTCGATCATTGAACGTGACCGTGCTGCCGCCTGGTTCGCCTCAGAAGAGAATGGCGCGCAGGTGCTGTTGTGCTCCGAGATCGGTTCTGAAGGCCGTAACTTCCAGTTTGCCAGCCGTCTGGTGATGTTCGACCTGCCGTTTAACCCGGACCTGCTGGAGCAGCGTATCGGTCGTCTGGATCGTATTGGCCAGGCGCACGACATTCAGATTCTGGTGCCGTGGCTGGAGCAGACCGCACAGGCGGTGCTGCTGCGCTGGTATCACGAAGGGCTGGACGCGTTTGAACACACCTGCCCGACCGGCCGGACAATCTATGACAGCGTCCATTCGCAACTGATCGGCTATCTGGCCGCGCCGGAAAACAGCGAAGGTTTTGATGCGTTTATCACCGACTGCCGTAAACAGCATGACGCGCTGAAACTGCAGCTGGAACAGGGTCGCGATCGCCTGCTGGAGCTGAACTCCAACGGCGGCGAATCGGCTCAGCTACTTGCCAATGCCATCAGCGAGCAGGATAACGACACAGGCCTGGTGAACTTCGCGCTCAACCTGTTTGATATCGTTGGTATCAATCAGGAAGATCGCAGCGATAACCTGATTGTGCTGACCCCTTCCGACCACATGCTGGTGCCCGATTTCCCTGGCCTGCCGGAAGATGGCTGCACCATCACCTTCAACCGCGATCAGGCGCTGTCGCGCGAAGATACCCAGTTCATTACCTGGGAACATCCGCTGATCCGCAACGGTCTGGATCTGATTCTGTCGGGCGATACCGGCAGCAGCGCACTGTCACTGCTGAAGAACAAGGCGCTGCCGGTGGGGACGCTGCTGGTCGAGCTGATCTATGTGGTTGAAGCGCAGGCACCGAAGCATCTGCAACTGACCCGCTTCCTGCCGCCAACGCCAATCCGTCTGCTGATGGATACTAAAGGCACTAACCTGGCGGACAAAGTGGAGTTCGAAAGCTTTAACCGTCAGCTGAATGCGGTTAACCGTCATACCGCCAGTAAACTGGTGAATGCGGTGCAGCAGGATGTGCATGCGATTCTGACCCAGGGCGAAGAGAGTGTGGTCAGCGAAGCGCGTGCGGTGATTGATGCAGCGCGTGCCGAAGCGAACGAGAAGCTGGGCGCAGAACTCTCCCGTCTCAACGCGCTGAAAGCGGTGAATCCGAACATCCGTGACGATGAAGTCGAGGCGCTGGAAAGCAACCGTGAACAGGTGCTGGAAAGTCTCGATCAGGCCAACTGGCGTCTCGACGCACTGCGCCTGATTGTGGTGACACACCAGTAAGCTCAGGGGCCGCATGGCCCCTTATTTTTGGAAAGCCCCATGGAACCTTACAATCCACCGCGTGAACCCTGGCTGCACATCCTTTATCAGGATGCGCACATCATGGTGGTGAACAAACCCAGCGGTCTGCTCTCGGTACCCGGTCGGCTGGACGAACATAAAGATAGCGTGATGACGCGGGTTCAGCGTGATTTCCCGCAGGCCGAATCTGTCCACCGACTGGATATGGCGACCAGCGGCGTAATGGTCGTGGCGCTGACTAAGGCTGCTGAGCGCGAGCTGAAACGACAGTTCCGTGAGCGGGAGCCTTCCAAGACTTACGTGGCCTGCATCTGGGGTCATCCGGCGAAGGAAGAGGGATTGGTTGACCTGCCGCTGATTTGCGACTGGCCAAATCGTCCGAAGCAGATGGTCTGCTTCGAGACCGGCAAAGCCGCGCAGACGGAATATCAGGTGCTGGAATATCGTGCGGATAACAGTGCGCGTGTTTCGCTGAAACCGATTACCGGCCGCTCACACCAGCTGCGGGTGCATATGCTGGCGCTGGGCCATCCGATTCTGGGGGATAACTTCTATGCGCATCCGGAGGCCAAAGCGATGGCGCCCCGTTTACTGCTGCATGCGGAGTCACTGACCATTACCCATCCGGCATTTGGTAACGCCATGACGTTTCGTCAGCCCGCCGATTTTTAAGGTTTACTGCTCGCCTGTCACCGTGGCCTCCTCTGTTGCAGAAGCGGCCACGGAACATGGTGTTTACTTAAAGCCTTTCTCTTTGCGAATCAGATCGTACGCCGCCTGAATTTCCTGCGCTTTCTGCTTCGCCATCTCCATCATCTCTGGCGGTAACCCTTTCGCTACCAGCTTGTCAGGATGATGTTCGCTCATGAGTTTGCGGTAGGCGCGTTTGATGGTGGTGGCGTCATCGCTACTCTTCACACCCAGCACGCTACAGGCATCTTCCAGCGTTGGCCCGCGTTGCGCCTGCTGAAAACCGCCTGAACTGCGCTGACCACCGCCAAACTGCTGGCCACCTTCCATCATGCGCAGGAACTGATCGAACTGACCGCGTGAAATGCCCAGCTCTTCGGCAATCACATAGAGCACCTGTCGCTCATTGGGATGCAGTGAACCGTCGGCAAAGGCGGCCTGAATCTGGATCTCCAGGAACATCCGAATCAGATCAAACCGGCCAAAACAGGCGCTGCGCAGTTCACGCAGTTTGCTGCGTAACGGATAATCCGCCTGCTTGCCTTCGCGGAACGCGCGCTGGGCAGCCGTGCGAGAGTCACCGTGCAGCTGCATCCGCTCCATTAACAGCGAAGCAATCTGAATATCCGCTTCCGTGACGCGCCCTTTTGACTTGGTCAGATGGCCCATCACCTGAAAGGTGGTGCTGAAAAACAGCGTCTGTCGGGTCTGATTATTTGAGAAGTAAGCCTTGCCTTGCGCGCCGCGTACTTTGTCAATCATATGGCCAATGATCAAACCGATCACAATACCCCAAAAGCCTGCGCCGGAAAGTAATCCCACCGCCAGACCCACAACTTTTCCCCAGTAGCGCATAAACTCCTCAATTCGCCATGCTTGCGGCTGAAAATTGCATTATCATACCTGTCATTTATCTCAGCGCCTAACGGCAACGCTGACTGACCAGGATTAACACTGGCGCAACGCCGGGCAGTAAGTTAGTCTCTGACCCGATTGTCGGCATGATGCCAGTTTTCATGGAATTCTCGATACCGCGTATGAAAAAACATATACCTACCCTGCTGGCCACACTGATCGGCGCAGCCATTAGCCAGCAAGCCTTTGCCGACGATTTGATGTCGCAGTGTATGTTAGGCGTGCCGAGTTATAACCGCCCGCTGGTGAATGGCGATACGAATCAGATGCCCGTCACCATTCACTCCGACGCCGCCAAAGGGAACTATCCCAACGATGCGGTATTCACCGGTAATGTGAATGTTGAGCAGGGCAACAGCCGTATGCAGGCGGATGAAGTCCAGCTTCATCAGCGTCAGCAGGAAGGCCAGACCGCGCCCGTACGTACCGTCGATGCGCTGGGTAATGTGCACTACGATGACAATCAGGTCATCCTGAAAGGTCCGAAAGCCTGGTCAAACCTCAACAGCAAAGATACCAACGTCTGGAATGGTCAGTACCAGATGGTAGATCGTCAGGGACGCGGCGTCGCAGATCAGATGAAGCTGCGCGGCGATAACCGCTACACCATTCTGGAAAACGGTACCTTTACCTCCTGTCTGCCCGGCTCCAACAGCTGGAGCGTGGTGGGTTCAGAGGTCATCCAGGATCGCGAAGAGGAAGTGGCGGAGATCTGGAACGCCCGCTTCAAAATCGGATCTGTTCCGGTGTTCTACAGCCCCTATCTGCAGTTACCGATTGGCGATCGTCGCCGCTCCGGTTTCCTGATCCCGAATGCAAAATATGGCAGCAACAACGGCTTTGAGTTCACACTGCCCTATTACTGGAACATCGCGCCGCAGGCCGATGCGACCATCACGCCGCACTACATGAGTAAGCGCGGCATGCAGTTTGAAAACGAATTCCGTTATCTGACCACGCTGGGTGCAGGTCTGGTTGAATTCGACTACCTCGGCTCGGACAAACAGTACGATAACGACAAAGCGGTGCGTGGCATCGCCGAAAATGACAGCTCCGATCGCTGGCTGTTCTACTGGCGTCATGCCGGTGTCTATGACCAGAACTGGCGTTTCAACGCGGACTACACCAAGGTCAGCGATAAGTACTACTTCAACGATCTCGACTCGAAGTACTACAGCTCGACCGACAACTACGCCACGCAGAAATTCAGCATCGGCTATGCGGACACCAACTGGGATGCCACGCTCTCCACCAAAGATTTCCAGGTGTTCGGCGATACCACCAGCAATAACGTCTACCGCGCCATGCCGCAGCTGGACGTCAATCTCTATCAGAACGATATCGGCCCGTTTGATGGCCGGGTTTATGCCCAGGCGGTGAAGTTCACCAACGTCAGCAGCCGCTATCCCGAAGCGACCCGTTTACATGTTGAGCCAACGCTGAACCTGCCGCTGTCAAACGGCTGGGCCAGCCTGGATACCGAAGCGAAGTTCCTGGCGACCCACTATCAGCAGACTGACGTTGATTTCTATAACAACGCAGCCAATGGTCTCAGGGGTGATAAGAGCGGCGAACTGGATGAGTCAGTCAACCGCACCCTGCCGCAATTTAAAGTTGATGGTCGTCTGGTGTTTGACCGCGATATGAACTCGGCGGTGGGTTATACCCAGACGCTGGAACCGCGCGTGCAGTACCTTTATATCCCGTATCGTAATCAGAGCAATATCTATCCGTACGACTCAACGTTGCTGCAAACCGACTACACCGGTCTGTTCCGCGATCGTACTTATAGCGGCCTGGATCGCATCGCTTCCGCCAATGAAGTGGCTACCGGCGTCACCTCGCGTATTTATGATAACGATCTGGTTGAACGTTTTAACGTTTCTGTAGGTCAAATCTACTCGTTTACCCCTTCTCGTACTGGTGTGAATCAAACCAGTAAAGAAGATGATACCGGCAGCCTGATCTGGGCTGGCGATACATACTGGAAAATCAGCGATCGCTGGGGCGTCCGTGGTGGGCTGCAATATGACACCAAACTCGACAACGTTTCACAGGGCAATACCGTACTGGAATACCGTCGTGATGCCGACCGCATGGTGCAGCTGAGCTACCGTTACAGCAGCCCGGAGTATGTTGCGACCGCGCTGAACGATAGCAGCCTGGTCACAAATCCTATCTACAAAAATGGGATTTCACAGGTAGGTACCACGGCCAGCTGGCCGATTGCCGATGCATGGTCTGTGGTAGGCGCTTACTACTACGATACCCGCAACACGCGTCCGGCTTCACAACTGGTTGGCCTGCAATACAGCTCATGCTGTTACGCTATCCGGGTCGGTTATGAACGCAAAATTAACGGTTGGGAAAACAACGACAGTAAGTATGACAACCAAATCTCATTCAACATTGAGCTGCGTGGTCTGAGTCCGAACTATGGCTTAGGCACCAACGATATGCTGCGTCAGGGCATTATCCCTTACCAGCCTGCTTTCTGATGTTGTGATGTTTGACAGGCAATCCCGCAGTGCGGAACCAACAATGGATAAAGTATGAAGAACTGGAGAATGCTGATTCTTGGTGTGGCAATCAGTGCCAACACCGCGTTCGCAGCACCACAAGTCGTTGATAAAGTTGCAGCCGTGGTCAATAACGGCGTGGTTCTTGAGAGTGACGTGGATGGCATGATGAGCACCGTTAAATCTCAGGCCCAGCAGGCTGGTCAGCAGTTGCCGGATGATAAAACGTTGCGCCATCAGATTCTGGAACGTCAGATCATGGACAACATCATTCTGCAGATGGGTGATAAAGCGGGAATTCAGATCAGCGACGAGCAGCTGGACCAGGCTATTCAGAACATCGCTGCGCAGAACAAGATGAGCCTTGATCAGCTGCGTAGCCGTCTGGCTTATGACGGCATGAACTACAGCGTGTATCGTTCTCAGATCCGCAAAGAGATGACTATCGCCGAAGTGCGCAACAACGAAGTGCGTCGTCGTGTCACGATTCTGCCGCAGGAAGTGGATACGCTTGCTACCCAGATCGGCTCTCAGAACAGCCAGGGTACTGAACTGAACGTCAGTCATATTCTGCTGCCGCTGCCGGAAAACCCGACGCAACAACAGGTTGATGAGCAGGAAACGCTGGCGAAACAGCTGGTTGGCGAACTGAAAAATGGCGCTGACTTTGGCAAGATGGCCGTGACCTACTCTGCCGACTCCCAGGCGCTGAAAGGCGGCAACATGGGCTGGGGTAAAATCGAAGAGTTACCGACCCTGTTTGCTCAGGCACTCTCAAGCGCCAAAAAAGGCGATATCGTCGGGCCGGTGCGCTCTGGTGTGGGCTTCCACATCCTGAAAGTGAACGACCTGCGTGGCGAGAGCAAAAATGTCTCGGTCACCGAAGTCCATTCGCGTCACATTCTGCTGAAGCCATCGCCGATCCTGACAGACGATCAGGCACGCGCGCAGCTGGAGCAGATTGCTAACGATATCCGCAGTGGCAAAACCACCTTTGCGGCGGCGGCTAAACAGTACTCTGACGATCCGGGTTCGGCGAACCAGGGCGGCGACCTCGGCTGGACCTCTCCAGAAGTCTTTGATCCGGCGTTCCGTGACGCGCTGCTGCGCCTGCAGAAAGGCCAGACCAGCCAGCCGGTTCACTCCTCTTTCGGCTGGCATCTGATTCAGTTGCTGGATACCCGTCAGGTGGATAAAACCGATGCGGCCCAGAAAGAGCGTGCTTACCGTATGCTGTTTAACCGTAAGTTCGCGGAAGAAGCGCAGACCTGGATGCAGGAACAACGTGCCAGTGCCTACGTGAAGATTCTGGATGGCAATGCGCAGTAATGCCCGTGTGGTGATCACGCCCGGCGAACCTGCCGGGATTGGTCCCGATCTTACCGTTCAGCTGGCCCAGCAGTCGTGGCCGGTTGAACTGGTGGTCTGCGCCTCGCCTGCCCTGTTGCAGCAGCGTGCGGCGCAACTCGGTCTGCCGCTGACCCTGCGGCCCTACCAGCCTGCTGTGGCAGCCGAGCCACAGCAGGCGGGTACACTGACTATCCTGCCAATTGAAACGGCAGCGCCGGTCACACCCGGCGAGCTTTGCGTCGCCAACAGCGACTATGTGCTGGCCACGCTGACGCGCGCCTGCGACGGTTGTCTCGACGGTGAATTCGCTGCCCTGATTACCGGCCCGGTGCATAAAGGCGTGATTAACGATGCCGGCATCGCATTTACCGGCCATACCGAATTCTTCGCCGATCGCGCAGGCGGCCATCGGGTGGTCATGATGCTGGCGACAGAAGAGCTACGAGTCGCACTGGCCACCACCCATCTGCCGCTGAAAGATGTGCCCGCTGCGGTAACCCGTGAATGTCTGCATGAAGTGATTACAATTCTGCATCGTGATCTGCAGCAGAAGTTTGCGATTGCCGAGCCGCATATTTATGTCTGTGGTCTTAACCCTCATGCCGGCGAAAGCGGTCACATGGGTCGGGAAGAGATCGAGACCATCACGCCGGCACTCAATGAACTGCGTCAGCAGGGCATTAATCTGACCGGCCCGCTGCCTGCGGATACCCTTTTCCAGCCCAAATATCTGCAATACGCCGATGCGGTGCTGGCGATGTATCACGACCAGGGCCTGCCGGTACTCAAATTTCAGGGGTTTGGCCGGGCGGTAAATATCACCCTGGGCCTGCCCTTTATCCGGACTTCAGTTGACCACGGCACCGCGCTTGAACTCGCTGGCCTGGGTCAGGCTGAACCGGGCAGCTTCATCACGGCGCTTAACCTCGCCATCACTATGATCAAGAGCAGTAATGAATAATCGCGTCCATCAGGGGCACTACGCCCGTAAACGTTTCGGGCAGAACTTCCTGAACGATCAGTACATTATCGACAGCATTGTCTCCGCCATCCATCCTCAGCGCGACGAAGCGCTGGTGGAGATTGGCCCAGGCCTGGGTGCCTTAACCGAGCCGGTAGGCGAACGCCTCGATAAATTAACGGTGATAGAGCTGGACCGCGATCTCGCTGCGCGTCTGGAAACGCATCCGTTCCTTGGCCCGAAACTGACTATCTTCCAGCAGGATGCCATGACCTTCGACTTCGCCGCGCTGGCGCAGGAGAGAGGCCAGCCGCTGCGGGTATTCGGTAACCTGCCGTACAATATTTCGACCCCGCTGATGTTCCACCTTTTCAGCTATACTGGTTCGATCAAAGATATGCACTTCATGCTGCAGAAAGAGGTGGTTAATCGTCTGGTTGCCGGTCCGGGTAACAAGACCTATGGTCGCCTGACGGTGATGGCGCAGTACTACTGCCAGATCATTCCGGTGCTGGAAGTGCCTCCGCACTCTTTCACGCCACCACCGAAAGTGGACTCTGCCGTGGTGCGTCTGGTGCCGTATGCCGAGCCGCCGTATCCGGTCAGCGATGTGCGTATCCTGAGCCGTATTACCACTGAAGCGTTCGGCCAGCGTCGTAAAACGCTGCGCAACAGCCTGAGCCACATGGTGGTCGCCGGTGCGCTGGAAGAGTTATCCATAGATCCAACCCTGCGTGCCGAGAACGTCTCGGTGGCGCAATATTGTCAGCTGGCGAACTGGCTGGCGAATCATCAGGGAAAATCGCAGGAGTAAGTCATGAGTGAAACGGCCCGCGTCTCCGTCCATGTGCAAAGCCAGTACGTCGCCTCACAATCCTCACCGGATGATGATCGCTACGTCTTCGCCTATACCATTACGATACGCAATCTGGGCCGTTCCTCAGTGCAACTGCTGGGACGCTACTGGCTGATTACCAACGGTAACGGCCGCGAAACGGAAGTTCAGGGTGAAGGCGTGGTCGGTGAACAGCCGCTTATCGCGCCAGGCAATGAATTTCAGTACACCAGCGGTGCCGTGATCGAAACACCGATGGGCACCATGCAGGGGCACTATGTGATGGTCGACGAACAGGGCGACACCTTTCACGTAGAGATCCCGGTGTTCCGCCTCGCCATTCAGACCCACATTCATTGATTCACACGCTTTTTGCCCGTTAAGTCGGGCACCTTCCTGATGGATAAAACGTTATGAGCACATACCTGATTGGCGACGTTCACGGTTGCTACGATGAATTACGTGCATTGCTGCAACAGGTCGACTTCAATCCTGAACAGGATACCCTGTGGCTGACCGGCGACTTAGTGGCGCGCGGTCCTGGCTCACTGGAAGTCTTACGCTACGTAAAATCGCTGGGCGACGCGGTGCGTCTGGTGCTGGGCAATCACGACTTGCATCTGCTGGCGGTCTACGCCGGCATCAGCCGTAACAAGCCTAAAGATCGCCTGACCTCGTTGCTGGAAGCGGATGATGCGGATGAGCTGATCAACTGGCTGCGTCGTCAGCCGCTGTTACAGGTTGATGAAGAGAAAAAGCTAGTGATGGGACACGCCGGTATCACGCCGCAATGGGATATTGAGACCGCGAAAAAGTGCGCGCGTGAAGTCGAAGCGGTTCTCGCCAGCGACAGTTATCCGCTGTTCCTGGATGCCATGTATGGCGACATGCCGAACAACTGGAGTGAAGATCTGACCGGCCTGGCGCGTCTGCGCTTCAGCACCAACGCCCTCACCCGCATGCGCTACTGCTTCCCTAACGGCCAGCTGGACATGATCTGCAAAGATGCCCCGGAATCGGCGCTTCCGCCGCTGAAACCCTGGTTTAACATTGAGGGGCCGGTCGCACGTGACTACACCATCGTCTTTGGTCACTGGGCCTCGCTGGAAGGCAAAGGCACGCCAGAGGGCATTATCGGGCTGGATACCGGCTGCTGCTGGGGCGGAACGCTGACCCTGTTGCACTGGGAGACGCAGCGCTATGTGGTGCAGCCCTCTAATCGCGAAAAAGCACTGGCCTCCAGCGACAGTCTGGCACCGCCCACGCTATAACGGCGATGCTGGCCATCAGGCCAGCATCCTGTTTTATGCGCCGATAATGCCGCCATCTTCACGGGTGATCATAATCACCGACGACCGCGGACGCGGACTGTTGTCCGGGAAGTGCGAGTCACCCTCTTCGCCGGGATGCTGCACATTCACGAACAGCGTTTTGTAATCGGGCGTGAAGGTAATACCGGTCAGCTCGCACGATTTTGGACCGACCATAAACCGGCGGATCTCGCCACTATCAGGATCACCCACCAGCATCTGATTATTCCCCTGCCCCTGATAATCCTCTTTGTTGCTGTATTTGCCATCGGTCAGGATCCATAACCGCCCCTGCGCATCAAACCCCAGCCCATCCGGACTGTTAAAGGTATTCTCAGCGGTGATGTTCGGTGTGCCACGATAGATCCCCTCAGGATGTGCTATCGGGTTGCCACACAGCGCATAGATATCCCACTCAAACGTCTGCGCGGTAGCATCGCCCTTCTCATCCCAGCGAATAATCTGACCGTAGATATTTTTTGGCCGCGGATTCGCTGCATTGACCGGCATGCCTTCATTTCCGCGCTTATTGTTGTTGGTCAGGGTGCAGTAGGCACGGCCGTCATGCGGGTTAACCGCAATCCACTCCGGCCGGTCCATTCGCGTTGCGTTGACCACATCTGCCGCGGCACGCGCATTGATCAAAACATCTGCCTCGCTATTGAATCCCTTTTCAGCGGTGAGTCCATTTTCGCCCCACTTCAGCGCCAGCCAGCGCCCGGTGCCTTTAAGCGGCGTGCCCTGCGCATCGCCGTTGAACTGCGCCACATAGAGCGTGCCCTTATCAAGCAGTCCGTGATTGGCTTTAGCATCATCCGGAGTGACTTTGTCATCTGAGACAAATTTATAGATATACTCGCCGCGCTCGTCGTCGCCCATATAAACCACCAGCTGGCCGGTTTTCGCGACCGTCACGGCGGCATTCTCGTGCTTGAAGCGGCCCAGCGCGGTCCGCTTTACCGGCACGGAGTGAGGATCGAAAGGATCGATTTCGACAATCCAGCCGTGGCGGTTAAATTCGTTGGGATTCTTAGCGATATCGAAGCGGGGATCAAAATCGGCCCAGTTGCGCTCCGGCTCAGCGGCATTCAGGGTATAGCGCTTCTGCTGTGGGGTCGGCGTAAAGTCCGCCTGATGGGTGCCAAAGTAGGTGTCGTAGTTCTCTTCACAGGTGAGATAGGTGCCCCACGGCGTTTTGCCGTTGGCGCAGTTACCAAAGGTGCCCAGGACATGCATTCCCTGCGGATCGGCGGCAGTCTGCAGCGCTTTATCCCCCGCTGCCGGACCGGAGAAGCGCATCGGGGTATTGGCGGTAATGCGGCGGTTATAGTCAGAAGGACGTACCACCTGCCAGCGATTGTCCTCACCCCGTTTGACTTCAACGATGGAGATACCGTGCGCCGCCTGCGACTTTTTGACATCTTCCAGGCTGGTCGCTTTACTGCCGCCGTGGGCGAACAGCGTCGGCTCATTCACATATTCATTGTTAATCGCCATCACGCCGCGATGGTCATTAATCGCGAAGAAGCTCATACCGTCGTTGTTGTCACCGAACTGCTTTTCCTGGTCTTCGGCGCTGTTGTTGCCCTGCGGATCAAACGCGGCTGCGCCATTCACCAGCGGATCACCCCAGGAGATCAACACGTCGGCGCGATAGCCAGGGGCTACCACAATCTCATCGGCCGTGGACGCGGCAATCGCCTGAAAGCCCAGCAGTGGGCTGCCCGCAGGCTTCTCCTGCGCCAGTCCACTGCCCGAGAGCGTCAGGCCGCCGCTGAGAAAGCCGGTCAGGCCGATAGCACCGGAACCGGCAAGGAATTTACGACGCAGTGGATCAGGCAGGCGGTCAGTGCTTAATGCGGAGAGTTCGATTTTCATTAGTGATTGCTTCCTTTGTGTCGATCCCAGAAAAGAAGCAATGCTAATGAATAAAGATGACAGCCAGGTTACAGCCCGGCAGGGGTGGGATTAGCGACGACGGTCAAGGATCTCAAAGCAGTAGCTGTGGGAATTTTGCTCGTCAGCGTCGTGGAATTCGCTGAACGTTGACTGCCACTCATCCGGCTCGTAATCCGGGAACTGCGTATCACCTTCGACTTCCGCATCAATGTGCGTCAGATAGAGACGATCGGCACGCTTCAGCATCTGCTCATAGACGCGGCCACCGCCAATCACCATGATCTCTTCAGCGTCACCGGCTGCCTGTAACGCCTCATCCAGCGAAGTGACCCAGGTAACGCCTTCGGTGGTGCCCGGCTGGCTGCTGACCACGATATTCAGTCGGCCAGGTAACGGACGGCCAATAGATTCAAAGGTCAGTCGGCCCATAATCACCGGTTTCTTCAGCGTATGGCGCTTGAACCACGCCAGATCTGCAGGCAGGTCCCACGGCATGGCGTTCTCCATTCCAATAATGCGATCTGCTGCTAATGCCGCGATAAGACTAATCATGTTAACCACTCACTGAAAAAAATTGGCGCCATGATACGTAAAGGTGAAACTTTCGTCGATAGGGGGAAAGGTCTAATTGCGTAAAGCTTTTCATGACGTCGTTTTTCACGGCCTGTGCAGCGTTTTTCACCGCCTAATCGCGTCAGTTTGCCGCAGCTCGCCAGCGATCGGCCTTATGCTGGCACAAAAGTCGTGCGCAAAAGAAAACGGCTCCCGGAGGAGCCGTCAGGGTTATCAGAAGTCGTAGCGCAGACGCACCAGATTCATATCACCCAGGTTATCGGTGCTGGAGGTAAACACATGTTCGTAATCGACACGGAAACCGTAGTCGAGGAACAGCACCACACCCAGACCGTTGTCGATGCGCTGATAATCACGGCCTGTCGCATACTCAATGCGATCGCCCATGACATATGGCTGTACCGCTTTCAGACCATACTGCCCCACCGGAATCTTGTAACCGGCGAAATATTCAATGCCCCACGCGTCGCCGGCAAAGTAGTCATGCACATCTTTGCGTTTGGTGGTCATGAAGTTCTCATACCAGCCACCGCCGGCTGACAACGTCCAGTTACCTGGGGTCCAGCTCAGCGCGGTGCCGTAAATGTTCTGATCGTAATCGCGGCTGTCGCCGTTGTTCGGGTTACGCATCGCCGCGCGCGTGTAGTTCCACGCCGTGCCCCAGCTCAGATCGTCCGTGATGTGGTAGTCCACACCCAGCGAGCCGCCGCCTTTGCGCTTATAGCGCAGGCCGTTGCCTGGCAGATACTCGTTATCTTCGAACAGATAAGAGGCGTAAAGATCCGCATCGCCGAAGCTGTTTTTATACTTCAGCTGTTTGCGTGAGCGGTAAGATCCGTCGTAGTCGCCGTTGATCCCGTTACCCGGAGCCTGGCCGACCATGTCGTAATCCCAGATATCGGTCTTGGCGCCCACGGTATCGTAATAGACGCTGTTCTGCTGACCAAAGGTAAGCTGACCCCAGGTTTTGCTTTTCAGACCGGTGTAGAGCTGACGACGCGTGGTGTTATTGGCACCGTCCGCATAGTGACGATCCCAGCTGAAGACCGCCGGGACGTTAACGCCCAGCTCGTAGTAGCTGATCCAGCTGACGTCATCAAACAGGTAGTAGTCAGCGCCGAAACGGAAACGGGTGCCGCCGTCAAAACCGTCGCGCTTGTAGGATTTGTCATCCACGCCGGTCTGATGATTGAACTGAGCACGAATGCTGCCGCCAAAAGTAAAGTTAAGACGGCTAAGCGGATCGCCTGCCTGCGGATCCTGTTTTAACAGGGTAATTTCCGCCTGGCTGGCGAAAGGAAGAATTGCCATCAGTGCAGCCACTGCACTCAGAGAAAAAGTACGCATTTTCATTTTTTATTTATGTCCTGATACGCTCCAGTGATGAGCGGCAGGCATAGTACTGACGAAAAATCCGCACAGGAAGTGTTTATATTATAAATTTGTGCGAACCGGCCTTATTCGCACCTATAGCTAAAAAATTAAGCCAAATCAGTCACTTTAACGCAAACTCTTTGCTTTCCCTGGACCCTGTTTTCGGATTATCGCCAATAAGATGGTCAAAAAAAACGGCTCCCGCAGGAGCCGTTCAGACAGCTGACAAATTCAATTCAGGTTTTTTTTCCACAATGCATAGGCTCAACGCGCAGGGAACACGGGCAGAAGAGGAAAGCGTCCCGCGCCATGGACAAAAACGTCAGGAGCGTTTTTGAACAACGCAAAGCGTTGGCCCGGCTACGGGCGCACCTCAGGGATGAGGTGCGTAATCGCGCGGGCCGAGCGGCCAGGGATTGGCTTAAGCGACTTTCCGATCTGACCGTGTTCCCTTCGCAGGCTCGATCTCACAGCTGACCGGGCCAGATTTTGGTCAAAAAAAACGGCTCCCGCAGGAGCCGTTTTTCACATTACATCGCCTTACATCGCCTTGATCTGGGCATGCATCTCCTGAACGGAGATAACCTGTTCCGTCGGGTCAGCATTCAGCGCCATCGCGGTGGCGAAGCCGCCGTTCAGCGTGGTGTCGTAGTGCACTTTATACTGCAGAGCACTGCGGCGAATCAGTTTCGAATCTTCAATCGCCTGACGACCCGCCGTGGTATTAACGATGTAGCTATACTCGCCGTTCTTCAGACGGTCCTGAATGTGCGGACGCCCTTCGTGCACCTTGTTCACCAGGCGCGGATTGATGCCCGCTTCGCCCAGCACAACCGCCGTGCCGTGAGTCGCATCCAGTTCGAAACCAAACTTCTGCAGCTTAGCGGCCAGGTCGACAATACGTTTCTTGTCGCCTTCACGCACCGACAGCAGCGCACGGCCCGACTTCTTCATGTTGCTCTGTGCGCCCAGCATCGCTTTAGAAAACGCCTCAGCGAAGGTGCGGCCCACGCCCATGACTTCACCGGTAGAGCGCATTTCTGGCCCCAGAATCGGGTCAACGCCCTGGAACTTGTTAAACGGCAGCACCACTTCTTTGACAGAGTAGTAAGGCGGAATCACCTCTTCAGTGACGCCCTGCTCTGCCAGCGTTTTGCCTGCCATCACGCGCGCGGCAACTTTCGCCAGCGGGACACCGGTCGCTTTAGAGACGAACGGCACGGTACGCGCCGCGCGAGGGTTAACTTCGATCAGGTAGACTTCGTTGTCTTTCACCGCGAACTGGACGTTCATCAGGCCACGAACGTTCAGCTCAAACGCCAGCTTCTCAACCTGCTGGCGCATCACATTCTGAATCTCCTGACTCAGGGTGTAGGCCGGCAGTGAACAGGCGGAGTCACCGGAGTGGACGCCAGCCTGCTCGATGTGTTCCATGATGCCGCCAATCAGCACCCGCTCACCGTCGCAAATCGCATCAACATCCACTTCGACCGCATCATCCAGGAAGCGATCCAGCAGCACCGGTGCATCGTTGGAAACCGAGACCGCCGTCTGGAAGTAGCGCTTGAGGTCGATCTCGTCGTAGACGATCTCCATGGCGCGGCCGCCCAGCACATAAGAAGGACGCACCACCAGCGGATAACCCAGGCCCGCGGCTTTCTCAACCGCCTGCTCCAGTGTGGCCACCGTGGCGTTGGCGGGTTGCTTCAGGTTCAGGCGATCAACCGCCTGCTGGAAACGTTCACGGTCTTCAGCACGGTCGATAGAATCCGGGCTGGTGCCGATAACCGGTACGCCTGCGGCTTCCAGTGCACGCGCCAGTTTCAGCGGAGTCTGACCGCCATACTGCACAATCACACCTTTTGGCTGCTCAATGCGCACAATCTCCAGCACATCTTCCAGCGTGACCGGCTCGAAGTAGAGGCGATCAGAGGTGTCGTAATCGGTCGAGACTGTTTCCGGGTTACAGTTGACCATAATGGTCTGGTAACCATCTTCACGCAGCGCCAGGGCGGCGTGAACGCAGCAATAGTCGAATTCGATACCCTGACCGATACGGTTTGGCCCACCGCCCAGAATCATGATTTTTTCGCGATCCGGACTTGGATTGGCTTCGCACTCCTCCTCATAGGTGGAGTACATATAGGCGGTGTCTGTCGCGAACTCTGCGGCGCAGGTATCCACGCGCTTATAAACCGGGTGCAGGTTAAACTGCTGACGCAGCTTGCGGATTTCGCTCTCTGCCACGCCCGCCAGTGTCGCCAGCCGTGCATCAGCAAAGCCTTTACGCTTCAGGGCGCGCAGGAACGTCTCATCCAGGCTATTAACCCCTTCACGGGCAACCTGCTCTTCCAGCCGCACCAGCTCTTCGATCTGCACCAGGAACCAGCGGTCAATATTGGTCAGGTTGAACACGCCATCCACTGACATGCCGGCACGGAAGGCGTCCGCGATGTACCAGATGCGGTCTGAACCGGCATCTTTCAGCTCACGGCGGATGCGGGTTAATGCTTCCGGGTCGTCGAGGTGGACTTTCGGGTCGAAGCCGTTAGCGCCCACTTCCAGGCCGCGCAGCGCTTTCTGCATGGATTCCTGGAAAGTACGACCAATTGCCATCACTTCCCCGACCGACTTCATCTGCGTGGTCAGGCGATCGTTGGCACCGGCAAATTTTTCGAAGTTGAAACGCGGGATCTTGGTGACAACGTAGTCGATGGAAGGCTCGAACGAGGCTGGCGTTAAACCGCCGGTGATATCATTCATCAGCTCGTCGAGGGTATAGCCGACCGCCAGTTTGGCCGCCACTTTAGCAATCGGGAAACCGGTCGCTTTGGAGGCCAGCGCCGAGGAGCGAGACACGCGCGGGTTCATCTCAATGACAATCAGGCGGCCATCTTTCGGGTTAACCGAGAACTGCACGTTGGAGCCACCGGTTTCAACACCGATCTCACGCAGTACCGCCAGCGAGGCGTTACGCATGATCTGATACTCTTTGTCGGTCAGCGTCTGGGCAGGTGCCACCGTGATGGAGTCACCGGTGTGGATCCCCATCGCATCGAAGTTTTCAATTGAGCAGACGATGATGCAGTTGTCGTTTTTATCGCGCACCACTTCCATCTCATACTCTTTCCAGCCAATCAGCGACTCATCAATCAGCAGCTCATTGGTCGGTGAGAGGTCCAGACCGCGTTCGCAAATCTCTTCAAACTCTTCGCGGTTGTAGGCGATGCCGCCACCGGTTCCGCCCATAGTAAATGAGGGACGGATAATGCAGGGGAAACCGACATCTTCAGCCACGGCCAGCGCTTCTTCCATGGTGTGCGCAATGCCGGAGCGCGCGGTATCCAGACCGATGCTTTTCATCGCCACGTCGAAACGACGACGATCTTCTGCTTTGTCGATCGCATCAGCCGTTGCGCCGATCATGGTGACGCCAAACTCTCCCAGCACGCCATGACGTTCCAGCTCCAGCGCACAGTTCAGCGCTGTCTGACCGCCCATGGTCGGCAGTACCGCGTCCGGGCGCTCTTTTTCGATGATTTTGCGCACCACTTCCCAGTGAATCGGCTCAATGTAAGTCGCATCAGCCATTTCCGGGTCGGTCATGATCGTCGCCGGGTTGGAGTTCACCAGAATGACGCGGTAACCCTCTTCACGCAGCGCTTTACACGCCTGCGCACCGGAATAGTCAAATTCGCAGGCCTGGCCGATCACAATCGGACCGGCACCAAGAATCAGGATGGATTTTAGGTCTGTACGTTTTGGCATGAATTAGCTCCTGATTACTTCGCTTGCAGACGGAATGCGTCAATCAATTCAATAAAGTGGTCAAACAGCGGCGCAGCATCGCCTGGGCCCGGGCTGGCTTCCGGGTGTCCCTGGAAGCTGAATGCGGGCTTGTCAGTGCGGTGAATGCCCTGCACGGTTTTATCGAACAACGAAATGTGAGTTACACGCAGGTTAGCGGGAAGATTGTTCTCATCGACCGCAAAACCGTGGTTCTGCGCGGTGATCATCACGCGATTGTTATCGAGATCTTTCACCGGATGGTTGCCGCCGTGGTGGCCCAGCTTCATCTTCACGGTCTTAGCCCCGCTGGCCAGCGCCAGCAGCTGATGACCCAGACAGATTCCGAACACCGGGATCTCTGTTTTCAGGAAGGCCTGAATCGCGCTGATGGCGTAGTCGCACGGCTCCGGGTCGCCAGGACCGTTAGAGAGGAAGATGCCATCCGGATTAAGCTTCAGTACTTCTTCGGCAGGCGTCTGTGCCGGAACGACGGTCAGACGACAGCCGCGATCGACCAGCATCCGCAGAATGTTGCGCTTGGCACCGTAATCGTAAGCCACCACATGGTAAGGCAGTGATTCAGCGTCGGCCTGCTCTGGCAGCCCTCCCTCCAGCGTCCAGCTGCCCTGCTGCCAGCTGTAGGTCTCAGTGGTGCAGACCTCTTTCGCCAAATCCATCCCTTTCAGTCCCGGGAACGCCTGAGCTTTTTGCAGCGCCAGCGCGGCATCCGGATTATCGCCCGCAATGATGCAGCCGTTTTGTGCACCTTTCTCACGCAGCAAGCGCGTCAGCTTGCGGGTATCGATATCGGCAATCGCCACGATGTTGTTGCGCTGCAGGTAGGCGGATAAGCCCTCTTCACTACGGAAGTTGCTGGCAATCAGCGGCAGGTCACGGATAACCAGGCCTTGCGCATGAATCTGGCTGGATTCTTCGTCGGCGGCATTGGTTCCGACATTACCGATATGGGGATAAGTGAGAGTAACGATTTGGCGGGAATAGGAAGGATCAGTGAGGATTTCTTGATAACCGGTCATTGAGGTATTGAAAACGACTTCTCCCACTGCCGACCCTGTTGCCCCGATGGCCCGACCGTGGAATTGGGTTCCGTCTTCCAGAACCAAGAGCGCTGACTTAATCAAAACATCCTCCAGGGAATAAACAGTCACATTATCTGCATATTAATTCAAAATAGCCGCCTGAATCAATGCAAAAACCGCCTGAATTGTCGATTTTTGGCAAATTGCGCGCATTCTAATGATCGCCCTGGCCATTGTCTACCCTGCGGCGGGATTTTTTCACCCTTATCTGCCTTCTGAGGAAAATAACGGGCATAAGCAGCAAAAAGAGAGGAAAACTCGGCGGAATAATCGTTTGCCAGGCAGCGTAAAAGCAAAACAGAAGCAGCGCGGCCTTTATTTTTGACCAAATGGTCAAAAATAGCATCCGGCAGAGCAAATAAATGAAGAAAACAGGAAAAAACAGAAGTCAGAGGTAAATTTATATCTGGAAGGCATATTTCAGATAAAATTAAGGGCAATGAAAACATTGCCCCTTTTCAATCAAGCGATTATCGATTGAAACAACCACATCACGATGGTTAACAACACTCACAACATCGACAAATCCAGCACATCACGCATGTCAAACAGGCCAGATTTCTTATCTTTCAACCATAAAGCGGACTTAACCGCGCCATTTGCAAAGGTCATACGGCTTGAAGCCTTGTGGGTTATCTCTACGCGCTCGCCAATATCTGCAAACATCGCAGTATGCTCACCGACGATGTCACCCGCGCGTACTGTCGCAAAACCGATGCTCTGCGGCTGGCGTTCGCCGGTGTGGCCCTCACGCGTATAGACCGCATGCTCATCCAGTTTCCACTGCATCGCATCGGCAATCGCCTCACCCATCGCCAGCGCGGTTCCGGAGGGCGCATCCACTTTATGGCGGTGGTGCGCTTCAACGATCTCAATATCCGCGTACTCTCCCATCACTTTGGCAGCCTTCTCCAGCAGCTTCAGCACCAGGTTAACCCCCACGCTGAAGTTAGCGGCGAACACAATAGGGATATCTTCTGCCGCGGCCCGAATGGCCGCTTTGCCTGCTTCATCAAAACCGGTGGTGCCGATCACCATCGCTTTGCCCTGCTCACGGCAGATCGCCATATACTCCAGCGTGCCTTCCGGGCGGGTGAAGTCGACCAGCACATCAAAATCGTTAATCACCGCGCGTAAATCGTCAGCGATGATGATGCCATTTTTTCCGATGCCCGCTAATTCACCAGCGTCGCTGCCGGTCAGCGATGAGCCCGGGCGAGCCAGTGCCGCACCCAGTTCTGCGCCTTCTGCCTGCTGCGTCGCCTGAATCAGATTACGGCCCATACGGCCCGGCGCGCCCACAATAGCAATGCGGATTGTGTTCATATTTATTCATTCCTAAAACAAAACTATGCATCCAAAGCGTCATCAGGTTAACGATGAGTTAACAGTCACGCCACTATTAATCCGTGATAATAAGAATTTTATGCCAGCCGCCCGTGATTATCAGTAAAAGCAATCACCGCAGCAAATAACGGCTTTTTTTGTCAGATTCAAAAAACAAAAAAGGCCGAACAGAGTCGGCCTTTTTATCAGTAATATCGATGAGTTACTGCACGTTACGCACTTCGACACGCAGCTCTTTGGGCACTTCGAAGACAATATTCTCTTCACGGCCAATCAGCTCAATTGCCGCTTCGCCGCCCAGTTCACGCAGCCGCTGGATCACCTGCTGCACCAGAATATCGGGCGCTGACGCGCCTGCGGTGACGCCGATGCAGGCCACGCCTTTTACCCACTCTTCCTGAATATCATCCGCAGAGTCGATCAGCTTCGCCAGCTTACCGGCACGCTGAGCCAGCTCAGCCAGACGGTTAGAGTTAGAGGAGTTCTTCGACCCCACCACCAGCACCACTTCCGCATCTTTAGCCAGAGTACGAACCGCTTCCTGACGGTTGGTGGTGGCGTAGCAGATATCATCTTTACGCGGCCCGATAATCGCCGGGAAGCGCTGGCGCAGAGCATCAATGATGTCAGAGGTGTCGTCCACAGAGAGCGTGGTCTGCGTCATGAAGCTCAGATTGTTTTCGTCTTTCACTGTCAGTCTGAAGACATCTTCCGGTGACTCCACCAGATACATGCCGCCATTAGGGTTGTTGTACTGCCCCATGGTGCCTTCAACTTCCGGATGACCCGCATGACCAATCAGTATTGCCTCAACGCCTTTACGGCTGGCGCGAGCCACTTCCATATGCACCTTGGTCACCAGCGGACAGGTAGCGTCAAACAGCATAGTCAGATTGCGCGCTTTGGCTTCGGCACGCACTGCCTGAGAAACACCGTGCGCAGAGAAGATCAGAATCGCGTTATCCGGCACTTCACTGATCTCTTCAATGAAGATGGCACCGCGCTCACGCAGGCTGTTTACCACGTAACGGTTATGCACCACTTCGTGACGGACATAGATTGGCGCGCCATACATCTCCAGCGCGCGCTCAACAATACTGATGGCACGATCAACGCCAGCGCAGAAGCCGCGCGGATTAGCTAACAGGATTTGCATCGTTGGCCTCCAGTGCGGGATCGATTTCCAGCACCTCTACATCAAACTGAATACGACGACCTGCCAGCGGATGGTTGAAATCCACAGTGATAGAGTCACCAGAGATTTCACGGATCACGCCAGGCATTTCACTGCCGCCCATGCCGCTGAACAGCATGATGGCTCCCACTTCCGGCTCACCCGCATCGATAAAGTCCCGACGCGAGAAATACTGGATCAGGTCAGGGCTGACGCCGCCAAAGGCGTCGTCCGGTTCCAGGGTAAACTGTTTAGTTTCACCCGCTTTCAGCCCCAGCAGTGCCTGCTCAAGTGCCGCAGAGAGGCTGCCATCACCAAGACGGAACAGCGCGGGCTTGCCGTTTGCACGGGTCGATTCCGCCGTCGAGCCATCTTCCAGCTTCAGCGTAAAATGCACCAACACCGCGCTTTCGCGCTGTACGGACTCAGTCATCACTTACCCTTTCTGTTTAGCCTGTTTGCCGTTCGGGCTGAAAAAGCCCTCCAGCACCACCAATGCAGCACCGATACAGATGCCGCAGTCAGCGATATTAAATGTAGCGAAGTGCCAGTTACCGACATAGAAATCGATAAAATCGACCACAAAGCCATGGTATGAGCGATCAAACAGATTGCCTATCGCGCCGCCGATGATCAGGGCATACGCGATGTTAGCGATCTTCTGACTGGCATGATTACGATACATCATCACGACCAGTGAGATCACGATAGCCAGCGCAATACCGGCAAAGAACCAGCGCTGCCAGCCGCCTTTGTCCGCCAGGAAACTGAACGCCGCGCCGTAGTTGTGCGCGTAGAACAGGTTCAGGTAGGGCATCAGTGGCTGGGTTTCATGCAGCATCATGTTGTTCATCACCCACTGCTTACTGGCGAAGTCGACAACAATCACCACCAGCACCAGCCACAGCCAGCGCAATCCGGTTGATAAAATAGGTTTACGCATCAGGCAAATTCACGCTGTTCGCCGTCACCGGCTACGTTAGTGTAACAACGACCACAGACCTCAGCATGCTCAGGATTCTGTCCGACGTCGGTAGTGTAATGCCAGCAGCGCTGACATTTCTCGCCTTCCGCCTTGTGCAGCGCGATTTTCAGACCTTTCAGCAGCTCACTCTGCTGCGCTTCGTCGTTCGCCAGGGCGTAATCAGCCACCTGTGCGCCAGAGGTCAGCAGCACAAAGCGCAGCTCATTACCCAGCGCCTGCAGTTTAGCCGCCAGCTCCGGATCGGCATAGAGCGTGACCGTTGCTTCCAGTGCGCCACCGATACGTTTATCCGCACGCGCCTGCTCGATCACCTTGTTCACTTCGCCACGCACTTTCAGCAGCTCAGCCCAGTAGGCGTCATTCAGCGCTTCATCTTCAGCCAGGCCAAACAGCCCCTGATACCACTCTTCGGTGAAGACATACTGCGCACGTTCGCCCGGCAGGTAGCCCCAGATCTCATCCGCCGTAAAGGACATGATCGGTGCCATCCAGCGTACCAGCGCTTCGACGATATGCCACAGCGCGGTCTGGCAGCTGCGACGCGCCAGGCCATCGCCTTTCGCGGTGTACTGACGATCCTTGATGATGTCGAGATAGAAGCTGCCCATCTCAATTGAGCAGAACTGCATCAGTCGCTGGATCACTTCGTGGAAATCGTAGTTCTCGTAAGAGGCAACGATATCGGCCTGTGCCGCCTGAGCGCGACCGACGGCCCAGCGATCCACCACCACCATCTCTTCCGGTTTCACCAGATCGGTCGCCGGATTAAAGCCGCTGAGGTTAGCCAGCAGGAAACGCGCGGTGTTACGGATGCGACGATAGGCATCGGCAGAACGTTTAAGGATCTCATCGGAGACCGCCATTTCGCCCGAGTAGTCGGTTGATGCCACCCACAGGCGCAGAATATCGGCGCCCAGTTTGTTCATCACATCCTGCGGCGCAACCGTGTTACCGATCGATTTCGACATCTTGCGGCCCTGACCATCCACGGTGAAACCGTGTGTCAGTACCTGACGATAAGGCGCTTTGCCCTTCATCGCCGTGGAGATCATCAGCGAGGACATAAACCAGCCGCGATGCTGATCGGACCCTTCCAGATAAAGGTCAGGCGCATGTCCGTCAAATTCCGGACGCGCATCAACCACGGAATAGCTGGTTGAACCGGAGTCAAACCAGACATCCAGCGTATCCGGCACTTTTACGTAATGATCGGCATCGTCGCCCATCAGCTCGCGCGGATCGAGATCCCACCAGGCCTGAATCCCCTCCTGCTCAACGCGCTGCGCCACTTTTTCCATCAGCGCCAGCGTGTCCGGGTGCAGCTCTTCGCTCTCTTTATGAACGAACAGCGCCATCGGTACGCCCCAGGTACGCTGACGAGAGATACACCAGTCAGGACGGTTCGCCACCATCGATTCGATACGCGCCTGGCCCCAGTCCGGGATCCACTGCACGCCTTTGATCTCCTTCAGCGACTGCGCACGCAATCCTTTCTGATCCATGCTGATGAACCATTGCGGTGTGGCGCGGAAGATGATCGGCGTTTTATGGCGCCAGCAGTGCGGGTAGCTGTGCAGCAGTTTCTCAACGTGCAGCAGCGCGCCCTTCTCTTTCAGCAGCTCAACGATCATGTCGTTGGCTTTAAAGACGTTGACCCCATCCAGCGTCGGATAGGTGCCTGGCAGATAGCGGCCATCCGGTCCGACCGGATTGGCGGTTTCGATGCCATATTTCTGACCGATAACATAGTCATCCGGACCGTGGCCAGGTGCCGTGTGGACTGCACCGGTACCCGCTTCCAGGGTGACGTGATCGCCCAGTACCACCAGCGACTCAAGCGCCAGGAACGGATGCTGGAATTTCTGCAGCTCCAGCGCCGCGCCTTTACATTCGCCCAGTACCTGCCATTCGCTGACGCCCGCGCGCTTCATCACGCTCTCGACCAGATCTTTTGCCAGGATCAGCGCGCGACCGTCGATCTGCAGCAGCTGATACTCAAATTCCGCGTTTAACGAGATGGCGCGGTTAGCCGGCAGCGTCCACGGTGTCGTCGTCCAGATCACCAGTGAAATAGGACCATTAACCTGTGCCACACCAAACGCCTGACGCACCGCGTCGGCATCAATGGCGTTGAACATCACATCAATCGACGGTGACGTTTTGTCGTAATACTCCACTTCCGCTTCTGCTAAGGCAGAACGGCAATCCAGACACCAGTGCACGGGCTTCGCGCCTTTGTGCAGGTGGCCGTTGCCGATGATTTTACTCAGCGCACGAATGATGTTGGCTTCGGTACCGAAATCCATGGTCAGGTAAGGGCGATCCCAGTCGCCCAGCACACCCAGACGGATAAAGTCCGCCTTCTGGCCTTCAACCTGTTCCGCGGCGTATTTGCGGCACGCTTCGCGGAATTCAGCAGCGGTGACTTTCTCGCCTGGCTTGCCGATCATCTGCTCAACTTTGTGTTCGATTGGCAGACCGTGACAGTCCCAGCCCGGCACATACGGCGAGTCATAACCCGCCATGCCTTTCGACTTAACGATAATGTCTTTCAGAATCTTGTTAACGGAGTGACCAATATGAATGCTGCCGTTCGCATACGGAGGGCCATCATGCAGGATAAAGGTTTTTTTCCCTTTTTTGGCTTCGCGGATGATGCCGTACAGATTGTCGGCATACCAGCGTTGCAACATTCCCGGTTCGCGTTTGGCCAGATCGCCACGCATCGGGAATCCCGTTTCCGGCAAATTCAGGGTAGATTTATAGTCACTCATCAGATTCTCGATTCCGTTTTTCGCTCAGGTTAAAGCAGCCCAAAGAACTGCCGGGCCGTTACCACATCGTTCGCAATTTGTTCTTTCAACGCCTCCAGTGAGGCAAAGCGCTGCTCGTTTCGTATTTTCTGTTTCAGCACCACATCAATGTGACGACCATAGAGATCCATATTGATGTCGAGCAGGTGAACTTCAAGCTGCTGGCGTAAACCTTTTACGGTCGGACGGGTGCCGATATTGGCGACACCTGGCAGTGGCTCGGGCGTCAGACCCCGTACCTCTACCGCATAAACCCCTTTCACCGGCGAGACGCTGCGGCGTAAAGGGAGGTTCGCCGTGGGGAAACCCAGCGTGCGTCCCAGTGCATCACCGTGCACAACGCGGCCGGAAATAGTGAAAGGGTGACCAAGCAGCGACTGCGCCAGCGCTAAATCATCCACGGCCAGCGCCTGACGCACGGCAGTACTGCTGATTCGCTTACCGCCATCACAGAAGGTTTCGGTGCTGACGACCTCAAAGCCGTACTCCGCACCGGCTTTCTGTAATAACAGGAAATCACCCTGGCGACCAGCGCCGAAGCGGAAATCATCGCCTACCGCAAGGTACTTTACGTCCAGCTTTTCGACTAACAGGTCACTGATAAAACGCTGGGCGGACAAGGCCGCAAAGCGACGGTCGAACCGCACGCACAACACTTTATCGACGCCGGCTTCCGCCATGTATCGCAGTTTTTCACGCAGACGCGTCAGACGAGCCGGCGCTTTGTCACCGGCAAACAGCTCCAGCGGCTGTGGCTCAAAAACCATGACCACCACCGGCAGATTACGCTTACGTCCCTCTTCACACAGCCGCGACATCAGCGCCTGATGCCCACGGTGCACGCCATCGAAATTACCAATGGTCAGAACGCAGCCGCGATGCTGCTCGTTAAGATTATGAATACCGCGGATAAACTTCATGGCTGGCCCAAACCGGTGGAAATCGGCGGATTATACCCTTGAAAGCGACTCAGGTTAACCCGTCAGCACGCCTTTCATGCTTTAGGCGCTGCATTTCCTGTTGCAGAAGCGCATGTTAAGAATTTTGTCGCGAAATACTGTATTCAGCGAGGGGAAGCTGGTAGAATCCTGCGCCATCAAATACGTAACCGAGTGCCGCTCTCAGGGCGACGCTTATTTGCACAAATCCATTGACAAAATCAGGTTAGAAGGGCATAGTCCTCGGCCTTTGATTTGTCTCTATAGAACACATTTGGGAGTTGTACCTTGGCTAATATCAAATCAGCTAAGAAACGCGCCGTAACATCTGAGAAACGCCGTAAGCATAACGCTAGCCGCCGCTCTATGATGCGTACCTTCGTTAAGAAAGTATACGCGGCGATCGCTTCAGGCGACAAAGCTGCTGCGCAGAACGCATTCAATGAAATGCAACCACTCGTGGACCGTCAGGCTGCTAAAGGTCTGATCCACAAGAACAAAGCTGCACGTTATAAGTCTAACCTGACTGCACAGATCAACAAACTGGCTTAATTGCCTGTTGTTAATCGCTTTGTTAAAAAAGCCGGCGCTTACGCCGGTTTTTTTTCGTCTGTACCCTGGCGGGGAAAGAGTTCGCTGAAGTCTGCGTGACAGAGTCGCTGCACCGCCGGATGCTGAATCATCCGCTCCGCGAAGAGTATGTGATACTCCTCTGACACCGCGTCGAGCCGCCCGACTTCATATATCCCCTCACGTTGACCCATCTCCAGCAAAGGCGCGACAAAAATCGCATTCTGTCGCGCACCAAACGCCGTCATCAATGCCGCATCATCAAACTCACCCAGAATCTCCACCTGCAGCCCCTGGGTGCTGATCCAGTTGAGGATTTTGCGCCCCAGCATGGAGCGGCGCCCCGGAATCAGCAGGGGACGCGTCTCCAGGCAGGCCGGAAAAGAGAGATCGCTGAGCGGCTGGGTTGACCAGAAACTGATCGCACATTCCCCCAGCTTCACCGAAAACAGCCCTTCCTGTTGGGTGGGGTCGATGGAGCAGTCAGAGATAATCATATCCAGCTTATGCTGACTGAGCTGCTCCAGCAGCATTTCGTGGGTCGATTCAAAACAGCGCAGATGAATTTTCTCCTCTGCGACCACTGCCGTCTCCAGCACCTTGCTGACCAGCTGCTTTGAGAGCGCATCTGCCACGCCAACATCCAGCAGCAGATGGGACTCTTTGCGGTAATTCACAATATCCAGCATCTCCTGACTCAGCATAAACATGCGGTCAGCATAGCGAAAAACCAGCTGCCCCAGCTCCGTCGGTACCAGACCCCGTCCCTGACGCCGGAACAGTTTGCCCTGCAGGCGCTCCTCCAGTGCCTTAATCTGCCCGGTAATGGTCTGTGGCGTCAGGGAGAGTGCCTCTGCTGCTGCCGTAATTGATCCCGCACGGCAGGCGTGCCAGAAGTAGTAGAGATGATTGAAATTGAGCTGATTCATAGAAAAAAGGAGGCTTGCGCCTCCTCTCCATTAACGCAGTTTAATTCGCAGCAGCGTATAGCCGATGACGGCTGAAAGCAGAGAGCCGGTCAGAATGCCCAGTTTAGAAAAGGTCACCAGCTGTTCATGCGCGGCATCAAAGGCCAGCGAACTGATAAAAATTGACATAGTGAAGCCAATTCCGCACAGCACACCAATCGCCATAATATCGCGTATGGTTGTGCCGTTGGGTAATACTGCCAGCCGCAGTTTTACCGCCAGCCAGCAGAAGAGCGTAATGCCTAATGGCTTACCGATTAACAGGCCGAAGATGATGCCTGACGGTTCAGGCGAGAGGACATCACTCAGCGTAATGCCAGCAAGTGAGATACCGGCATTAGCAAAGGCAAACAGCGGCAGAATCATCCAGTTCACCCACGGCATCAGACCATGCGCCAGATGTTCCGCTGGAGAGTGCCCCTCTTTCTTCTCCAGAGGCACGAAGAAGCCCACAATGACGCCAGCCAGGGTTGCGTGGACGCCCGACTTCAGCACGGCGGTCCAGAGTACGATACCCACCAGTATGTAGACTGAGATTCTACGGACGTTAAAGCGGTTCAGGAGTGCCAGCACGACAATTGCGCCTGCAGCCACGCACAGGGAGAGCACTGAGAGGTCACTGGTATAGAACAGAGCGATAATCACAATGGCACCCAGGTCATCAATAATCGCCAGTGCCATCAGAAAGACTTTCAGCGCAACAGGAACACGGCTGCCCAGAAGGGCCAGCACACCCAGCGCAAAAGCAATATCGGTTGCGGTGGGAATGGCCCAGCCGTTACGTGCAATCTCATCACCATGGTTGAAAAGCAGGAAGATCAGAGCGGGTAACGCCATGCCGCCTATTGCCGCGATGACCGGGAAGATAGCCTTGTCACGGCTGGCAAGTTCGCCGACCATCAACTCACGCTTTACTTCCAGGCCAATAACCAGAAAGAAAAGCGCCATCAGCGCATCGTTGATCCACAACAGCAAGTTTTTGCTGATATCCAGCGCTCCGAAGCGGATTTGTACCGGTTCATTCAGCAACGCCTGGTAACCCTGGGCGGTAGCGGCCGTATTGGCGAGGATCATCGCCGCGACCGCCGCCACGATCAACATCACGCCATTGCTGGCATCACTTTCAATAAAACTTTTTAGCAGATTTTTTAATTTGCGCGGCTTGTTCAATGTTCATCTTCCTGAGCAGAGACAGAATGTTAAACAGTGTAACGATTCATATAGTTCGTTAAAAGCAGCTTATACCGCGCTATATGCTCGGTTTCGCCGAGCAGTAATAGCAGTAAACGTCGACATTTTTATGAGTGCTGCGGTGAGGGAGAGATAATGCAGCCATCACAGGCAGGGGATTTAAAGTAAAAAAAGCGGAGCCGGGGCTATAATGCTGGTCAGTTAAGCGACAGGTGATAACGCAGTCTGGTGCCGGGCAGGGGCTGGCGGTCCTCGCGCCGCTTCGCGGTTCCTTCACTTCATTCCTCTGCCTGACGGACCGCCGGGGATGGCACATCCTGTGCCGCCCCGCCTTTCGCCCGCGTCCTGCGGGCTCTCCTGGCAGACTCATTCTGTTCAGCGCTGCGGATTGCCTGCCCCTGCCCGGAATCAGCCTGCTCTGAAACTTCAGTGTGTATTGTTAAAAAGGGCACGAGAATGGAGGCCTGAGCGCCTCTGCTGCTGAAAGGGCTATCCACAGCGCTGAGGCGTGACGGTGGGCCAGAAGTCCACGCCGGGAAGCGTGGACAGTTCGGGGCCGGCCAGGGAGGGCCGATCCCCGAACGGTTCGTCGGCACAACGTCAAAGCCGAAGGTACCGCGTGAGCGGCGCGAGGACGGCCCGGCAGCAGCAGAAGAGGTGCGCTGGCTCGCACTGCGGCTCGCTCGCCCACAAAAAAAGCTGCCACGTTTAACCGTGACAGCCTTTACAAATCTAATCTTAACTGAGCAGCATCAGAGCCGGGGCTCCGCTTTTTATCAGGCAGACTTAACGAGTCAGATCATCAAAGAATTTTTTCACGCCGTCGAAAAAGCTCTTGGAGCGTGGGCTGTTATGCTCGCCGCTCGGGCCGCCAAAACTCTCTTCCAGTTCACGCAACAGCGCTTTCTGTTTCTCATTCAGGCTGACCGGTGTTTCCACCACGACACGACACAGCAGATCGCCGACCGCGCCGCCACGCACAGATTTCACGCCACGTCCGCGCATGCGGAACAGCTTGCCGGTCTGAGTTTCTGACGGCACTTTCAGCTTCACGCGACCATCCAGGGTCGGTACTTCAATCTCACCTCCCAGCGCTGCCATCGCAAAGTTGATCGGCACTTCACAGTAGAGATTGTTCTCTTCACGCTCGAAGATCGGGTGTTTCTTCACCGAGACCTGAACGTAGAGATCGCCTGCTGGTGCGCCCTGCTCGCCCGCTTCGCCTTCGCCGCTCAGACGAATGCGATCGCCGGTGTCGACCCCTGCCGGGATTTTCACTGACAGCGTTTTCGACTTCTCAACACGGCCATGACCATGACAGGCGTTGCACGGATCTTTAATCACCGAGCCGCGACCATGACAGGTCGGACAGGCCTGCTGAACGGTGAAGAAGCCCTGGCGCATCTGCACCTGGCCTGCACCGTGACAGGTTGAACAGGTTTGTGGCTGCGTTCCCGCTTTCGCGCCGCTGCCGTGGCAGACGTCACACTCTTCCAGCGTTGGAATGCGGATCTCTTTGGTCACGCCGCGTACCGCTTCTTCCAGCGACAGCTCCATGTTGTAGCGTAAATCGGCGCCACGGGATGCGCGCTGACGGCGTCCACCACCAAAGATGTCACCGAACACGTCGCCAAAGATATCGCTGAAGTCTGCGCCGCCGCCACCAAAGCCGCCGCCGCCGTATCCACCGCCACCCATACCGCCCTGTTCAAAGGCTGCATGACCATATTGATCGTAGGCCGCACGCTTCTGCGCATCGGTCAGGATTTCGTACGCTTCCTTGACCTCTTTGAATTTGGCTTCGGCTTCTTTGTCACCGGGATTACGGTCCGGGTGAAATTTCATTGCCAGGCGTTTGTAAGCCTTTTTGATTTCACGCTCGTCCGCGGATTTGGCGACGCCTAAAATCTCGTAGTAATCACTCTTCGCCATGTTTATTTAGCCCTTAACATGATCGCACGGGCGTGGAGAGATCTCCTACGCCCGTGCTGGTTTCAACGGCTGTCAGGCCAACCGTCGCGCCCGGTCAGGGGCAATTATTTCTTGTTGTCTTTCACTTCTTCGAATTCAGCATCGACAACGTCGTCATCTTTCTTCGCTGACGCGTCACCGGCATCCGCTGCACCCGCCTGAGACTGCTGTGCCGCTTCCATCAGTTTGCCGGACACTTCCATCAGCGCCTGCATTTTGGCGTCGATTTCAGCTTTGTCTTCGCCTCTCAGCGCAGTTTCCAGCGCGGCCAGAGCGGCTTCGATTGGCGCTTTGTCATCAGCTGACAGTTTGTCGCCCGCTTCTTCCAGCTGCTTACGCGTGCTGTGGGCAATCTGATCGCCCTGGTTACGCGTCTGTACCAGCTCTTCGAACTTGCGGTCAGATTCAGCGTTCGCTTCCGCATCACGCACCATTTTCTGGATCTCTTCATCGCTCAGACCTGAAGAGGCTTTGATGGTGATTTTCTGCTCTTTACCGCTGTTCTTATCTTTCGCCGACACGTGCAGGATACCATCCGCATCGATGTCGAAGGTCACTTCGATCTGCGGCAAACCGCGTGGCGCGTTCTGAATACCGTCAAGGTTGAACTGGCCCAGTGACTTGTTGTCATTGGCGCGCTTACGCTCACCCTGCAGCACGTGAATGGTCACGGCTGACTGGTTATCTTCAGCAGTCGAGAAGACCTGGCTGTGCTTGGTTGGGATAGTGGTGTTCTTGCTGATCAGCGAAGTCATCACACCACCCATGGTTTCGATACCCAGTGACAGCGGGGTAACGTCCAGCAGCAGCACGTCTTTCACGTCGCCACCCAGTACACCACCCTGAACTGCAGCACCGACCGCGACCGCTTCATCCGGGTTCACGTCTTTACGTGGCTCTTTACCGAAGAACTCAGTCACTTTGGCCTGAACCAGTGGCATACGAGTCTGACCACCCACCAGGATAACGTCGTTGATGTCTGAAACAGACAGTCCGGCGTCCTGCAGCGCAACTTTCAGTGGCGCGATTGAGCGAGCAACCAGATCTTCAACCAGTGACTCCAGTTTAGAGCGGGTCACTTTGATGTTCAGGTGTTTAGGACCGGTCGCATCTGCCGTGATGTATGGCAGGTTAACGTCGGTCTGCTGTGCAGAAGAAAGTTCGATTTTCGCTTTCTCTGCCGCTTCTTTCAGACGCTGCATCGCCAGTGGATCGTTGTGCAGATCGATGCCCTGGTCTTTCTTGAATTCAGCAACCAGATAGTTAATCAGGCGGCTATCGAAGTCTTCACCACCCAGGTGGGTATCACCGTTGGTCGCCAGAACTTCAAAGGTTTTTTCGCCGTCAACTTCGTCGATCTCAATGATTGAGATATCGAAGGTACCGCCACCCAGGTCATAAACCGCGATGGTGCGGTTACCCTGGCCTTTATCCAGACCATATGCCAGTGCAGCAGCAGTCGGTTCGTTAATGATACGTTTGACTTCCAGACCTGCGATACGGCCGGCGTCTTTGGTTGCCTGACGCTGCGCATCGTTGAAGTAAGCCGGTACGGTAATAACCGCTTCAGTCACTGGCTCACCGAGGTAATCTTCGGCGGTCTTTTTCATTTTCTTCAGCACTTCAGCAGAGATCTGCGGCGGTGCCATTCTCTGACCTTTCACTTCCAGCCATGCGTCGCCGTTGTCAGCGCCGGTGATTTTGTACGGCATGATTTTAATATCACGCTGTACTTCTTCGTCCTGGAAGCGACGACCGATCAGACGCTTAATTGCGAACAGGGTATTCTGCGGGTTGGTCACTGCCTGACGTTTAGCCGGTTGACCGACCAGAATTTCGCCATCCTGTGTATACGCAATAATTGAAGGCGTGGTGCGATCGCCCTCGGCATTTTCCAGCACGCGTGCTTTAGTGCCATCCATGATCGCAACACAAGAGTTGGTTGTACCCAGGTCAATACCAATAATCTTACCCATCTAAACATCTCCCACTTAAATTCGTTGCCAATTTGGGTTGTGAACCTTTTATGTGGGCGGGTTGTTTGCATTCAACTGCCAGCACATGCTTTTTTTCCAACGTTCACAACGCTCGATGACAAGTAAATGGGGCCGCTTCGATGCGCATCAAGGGCTAAACCAAAAAAAAATTTTTACCTTTGGCCCTGTCGGGATCAAAGAACGCTGCCACAACGCTGAATATGATGCGTCGCCTTGCTCCCCTCAGGGAGCAGGACGAAATCCGTTTATTACATCAACGATCATTTTACTGCCGAGGAACTATGGCAAATTCAACGCTGGCTAACCCTGCCCCGCTGGGATTAATGGGATTTGGCATGACGACCATTTTGCTGAACCTGCACAACACGGGCCTGTTTGCCATGGACGTGGCGATTTTAGCCATGGGCATTTTTTATGGTGGGATTGCGCAGGTGCTGGCCGGTCTGCTGGAGTTTAAAAAGAACAACACTTTCGGGCTGACCGCCTTTACCTCTTACGGCATGTTCTGGTTAAGCTTTGTGGCGATCCTGCTGTTACCTGAAATAGGACTGGCAAAAGTGCCAGACGAACGTTTCCTGGGGGCCTGGCTGGCACTGTGGGGCATTTTCACGCTGTTTATGTTCGTCGGTACGCTGAAAGGTGCGCGGATGCTGCAGTTTGTTTTCGGCTCGCTCACGCTGCTGTTTCTGCTGCTGGCCGTGGCTCATCTTATGCACCTGCCGGCGCTGGTGGTCTCCGCGGGCTGGGTCGGGATACTCTGTGGTGCCAGCGCCTGCTATCTGGCGATGGGTGAAGTGCTGAACGAAACCTTTGGCCGCACCATTCTGCCGATTGGCGCGAAACCACTCTAAGCCTGCCTTTACGCATAAAAAAGACGCGGAGCCTGGCTCCGCGTCCCCGCATTACAAAGAGTTAATCCCCTGCTGCAGGCCAGGCTCGTGGCTGACATCACGCCGCAGCCAGATCCCCGTCAGCAATCCCACCAGCGCCAGCGCCATCACATACCAGCAGGGTGCCATCTCTGAGACGTTCATCAGCAGCGACACAAAGATGGGTGTCAGCCCGCCGAAGATCGCATAGGAGAGGTTGTAGGAAAATGAGAGCCCGGTAAAACGCACTTCTGCCGGAAAGGCGCGCACCATCACAAAGGGCACTACGCCAACGATACCGACGCTGAGACCCGCCACGCCATAAAGCAGGAAGAGCTGCTGTGGATAGAGGGCGGTCAGGTGATAAAACTGCCAGCTACAGATCGCCAGCAGCAGGCTGCCGACACACAGCGTACGACTGGCACCAAAGCGATCGGCCGCGAGTCCGGCAATAATGCAGCCAATGCAGAGCATCACGGTGGCGATGCTGTTGGCCTGCAGGGTCAGCGCAGGCGCGATGCCCTGCTGTTTTTGCAGCCAGACCGGCGACATCAGGATCACCACCACGATGCAGGCGGAAAGCAGCCAGGTCAGCAGCATAGAGATGACAATCGACTTTTTATGCTCTGCCAGCACGGTCTTCAGCGGCAGGGTTTCCGCCAGCGCTTTACGCTGCTGCATCTCAATAAACACCGGCGTCTCATGCAACCAGCGACGCAGGTACATCGCGACCAGCCCGAACACGCCGCCGAGGAAGAATGGGATGCGCCAGCCGCCATCATGGATCGCCTGCTGCGACATTGAGGTATTGATCAGCGTGGCCACCAGCGAACCCAGTAAAATGCCGATAGTCAGCCCGGCCGTCAGCGTGCCGCAGGCGATGCCGATACGTTTATAGGGCACGTGTTCCGCGACAAACACCCAGGCGCCCGGCACTTCACCGCCAATCGCCGCGCCCTGTAACATCCGCATCAGCAGCATCAGCAGTGGCGCAGCAATGCCAATCGTCTGCCAGGTGGGTAAAGCGCCCATCATCAGGGTCGGCAGCGCCATCAGCAGAATGCTCAGGCTGAACATCTTTTTGCGCCCGAGCTTATCGCCAAAATGCGCCATCACGATGCCGCCCAGCGGACGAGCCAGATAGCCTGCGGCAAAAATGGCAAACGTCTGCAGCTGACGCAGCCATTCCGGGATATCCGAGGGGAAAAAGAGTTCGCCAATCACGGTGGCGAAGAAAACGAAGATGATGAAGTCGTAGAATTCCAGCGCGCCGCCCAGCGCGGCCAGCGCCAGGGTCTTGTAATCCTTACCGGTCAGACGCTGAGTGTGAGTCGGATTCATAATATTCCAGAGGCAAAAGAGATAAAGTTGTAAAGATCTTATTACTATACCGTCAATCTTTTGCCACACCAGCAAGGCTATAGCTTATGCCTGAAATGGGGAATATTTAGTTATTTATCTCACGTATAGCGCTTTTAGGCCGAAATGCTGCTACAACGCTGGAATGCGTTTCGACGTAAGGCCCTTCCAGCAACTGTAAACAATAAGGTACAGATGCAAAGATGCCGTGAACTTTTACGTTGCCCTGCTCATCCTTCAGCCCTTCCAGCGTCTCTTTGATCGACTTCGGCTGACCAGGCAGATTGAGGATCAGCGACTGCTTGCGGATCACCCCGACCTGACGCGACAGAATCGCGGTCGGTACGAACTGCAGGCTGATCTGGCGCATCTGCTCACCAAAACCAGGCATTTCACGATCGGCAACGGCTAAGGTGGCATCGGGCGTGACATCGCGTCGGGCCGGACCGGTGCCGCCGGTGGTTAACACCAGATGGCAAAAACGTTCATCGACCAGTTCGCAAATCGCCTGCTCAATCATCGGCTGCTCGTCGGGCACCAGTCGGGACTCAATCTCAAACGGGCTGCTGATTGCGCTGCCGAGCCAGCTCTCCAGCGCGGGAATACCCTGATCCTGATAAATGCCGTTCGCGGCGCGATCGGAGACCGAGATCAGGCCAATGCGTAATGTATTCATGATTAGCTTCGCTGTGATTTACCGCGGTGCGGTTGGAGTAAAAGGGGAATAGCCGAGAGGATAATATAAAGTGAAAGGGTCGGAAAAGGGAAAACCGTGGCAGCCTGCGCCGCCACGGTCAACAGATTACAGCAGTTCTGCCAGCATCTTCTCAAGTTTGCCCTGATCAACGGCAAAATTGCGGATACCTTCTGCCAGCTTCGCAACCGCCATCGGATCCTGGTTGTGCTGCCACAGGAACTCAGACTCGGTCATGCGCGCCGGACGCGCTTTCACTTCGCCGCTGTAGCTCAGTTTACGCTCCAGGGTGCCTTCGCTCTCCGCCAGCTCTTTCAGCAGGGCAGGAGAAATGGTCAGACGGTCACAGCCAGCCAGCTCGATGATTTCGCCGACGTTACGGAAGCTGGCGCCCATCACCACGGTTTCATAGCCGTGCTGCTTGTAGTAGTTGTAGATTTCAGAAACTGAAACCACGCCTGGATCTTCGTGCGCGGCATACTCTTTCTTGTCAGTATTGGCTTTGTACCAGTCGAGGATACGGCCAACAAACGGAGAGATCAGGAACACGCCCGCTTCAGCACAGGCACGCGCCTGAGCAAAGGAGAACAGCAGCGTCAGGTTACAGTTGATACCCTCTTTTTCCAGCTGCTCTGCAGCACGGATGCCCTGCCAGGTAGAGGCCAGTTTGATCAGGATGCGGTCGTTGCTGATACCGGCATCATTGTAGAGTTTGATCAGGCTGCGGGCTTTGGCGATGCTGCCTTCAGTGTCGTAAGAGAGACGCGCATCCACTTCCGTCGAGATGCGGCCTGGGATCAGTTTGAGGATTTCCAGACCAATGTTCACGGCCAGCTTGTCAGAAACCAGCTGCAGTTGCTCTTCTTTGTTGCTGCTCTGATCACGCGCCCAGCCGATCGCTTCATCGATCAGTTTACGGTATTCAGGAATTTGCGCGGCGTTGAGAATCAGAGAAGGGTTGGTGGTGGCGTCTTGTGGCTGATACAGCTTCATGGCTGCAATATCACCGGTGTCGGCGACGACGGTGGTGAGCTGACGCAGGGAGGTAAGTTTGTCCGTCATGTTCTTTTCTCTTAGTTAACTGTCAGTGTGAAAAAAGGCTGTTGCGATAATATCACGCGGCAACGGTGGCGCAAGGTCAGGGAATGCCGTTTACGATAGCGCGAACAAATAGGTGTGATTCGTCATTCTTTGCGGCTTTTTTGGTACACTGCGAAGCCTGATAAGCAGCCAATGCCCTGTTAAACCAGGCATTAACCGAGGAAGCAACTATGTTGATGGTGATCTCTCCCGCCAAGACGCTGGATTATGAAAGCCCGCTGGCGACAACGCGTTTCACCCAGCCTGCGCTGTTAGAAAAGTCACAACAGCTGATTGAAATTGCGCGCGAGCTGTCACCCGCCAGCATCGCCTCGTTAATGGGCATCAGCGATAAACTGGCGCACCTCAATGCCGAGCGCTTCAACAGCTGGCAGCCCGATTTTTCCCCTAAGAATGCCCGTCAGGCGATCCTGGCGTTCAAAGGTGATGTCTACACCGGTTTACAGGCAGAGACCTTCAGCGATAAGGATTTCGATTTTGCTCAGCAGCACCTGCGTATGTTGTCAGGCCTGTATGGCGTGCTGCGTCCACTCGATTTAATGCAGCCTTACCGTCTGGAGATGGGCATTCGCCTGGCGAATCCGGCGGGCAAAGATCTCTACACCTTCTGGGGCGATCTCATCACTGAAACGCTGAATGCCGCACTGGCGGAACAGGGTGATGAGGTGCTGATCAACCTCGCCTCGGACGAATATTTCCGGGCCGTTAATCCTAAGACGCTGCAGGCAAAGATGATTAAGCCGGTGTTCCTCGATGAGAAGAATGGCAGTTACAAAGTGATTAGCTTCTATGCCAAAAAGGCGCGTGGATTAATGAGTCGCTATGTGATTCAGCAGCGCCTGACGAAGCCGGAACAGCTAAAGGCGTTTGATCTGGATGGCTATCGTTTTGATGCAGCCAGCAGCAGCGAGAGCGAGCTGGTCTTTAAGCGCGCAGAGCAGTAACACCCCGCGCCCTCTGCTTTCCACAAACAGGCTTCCCGCAACCGGGAAGCCTTTCACAGGTTTACTTCAGCAGAAACGCCCGCAGCGAGGCGAAATCACCCTTCATCTGATGCGACAGCAGCGGCAGGTCGGCGCGCTCCGCTAACTCCGGCGGCAGCGTCAGGGTCTGTTCAAGAATCGCTTCCACACTTTCGCGGAATTTCGCCGGATGCGCGGTTCCCAGGAACACACCATACTCCCCTTCCTGCAGCTGATCGCGCAACAGACGCCAGGCGATGGCGGCATGCGGCTCGGAAATGTAGCCCATCTCAGCCAGTTCACGCATGGCGGCGCGCGTGGTCTCATCCGAGACCGCACCACAGGCCAGATCGGTTAAGCGCCAGGTTTTACGGCGGAACAGCTCTTCCACACGCGGCCAGTTATTAGGCTGGCTGACATCCATGGCATTCGACAGCGTAGAGACCGTCTGGTTTGGCTGCCACTCGCCGTTGCCCAGGAAGCGCGGCACCGTGTCGTTGGCGTTGGTGGCGGCGATAAAGCGTTTGATCGGCAGGCCCAGCGATTTCGCCAGCAGACCGGCGGTCAAATCACCAAAGTTGCCGCTCGGCACTGACACCACCAGCTGATTACGTTTTTCCTGTGGCAGCTGTGCGACCGCTTCAAAGTAGTAGCAGATCTGTGCCAGCAGGCGGCTGATGTTGATGGAGTTAGCCGAGTTCAGGCCAATCGCGCGCTTCAGATCTTCATCATCAAACGCCTGTTTCACCAGCGACTGGCAGGCATCAAAATCGCCGTCGATAGAGATGGTTTCGATGTTGCCGCCCAGAGTACAGAAGAGTTTCTCCTGCAACGGACTGATTTTGCCCTGCGGATAGAGGATCACCACGCGCACGTTCTTCATGCCGTAAAAGGCGTGCGCCACGGCCGCGCCGGTATCACCGGAGGTGGCGGTGAGAATGGTGATCTGCTCATCTGAGCCTGAAAAATACGACAGCATCTGCGCCATAAAACGGCCGCCGAAATCTTTAAACGCCAGCGTCGGGCCGTGGAACAGCTCCAGACAGGCGATATCTTCGCTGACGGCTTTCACCGGGGCCGGAAAAGCAAAAGCGGCTTTAACACGCTCATGCAGCTGTTGGGCCGGAATCTCGTCACCAATGAAAGCCGAGAGAATTTTGCTGCTGCGGCTGACAAAATCCATCTCCAGCATCGCGTCGATGTCGGTCAGTTCAAACTCCGGCAGTTCCAGCGGAAAGAACAGACCCTGCTGCGAACCCAGACCCTGTTTCACCGCCTGGGCGAAGCTGACCTGCTCGTTGTGATCCTTAAGATTGTAGAGTTTCATGCGTTATCCCAATTGTCGTGCGCCAGCCGTGTCGAGACGGCAGATATGGACGAAGCCTTCATCATTCTGCAGATAGTGCTGGCTCAGCCAGTCAGCCATCCGCTGTGCCGTTTCCATCTGATTGCAAACGGCGAAAAGTGTCGGACCAGAGCCTGAGATACCGCACGCCAGTGCGCCAATATCTTTCGCGGCCTGCCGCGCCTCGGTGAAACCTGGCAGCAGCCGGGTCCGGTAAGGTTCGGCAATCACATCCTGCATAAGTTTAGCTGCCAGCTGCGGCTGACGCGTATGGCAGGCGTGAATGAAGCCAGCCAGCAAGCGGCCATGCCTGATGCAGTCCTCTTTGCGGTACTGCGCCGGTAAAATGGCGCGCGCTTCTGCGGTTGAGACTTTAATGCCCGGATAGGCCATTACCCACAGCCAGTCATCAAAGCCCGGCACCGCCTGGCTGATAATGTCATTCTCCTGCAGCATCAGCTGAATGCCGCCGAGGAAGCAGGGGGCGACATTATCATAGTGCACGCTGCCCGAGATTCGCCCTTCCAGCTCGCCCATCAGGGTCAGTAACGTGCTGTCGCTGAGAGGCTTGCCGCAAAACTCGTTCATCGCCATTAAACCGGCCACCACCGAGCAGGCGCTGGAACCCAGCCCGGAGCCGATGGGCATGTTCTTCTCCAGCGTCATCGCCACCGGGATCGCTTTGCCGATTTCCTGGCAGAAACGCTGCCAGCACTGGTAAACAATATTCTCTTTCGGATCGGCGGGCAGCTTACTGACAAAACGTCCGGCGTTGGTCAGTGAAAACTGCTCTGCCGCTTCCACGGAGACGCAGTCACCCAGCAGGGAGCCATCTACCGGCGAAACCGCCGCGCCCAGCACATCGAAGCCGACGCTGACGTTACCAATCGAGGCCGGTGCGTAAATTTTTACCATGATTAAACTCCCAACTTCCATGACAGTGTCCGCAGCAGGTCGGCAAAAACACCGGCCGCTGTGACATCATTTCCTGCACCGTATCCGCGCAGCACCAGCGGAATCGGTTGATAGTAGCGGCTGTAAAACGCCAGCGCATTCTCGCCGTTTTTCACCTTATAGAGTGGATCGTTGCCGTCAACGGCGTCGATCTTCACTTTGCAGATGCCGCCCTCTTCAATCACGCCAACATAGCGCAATACTTTGCCCTCATCCTGCGCCTGCGCAACCCGGGCGGCAAAAGCGTTATCCAGCTCAGGCAGACGCTGCATAAACTGCTCAATGTCCTGGATTTCGGTCAGGCTGGCGGGCAGCAGCGGCTCAATCTCAATGTCGCTCAGCTCCAGCTGATGACCCGCTTCACGGGCCAGGATCAGCAGCTTACGCGCCACATCGGTGCCGGAGAGGTCGTCACGCGGATCGGGCTCGGTAAAGCCCATCTCACGCGCCATCGTTGTCGCCTGCGACAGTGACATTCCGTCATCCAGCTGGCCGAAAATGTAGGACAGCGAGCCAGAGAGGATACCGGAGAAGCGCAGCAGCTCATCACCGGCGTTCATCAGGTTCTGCAGGTTTTCGATCACCGGCAGTCCGGCGCCGACGTTGGTATCATAAAGGAATTTACGCCGCGATTTGGCAGCGGCGGCGCGCATCTGCTGATAGTAATTCCAGGATGAGGTGTTGGCCTTTTTGTTTGGCGTCACCACATGGAAACCTTCGCTGAGAAAATCAGCATACTGATCGGCGACCGCCTGGCTGGAGGTACAGTCCACAATCACCGGATTGAGCAGATGATACTCTTTCACCAGACGGGTCAGACGACCGAGATTGAACGGCTCTTTCGCTTCACCTAATGCCGCCTGCCAGTTGCTTAAATCGATGCCGTGGACGTGGGTTAACAGCGCACGGGAGTTAGCGATGCCGCAGACGCGCAGGTCGATATGCTTTTTCTTCAGCCACGCCTGCTGGCGATGTAACTGATCCAGCAGCGCGCCGCCGACGCCGCCGACGCCGACCACAAACACTTCGATTACCTGATCGGTGGCGAACAGCATCTGATGCACCACGCGAACCCCGGTGATCACTTCATCATTGTTCACCACCACCGAGATTGAACGCTCGGAGGAACCCTGAGCAATCGCCACGATATTGATATTGGCGCGCGCCAGCGCCGAGAAGAATTTGGCTGAAATGCCGCGCAGCGTGCGCATGCCATCGCCCACCACCGAAATCACCGCCAGGTTTTCAATGATATCCAGCGGATCCAGCAGGCCATCTTTGAGCTCCAGATAGAACTCCTCCTCCAGCACCTGACGCGCCCGCGCCAGCTCGCTCTGCGGCACGCAGAAACTGATGCTGTATTCGGAAGAGGATTGGGTGATCAGCACTACAGAGATGCCGGTGCGCGACATCGCCGCAAAGACTCTGGCCGCCATCCCGACCATCCCTTTCATGCCAGGACCAGAGACGTTGACCATCGCCATATTATTCAGGTTGGTGATGCCTTTTACCGGGTTCTCATCCTGTTCGCCTTCTGCTCCAATCAGGGTGCCGGGTGCCTGCGGATTGGCCGTGTTTTTGATCAGGCAGGGGATCTGGAACTGGGCAATGGGCGCGATGGTGCGGGGATGCAGCACTTTGGCGCCGAAATAGGAGAGCTCCATCGCCTCCTGATAGGACATCGACTTCAGCAGGCGCGCATCCGGCACCTGACGCGGATCGCAGGTATAGACGCCATCCACATCAGTCCAGATTTCACAGCAGTCGGCGCGCAGACAGGCAGCCAGCACAGCGGCTGAATAGTCTGAACCGTTACGGCCCAGTACGACCAGTTCGCCTCGCTCGTTACCAGCCGTGAAGCCTGCCATCAGGATCATGTTCTGCGGCGGAATCTGACTCGCTTCAATGCGACGGGTTGATTCGGCGATATCAACAGTGGATTCAAGGTAGTGGCCGACCGCCAGCAATTTCTCCACCGGATCGATCACGCTGACCTCATGGCCGCGCGCCTGCAGCAGCGTTTCCATGATCGCAATCGAGAGTTTTTCACCGCGGCAGATAATCGCCGCGTTGACGCTGTCCGGGCACTGTCCCAGCAGGCTGATACCGTGCAGAACCTGCTTCAGCTGCGCAAACTCCAGGTCAACGCGGGTTTTCAGTCGATCGTACTCAAAGCCCGGCTGCGCGTCAGCCAGTCCCTGCAACAGCTCGCTGAAGATGCGTTCGGCGTCGCTGATATTCGGCAAAGCATCCTGACCACTGATGGTTTTTTCAATCATCGCCACCAGATGGTTAGTGATCTTTGCTGGCGCAGAGAGCACGGTTGCAACCTGTCCTTGTTGCGCATTACTTTCCAGAATGTCAGCGACGCGAAGAAACCGCTCCGCATTCGCTACCGAGGTCCCGCCGAATTTCAGCACTCGCATAATATAAACTCTCCTGAATTTAAGCCGAAAAAAAAGCCCGCACTGTTTAGGTGCGGGCTTATTTTCTGTTTTTCCTGTATGCGTCAGCCCGCACCGTTACCTGTGGTAATGGTGGTGGTAATAATTGTGGTGTTCAGGCTGATTTTACGCATTTAGATTTATTTTCTGTCTGTTTTTGTCTGTCCGTCTTGCTTCCAGAAGTAAAGCAAAGCGCACATTAAGTCAACCCGATTTGTCCGGCGGACAGATTTCCACCACTGCGCACAGCCACCGGTGAAAGCGTAAAACGCTGTTCGATCGGTTGCTATGCAGAAATTCCCTGCGATCTGTTGCTGTAAAATCAGCTTTTTGCCGAGGATTTATCTGTGAGTTTTTTTTCAATATCGTGCAGCAGACGATGCAGCATCGCACTGTCGCGCTGTTCCAGCAGCCCCACCCGCTGATCAATCCAGTCTGACAGCTTCTCATCATCACTGACCTCCAGTTGCGCCAGCAGCTGATGGAAACGCTGACGCAGCGCCTGCAACTGCTGCCCATCCGCCGCAGAGGCTTTTGATGCCTCAACCTGATTCAGCTTCGACAGCTGATAGCAGTAGACCATCACCGCCTGTCCGAGATTGAGTGAAGGATAGTCATTCGCCATCGGGATGCCGGTCAGCAGGTCTACAAGCTCCAGCTCCTCGTTGGTCAGCCCGCTATCTTCGCGGCCAAACACCAGCGCCATACTGTTTACCCACTGGCGTTTCTCCAGCAATTGCGTTTCAACCTGCTCCGGTGTGGCGTAATAACGAAACTTTGCCCGGCTGCGCGCGGTGGTCGCGACCGAAAAATCGATGTCCGCTAACGCGTCGGCCAGGGTTGCAAAGGTCTGAACGTTGTCGAGAATTTCGCCGGCACCATGTGCCACCCGGCGCGCGGCGGGATCCTGCCAGGCGTCACTGGCAACGATGCGCAGCTGGCTGAATCCCATGGTTTTCATGGCACGCGCCGCAGCGCCGATATTTTCTGGCCGCGCGGGCGAGACGAGAATCAGGGGAAAAAGCATATTTATTCCATTGGTCCATTAACATAACGCCATATTAACATGGCTGTTAATGATTCAGTCGCCAGAAGGTAATAAGAAAATCGTGTGTTAACCATGTTAAAACTGGTTAAAAGTGATGGCCTGAATCTTTTTATCCCTGAAACGAGCTTTATTAAAGAAATCATTATTAAACCATTTAACTTCAACGAGATAGAATGTGATTTCCGGCGGGTTTTATTTTGGCCCGACTGCGTAAAAAATGTAACGAAAATGATGCTTTTTGTGAGCTAAACAGGCAATCTGCGAGAAGTTTTTCACAAAAGTGTTAACGTGCTACAATTGCATTTGATATAAGTCAACGAAGCGTTGTTTTTATGCTTATCGGTTGTAGTTGGTGCTGTTAGGTTGCTGTTAATACAGTTAGGATATGCGCCATTATCATTAACGCCCGGGGCATGCAATTTTCATCCTGACTGGCTGAGCTAATACTGTTGTTGACGTTGATAGATGGCTTATCAAAATATGATTTCGTACAACGGTTCAGCGCGGCCCGCCGCTCTCGATGATGGAGAACGCCATACCGCTGTACGCCCTGTTTTCAATTTGTTGGCAAATTTTAGGTAGCTAAACATGCAGACCCCGCACATTCTTATCGTTGAAGACGAACTGGTCACGCGTAATACCCTCAAGAGTATTTTTGAGGCGGAAGGTTATGTGGTGTATGAGGCGACTGATGGTGCTGAAATGCATCAGGTGCTGACCGACAATGACGTTAACCTGGTCATCATGGACATCAACCTGCCCGGTAAAAACGGCCTGTTGCTGGCCCGTGAACTGCGTGAGCAGGCCAATGTCGCTCTGATGTTCCTGACCGGTCGTGACAACGAAGTCGATAAAATTCTTGGTCTGGAAATTGGCGCTGACGACTACATCACCAAACCGTTTAATCCGCGTGAGCTGACTATTCGTGCCCGCAACCTGCTGTCGCGCACCATGAATCTGGCCATGCCAGGCGAAGAGCGTCGTCAGGTAGAGAGCTACAAGTTCAACGGTTGGGAGCTGGATATCAACAGCCGCTCACTGATCAACCCGAACGGCGAGCACTACAAACTGCCACGCAGTGAGTTCCGCGCCATGCTGCACTTCTGCGAAAACCCGGGCAAAATTCAGACCCGTGCCGATCTGCTGAAAAAAATGACCGGCCGCGACCTCAAGCCACACGATCGCACCGTTGATGTCACCATCCGTCGTATTCGTAAGCATTTCGAATCAACGCCGGACACGCCAGAGATCATCGCCACCATTCATGGTGAAGGTTATCGCTTCTGCGGTGACCTGCAGGATTAAGCCCCTGTCAGACGCGGCAAATAAAAAACGCCCCTGCGGGCGTTTTTTTTGTCCTTAGCGTGACGGCATAATCAGTGCCACGGCATAATTGGCACAGCGCTAATCGCATTTTTCGGTGAGCCATCAACCACTTTATCGGAATAGGTCAGATAGACCAGGGCGTTGCGCTTTTTGTCGAAGAAGCGTACAACCTGCAGCTTCTTGAAGATCAATGAGGTGCGCTGGCGGAATACCACTTCACCCTCTGCTTTGCCCTGCGCGATTTTATCACTCAGTTCGACCGGACCCACCTGCTGACAGGAAATCGCGGCATCAGAGGTATCTTCTGCCAGACCCAGTCCGCCTTTAATACCCCCGGTTTTCGCCCGGCTGATATAACAGGTTACATTTTTAACGTCCGGGTCATCGAAAGCCTCAACGACAATCTTGTGGTCAGGCCCGAATATCTTGAATACCGTATCAACAGAGCCAATCTGTTCGGCAAACAGCGGGCTGGAAAAGGTCAGCGTGGTCAGCGCAGCGATCATAAGTCGGAATATTGTCATGGAGTTACCATTGCAAATGGAATAGATGAGAATGTAATGTACTGTTAATCGAGTTAATGACCAAACCAAAACGGGTTGAAGCCCGTACTGATTTAGCACAACCTTCCCCGGAAAACGGCCCACGTCTTTTGAGCAATGAGTGCTAATATTCTTCGAATGCGTTTAGCTGCACCACCAGAGTATGAGGATGTTTTATGGACCAAGCCGGTATCATTCGCGATTTGCTTGTCTGGCTGGAGAGCCATCTGGATCAACCCCTTTCACTGGACAATGTTGCCCAGAAAGCCGGTTACTCTAAATGGCATTTACAGAGGATGTTTAAAGACGTAACCGGACACGCAATAGGTGCCTATATTCGTGCGCGTCGTCTGTCTAAAGCCGCCGTGGCGCTGCGCCTGACCAGCCGCCCGATTCTGGACATCGCACTGCAGTATCGTTTTGATTCACAACAGACTTTTACTCGCGCATTCAAGAAGCAGTTTGCTCAGACACCGGCGTGGTATCGCCGCTCTTCCGACTGGAACTCATTCGGTATTCGCCCCCCTATTCGCCTGGACGATGAGACGCAGCCGGAACCGGCTTTCGTCACCTTACCGGAGACGGTGCTGGTAGGACAAACCCAGAACTACACCTGTATTCTGGAGCAGATTTCCAGCTACCGCGACGAAATGCGTATTCATTTCTGGAAGCAGTTCCTGCTGGAAACCGACACGGTGCCGCCGGTACTGTATGGCCTGCATCAGGTGCGCGCCAGCCAGGACAAAGATGATGAGCAGGAGATTCTCTACACCACGGCGGTGCCTGCTGACAGCGCGGTTAACCTGCACTCCGGCCAGAACGTGATTCTGGAAGCGGGCGACTACGTGCAGTTCACCTATACCGGCCCGCGCGTCAATCTGCAGGAATTTATCCTGCTGCTCTATGGTACCTGCATGCCGACGCTGGGGCTGACCCGCCGTCAGGGACAGGACATCGAACGCTTTTACACCGATGGCGGTAAAAAACGCGCTGAGCCACCGACCGAGATCCGTTGCGAATATCTGATTCCCATTCGCCGCCAGACCGTAGCCAGCTGACGTTAAGGCTGCCGTCATCGCGACGGCAGCCTTAAGTAAATCAGCGTTGAAGCTCGTCGAGTGCAGGCGCATCCAGATGGGAAATATCCCCCGCCGTCTCGACAATCCAGCCTTCTGCCAGCCAGGCGCTCTGCTGATAATCAACACGTGAGAGTGAGCAGTTACGCAGACGCAGACGACGTTCCGCATAGGCGGGCAGACCGAGGATCGTGCTAACCAGCGCCCCCAGCGCCATACCGTGACTGACGAGCAGTGGACGGCTTCCGGCTGGAAGATCAAGACAGGCATTCAGCGCGGCGTGCATGCGCGTCGCCATCTCAGTCATCGACTCCCCTTCAGGAATACGGCCCCCTTCGGTACCGTTGACCAGCGTGGCGCGCCACTGCTCTTCTTCCGCGGTTAAGCCATCCAGCGGACGCTTCTCCAGCACCCCCATATTCAGCTCACGCAACCGCGGATCAAGCGTGACTGAGCAACCGCAGGCATCCGCAATAATCTCCGCGGTGCGGCGCGTACGCCCCAGATCGCTGGCAATAATGTGCGTAATGCCCAGATGTTTCACGCGCTCACCCACCTGCCAGGCTTGCTGCTCACCTTTTTCCGTCAGCGGACTGTCGGACTGACCCTGAATGCGACGCTCCGCATTCCATACCGTTTCACCGTGACGAACAAGATAGACCTGTAGCATGTTAGTTTCCGTTATACTGCGACAAAAATCGCTTTAGAGCTTACCCCATCAGGCGTCATTGTTGCAGTCAGTCTGCACACGGAGAGCGCGAAACAACCGGCGCGTACGGAAAGTACGTGAGGATTGTGAGCACTGCCCGGGTTCAGAATGACAAATCAAACAGCCCGATGGGCCAGGCGCTTAATCACCTGAGGGTTCAACCAATTATGTACCATGTTGTCGCAGCCACCACCAATCCAGCGAAAATTCATGCGATTGCTCAGGCATTCAACGACGTTTTCGGCGAGGGATCCTGCCATATTGAAGGGGTCGAGGTCGATAGCGGCGTAGCAGCACAACCGTTAACCCATCTCGAAACGCGAACTGGCGCACGTCAGCGCGTGATGAATGCCCGGCAGGTCCGGCCAGAAGCGGCGTTCTGGGTAGCGATTGAGGCGGGCATTGAAGATGACAGCGCGTTTGCCTGGATGGTGGTAGAAAATCAGAAGCAGCGCGGCGAATCGCGCTCGGCCAGTTTCACCCTGCCGCCGGTGGTGCTGGCGGGTCTGCGTGAAGGCCGGGAGCTGGGTGAAGAGATGGCTCGGTTAACCGGCATCGAAAATATCAAACACCAGGGTGGCGCTATCGGGGCGTTCACAAACGGCCTGCTCAGCCGCTCCAGTGTCTATCATCAGGCACTGATTCTGGCGCTCTGCCCGTTCATCCATCCGCTTTACCAGCAGTGATCAGGCGCGTCCCAGACGCGCTTCCAGCCAGCGTTTCAGCTCCGGCGGCGCCTCTTTCAGGCTGTTCGAGCCACGGGTAATGGTCGCAATGCCAACGCCGAGCTCATTTTTCAGTTCGCGCTGGCTCATCTCGCCGTTCATTAACTCTTCGATAATCCGCAGACGGGTGCCGAACGCTTCCCGCTCGTCGGGCGTCATCATCAGTTGCATCAGTGGCAGCGCATGACCATCAGCAAAGGCCTGCTGCATCAGCACGACAAAGCGCTGCCAGCTATCTTGTGCCGGATGCGCATCGGTGGGGGAATCAGAATGGGTCATGAAGAGGCTTCCGTACTCGCTAAAGAGTACGGAAGCTTAGCACAGCTAGTAACGGCGATTCCACTCAGCATCTGACAGGATCTTGTCAGGCTTGCCCATGAAGTGACGATAGTAGGCGTCGTACGCCAGCACATTCTTCACATAGCCACGCGTTTCAGAGAACGGGATGGTCTCGATAAACGCGACGGCATCAAGATTGCCTGCACTGGTTTTCTGCCAGCTTCGCACCCGGCCCGGCCCGGCATTGTAGGCCGCCGAGGCGAAAATCCGGTTCTGATTGAACTGCTGATAGACATATTCCAGATACTGGGTGCCGATCTGAATATTGGTTTCCGGATCGAGCAGCTGGCTGGTGTTGCTGTAGCCAGGGATGTTGTACATCTTCACGGTATGCGCCGCCGTGGCAGGCATAATCTGCATCAGACCGCTGGCGCCGACCGGTGAACGCGCTTTCGGATTCCAGGCGCTCTCCTGACGCGAAATCGCCATCGCATAGCTCGGCGGGATCTGCTTCACCGCGGTGTTGCGCTCATAGACGCTCTGCCACGCCAGCGGGAAACGCTCTTTCAGGCTGTCCCACATTTTGGCCGTGATGGTCGCCTGCACGCTGAGATCCCACCAGTCCTGCTCATTGGCGTAGCGCGCCAGCATCTGCTGCTGCGTGTGCGTGCGGCTGCCGATCAGATTGCTCCACTCGCTGCGCGCCAGGTTATCCAGACCCCAGTACATCAGCTCGCGAACGCGGGCCAGCTCCGGTCCCTGCACCGTGGCACTGTCAGGCTTCGGCGCTTCATCCACCTGCAACGGGTAGTCAACGCCCAGCCGCTGTGCGGCCACCATTGGATAGAAGCCACGCGCCTGCATCAGTTTGCGCAGGATCTCTTCCGCTTCCTCTTTGCGATCTTTCTCAAACAGCAGATCGGCCTGCCAGTACTGCCATTCATCTTTCTCTTTGGCTTCCAGCGGCAGACGGGCGATCCAGGTGTTAAGGCCGCGTCGGTCATGCTGAGAGAGTGCCAGTCGTACCCGGCGTTCTACCAGCGCGGTAGACTCGCTGTTCATCACCACCGCATCGCGCCAGCGTGCCTGCTCAGAGGTGAGATCGCTGCCCATCATGCGCCAGACCACAATCTCCTTCAGCGCCTGCTCATCCTCCGGCCCCATCTTCTGCGCCCGGACCAGGATCGGAATCAGGCTGCGGGCATTTTCCATGTCCTGCCGCGCCACACGCGTAAAGGCGTAAATCGTCGCCTGGCGGGTAAAGTCGGTTGGCCCGACGGCGCTGGCGAAGGTACTGACCGTTAACGGGTCCTGCTGCAGGGCCTGTATCGCGTCAGACATGGTCTGATAGTCAGTTGGCAACGTTTTCGCCAGATAGCTCACCAGGCTGTCGTTGCCTGCTTTCATCGCCAGCCGGATACGCTCCAGGATCGTAATTGGCGAAATCTGACCGGACGCCTGCCAGACCGAAAAGAGCTTATCGCAGTCCGCGGGCAGCGCCGTGCCACGCAGCCAGATCTGCTTCGCGCCGTCAAACGCGGCCTGCTGCTGACCGGTGGCCCATTTGGCGTAATACCAGTTACAGCGTGCCTGCACCGGCTTAGGTTCGGTCGGACTGAAGTTCAGCACACCCTGCCAGTCCTGTCGGTAAGCCAGCACATTAATAAAGCGGGTGCTGAGCGAACGCGCGGGTGGCAACGTAGGATACTGGCGAATAAAGTTCTGTACCGCCAGGGTGGTCTCCTGATCGAGATCCTGTGCCAGCAGGCGATATTGCAGATAAGGATAGAGCGGATAATCCTGTAGCGTGGGCAACAGCTGATCCACGGTGGCCATCTGATTGCTGTCCCAGGCCTGTTTAATTTGTTGATAACGTTGCCGTTGTTGATCAAGCGAATCGGCCCATGCGCTGCTGGCCGTGCCGGCCATGCAGATCCCTATTATCCAGTTACGCCACTTCACCACGTAAATCTCCTCTGTTGCTGGGGCCGGCGAGTTGCCAGACAGTCTTCATGCTAACCAGGCCACCGGACTCTTGCCATGTTCTTCACAAAATTTACGCACACGAAAGGTAAACGCACCGTCATCGCTCAGCGTGCGCGCCGTAATTGTGCAAATTATCATCAGAAAATCTTATCACTGCACGCATTAAACTGTTGAATCATTGCGTTAAAAAAGTGGCACAGCCTTTGCTCTGTTGAATTCCATCTTGTATACCAGCTGGAATTCTTCGTATGACTTCAACCTTTGGCCTGACGCTTCACGCCTGGCAGCAGCGCTATCAGCAGGCGCCGCAACAGATTACTTCGCTGCTGAGCGCCCACCTGGCGGCTCTCGACACGCACGATAATGCCTGGATCTATCTGGCGACACCGGAGCAGTTAGCGGCTCAGATTGAGCCACTGCTGGCGCACTATCAGCGCGATCCCGGATCGCTGCCGCTGTTTGGTGTTCCCTTCGCCGTCAAAGACAACATTGATGTGGCGGGCTGGCCGACCAGCGCCGCCTGCCCCGCCTTTACCTATACCGCCAGCGAAGACGCGGTAGCGGTCGCCCGGCTGAAAGCCGCCGGCGCGATAGTCATCGGCAAAACCAACCTCGATCAGTTCGCTACCGGCCTGGTGGGCACCCGCTCCCCGTTTGGCGCGGTCAGTAACACCTTTGATGCCGATTACGTCAGTGGCGGCTCCAGCTCCGGCTCCGCGTCGGTGCTGGCGCGCGGGCTGGTCGCCTTTTCACTGGGCACCGATACTGCGGGATCGGGCCGCGTTCCGGCGGGCTTTAACAATATTGTCGGACTAAAACCGACCAAGGGCTGGTTCTCTGCACGCGGCGTGGTGCCCGCCTGCCGCCTCAACGACACGATTTCCGTGTTTGCGCTGACGGCAGAAGATGCCTTTAGCGTCGCCAGCGTCATGGGTGGCTATGATGCCGGTGACGCCTATTCGCGCATTAATCCGCGCACCGCCCCGGCCAGCCTGCCCGTCCATCCCCATTTTGCTGTACCTTTGAACCCGGAGTTTTTTGATGATGCCGCCGCAGAAGCCGCCTGGGACCAGGCGCTGGAGGCGTTGCAGGCGGGTGGCGTGACGCTGCACCCCATCGACTTCACCCCGTTCCGGAAGCTGGCTGAACAGCTTTACTACGGTGCCTGGGTCGCCGAACGCACGGCGGCGGTGGGCGGGATGCTCGATCGCCCGGCGGAGATGGATCCGGTGGTACACGAGATTATTGCCAGCGGCCTGAAATACAGCGCAGTCGATGCCTATAAGGCGGAGTATCTGCGGGCCGAACTGACGCGTCAGATTCAGCAGACGCTGGCACAGTTTGACGCGCTGGTGGTGCCGACCTCGCCCACGATTCATACCCTGGAGGAGATGAAGCAGGAGCCGATTCACTACAACTCGCAGTTTGGCACCTATACCAACTTTACCAACCTTGCCGACCTCGCCGCGCTGGCGCTGCCCGCACCGTTCCGCAATGACGATCTCCCGGCAGGCATCACGCTGATTGCGCCCGCCTGGCACGATCGGGCGCTGGCTGAGTTTGGCATTCGCTGGCAGCAGCAGCTTGCTCTGCCGCTGGGCGCGACCGGCCAGCCCTGCCCTGCCTGGCGCACCAGCCTGCCCGCCTCCGCCGACCATGTCCGGCTGGCGGTAGTGGGCGCACATCTCACCGGAATGCCGCTTAATTTCCAGCTCACCGATCGCCATGCCGTCTGGGTGGAAGAGACGAAGACCGCGCCACACTATCGCCTGTTTGCCCTGCTGGAGGGCGCGATCAAAAAACCCGGCCTGATGCGTGACGAACAGGGCGCCGCTATCACCGTGGAGCTGTGGGATATCCCGCTGGCGCGCTTTGGTGAGTTTGTGGCCGAGATTCCCGCACCGCTGGGCATCGGCAGTCTGACGCTGGCGGATGGGCGGATGGTGAAAGGCTTTATCTGCGAAGGCGCGGCGCTGAACAACGCGCTGGAGATTACTGAGACGGGCGGCTGGCGCAACTGGCTGGCATCACAGGGGAGTCACTGATCATGTTCACCACCGTACTGATTGCCAATCGCGGCGAAATCGCCTGCCGCGCCATTCGGACGCTGAAGCGCCTTGGCGTCAAAAGTGTCGCGGTCTATTCAGATACTGACCGCAACGCGCAGCACGTTAAGCAGGCGGATATCGCTATCGCGCTGGGCGGCGATAAAGCCAGCGACAGCTATCTGCGCATCGACAAAATTCTGGCGGCGGCTCAGCAGAGCGGCGCCCAGGCTATCTGGCCGGGCTACGGTTTTCTTTCAGAAAGCCAGCCGTTTGCCGAAGCCTGTGAAGCGGCAGGGATCGCCTTTGTCGGCCCCACCGCGCAGCAGATTGGTGAGTTCGGCCTTAAGCACCGTGCCCGTGAGCTGGCAGCCAGTGCAGGTGTACCAATGACGCCCGGCACACCGCTGCTTGCGTCGCTGGAGGAGGCGATACAGGCGGCCGATAAGATCGGCTATCCGGTGATGCTGAAAAGCACGGCGGGCGGCGGCGGTATTGGCCTGACGCGCTGCGCCGACGCCGCAGCGCTCGCCAGCGCCTGGGAGAGCGTACGCCGTCTTGGCGAGCAGTTCTTCAGTGATGCGGGCGTGTTTCTGGAGCGCTGCATCGATCGCGCCCGCCACGTAGAAGTGCAGATTTTTGGTGACGGTAACGGCACTGTGGTCGCACTGGGTGAACGCGACTGCTCACTGCAGCGCCGCAATCAAAAGGTGGTGGAAGAGACGCCCGCGCCCGGTCTTTCTCCGGCGACGCGTGATGCCCTGCTCGCCTCGGCGGTGCGGCTCGGCGAGCGGGTAAACTACCGCAGCGCAGGCACCGTGGAGTATATCTACGACGTCGATCAGCAGGCCTTTTACTTTCTGGAAGTAAACACCCGCCTGCAGGTGGAGCATCCGGTCACTGAGTGCGTCACCGGACTCGATCTGGTGGAGTGCATGTTGCAGGTGGCGGCGGGCGATGCGGTTGACTGGTCACGTCTGCAGCAGGCGCCGCAGGGCGCCGCCATTGAAGTGCGGCTCTATGCGGAAGATCCACTGAAGAACTTTCAGCCCAGCCCCGGCCTGCTAACCGGCGTAACTTTCCCTGACGGCGTGCGGGTCGACAGCGGCATTGAAACCGGCAGCGAGGTCTCCAGCTTCTACGATCCGATGATCGCCAAACTGATCGTGCATGCCGACACCCGCGATGCGGCGCTGGAAAAACTTCGCCATGCGCTGGATGCCACTCAGCTGCACAGCATCGCCACCAACCTCGACTATCTGCGCCAGATTACCGCCAGCGACGCGTTTCGCAGCGGCAACGTCTGGACGCGCTACCTCGACAGCGTGGTGCCTGCCTCCTCCGTGGTGGAAGTGCTGCAACCTGGTACCTTCAGTTCGGTTCAGGACTATCCAGGCCGCCTCGGCTACTGGGATATCGGCGTGCCGCCTTCCGGCCCGATGGATGACTTCGCTTTCCGGCTGGCTAACCGCATCGTCGGTAATCATGACGCGGCGGCGGGGCTGGAATTTACCCTGCAGGGGCCGACGCTGCGTTTCCACTGTGATGCCATCGTGGCGCTGACCGGTGCTGACTGCGACGCCACGCTGGAGGGCGAACCGGTCAGCACCTGGCAGCCGCTGGCGGTGAAAGCGGGAGAGACTCTGGCGCTGGGACGCGCCCGGACGGGCTGCCGCAGCTATCTGGCCGTACGTAACGGCTTCGACGTGCCGGAGTATCTGGGCAGCCGCAGCACCTTTTCGCTGGGCCAGTTTGGCGGTCACGCCGGACGCACCCTGCGGGTTGCCGATATGCTGGCGATCTCCCAGCCTGATCGGGCAGCCTGCACCACGCCTGCCCCGGTCAGCGATCCGCAGCCGCTCGATGCGGCGCTGATTCCGCACTACGGCAGTGAGTGGCGCATCGGCGTGCTCTACGGCCCGCACGGCGCACCGGACTTCTTCACCCAGGCCGCCATCGATGCGTTCTTTGCCAGTGACTGGCAGGTGCACTACAACTCCAACCGCCTCGGCGTGCGGCTGGTCGGCCCGAAACCGACCTGGACCCGCGCCAACGGCGGCGAAGCGGGCCTGCATCCCTCCAACGTTCACGACTGTGAATATGCCATTGGCGCGGTCAATTTCACCGGCGACTTCCCGGTGATCCTGACGCACGACGGCCCGAGTCTCGGCGGCTTTGTCTGTCCGGTGACCATCGCCAAAGCCGAGCTGTGGAAAGTAGGCCAGGTTAAACCTGGCGACACCATCCGCTTCCACCCCATCACCGCAGACGATGCGCTGGCGCGGGAAAAAGCGCAGATGCATCTGATTGAGACATTGCGCCCTGAGCATCCGCCCACGTTTGCCGTGCCGTCACTGGCCGAAACCGCCCACGGCTCCGCCACGATTCTGGCCGCTCTGGAGGCCACGACCAGCACGCCGAAAGTGGTCTATCGCCAGGCGGGCGACAAATATGTACTGATTGAGTATGGCGACAATGTACTGGATCTGGCGCTGCGTCTGCGTGTCCATCTGCTGATGAATGCGCTGACGGCGCAGGCGGAGCCTGGCGTAGAGGAGCTGTCGCCTGGCGTGCGTTCGCTGCAGGTGCGCTACGACAGCCGCATCATTCACCAGTCCGGGCTGATGTCGCTGCTGCTGGCGCTGGAAGCGACGCTGGGCGACGTCAGCACGCTGAAAGTGCCCTCCCGCGTGGTGTGGATGCCGATGGCATTTGAAGACAGCGCCACGCTGGGTGCCGTCAGCCGCTATCAGGAGACGGTGCGCGCCAGCGCCCCCTGGCTGCCCAACAACGTGGACTTTATCCAGCGGATTAATGGCTTAAGCAGCCGCGATGAGGTACGCGACACTCTGTTCGACGCCAGCTATCTGGTGCTGGGGCTGGGCGACGTCTACCTTGGCGCGCCCTGTGCCGTTCCGATCGATCCACGCCATCGCCTGCTGAGTTCCAAATACAGTCCGGCGCGCACTTTCACCGCCGAAGGCACCGTAGGGATCGGCGGCATGTACATGTGCATCTACGGCATGGATTCGCCCGGCGGCTATCAGCTGGTGGGCCGCACGCTGCCCATCTGGAACACCTTCCTGAAAAATCCGCAGTTCGCTACCGATGCGCCGTGGCTGCTGCGCTTCTTCGATCAGGTGCGCTTCTATCCGGTGAGTGAAACCGAACTGACCCAGCTGCGCGAAGATTTCCGCGAAGGCCGCGCCAGCCTGCGTATTGAAGAGACGCAGTTTGATTTTGCCGCCCACCAGCAGTTCCTCGCCGACCACGCCGCTGAAATTGCAGCGTTCCGCCAGCGCCAGGCCGCCGCCTTTGAACAGGAAGTGCAGCTATGGGCGCAGGAAGAGCAGAACGCGCCGCCGGAGGATGAAACGCGCGCCAGCGTCAGCGAAGAGGAGGAAAACGGGCTACCGGTGCAGGCGGATCTCAATGGCAACATCTGGAAAGTGCTGGTGCAGCCGGGCGACGAGGTCAGCGCCGGGCAGACGCTGATTATCGTAGAGGCGATGAAGATGGAGCTGGCGATTGTCGCCCCGCAGGCCGGTCGTGTGACGCGGATTGCCTGCCAGGCGGGCCGTCCGGTCAGTCCTGGCGATAACCTGCTGTGGCTGGAATAAGGAGCGGTAATGACAACGCAACCCCACTCCCCTAAAGCCCGCCCGGAAGCGCTGGCGGAACGGGTTTATCAGGCGCTGAAGGACGATATCTTCGCCTTTCGCCTGATGCCCGGCGATCGCTTCAGCGAAAGCGAAATCGCCGGACGGATGGCGGTCAGCCGCACCCCGGTCCGTCAGGCGCTGTTCCGGCTGGAACGCGAAGGCTTTGTCGACGTCTGGTTTCGCAGCGGCTGGCAGATTAAGAACTTCGATTTCGCCTGGTTCGAATCGCTGTATGACCTGCGCACCGTGCTGGAGTGCGAGGCGGTCAAACGCCTCTGCGCCCTGCCCGCGCCGCAGTGTGCCGCGCTGTTAAACGAACTGAACCAGTTCTGGTGCGAGGCGGAGGCGCTTACAGAGGGCCTGGTAGTGTCGCAGCATGACGAAGCGTTTCACATGACGCTGGTGGCGGCAGCGGGTAACCCGGAGATGGCACGCATTCACGCCGAACTCACCGAGAAGATCCGCATTATCCGCCGGCTCGACTTCACTCGTGACGATCGCATCTGTGCCACTTATCAGGAACATGCACAGATTTTACAGGCGATTTTTCAGCAGCAGACCGCCGGGGCGCAACGCATCCTGACCGATCACATCGCCGTGAGTAAGGCGGAGGTCAGAAAGATCACGCTGCACCGCCTTCAGCAGGCCCGGCTCCAGCTCACCGAATAACACAACAACTACTCAGGGGTTTCAGATGATGAAAAGACGTTCGTTGATCAAGGCTTTCGCCCTCTCCGCCACCGTTGTCAGCATGGGGTTCGCCTGGAGTGTGCAGGCGGCTGACACCATCAAAGTGGGGATCATGCATTCGCTCTCCGGCACCATGGCGATTTCGGAAACGCCGCTGAAGGATGTGGCGCTGATGACCATCGATGAGATCAACGCCAAAGGAGGCGTGCTGGGGAAAAAGCTGGAGCCGGTGGTGGTCGATCCCGCCTCTAACTGGCCGCTGTTTGCCGAGAAGGCGCGGCAGCTGCTGACTCAGGATAAGGCGGCGGTGGTGTTTGGCTGCTGGACCTCGGTGTCGCGCAAATCGGTGCTGCCGGTGTTTGAAGAGCTGAACGGCCTGCTGTTCTATCCGGTGCAGTATGAAGGGGAAGAGATGTCACCCAACGTCTTCTACACCGGCGCTGCGCCTAACCAGCAGGCGATTCCGGCCGTGGAGTATCTGATGAGCGAAGATGGCGGCAGCGCGAAACGCTTCTTCCTGCTTGGCACCGACTATGTCTATCCGCGCACCACCAACAAGATCCTGCGCGCCTTCCTGCACAGCAAAGGCGTGGCGGATAAAGATATCGAAGAGGTCTACACGCCGTTTGGTTACAGCGACTACCAGACCATTGTCTCCAACATCAAAAAGTTTGCGGCTGGCGGCAAAACGGCAGTGGTTTCCACGATCAACGGCGACTCCAACGTGCCGTTCTACAAAGAGCTGGCGAACCAGGGGATCAAAGCCACTGACATTCCGGTGGTCGCTTTCTCGGTGGGCGAAGAGGAGCTGCGCGGCATCGACACCAAACCGCTGGTGGGTCAGTTAGCCGCCTGGAACTATTTCGAGTCTATCGATAATCCGACCAACGCGAAGTTTGTCGCCGACTACCGCGCATATGCCAAAGCACATAACCTGCCGAACGCCGCCACCGTCGTCACCAACGACCCGATGGAAGCGACCTATGTTGGCATTCATATGTGGGCGCAGGCGGTGGAAAAAGCGGGCACCACGGATGTGGACAAAGTGCGGGCGGCGATGGCCGGTCAGACCTTTAAAGCGCCGGATGGCTTTACCCTGACCATGGATCAGACCAACCATCATCTGCATAAGCCGGTCATGATTGGCGAAGTGGAAGAGAACGGCCAGTTCAGCGTGGTGTGGCAGACCGATCAGCCGGTACGCGCGCAGCCGTGGAGCCCGTACATTGCCGGTAACGACAAAAAGCCCGACCACCCGGTGAAGACCGCGCAGTAATCGCGGGTGGCTGATAGATACGCAGCGTTACCCGCTGTGAAGCGGCAGCACGGCACCCCGCCGTGCTGCCCTCCCCTGACGAGGCTCCTTTTATGAATCTATGTCGCTGCTTTTTCAGCCTGCTGCTGCTGATGCCGCTGTTGGCCAGTGCCGGACCGGCGGCTGACTTTGCCGCCGCCAGCCGCAGTCAGCAGGCCACGCTGCTGCAACAGTGGGCCGCCGCACCGGACAGCCATCGCCTGCCGCTGCTGGAAGCGCTGCATGCCGAAACGGTGGTCATCGACCAGAATAAACAGCCGTTCAGCCAGCAGGGATCCACGCTGCAGCCGCTGGATGCGGTGGCGCAGCCCACGGGAAACCTGAAAAAGCTGTTTATGAACAATCGCCTGCGCGTGCTGGTTAACAACGCGCTGGCCGCCCACCAGCTGGTGAGCACTGATACGGCCCTGCGTCTGCGCGCAGCGCAGCAGCTGCAAAGTGAGGGCGTTGCTGACCAGTTGCCGCTGCTGGAGCAGCGTTTTGCCGCCGAGCAGGACAGCCGGGTTCATGCCGCACTGGCACTGGCGCTGGCGAACCTGCAACTGGCGGATGGCGAGCCGATGGTGCGCCTGCGGGCGGTGAAACTGCTGGGTGAGTCCAGCGATCCCAATACGCAGGCCAGCCTGCAACGCCTGACCCAGCCCGCGAATGAGCCGGACGCCACGGTGCGGTCGGCCGCGGCGGAAAGTCTGCAACAGATTCAGAAACGGCTGATGTGGGGCGATCTGCTGGGGCAGGCCTTTAGCGGCCTGTCGCTGGGTTCCATACTGCTGCTGGCCGCGCTGGGTCTGGCGATCACCTATGGCCTGCTCGGGGTGATCAACATGGCGCACGGTGAAATGCTGATGCTCGGTGCTTACGCCACCTGGTGGGTACAGAGCCTGTTTCAGCAGTTTGCGCCGCACTATTTAGCCTGGTATCCGCTGCTGGCGCTGCCGGTCGCCTTTCTGGTCACCGCCGCCATCGGCATGGCGCTGGAACGCACGGTGATCCGCCATCTCTATGGCCGTCCGCTGGAGACGCTGCTCGCCACCTGGGGGATCAGCCTGATGCTTATCCAGCTGGTGCGGGTGCTGTTCGGGGCGCAAAACCTGGAGGTGGCGAATCCGGCGTGGCTTTCGGGTGGCTTGCAGCTGCTGCCCAATCTGGTGCTGCCGTGGAACCGCATCGCGGTGATCCTGTTTGTGGTGTTTGTGCTGGCGCTCACCTGGCTGCTGCTGAACCGGACCCGCCTTGGCATGAACGTGCGCGCCGTGACCCAGAACCGCGCCATGGCGGATTGCTGCGGCGTGCCGACCGGCCGCGTCGATATGCTGGCGTTTGGGCTCGGCTCGGGCATTGCCGGGCTGGGCGGCGTGGCGCTGTCGCAGCTCGGTAACGTCGGACCGGAGCTGGGCCAGGGCTACATTATCGACTCGTTCCTGGTAGTGGTGCTGGGTGGCGTCGGTCAGCTGGCGGGCACCGTGGTTGCCGCGTTCAGCCTGGGCATTCTCAACAAAGTGCTGGAGCCGCAGATTGGCGCCGTGCTGGGCAAGATCCTGATTCTGGTGATTATCGTGCTGTTTATTCAGAAACGTCCGCAGGGGCTGTTTGCGGTAAAAGGAAGGGTGACTGACTGATGACGCAACCCATCACGCTTCGCGTGGCGCGCACCGCGCCGCGCCTGACCATCAGCATTGGCCTGGCAATTACCGTGGCGCTCCTGGTGATGCCGTTTCTGGCCCTGCTGCCCGCTACGCATCCGCTGGCGATCTCCACCTATACCCTGACGCTGGTCGGCAAAATCCTCTGCTACGCGGTGGTCGCGGTGGCGCTGGATCTGGTGTGGGGCTACGCCGGACTGCTGTCGCTGGGCCACGGCCTCTTTTTCGCCCTGGGTGGATACGCCATGGGCATGTATCTGATGCGCCAGGCCGCAGGCGAGGGTTTACCCGCCTTTATGTCCTTTCTCTCCTGGCGGGAACTGCCCTGGTTCTGGACCGGCACCGACTATTTCGCCTGGGCGCTCTGCCTGAGCATGCTGGTGCCGGGCCTGCTGGCGCTGATTTTTGGCTTCTTCGCCTTTCGCTCGAAGATTAAAGGCGTCTACTTCTCCATCATGACCCAGGCGCTGACCTACGCCGGGATGCTGCTGTTCTTCCGCAACGAAACCGGTTTTGGCGGCAACAATGGCTTTACCGGCTTTACCACCCTGCTCGGCTTTTCGGTGACGGCAACCCCCACCCGTATCGGGCTGTTTATCGCCACGGTGCTGCTGCTGCTGCTGAGCCTGGCGATCGGCTTCGCCCTGGCGCGCAGCAAATTTGGCCGGGTGCTGACTGCGGTGCGGGATGCGGAGAACCGCCTGATGTTCTGTGGTTACGACCCGCGCGGTTTCAAGCTTTTTGTCTGGACGCTCTCCGCCGTGCTGTGCGGCCTGGCCGGGGCGCTCTATGTGCCGCAGGTCGGCATTATCAATCCGGGTGAGATGTCACCGGCCAATTCGATTGAAGCGGCGATCTGGGTGGCGCTGGGCGGACGCGGCACGCTGATAGGCCCGCTGCTGGGTGCCGCGATTGTTAACGGCGCACGCAGCTTCTTCACCGTCGCCTTCCCCGAATACTGGCTCTTTTTCCTGGGGCTGATGTTTATCCTGGTCACGCTGTTTCTGCCGCACGGCGTGATTGGCCTGCTGCGCCGGAGGAAAAAATGAGTGATGCCCTGTTTACCCAAACTCAACTGGCGGATCGCCATCGGGTGCAGCGCGATCCGGTGCTGCAACTGGAGAAGATCAGCGTGTCGTTTGAAGGCTTCCGGGCGCTGACCGATCTTTCGCTGCAGATCGGCGTCGGGGAACTGCGCTGCGTGATCGGCCCCAACGGTGCGGGCAAAACCACACTGATGGATGTGATCACCGGCAAAACCCGGCCCGATGCCGGCCGGGTGATCTACGACCAGGACAGCGATCTGACCCGTCTCTCGCCGGTGGAGATCGCCCGCGCCGGGATCGGCCGCAAGTTCCAGAAGCCCACGGTGTTTGAGGCGTTAACCGTGTTCGAAAATCTGGAGATCGCGCTTAAAGCCGATAAATCGGTCTGGGCCAGTCTGCGCGCCCGCCTCAGCGGCGAACAGCGTGACCGCATTGATGAGGTGCTGAAACTGCTGCGGCTGGGCGGCGAACGCCAGCGTCGCGCGGGCCTGCTGTCGCATGGCCAGAAGCAGTTTCTGGAGATCGGCATGCTGCTGGTGCAGGAGCCGCATCTGCTGCTGCTGGATGAACCGGCCGCGGGCATGACCGATGCCGAAACGGACTACACCGCCGAGCTGTTCCGCAGCCTGGCGGGCAAGCATTCGCTGATGGTGGTGGAGCATGACATGGGCTTTGTCGAAACCATTGCCGACCACGTGACGGTGCTGCATCAGGGTCAGGTGCTGGCCGAGGGTTCGCTGCGCGACGTGCAGGCCAACGAGCAGGTTATCGACGTTTATCTGGGGCGCTGAAATGTTACAGGTTACTGAACTGAATCAATATTATGGCGGCAGTCATATTCTGCGCGGCCTGTCGTTTGAGGTAAAGATTGGCGAAATTACCTGTCTGCTGGGGCGCAATGGCGTGGGGAAGACCACGCTGCTGAAATGCCTGATGGGGCTGATCCCGGCGAAATCGGGCGAGATTCACTGGCAGCAGCAGCGCATTAATGGCCGCAAGCCGCACCAGCGGGTGCAGGCTGGCATCGCCTGGGTGCCCCAGGGGCGGGAAATCTTTCCGCGTCTGACGGTGGAAGAGAATCTGCTGATGGGGCTGTCACGCTTTCCGGCTGCGCAGGCGCGTGAAGTGCCGGAGGAGATCTACCAGCTCTTTCCGGTGCTGCTGGCGATGAAGTCACGCCGGGGCGGCGACCTCTCTGGCGGTCAGCAGCAGCAGCTGGCAATTGGCCGGGCGCTGGCCTGTCGGCCCCAGCTGTTGATCCTTGATGAGCCGACCGAAGGGATCCAGCCTTCGGTGATCAAAGAGATCGGCGCGGTGATCCGCCAGCTGGCGCAACGGGGAGATATGGCGATCCTGCTGGTGGAGCAGTTTTATGATTTCGCGGCGGAGCTGGCGGACAGCTATCTGGTGATGTCGCGCGGAGAAATTGTGCAGCGTGGCCGCGGCGACACCATGGAAGCAGAGGGTGTGCGCGGCCTGGTGGCAATTTAAACCCGGCTCAGAGTAAGCCGGTCTCGACAGAAAAGTGGCGCTGTTCACCGTGCGCCAGGATGATCAGCGTGCCAGCCTGCTGCGCGGCAAGAAAGCCCTCTGGCCGGCAGGTGGCGGGCAGAATATAGGCCGCCACCTGCTGATCGTGGTTGTGCAGCAGCCAGCGAGTGGCGTGCGGGAACTGTGCGGTAGAGAAGCGCGTCATCAGCGCATAGCCCTGCGGCGAATGCAGCTCAAACTGCACCTCATCGCCATACTGCGGCAGATCGTCCGCGAAGAAGACGATCTCCGGATCGCAAAGCTGCGGCTGATCGAGCTGCTGTAACGCCTGCGGATCGCGCGCCAGCCGATCGGTGTAATCCCCCCAGGCGGGCGTCGGTCGCAGATGCGCCGGGATCGAGCGACGCAGCTGGAATGCCTGTTCGGGGATCGACTGCCGGAAGCGGCCCTGATCGATCCACGCGCTGTTAAGGTGACACATATACTGCAACGGCATCGGCGCGCCAGCCAGATTAGTGACGGTCATTTCAATCGTCAGCCGGGGCTGATCGGCCGGAATGCGGACGGCGGGTGCGGCCAGGTAGTGATGGCCGAAGCCTTTGACATATTCACACTCCCCTTCCAGCGACAGCGTCTGATCCTCCAGCACCAGCCAGGCGCTGTCCATGCGGGCGCAGGCCATCTCACCGTGCAGCGGATGATCGTCCTCTGGTGAGGGACAGCCGTTGGCCAGCAGTCCCGAATGAAACGCGAAACAGCCATAGGTGTCGATGATCGAATTTGCGGGCAGTGGCTGCTTAAAGCTGTGGCCCATGGTCAGGTTATGATCGTCGAACTCTGCGTCCCAGATCATCTGCCCGAGAAACGGCAGCACGGTCACGCTGCCGCGTCGGTTATGAATGCGCACCGCCTCAATGCCCGCCGGATAACGAAACAGCTCAACCCGGAAATCATCGCTCTCCAGCAGCACCCAGGGTGTGGTGTGAAACTGTTCACGCGCTAAGGGTAAACGGGTTTTCATGGTAACTCCTCCGCCAGACGACCGGTCGCAACCGGCTGTTTTTTATGGCGCAGTTCGCCATAGAAGTAGAATCCGACCCAGGCGAAACAGAGCAGCGAGACGCCAAATGCCAGCTGCATAGAACCCAGTGAGTCCGAAACCAGGCCCTGCAGCGCCGGGACAAAGGCCGCACCGACAATCGCCATCACGATAAACGCGCCCGCGACTTCGGTGTATTTGTTATCGACCGTCGCCAGCGTTCCCGCGTAGATCGTCGCCCAGCAGGGACCAAACAGCACGCTGACAAAGACGGCAGCGTAGACGGCGGTAAAGTTCGGCACCAGCATCACATAAGCCAGCGTCAGCACGCCCAGCACCGAATAGGCAATCAGCACCTTCTCTGCGCGGAAACGGGTCATCAGGAAGTTCGCCACGAACTTGCCGATAAAGAAGCAGATGAAGCTGTAGATCATAAAGTTCGAGGCGTGACGTTCATTAGTCGCCCCCAGCGTCAGCGCCAGACGAATGGTAAACGACCAGACGGCCACCTGCATGCCGACATAGAGGAACTGGGTCACAATTCCGCGTTTAAAGTGTCGGTTGCCAGCCAGATAGCGGAAAGTCTCGCCCAGCGAGGGGCGCGACATCTCGCTGCTTTCGGGTTTACAGCGCGGATAGCGGGTGAACATAAACAGCAGCATCACCACCACCAGCACCATCACCAGATATTTGTAGGGCTCCAGCGTGTGTTCCAGCATCGTCAGGCGGAACGCATGCGCCTGCTCTGCCGTCATGGTCGCCATCTGACTCTCCAGGCTGTCGCCATCCTGGAACACCAGATATTTGCCCAGCACGATCCCCATCAGCGCACCGATCGGATAGAAGGTCTGGCTGACGTTGAGGCGCAGCGTGGCGTGATCACGATGGCCAATCATCGAGCTGTAGGTGTTGGCGGCGGTTTCCAGGAAACTCAGGCCGATGGCGATGGCAAATATCGCCGCCAGGAACATGGTGTAAGTCGCCATGTGCGAGGCGGGATAGAAGGCGATACAGCCGGCAATGTAGAGCGCCAGGCCGATCATGATCGCCATCTTATAACTGGTCTTGCGGATCACCAGCGACGCGGGGATCGCAATCAGAAAATAGCCGCCATAAAAGGCACTCTGCACCAGTGCACTGGCAAAGTCGCTCAGGGCAAATACGCTTTTAAACTGGGTGATCAGGATATCGTTAAGACTCGCCGCACAGCCCCAGAGCGGAAAGAGGCACGACAGCAGAATGAACTGGAACAGCGGCGTTTTATTCAGATAGCCATCAGATTGCTGAACAATTTTCTGGTGCATGGCAGAACCTCAGTTACGGTTGAGAAAACGCTGGAAACTCTCTGCGTCGGGATAGGCGCGCTGGGTGCCGCGCCCGGTGACGCTGCAGGCGGCATAGGCAGACGCCTGGGTCATGGCGGCTGCCACATCGCCGGTTTCCACCAGCAGATACGCAAAGCAGCCGATAAAGGCATCGCCCGCGCCGCTGGTGTCGACCGCCTGAACCGGTGTGGCATCCACGCGATGGATCTCGTCGCCGCTCATCCAGACCGATCCCCGGCTGCCCAGGGTGATGATCAGATTTTTAAGGCCGCGTTTCAGCAGCGACTGTCCGGCGAGGATCACCTCTTCATCGCTGCTGACCGGCAGGCCGGTGAGGATCTCCAGCTCGGTTTCGTTGGGCATAAAGAAGTCGCATTTGCAGGCGTAATCAATATCAAGCGTGGCGACGGCCGGAGCCGGATTAAGGATCACTGTGATCTGATGCTGGCGGGCAAAATCGATGGCGTAATAGACCGTCTCCAGCGGGATCTCCAGCTGCAGGATGATCAGCTGGCAGGCTTTCAGCGCCTCAGCCGCGTCGTCGATATCGGCCGGTTTCAGCTGCTGGTTAGCACCTTTGATAATCAGAATGCGGTTCTGCGACTGGTCATCGACAAAAATCGGTGCCACGCCGCTGGAGGTGCCCGGTGCGGTGGTGACGAAGCGCGTGTCCACGCCCTGCTGTTGAAGATTTGCAACGGTGTTCGGAGCAAAGAGATCGTCACCGACCTTGCTGACCATCATCACGTTGCCGCCCATTTTTGCCGCCGCGACCGCCTGGTTGGCCCCTTTACCGCCGCAGCCAATGGCAAAGTCGGGCGCTTCAAGGGTTTCGCCCGCTTTCGGCAGGCTGTTGGTATAGGTAATCAGATCGACCATGTTTGAGCCGATGACCGCAATTGTCATGACCTTTTCTCCCGGATGTTTTTTAAACTTAAAATGTTATTAAAGTAACAATAACAATTCTTAAAGGTTAAATATGTGACAAAAACCACATCCTGACACGGTGGTGATGGGCGAACAACGGCATGCAATGGGATTTTCAGTGTTATTATTATAACAATCTAACATCATTGAACGCGGATGGTGAAAGCCACAACCGCTCGCGGTGATGTGCCGATATCACCACGCGCTGACAGCACGGCGGAGGTTTGCGGCCCTCACGGAATGCGGGTAAGATTGACTGCCAGCCTGGCGGATGAGACGCAACTCATTCAAATCTGTGAGGTTTGTAGCGTATTGACGTCGATCCCGGCGTCTTTCCTCCGCACTGCAGGATAGGGAACAGAGAGATGACCATGGAAACCCGGCGCGACGAACGCATTCACAAGCTGACGCAGGCGCTGAAACGCACCGACAAACTGCATCTGAAAGATGCGGCCCAGCTGCTCGGCGTCTCAGAGATGACGGTTCGCCGCGATTTAACCGAGCCGGGCTCCAGCGTGGTCCTGCTGGGCGGCTATATCGTCAGCGATCCGAAAAGTCATGCCAGCCACTATTTTGTCAGCGATCAGCATGGCCAGAATGCCGCCAGAAAGCAGCGACTGGCACAGGCGGCCGCCAGCCTGATCAACGAGAACGATACGGTCTTTTTTGACTGCGGCACCACCCTGCCCTACATCGTGGATGCGATTCCCGACACTCTGTCGTTTACCGCCATCTGCTGCGCCATGAATACCTTTCTGACCCTGAAAGAGAAACCGGCCTGTAACGTGATTCTCAGCGGCGGTGAATTTCATGCCGACAACGCGCTGTTTACGCCGATTGGCGTGCATACCATCCTTGACGATCTCTGCCCGACGCTGGCCTTTATCTCTGCGGCGGGCATCGATAAAGATCAGGGCGCAACCTGCTACAACACCAATGAGCTGATGATGAAACATCACGCCATGCTGCGCGCCCGAAAGTCGGTGCTGGTGGCTGACAGCAGTAAATATGGCAAGGTGCTGCCTGCCCGCATCGCCGAGCTGCAGCGCTTTGATCTGCTGGTGAGTGACAGCGCGCCCGATCAGGCGTTGCAAAACTGGCTGGCCCAGCAGGCGATCCCGCTGCGTCTGCCCTGATGCCTCTTTCTGACATCCTCTCCTGACTCTGTCAGCGATTGAGTGTGGAAATCAGTCAGTTATGCCTGGATCGCCCGGCATCGGCTCCGCCACGCTAATATTCGCCGCCCCCCGGCTGGGATTAAACGGTGAAAAAGGCTAAACTTCGACATCATTCAAACGACCAACAGACCCAGAGGCTCAAACCAACGTGGCTCAATTCGTCTATAGCATGCATCGCGTCGGCAAAGTGGTTCCGCCGAAGCGACATATCCTGAAAAACATCTCGCTCAGCTTCTTCCCTGGCGCAAAAATTGGCGTACTCGGCCTGAACGGCGCGGGTAAATCTACCCTGCTGCGCATCATGGCCGGCATCGATAAAGATATCGAAGGGGAAGCGCGTCCGCAGCCAGGCCTCAAGATTGGCTACCTGCCGCAGGAACCGCAGCTTAACCTTGAACACACCGTGCGTGAGTCGGTAGAAGAAGCGCTGTCAGAAGTCGTTGGCGCACTGAAGCGTATCGACGAAGTCTATGCGCTCTATGCTGAAGAAGGTGCAGACTTCGACAAACTGGCCGCTGAACAGGGCCGTCTGGAAGAGATCATCCAGGCTCACGATGGTCACAACCTGAATACCCAGCTGGAACGTGCTGCCGATGCGCTGCGCCTGCCTGACTGGGATGCGAAAATCGCCACCCTTTCCGGTGGTGAACGTCGTCGCGTCGCCCTCTGCCGCCTGCTGCTGGAAAAACCAGACATGCTGCTGCTGGACGAACCGACGAACCACCTGGACGCCGAATCTGTCGCCTGGCTGGAGCGCTTCCTGCACGACTTCGAAGGCACCGTCGTCGCGATTACGCATGACCGTTACTTCCTGGATAACGTTGCAGGCTGGATTCTGGAACTTGACCGCGGCGAAGGGATTCCGTGGGAAGGTAACTACTCCTCCTGGCTGGAGCAGAAAGATGCGCGTCTGGCGCAGGAAGCCTCCTCTGAAGCCGCTCGTCGCAAGTCGATTGAGAAAGAGCTGGAGTGGGTGCGCAAAGGGCCAAAAGGCCAGCAGTCTAAAGGCAAAGCCCGTCTGGCACGCTTTGAAGAGCTGAACAACACCGACTACCAGAAGCGTAACGAAACCAACGAACTGTTCATTCCGCCAGGTGCCCGTCTGGGTGACAAAGTGCTGGAAGTCAGCAATCTGCGTAAGTCTTATGGCGACCGTGTGCTGATTGACGATCTCTCGTTCTCGGTACCGAAAGGTGCGATTGTCGGGATTATCGGTCCGAACGGCGCGGGTAAATCAACGCTGTTCCGCATGATGTCTGGTCAGGAACAACCTGATTCCGGTGAGATTGTACTGGGTGAAACCGTCAAGCTGGCCTCTGTGGATCAGTTCCGCGACAGCATGGATAACGCCAAAACCGTGTGGGAAGAGGTTTCCGGCGGTCAGGACATCATGCGCATCGGTAACACCGAGATGCCAAGCCGCGCCTATGTCGGCCGCTTTAACTTTAAAGGCGTCGATCAGGGCAAACGCGTAGGCGAACTGTCGGGTGGTGAGCGTGGTCGTCTGCACCTCGCGAAGCTGCTGCAGGTTGGCGGCAACATGCTGCTGCTCGATGAGCCAACCAACGACTTGGACATTGAAACCCTGCGCGCGCTGGAAAACGCCCTGCTGGAGTTCCCGGGTTGTGCCATGGTGATCTCGCATGACCGCTGGTTCCTGGACCGTATCGCCACACACATTCTGGATTATCAGGATGAGGGCAACATCGAATTCTTCGAAGGTAACTTTACCGAATATGAAGAGTACAAGAAGCGTACCCTCGGCGCCGAAGCGCTGGAGCCGAAGCGCATCAAGTACAAGCGTATGACGAAGTAACGATGTCAGGGGGAGGCTCAGGCCTCCTCCTGCTTCACCAGTGACGTTTTAAGGGCTGAACGCAATGAAGAAAAAAGCTGAGCGGCCAGTGGCTAAAAAAGCTGAAGCGATTTATGAAGCCACTAAAGTCGCAAACTTTGCCGCAAGTTCCCTGCTGGAGGGGATACGTATTTCAGCAGATGCTGAATTATCGACCCTGGAACAGGTTCGACGCCGCTATAAGCAGTAACAGGAAGCCAACGTGAATCGTTATCTTGTCTGGCGAGATCACTACTGTTATCCCGATTCCGATGTGCTGATCAATCGCTATAATATCCGCGAACAAACCCTGCTGGATCAGGCTGAGCGTGATGTTACCGCACTGACCATTCACACCATTAAGCTCTCTCATCCTCCTTTTACCCTTCAGTCACTGTGTCACATTCATTACTGCCTGTTTAACGAGCTTTATAGCTGGGCGGGGCAGATACGCGATATCTCTATCAGCAAAGGAGAGACCCGCTTTTGCCAGCCCGCTTTTATTCTGCGTGAAGCGGAGAAATTATGTGCAAAACTGGCGTGCGAAAGATGGCTTGAGCAGACTGACCATGAAGCTTTTTGTCATCAGGTTGCCTGGTATTACTGCGAGTTCAATATCCTGCATCCCTTTCGGGAAGGAAACGGTCGGGCATTACGCATTCTGTTCGAGCATATCATTCTTCACGCAGGCTATCAGGTGAACTGGGAAGGCGTGAGCCCCAGCGACTGGTTAGCGGCAAATATCGCGGGTTACCAGAGTGGCCCGGAAAAAATGGCGGCACTGTTCCTGCGCCACATTGTACCGGTCAGCGATAAAACTCCCTGAACACCGGTGACTGCAGCGCGAATTCAATAAACCGCGCCAGCGCAGGTGAATTCAGTTTACGGCCCGGATAGACCAGCCACAGCTCATTCCCCTCGATTTCCCATTCCGGCAATACCGGCACCAGCCGGGGATCCGCCATCGCCCCGTCGATCAGAAAGTGCGGCAGCAGCGTAATGCCCGCATCGCCCAGCGCAGATTCGCGCGCATAGAGTAAATTATCCGTGAGATGGCCTGGCGGCAGCAGCCAGCGGTAGAACTCGTCATCGCGCTGCAACACCCATTCATTCCAGGCGCGATGCGCTATACAGCGGTGGGCCGACAACTGCTGTGGATGAACCAGCGGCGGATGCTGATCAAGATAGCGCTGTGAAGCGACCAGCAGTCGCGGGCAGTTGCCTATCCGGCGGCCAATCAGCGAGGACTCCTGCGGCTGACCGGTGCGCAGCGCCACATCAAAGCCCTCCTGCACCAGATCACGCATCTCATCGGAGATCGAGACATCCAGCATCACATCGGGATAGAGACGTAAAAACGCCGCGTTACAGCGCGCCAGCAGCGTGGCACCAATCCCCGCCGGGCTGGTGATACGCAGACGCCCGCTGGGATTTTCACGCAGGCTGGCGATCGCCTGATCGGCGCGTTCACTGGCCTGCATCATCTCCTGGCAATGCAGCAGATAGCGCTCACCGGCAAAGGTCAGATTGAGCTGGCGGGTGGTGCGGTTCAGCAACCGAATTCCCAGCCGCTGCTCCAGCTGGCTGATGCGCTGACTGACGCTCGATTTTGGCAGCCCTGCACGTTCTGCCGCGCCGGTAAAGCTGCCGCACTCCGCCACCAGCGCAAACAGTGCCATATCCTGCCACTGACGAAATGCCATTGTTCACCTCAGACGAACACTCTATGAAAGATTGTCCATCTTATCACTGCTAAAATCAGGTTCTACACTTAAAGCCTGTTCCGAATCATCAGCCAGTCTGCCACAGACAGCGTGGCACAGCCCCTGCGGAGTGTGAGCACTCTTCAGGGCCAGAATGGCAACCACCAGATCCAGGCTTCCAGCCTGACTAAACAGGAAAAATGTATGTCTATTCGCGCTATCGCAATTAATCCGGAAAGTCCTGAAAACTTCACTGAAATTTTCCCTGAAACCCCAGCGCCAGGGGAGTATGACCTGCGGGTCGAAGTCAAAGCCGCGTCGGTCAACCCGGTCGATACCAAGGTTCACAAAGGGGCGAAGAAGAACGGATTAGAGCAGCCACGCATCCTCGGCTGGGATGCCAGCGGTGTGGTGCTGGAAGTGGGCAGCAAAGTCAGCAACTTTAAGCCAGGCGATAAAGTTTTTTATGCGGGTGACCTGACCCGTCCTGGCAGTAACAGCACCGAGCAGCTGGTTGACTCACGCATCACCGGTCACAAGCCAGAGAGCCTGGACTGGGCGCAGTCCGCCGCGATCCCGCTGACGGCCCTGACCGCCTGGGAAGGACTGTTTGAGCGACTGAACCTTGAGTCAGCAACGGAAGATCAGACGCTGCTGATCGTGGGCGGCGCAGGCGGCGTCGGATCGCTGGCGATCCCGCTGGCGAAACTGCGCAGCAAGGTGAAGATCATTGCCACCGCTTCGCGTGAAGATTCCGCGCAGTGGTGCCGCGATCGCGGCGCCGATCTGGTGATCAACTACAAAGATATGATTGGTGAGCTGGAAAAACAGGGCATTAAACAGGTCGATTATATCTTCTGCCTGAATGATACCGACGGTCACTGGGAGACCATGGCAAAGCTGATCGCCCCGCAGGGCCATATCTGCACCATCGTGGAAAACGAACATCCGCTGTCGATGGATCAGCTGAAGCTGAAGAGTGCTGCCCTGCATTTCGAGCTGATGTACACCCGCAGCATGTTTAACACGCCGGATATGGCGCGTCAGGGTGAGATTCTGGATGCCGTCTCGGCGTTGCTGGATGAAGGTAAGCTGCAAACCACACTGAGCGAGACGCTGCACGGCTTAAGCGTTGAGACCTTAACTGCTGCCCATCAGCGCGTGCTGGAAGGCCACATGCGCGGCAAAGTAGTGATGGTGTATTAATGCGCTGACCCGGCTGCCCTGCGGCAGACCGGGTCACAGCATGCGTTACGGCTGGGCGTTTTTCTCGCCCAGCATCGCTTTCACCAGTTCAATGCAGCGCAGGAACCGGGTGTCATAATCATCTTCCTGCACGTGCAGGAATTCGATGTTGTTTTCCCGCAGCATCGTCACCAGCATCGACTGAAACTCGCGTCGATCCACGGAACTGCCCAGGCTGCGCAAGCCATCCGCAACCCAGGGCACGTTGTTCTCCAGCAGAATCACCAGATCAAAGCGATATTCATCGATCAGTGCCTGCACAAACGGATGTTCACGCCCCTCATACTTCAGACAAAACGCCTGCGTGGTGACAAAGTCGGTGTCGATAAACGCCACTTTATTGGCGTATTTAACCGCGAAATCGATGTACTGCGCCTGGCCCAGCGCGATCTTGTCGTAATCTGAATATTGCAGCGCCATTTCATCACCGCCCAGGTGGGAGAAGACATAGTCGCGGCCATATTCCCAGGCACTGGTGGTATTGAAGATGTTGGCGAGTTTATTCACCAGCGTCGATTTACCGCTCGACTCCCCGCCGAGGATCGCCACGGTGCGCACAAAGAAAGGTTTCACTTCGGTCGGGATATAATCCCAGAAGCGGAACGGATCCTGACGGATCTGCGCGCCGCTGATGCTCATAAAGGATCGGCTGGGATCGACCAGTACGGTCTGAATGCCAAGATGCTGTTGATACATCTCCGCATCGGGCGCTTCGCTGGTGTAGATGCAATCCGGCGCAATACCATGCTCGCTGAGAAACGCGCTGACGCCCTTACTCCAGACATCCCAGCCGTGCGGATAGGGCTCAATCCCCTCCTCATCAAAGGCGTGAATGCGGATATTTTTCTGATACTTAAAGGTCTGCAACAGCCAGCGCAGGCGATCGCTGACCGTGGGCTGTTGTGACATCGCGCTGTTCTCAAACAGTTCGCGGTCACGTGGCTCGTCGTAGCCCATAATGATATGCAGCTCATCGACCTGGCTACAGGCGCGCTGAATCAGATAGATATGGCCGGTGTGCAGCGGATAGAATTTACCAAACACCACGCCGACCGTTTTATCGCGGCGCGGAAACTCCAGACCCAGAAAACGGTGCAGCGCCTCCAGCTTTTGCGCGCTGGGACTTTTGATTTTGGCATTGAGCAACTGGCTCAGATAGCCTTTGGTCATGCCGCTGGCATCAGCGACCTGTTGCAGCGTGTGACCCTGCTGGCGAATGGCCGTTTTCAGATAATCAAACGACGACATGTCGTGCCTCCTGCATCAATGCGGTTAAGGTGGGAGCGGCCTGCCAGCGGCTTTTCGCTGGCGGCCGCAGGCGCGTTACAGATCGTCCAGAATCGCCAGCGCATCGGCCAGCTTCTTCGCGCTGAAAACCTGCATCCCGGCAATCGGTTTTTTCGGTGCATTCCCTGCCGGCACAATGGCGCGTTTGAAGCCATGCTTCGCCGCTTCAGCGATGCGCTCCTGACCGCTGGGCACCGGACGGATTTCACCCGCCAGTCCCACTTCGCCGAAGATCACCAGATCCTGCGGCAACGGACGATCGCGCAGGCTCGACACCATCGACAGCATCAGCGCCAGGTCTGCACTGGTTTCGGTGACTTTGACGCCGCCGACCACGTTAACGAACACATCCTGATCCGCCATCTGCAATCCGCCATGACGGTGCAGCACCGCCAGCAGAATCGCCAGGCGGTTCTGCTCCAGACCTACCGCCACGCGGCGTGGATTGCCCATCATCGAGTGATCGACCAGCGCCTGAATTTCCACCAGCAGCGGTCGCGTTCCTTCCCACAGCACCATCACCGAACTGCCCGAGGTGATCTCTTCGCCGCGCGACAGGAAAATAGCTGACGGGTTGCTGACTTCACGCATGCCCTGCTCGGTCATGGCAAACACACCCAGTTCATTAACCGCGCCGAAGCGGTTTTTATGACTGCGCAGGGTGCGGAAGCGGGAATCGGCATCGCCATCCAGCAGCACCGAACAGTCGATACAGTGTTCCAGCACTTTCGGTCCGGCCAGGGAACCATCTTTGGTGACGTGACCAACCATGATGATCGCCACACCGCGCGTCTTGGCGAAGCGCGTCAGGTAAGCGGCGGTTTCACGCACCTGGGCGACGCTGCCGGGCGAGGACTGGATCTCCGCCATGTGCATCACCTGGATCGAGTCGATCACCATCAGTTGCGGCTGCTCCTGTTCGGCGATCAGGCAGATCTGCTCAATGCTGGTTTCCGACAGCATATTCACATTTTCGGTGGGTAATCCCAGACGATGGGCGCGCATCGCCACCTGCTGCAGTGACTCTTCACCGGTGACATACAGGGTTTTCATCCCCTCTGACAACCGGCACATCACCTGCAGCAGCAGCGTGGATTTGCCTGCGCCGGGGCTGCCGCCAATCAGAATGGCGCTGCCCGGCACCACCCCGCCGCCCAGCACCCGGTCAAACTCTTTGAAGCTGGTCGAGAAGCGCGGTAACGCCTCCAGGCTGATTTCAGAGAGCTTCTGCACCCGGCTGGTGCCGGCGCTGCCGGCATAGCCACTCAGGCGCTCGTTACGCGCAGCCGCGGGCGAGGCGGCAATGCGCACCTCGGTGATGGTGTTCCAGGCGTGACAGGCGCTGCACTGCCCCTGCCAGCGTGGGTAATCTGCGCCACATTCGTTACAGACAAATGCGCGTTTTGCCGCTTTGGCCAAATCAATACCTCAGTTAACGCTCTTCGTGGATCAGGCTGCCGGTGAGGATGCAGAACACCCCCATTAAATCGGCATGGCGAATGGTGACCGCAGTCTGCTCATTCACCTTAGGTTTAGCATGGAACGCAATGCCCAGTGCTGAGGCTTTGATCATCAGCAGGTCATTGGCACCATCGCCGATCGCCACCGTCTGTTCCGGCGCGATGTCAAAACGCTGCGCCAGCTTCTTCAGGGTATCGGCTTTGTATTGTGCATCGACAATTGGTCCCAGCACGTTGCCGGTCAGTTTGCCGTCGCGAATTTCGAGCTCATTAGCGACCACCGCCGACAGATGCAGCTTGTCGCGCAGGTATTCGGCGTAGTAGGTAAAGCCGCCAGACGCGATGGCAACCTGCCAGCCCAGCGCCTGCAGCTTCTGAGTCAGGGTGGTTAAGCCTGGCATCAGCGGCAGGGCATCACGCACCTGTTTCAGAATATTGGCGTCCGCGCCCTGCAGCGTGGCCACGCGCTGACGCAGGCTGGCGGTGAAGTCGAGTTCGCCGCGCATCGCGCGTTCCGTGACTTCCGCCACCTGCTCGCCGCAGCCCGCCAGTTTTGCAATCTCATCGATGCACTCGATCTGAATCGCGGTGGAGTCCATATCCATCACCAGCAGGCCTGGCGTTTTGAGATGCGGAATTCTGCCCAGCGGCGCAACATCCAGGCCAGCGTCGTGCGCCAGCTTGCTGGCAAACGGCGTCAGCGATCCCGCCAGGCGAATCACCTGATACTCATCGACGTTCCAGGCGCTGACGATCACCATGGCGGCACCCAGCTGGTGCTGGTAATCGGTCAGCCGCTGCTTATCCAGCCCGCGACCATACAGCAGCCAGCCGGTACGGCCAGCGCGATAATCCAGCGGCATCACTTCATCACCGCTAAGAGAAAGGGGCAAACCCGGCCAGAGGGAGACATCGGCGGGAAGATCGCACCAGGTTAAACGATTTGGCATCAGAGCTCCTGTAGGGACAACAAAACCACGCAAGAGGCTACCTTGTCTGCGCCGCTTCTGGCAACATAATCTCCAGGCTTTCTGTTGTGATATGACCCGGATGATTAATGGCTAAAACCGCACTGAAATTTCGCTTACATCGTACCGTGATCGTTCTCATCTCGATGGCGCTGCTGGTCGTGCTGATGCAGGGCGCATCCTGGTTCAGTCTCGGCCATCAGGCGGCACGTTCAGAACAGGTCGAGGAGCTGGCGCATACGCTGACCAGCCAGGTGGCGTTCAGCCTTAAGCCGTTGATGGACAACAGTGAAAATAACCGGACTCAGATAGAAGCCATTCTTAATCAGATGACGGCTAACAGCCGTATTCTGGATGCATCGGTCTATGACGGCGACGGCAGCCTGGTGGCGCACAGTGGTGAAAACATCAATGTCCGCGATCGGCTGGCGCTCGACGGCCAGCGCGCGGGCAGCTATTTCAACCATCAGATTGTGCAGCCGCTGGCCGGAAACGAGGGTCCGCTGGGCTTTTTGCGCGTGACGCTGGATACCCACGTACTTGTCACCGACTCGCATCAGGTCGATAACACCACCAATATTCTGCGTCTGATGATGCTGCTGGCGCTGGCAATTGGCATTATTCTCTCACGCACCCTGCTGCGCCACCGCCGCACCCGCTGGCAGCAGTCGCCGTTCCTGCTCACCGCCAGCACCCCGGTGAAAGAGGATCGGGATGAGGACGACGAGAAGAAAGAGTAACGCTCCGGCTGCGGTAAAGATAAAACAAGAAAGGCCCGCACAACGGTAATGCTGGTCAGTTAAGATTAGATTTGTAAAGGCTGTCACGGTCAGACGTGGCAGCTTTTTTTATGGGCGAGCGAGCCTCAGTGCGGGCCAGCGCACCTCTGCTGCTGCCGGGCCGTCCTCGCGCCGCTCACGCGGTACCTTCGGCTTTGACGTCTTGCCGACGAACCGTTCGGGGATCGGCCCTCCCTGGCCGGCCCCGAACTGTCCACGCTTCCCGGCGTGGACTTCTGGCCCGCCGTCACGCCTCAGCGCTGCGGATAGCCCTTTCAGCAGCAGAGGCGCTCAGGCCTCCACTCTCGTGCCCTTTTTAACAATACACACTGAAGTTTCAGAGCAGGCCGGGGCCGGGCAGGGGCAGGCAATCCGCAGCGCTGAACAGAATGAGTCTGCCAGGAGAGCCCGCAGGACGCGGGCGAAAGGCGGGGCGGCACAGGATGTGCCATCCCCGGCGGTCCGTCAGGCAGAGGAATGAAGTGAAGGAACCGCGCAGCGGCGCGAGGACCGCCAGCCCCTGCCCGGCACCAGACTGCGTTATCACCTGTCGCTTAACTGACCAGCATTACCGCTGTGCGGGCCTTTTTTATGGGAAAGATGCTGATTTGCGAGGCGTCTTGCGTTAGCCGATGAGCAGCGCTTCCAGCTGGCCCAGTGATTTGACCTGCCAGGTGGGCTTAATATGTTCCGGCAATGGCCGGGTGCCATGATCGAGCCAGCAGGTTTTAATACCGGCATTCATGCCGCCCAGAATGTCTGACTCTGGCGTATCACCCACCATCAGCACCCGCTCACGATCCGGGTTGCCCATCAGATTCAGTGCGTAATCAAAAATCTCTGGCGCCGGTTTTGGCTGGCCGACCTGCTCGGAGATTACCAGCGCCGAGAAGTAATCACGGAAACCGGTGCGCTCCAGACGCGTCTGCTGCAGCGCAGTAAAACCGTTGGTGATGATGCCCATTTTCACCCGGCCATGCAGCTGATTCATCAGGCTGACCGCGCCCGGCAACGGCGTGCAGATCTCTCCCATTGCGCTGAGGAAGCCGCTGTTGAGGATCTCCGGCGCAACGCTGAGCTTTTCGCTCCAGTGGTTGAAACGCTGAGTCTGCAGCTGTAACGCGGAGATAGCACCGTTCTGATAATCGACCCACAGCGGCTTATTTATCGCCTGGTAATCGCTGTAATCCTGGTCGGTGAACTGCACGTCATAACCGGCGAACAGGCGCTGCAAACCGGCATAGGCGTCGAAATGAAAAAGGGTATCGTCGGCATCAAACAGGATGCAATCCCAGTTATCAATCATTAAAGCTCCTTAACACCGCTACGGCGTCAGTGCCATGAGAATGGCATCTTCACGGCCGCTGGCGGTGGGATAATAGTTGGGGCGACGACTGACCTGATTGAATCCAAGCTGCTCATAGAGCGCGATGGCGGGCAGGTTCGAGGCCCGCACTTCCAGCCACAGCGTCAGCACGTCGCGTTTGATCAACTCATCGATCAAATGCTGCAACAGCTGGCGGCCCAATCCCCGGCGCTGAAAAGCGGGATCGACCGCGATGTTAAACAGCGAGGCTTCGTCCAGTACCACCTGCGTAATCGCAAAGGCGGCCATTTGGCCGTCAACGTCGAGACGTAAATTGATAAAGCGCTCGCCCTGATTGCTGGCAAACGTCTTTTCACTCCAGGGAAACGCGTGACTACGACATTCAATGGCGAAGGCCTGCGCCAGATCGTCAGGGGTGAGTAAAGAGATGGCTGTCATGGTTACACATCTGTTGCCAGAGCGCGCGTTTGGCGACGCCGCTGCTGATCAGTTCATTGAAAGAGGCGCTGGTTAATGCCACGCCATTGAAAGTCTGTTCGCTCTCTACGCCGAGCAGCCAGCCCGCGCAGTTCAGCGTCTCCGGCAGCATTTGCAGCTGATCCGGTGTCACGGTCATTACCTGAGCGGGTTGCAGATTGAGGGCATGCAGCACATCGCGCATCAGCGGTTCATGCAAACCGGGGGGCGCGTCAGCGACAATAATTAACTGCGTGTCCGGTGCCAGCGTGACGGAAATTTCGCCCTGAAGCACGCGCGGGCGGCGCAGTTGGTACTGCGTAATTCCCATTTGCTGTAAAAGCCAGTCGCGCCTGGACGTCATGGTGTTACCTGTTCTGCTGCCTGAATGCGACGCTATGCTAGCAAACCCATCGAACATGCGCCAACAAACCACTATAATCCCCGCTCAGATCTTACAGGAGCCCTACATGTCTGCTTTTACCCCGGCCAGCGAAGTCATTCTGCGCCACAGTGATGAATTTACCGCCCGCCATGTTTTATTTGCTGGCGATCTGCAGGATGACCTGCCCGCTCAGCTGGAAACCGCCTCATCGCGCGTTCACACCCAGCAATATCATCACTGGCAAAACCTGAGCCGCCGTATGGGCGAACAGGCGCGTTACGGAATGGTTGCGCAGGCCGAAGATGTGCAGGGCTGCGATACCCTGGTCTACTTCTGGACCAAGAATAAGCCGGAAGTGCAGTTCCAGCTGCAGAACCTGCTGTCGCTGCTGCCGGTGGGCTGCGACGTGTTCGTGGTCGGTGAAAACCGCAGCGGCGTGCGCAGCGCCGAAGGCATGATGGAGTCGTGGGTGAAGCTGGAGAAGATCGACAGCGCGCGTCGCTGTGGTCTCTACCACGGTCGCCTCGACAAACAGCCTGAATTCGATGCCAGCACTTTTGGTCACCAGTATCAGCTTGATGGTCTGACGATTCATACCCTGCCTGGCGTCTTCAGCCGTGACGGTCTGGATAGCGGCAGCGCACTGCTGCTGTCGACCTTTACCCCGCACACCAAAGGTAAAGTGCTGGATATGGGCTGTGGCGCGGGCGTGATTGCCGCCTCGCTGCCTGCCCGTTCGCCTAAAGTGCGTCTGTGGCTGTGTGACGTGCACGCAGCGGCGATTGAAGCGAGTAAAGCGACGCTGGCCGCCAATGGCATCGAGGGCGAAGTCTTCGCCAGCAACGTCTTCTCTGACGTGACCGGTCGTTTCGACATGATTATCTCTAATCCGCCCTTCCATGAAGGCACTCAGACCAGCCTCGACGCCGCACAGGCGCTGATTCGTGGGGCGGTGAAGCACCTGAATACCGGCGGCGAACTGCGTATCGTTGCCAACACCTTCCTGCCCTACCCGCAGGCGCTGGATGAAGCCTTCGGCAGCCATGAAGTCATCGCGCAAACCGGCCGCTTTAAAGTTTACCGTGCCGTCTATGGTCGCGGTGCCAAAACGCGCTAAGGGTTTTTCCTGCCGTTAACTGCTTTGCCGGGCTGAAAACGTTGCTTTTTACAGCGATCGTTTCAGCCCGACGAAATAGTTGTTGACGCAAAGAGTAAAATCTCTAGAATGCGCCTCCGTGGTTGTAACATTCTCAAGGTGTTACGGGTATGCGAAGGTGGCGGAATTGGTAGACGCGCTAGCTTCAGGTGTTAGTGTCCTAACGGACGTGAGGGTTCAAGTCCCTCTCTTCGCACCAAAATCACAAGTTTCATATCGCGAGCACTGCGCGAAGGTGGCGGAATTGGTAGACGCGCTAGCTTCAGGTGTTAGTGTCTTAACGGACGTGAGGGTTCAAGTCCCTCTCTTCGCACCATTGCGGTGATATGAACAGACAACTCGATGCGAAGGTGGCGGAATTGGTAGACGCGCTAGCTTCAGGTGTTAGTGTCTTAACGGACGTGAGGGTTCAAGTCCCTCTCTTCGCACCAACGTTGTCATCTTCAGGCCTTTCCCGCTCATCTCTTCTGTTCCCTCTGCAGTTTCGTTTTACCCCCTGCTCGTTTTACCTTTTCCAGTTGTTCTGTTTTCCGGTCGCTTTACCTTTTCCAGCCGCTTTACCCCGTTCGCCGGTTTTAACCACTCCGCTTATGTTAATTCAGATGAAAATTCACAGAGACAGCCGCCAGTCCGCCCGCTAACGCCAGACAGGATGGCAGCAGCAGATAGTGACGCAGCCGCTGGTTAAACAGCATCACGACTGTCAGCAGCAGTGCAACCGTCATCACCATCCGCCACTGGCTGAAGCTTGGTTCCCATAAGGCGAACAGCGGCAGCGCAATGCACGGCAGCAACACGCCCCACGCACTATCCAGCTTTTTACCCAGCGCCCAACTGACTCCCCACAGGCCGCAGGCCGCGATAATCGCTATCCCCATGACACCAACCTCAAATGATAAGCATTCCCATTATCATATGACAGTTTTGCCTGCTCTGCAGCCTGTTTTTGTCACGCCCGGCAACGAAGATGACAGACCAGTTGGAAAATGCTAGATTGCGGCCGATAACACCTTTAATAACAACAACAGCAATAATTTGCTCATTGTCTGGCAGAACCTGGTTTTGCCGGCGTGCGCTTTTGTATTTCAGGGTCGTCACGAGTACTTATAATGAAATTACAATCTTATGAAGAACTGAAACAGAGTAAATACCGGCTTTCAGTGATGCTTTTCCTGTTTCTGAATATCGCCGTTTCGCTATTTCATCTGCTGCCAATAATGAGCAGTGAGCAAAGTGAGACGACCCTGCCGGTAATGAGTGTCGCGGCCTTTAGCGGCATTATGTTAATTTCCCTTTTAATATGGCCTAAAGTAAAACTTCCCCTGTTAAATCCTGTGGCGCTGCTGCTGGGAATGCTCTGGGCCTGGCATATTAATTATCGCTTTCATCAGGTGTTCTATTTTGATGGTGGCTTTCTTATTATCAGTTTGATTAGTGTGTTATTTATCAGTGCCATCGCCCTGAGCGACTATCTGGGGGCTTTTTGTCTGCATGTCACGCCACCGGTGCTCACCGTTTTATTGCTCGACAATGCGCAGCACCTGCCGCTGATCCTGCTGACCATTACGCTGCCGCTGATTGGTTTTTCACTACAGCATCTGATGCGCCGCCGTGCCGACAACTTTACTCTGCGCCTGATGCATCAGCTCTACGAAGAGAAAGAGACATTCAGCGACCTCAGCATGCTCGACCCGCTGACCGGGCTTTATAACCGTCGTGGTCTTAAGAACCGGCTCGATAATATTCTGGAAAACCATGCTGGCAGCCACTATGTGCTGCTGCTGGATATCGATCACTTTAAGTCCTATAACGACAATTACGGGCATGCGATGGGCGATCAGGCGCTGGCGCGGGTCTCTGTCGCAATTCGTGATGCGGTGCGTTCACGCGATGTTGTCACCCGCTATGGCGGCGAAGAGTTTCTGGTATTGATGACCAATGTGAACAGTTCCATCGCCATGAAACTGGCAGAGCGAATCCGTCAGTACGTGCTGGATTTAGAAATTCCTCATCTTTTCAATGAAACCGTTTCAACCCACGTCACCATCAGTGCCGGCATCGCGCCTATTTACGATAATGAATTTGACCTGGCGGTCGCCAATGCTGACAGCGCATTATATGTGGCTAAAAATCAGGGCCGGAATACCATTCTCGCCTGGGAGGATTTACCCCGAAAACAGCATCAGACCGCCAGTGAACATGCATAATTAAGCGTAACGCCATCGGTAATAACGGAGGCTTCGGCGCGATATGCCCGGCTCTCTGCTGCTCTGTCCGATCGGATAACTGACCTCAAACCCGCCGTTTTCCCACCCGCAACGACGATTTTTTACACGACTTGTAGAGTTAATCAATAACGATTATCATTTGCTTTCTTATCTACACTTTTCGCGAGTCGTCATGGCAACCGTTTCAGCTCAGGAACAGCGTTTTAACGCTCAGTCGATGATCTTCCGGCAGAATGACCGTCCACTGGCGGAAAGTCTGCATGAGCGGCTGCAACAACAGCGCAGCTATCTGCTTGAATCGACGAAGCTCAGCCAGCCTGCTCCGCGCGACACGCTGACACTCGCCGCCTGGTCACAATCAGAAGCCTTTACCCCAATTATTCAGCGCTACAGCGATTATCTCTATCGCGATCATCCTGATGCGGTTCGTGAAGCGAAACCGGTGCTGTCACTCTGGGCGCAATGGTATTTTGGTCTGCTGCTGCCCACACTGATCATGGCGCTGTTGCAGGAGTCGCGTGCGCTGGACTGCTCGCCAGAGCATATCCGCGTCGGTTTTCATGAGAATGGTCATCCGGCCACTTTCTGGATCGATGTCCAGGAAGATGAAGAAGCGCGCTACCTCAACCCTCAGCAGCGTATCGATCGGCTGATTCAGCAGCATCTGAGCCCGGTGGTCAATGGTATTACGCAGCATGGTGATATCAACGCCCGACTCATCTGGAACAATATGGGCTACTCATTCCAGTGGTTCCTGGGTGAACTGAAAAGCCAGATCGATGAGTCGCTGGTGCTGCAACTGGAGCAGGCGCTGTTCTTCAACCAGCGGCTGCTGGATGGCAGCGAAAACCCGCTCTACCGCACCATGATCCCACGTAATGGTGAACTGGTCCGTCGCAGCTGCTGCCAGCGTTATCGCATTCCCGATGTCGAACAATGCGGCAACTGCACCCTGAGCGGCAGCTAAACAGACTTAATTACGCTGAATTCTCCGTTTATCTCGTTTACAGGCACTGAGGCTTGTGGCAATTTTTACGCCTTCGATCAGCCTGGAGAGAAAGATGAGCCTGGAGTCCGTGCGCCAGTTCTTCGCCGAACACGCCCCTGAAATTGAAATTATTGAACTGGCCGAAAGCACTGCGACGGTCGGGATGGCTGCCCGCGCCCATGGCGTGACGCCAGGAGAGATTGCCAAAACCCTGTCACTGAAAGTGAAAAACGACGTGGTGCTGATTGTGACACGAGGTGATGCCCGGCTGGATAATCGCAAGCTGAAAGCGGCGCTGGGGGCGAAAGCGCGAATGCTGAGCGTGGACGAGGTGATTAACTGGACCGGCCATCCGGTAGGCGGCGTCTGTCCTTTCGGTCTTGAGAATCCGCTGACCGTTTACTGTGATGTTTCACTGCGCAGTTTCGAGGAAGTCCTGCCCGCCGCCGGCGCTATCCACAGCGCCGTCCGCATTACCCCACAGCTGATGGCTGAACTGACTAACGCCCGCTGGATCGACGTGTGCGAAGCAATGTAATGCCGGGTATCAGCTCACACAAGCCCTGCACCTTCTGCCCGCATCCTGATGCCGCTGACAAACTGACAGATACCGTCAGCGTTTGATGGCCACAGCGCCCTTCTGGAAACCGATCCGCCGCCGCCAGCACGCGGGCGAGTTAATCGCCCACGATATCAGGATTTCAGGCGCTTAAATGCCTGCTCAATAATCGACAACAGCAGCGTGTTATCGACACGATGCAGCACATGTACCGATGCGCCGCACTGCTCAGGCACGCCGACAGTGAGCCGAAGGGGCTGACGATAACGCCAGCTTTTGCCGCGCGTCGCACCGGGACGCAGTTCGATATCCACCCGGTAATCGATGCCTGAAGCGACCCGCTGATTCAGCAACCAGGCGACCACCAGCGCATCGTGGATCCAGCATCCCGCCAGCTGCCGGGTCGCCATCGAATAGTCGATCCACGGACGCAGCGTATCGCGCACAAATTCGGTCAGTGGATGATCGACGGCGGTCAGGCGGGTCAAATCCTGCTGGGTCAGCAGCGTCTGCGTGGTGACATCCATCGGAACCAGCGTTACTGCTGCACCACTGTGCAACACCTGATGGGCCGCTTCCGGATCCAGGCCAAAATTGGTGTCTTTGATATAATCATCCAGCGTAAAAACGCCGCCCATGATGACAATTTCCGCCACAGCGTCGGCCATGGCGGGATAGCGCTGCATTGCCAGCGCCACATTCGTCAGCGGGCCAATCGCCACCAGGGTAATCTCGCCCGGATTGTCGCAAATCAGTTTGCCGATAGCGTCAGCAGCATCAAACGCATCCGCCGCTATATCCGCTGGCTGACGCACGCCCTGCCACATCTTACCCAGCGCAAGCTGATTGACCCGGTTATCCAGCGTCTCGCGCCACGGCGCAGGATCTTCCTGTAGCGCCTGCGTAGCACCCTGGATTACCGGGATAGATAATCCCAGCCGGACGATCAGATCTTTGGCGACGCGCGCGCCAACTTCACATGGCGTGTTACCGGCCACGGTGGTGATCAATTCCAGCGACAGTGCAGGTGAAGCTAAGGCCAGCGCAATCGCCAGCCCATCATCGGTGTTGGCACCCGCGATACCGTTGCCGGGATCGCAGTCAATAATAATTCTTTTCATATTTTTATAGGCTAACTCTGGCTTTGCGGCTCACAGCCGCAGGATTCACCGATTTCAAGGTAGTGTGGAAACTCCTTTAATTGCGCTTCGCTCTGTCCCTCTTTCAGCATATGAATCGCAGAGCGAGCCATCTCACGCAGTGGCTGGCGCACGGTCGTTAATGTCGGGACGTGAAACGACGAGTGATTGGTACCGTTAAAACAGACCAGCGCCACATCCTGCGGCACACGAATCTGATGTTCGGAAAAGGCGCGAAGCGCGCCAATCGCCTGACCTTCGTTGCTGGTAAACAGCGCACGAGGCACACGACCCCGGGCGATCATGGTTTGTGCCGCAGCGTATCCGCCCTGTGGGGTGTAGCTGGCGGGAAACATCAGCGATTCATCAATCGGCAGCCCGCGATCCTGCATGGCATCACGCCAGCCCTGAATACGATCCTGCGCGTTAAGCATATCGACCGGGCCGCTGATTATGCCGACCTGCTGATAACCATGACTCAACAGATGTGCCGTCACCTGCCAGGCGGCCTGACGCTCATTGACCCGCAGCATGTTAACGCCCGGCTGAGGCTCAACCCGCTCCAGCATGACCAGTGGCGTACCGCTGGCTTTAATCAGGTCAATGTAAGGATGGCGATCGACGCTGTTGTAAAAGAGTCCATCGACCTGCCGATTCAGCAGTCCCTGAATTAACTCCAGTTCGCGCTTCCGGTCATCACCTGCATCACCCAGCAGCATAACGTGGCCGTGATTCATCGACTCCTGCAACAACACGTGCGCCATTGAGGCCACAAAAGGATTGCCGATGTTGGGCACCACCAATCCGAAGGTTTTGGTGTTACCGGATGCCAGTGCGCGTGCTGCCGCATTTGGCCGGTAACCGGTGGCTTTAATCGCCTCCAGTACCCGCTGACGGGTCGTCTCGGCAACCGGGCGAGGCCCGTTATTGATGACATAACTGACAACTGCCACTGAGGTGCCTGCCGCTTTCGCAACTTCACTTCGGGTCACTTTTCCCGTTAACGACTTAGGCACATCACGTTCCTCCATAAAAAAACAGGCCGCTTTACACGGCCTGCTGCTTTTCGCGCTATCCTGGCAGATGGCATCCTCAGGCAAAGCTAGATGGCATCTTCAGGCAGATTGAGATCCCGCCCTCGCGTTTCAGGCGCGACAAAGGTGGTAAAGAACCCAATTGCGGCCATCGCCGAGAAATAAACCGCAATCGGCCACCAGTGACCGGTATAAGAAAGCATAGCAGCGGCAATAAGTGGTGCGGTTCCGCCGGACAAAATGGAACCCAGTTCTTTAGCCACTGCCATTTTGGTGTAGCGATGATGAACGCCGAACATCTCCACGCCCCATGCCGCCTGCACACCAAAAATACCCAGCGACGCCAGCGCCATACCGACCACGATAACCGGGATCACCAGCATCGGTTCACGCGTGTCGAGCAGCGTAAAGGCGGGCCAGGCGTAGAACATCAGTAACAGACAGAACACGCGATAAACCACCCGGCGACCAAAGCGGTCAGAGAGCCAGCCCGCTAAAGGAATGATCAGGAAACCCAGCAATGACGCGAGGAACACCGCAGTGGTTGGTACGGACTTGTCGACCATCAGCACCTTTGCGACGTAACCGACGATGAAGCCCTGCGCCAGATAGGAGGGGCCATTTTCGCCGATACGCAGGCCAACCATGGTCCAGAAGGCACGGGTACGCTGGAAGAAAGGCCGCTGATCCACCACCGGAGCGGCCAGCACGCCTGCACGTTCCGCTTCCATCTCCGCTTTTCTGCGCTCAAACACCGGCGTTTCGCGCAGATGACGTCGAATCCACAAGGCAACCAGCGCAATCAGTGCACTGCTGAGGAACGGAATACGCCAGCCCCACTCCAGCAGGCTCTGCTGATCCATTTGTACCACCAGCAACCAGACCAGCGAAGCCAGCAGTGTGCCGCTGTTAGAACCCAGCGCGATCACGGAGGAGATCAGTCCGCGACGCTCTGTGGGCGCATATTCGCCCAGCATCACCGTGCCGCCCGATAACTCCGCGCCAGCGCCGAAACCCTGCGTAAAGCGCAGCAGAACCAGACAGGCAGGCGCCCAGACGCCAATAGAGGCATAGCTCGGGATTAAGCCGATCAACGTCGTGGAAGCGCCCATCAGAATGATGGTGGAGATCATCACCACCTTTCGGCCTTTGCGGTCACCGAGCCAGCCGAAAAAGAGTGCGCCGATAGGCCGGGCAACAAAGCCGACTGACCAGGTAGCAAAGCTGGAGAGCAGTGCCATGGCAGGGGTTGATTCCGGAAAGAAGACGTCGCCGAAGATAATACCGGCCGCCAGACCATAGAGCGCGAAATCCGCGTACTCCATTGCCGTTCCGAGCCAGCATGAGAAAGTGGCGCGCCAGAAATCTTTGCGGCCTGAAGGGGTGTTAAACCGCTCATCGGCGGCTGAAGTGGATGACAGTGATGCCTGCTGATTAACGGAGTTGTGTGCCGTCATAACCCTATCCCTGAATGAGTATGCAGATCGATAAACGCCCGTCCATGGGTCGATTCCCTGATAAAAGCGGAAATTCCCCGGTGACGACGTTCAGTTGACTAACCATGATGAAAGGTTAAAGGATTCCCTGGTGTTGGAATCTTGTTCTTCGCCCCATTTCGCCGGTGTATTTTTCACCGGTCGCTTAAACTGAGCGAATGTAACTTAACAATCGATGGGCCTACTGTGCATCGGGCACCGTGAGCAATCACTGGGGACCTAGTGTATCTACGCGCGTAGATAAATCAATAGATCCTGATGAAAATTATTAGTAAAACTTCACTATCACATCCCGTCATCACGCATTTTTAGCGCAAATTCAGCCAGTTACCCGCAACACATCGCCTGAAAAAAATCACCATCGACTATAAGTTACCATTTTCTCTTATGATTAAGCGTTATAAGACTGACTAAAATCCTTTCATCGGGCTCTGTTGTCGCACACGCCTGTGACCATGAGATGACACGTGTATTTATTCTGAAAAATCGCTGTAAGCGCAGACAATACGTTACCCTGACAAAAAGGGCGGACAGAGATGCTATGAAAATTATCCTGATGCGACACGGTAAACCTGACCACCAGGCTGCGGGTCGCCAGAGCGTGCAGGCGCTGGCAGACTGGTGCGAAGCCTACGATCAGTCACAGGTCAGTGACGGGCCGCCGCCGCGCAGTATTGAGATTGCACGTCAGGCCGCGGTGATTGTCTGTAGTCCCCTGCCCCGCGCACAATCCTCCCTGAGCCAGCTCGGTCTGCAGCCCCATGAGGTTGATGCCGTGTTCAGCGAAGTCGCCGTGCCACTGCTGCGAACCGGCGCGGTGCAGTTGCCTACCCTGTGCTGGCTGGCCCTGTTGCGGTTATTGTGGTTCTGCGGGTATGCGGGTGAAGCGGAGTCGCTGCAACATGCGCGCAGCCGCGCCTCCGCGGCGGCAGAGAAGCTGATCGATCACTCACGGCATGGCACGGTGCTGCTGCTGGGCCACGGCATCATGAATAAGATGATTGCGCGCGAATTACGTAAACGCGGCTGGCAGGCGGAGAAGCACGCCAGCAGCCGCCACTGGAGTTCCGCGATCTATCATCGTCCGTTTATCTGACCGATCGGAAAATAACCCAGCACCTCACAGCCCGTTCCAACACGCGGCGTGGCAATCACTTTACGCTGCGCCAGATCGATGACGCTCAGCGTGCCATCATCCTGATTGGCAATCAGCAGCTGTTGCCTGTCTGGCGTAAAACAGCCATCCATCGGCATGTTACCTACCCGGATGTCGCCCAGCGGATTCAGCAGATCGTCAAACAGCGTCACCAGCGGTTCCTGATCCCCTATCGCCACCAGCTGCTCGCCATCGGCGCTGAAGCGTACCACCTGACAGGGTCGTTCATGACCCGGCAGCGTCAGGCGCTGGCGAATGCGGTGGCTTTGCCGATCAATCACATAGAGCAACGGTGCATCAGCGGCGCTGGCGACCAGATAGGGGTGCTTCGGAGAGGCAGCGATGCCCGCAATCGGCCCGGGCAGCAGGATGGTGTCGATGACCCGCCCCTCTGCTTCACAGAGATCCACCACAGTGATGGTCGCATCCTCTTCGTTATCGGTGAACAGCTTGCGGCCGCTGGGTGACAGCGTCAGGCGATGCGCGTTGTGAGAAGGAACTGGAATGATTTTTTCCACTTTGTCGGTCTGCGGATCGATCACCGCCACTGCGGCACTCTGCTCACAGCAGAGATAGACTTTGCCATCGCGGCCCAGCTGCCCGCTGTGGGGTGCCCGCAGCGGCGACAGATCGATAAAGCCGCTGATCTCCCGACGCTGTAAATCGATAATCGCCACTTTGTGACCCGGATGCGGGTTATTACCATGAACGCCGTCGCCAAAAATGGGTACATAGGCTTTACCCCAGGGGGCCAGCATCAGGAGTTCATGCGGCCGCGGTGGAAAAGCGTTCAGTTCCCGCTCGACCGCGAAGGTTTCCGGATTAAGAAACAGGACGCGATTACCCTGCTTATCAACCGCCAGTAACCCGTAAGATTCACTCTGCATGCGCGCTCCTTTCTCAGTAAGTTCTTCTTAAGCGTAGACAATCCTCTTCAGGCTGTCTGATTCCGCGGATTGATGAGCCGGGCTTACACCACCAGTTAAGTACAATAGCCACTGTTCCTGTGGCCCGGGCCGCAGGATAACGCGCAGGTTAAGAATAATATTCAGATATTCCTTAACTGCGTTTATTCCCGCATTTAAATAAATGATTAACAGTAACGACATTATTATTTTCATAACGTGACCGGATTATTTCCGTATTATCCTAAAGTCAAAAAAAGACATAGCTAATGTGTAAATAATGTTTTATTAAAAAGGTGCAGTGCAATTAAACAGCCGTGAGGAAACTATCGCGCGCTCCAGCACTGCGTCGCCACCAGGGAAAACTATTCATTAATTCCCGCACTCATCGGGATTGCAGCCAGTTTGCAATGTCGGCCGTTTCCGCCGCTGGCGGAACGGGCAGAGCCTGCACTATGACGGGAAAATAAAAATAACAGGTGTACCATGACTTTACATCGCCAACGTCCAGCGCATAAAATCTGGCGTAACTGGAAAAGAATATCGTTCAGTAGCCAGATGTTATGGAATAGAAAACAGCAGAAACTCTGTCGGGCACCGGAATATGATCCGGGTCAGGAAGATAATGTCGTATTGATCGCGCAGCAGAAAGATCTGCCGGAGATTCCAAAAATCGTCTGGATGGTCTGGCATAACGATCACCTGCCTGCCTCAATGGCGCTGAATATCAGTAAAATCCGGCGGGACAACCCCGACCACCAGGTTTATCTGATTACGCAGCGCACCCTGTCGCAGTGGTTGCCCGATCTCAACTTTATCTCTTCCGATCTGACGCTGGCACATAAAAGTGAAATCATCCGGCTTGAGCTGATTCACCGTTATGGCGGCATCGGCATTGATTGCAGCACATTGCTGTTTGAGAATCTCGCCTGGGTGCATCGCGTTCACGAAGCGCGGTCAATGGATCTCATTGGTTACTATGGCGAGCAATCGACGCTGAACCTGCTTGCGCCGATCACCGAGAGCTGGTTTCTTGCTGCCGCCCCGCAAAATCCCTTTATCCGCGAATGGCTGAAACAGCTGGCACCGGTTAAAAACGTCGGTATCCGCAACTATTTCCATGAGCTGAAGAAGCGTGATGATTTTCCGCTGATTGTGCAGAATATGGAGAATCCGTCTCGTCAGCTCCTGTCGCTGGCGCAGCAGGTTGCGATGCGGGAATACCGGCGGGCGAATCTCTATCTGCGTAAAAGTGAAGCCAGCGCCTGGTTCTATCAGCGCCTGCATGCCGACAGCAGCAGCGCCTTTGCGCAGTCAGTGATGTTTCAGCAGCGGCCACAGACGCCGCCACCCATTATAAAATTAACCGGCAACGAGCGGCTGCATCTCGACTTCAATCTGCGGCTTGGTTTATATAACCGCAGCAGCCTGATTGGCGAGATGATGCACACCACGCCACCTGCGCTGGCATTGCCTTCAACGGTCAAAGCGCGCGCGTAGCCAGTGTGTAAACGTGGTGACCGCGCGGGGCACCTGCGCCGCCCAGGGTCGTACGATCCACAGGCGAGCGGCAAAGGCCTCAACCGGCTGCCACGCAGGCAACACCTGCTGCAATGACCCTGCTGCCAGCGCCTCCCGGGCGCTGAAATCGGGCAGCATAGCGATCCCTAACCCCTGCAGGGCCGCATCGCGTATCGACTCGCTGTTGTTAGTGGCAAAGCTGCCCTGGATCCGTATCTGGACCTGTTCGCTATCCGCGGTGGTGGTAAACCGCCAGCGCGGTGATTCGACGCCGCGTGGATAGTAAAGGCAGTTATGCTGCGCCAGATCCTGCGGCGTACGCGGTATCCCCTGTTCGTTGAGATAGGCGGGTGATGCCACCAGTAATGTTCGCGTGTCACACAGCGGCAGTGCCACGTGGGTTTCCGGCAGGGTGTCGCTGTGTCGAATGGCCAGCTCAAATCCCTCGCTGCTCAGCGACACAATGCGGTCAGTCACATCCAGTTGCAGACGCACCTGCGGATAATCACGCAGAAACTCACCGATAATCGGCACCAGTTGCTGACGGGCAAACGCCACCGGTGCGGTAATGCGCACCAGGCCACGGACCGGCCCGGCGGTGTCCCGCACGCTGAAAAAACTCTGTTCAATGCGGGCAAAAGGCTCGCGTAGCTCCTCCACCAGCTTCTCACCGGCAGAGGTCAGCCGCACGCTGCGCGTAGTGCGTTGTACCAGCAACACACCGGCCATCTCCTCCAGCTCTTTGATTTTCTGACTCATCGCCGCCTTGCTGACGTCGAGCCGCTCTGCCGCGCGGGTAAAACTGCCCTGCTCTGCCAGTACGGTCAGCCAGTGCAGATGATCCCACAGCATATCCGTTTTCATCTCTTTCATCTTTATTGTTCACTATAGTGAATAATCATTTCAGGCTACGCGCTTTTTCCCGCCGGATAAAGGGGTCACCATAGGGTTCTTAATCACCGGGAGGAATCCGCTATGCCACTGCTGCAATTTGATGTTATCCAGGGTCGTTCAGAATCAGAGCTTCGTACACTGCTGGATGCGGCACACCGCGCCGTGCTCACGGCCTTTAAGGTACCGGAACGCGATCGTTACCAGATTGTTCAGGAAAACAAGCGCTATCAGATGGTATTTCAGGATACCGGACTGGGGTTCAGCCGGAGCGATAATCTGGTGATGGTGCGGGTCTATACCAGCCCACGCAGCAGTGAACAGAAACAGCTGTTCATGGCCGAGCTGGCGCGTGAGCTGCGTGAACATTGTGGTGTGCAGGGCAACGATTTAATGATCAGCTTTATCACCAACGACAAAGGTGACTGGAGTTTTGCCGACGGCGAAGCACAATATCTCACCGGCAAACTCTGAAAATCGCCCTGACTTCTGCTCTGCTGACGGTGCGCGCCAGCCACCGTCACGCCTGATAACCTCACTTCTGAAATGACAATAAACCAATCTGCTCTTCACCGCACAAATCGGGCCGGATATGTTGCAGCCGGATTACAGCCAATATAGATTGTCGAAAAACCATCCCCCGAAGGTGGCCGGTTGCGTGAAGCCTCGCGTAGCCCTGAAGAGAGGATTTGCCGTTGTCCGAATTGGTGTCCGTCGCGTTGTTTCTGGCCGCTATTGCAATCTATTCCTGTAAAGCCGGGCGTAACAAATTCTGGTTTATTGTCGTTCTTATTCTGCTGGTGCTTTTCGTTGTGCTGAACGCCACCCTCTATGCCAGCAACTATTTTACCGGTGACGGCATCAACGATGCGGTGCTCTATACGCTGACCAACAGTCTGACCGGCGCGGGTGTCAGTAAATATGTGGTGCCGGCGATTGGGCTGATCATCGTGCTGTTTCTGCTGTTCTGCCTGCTGTCGTGGATTCTGCGGCGGCGTAAGCGTCCGCATCACATGGGCTGGTCGCTGCTGGCCGCCGCCTGTGCACTCGGCTCGGTGCAGACCACCCCGGCCTTTCGCCAGGTCGCGACCCTGATTGTATCGCATACCCAACTGGCAGATTCTGACTTCGACAACTTCTATAAAGTGCCGCGTAATCGCATTGAACAGCCGCACCTCAACGTGGTTTACATCTATGGTGAAAGCTTAGAGCGCACCTATTTTGACCCTATCGCCTTTCCCGGCTTAGCGCCGGAGCTGAGCCGGCAGAAAGAGCAGAGCATCGACTTCAGCGAAACCGAACAGCTGCCAGGTACCGATTACACCATTGCGGGCATGGTCGCCTCACAGTGTGGCATTCCGCTGTTTGCCCCATTTGATGGCAATGCGTCCGCGTCGCTCTCCAGCTTCTATCCACAGAACGTCTGTCTGGGCGACATCCTGAAGAACTCCGGCTACCAGAACTGGTTTATTCAGGGTGCCGATCTGCGTTTCGCCGGGAAAGATGTCTTCCTGAAATCACACGGTTTTGATCCCGCTAACCTTTATGGTTCGCAGGAGCTGAAAAGCCGCGTCGCCGATCCCACCTACCGTAATAACTGGGGTTATTACGACGATACGGTAATGGATGAGGTGTTTGAGAAGTATCAGGAACTCTCTCAGGCCGGTAAACCTTTTGCGCTATTTACGCTGACCGTCGACACCCATCATCCTGACGGATTTATCTCACGCAGCTGCGATCGCAGGAGCTACAGCATTGAGGGCAAACCGAATCAGTCATTCAGTGCGGTCGCCTGCTCGCAGGAGCATGTGGCGCGCCTGATTGCGCGCATTAAAGCGTCGCCGTGGTTCAAAAACACCGTGATTGTGGTGAGCTCGGATCATCTGGCGATGAACAACACTGCGCATCCGTGGCTGGTCAAACAGCCCCGTCGCAATCTTTTCATGGTGATCCGTGGTGACAAGCCGCAGGCGGAATTGATGGAGGCGAAGCGCAGCACGCTGGATAACGGCGCCACGCTGCTCGATATTCTCGGCGGCGATAACGCGATTGGCCTGGGCCGCAGCAGCCTCTCATCGCTTTCACTCTCCACCCAGTTCGACGATATGAAGAGTAAGGTGACGAGCTGGAAGCCCGACATTATCCAGCTGTGGAACTTCCCGAAGAAGATAGACAACTTCACGGTGGATCAGGCGAAGAATATCTTCAGCTTCTCGGGAACCACCTTCAAATTGCCGATTCTGTTCCGCATCAGTGATAAGCACGTTGAGCCGATGCCGGAGGGGGAATATTCGGCACCGCTGCGCTATCAGCTGGCGGATTTCGCCTCAGCCGATAAATTCCTCTGGGTGGATCGCTGTTTTAAGATGGCGCGACTCTGGCAGCCTTCGCTGGCACTTTCCGGCGATCTCTGTGTGGCGATGGGACAGCTCGGCGGCACGCCGTCGGTGACGCATGTCGACAAACCACAGTGGAAAGGCAAAGTCCGTTTCCCCGAGGGCGCTATCAGCGATGCGCGTTACCAGCAGAACCTCGCGCAGATCCGTATTGAAGATAACAACATTCGCTACAGCGCTGACAGCTTCCGGCTTGACGTGCCTGGCGCACCGGAGAGTGTTAAAAGCTTCAGCGGCATCTCACGGCCAGAGAGCTGGGGACGCTGGTCTAACGCTAATCTCGCGCCCGAGGTTCATATCGACTATATCGATGCGCTGCCCGCGAAGTTCGATCTGGTGATCACCGCGCGTGCGTATGGCCCCAACGCGCACCGGGCGATTCCGGTTCGGGTGGGCGATCAGCAGCAACTGCTGTCACTGAGTGAAGAGATATCGACACATACCCTGCATTTTGATAACCCAGGCGCCAGCCATCGTCTGGTGATTGCACCACCTGAACCACAGCTGAGTAACACCGGCAATATCACCGGTCAGGATCCGCGCAAACTGGGCATCGGCATGGTTGAAATTAAAATCGTGCCACAGCCCTGACGCCCGCTTTTTCCCTTTCCGACTCTGCGGATTTCCGCAGAGTCGCCTCATCCTGCCATCAGCTAAATGTTGCGAGACAGCCCGCACTCTGTTGCACGTTACTTGTTGTACTAATTGATATTTTTCGGCGATACGCGCAAAATATAACCGGCTTAGTGGCGATACGTCTTTTGCCTGTCATGATGCCGTTATCGCTGAAGTGCACAGGGAGGTGTCGTGATGACAAGCACAATGATGAGTACCCACAAAGCCTTTAAAGCGCTGCAACAGGCAGGGATCGACGATCAGCAAGCGGAGGCGATGGTGGAGGTGTTTACTGATATGCAGCAGAGGCAGCCAGGCGGACAGATTGGAAAGCAACTCGGTCAGATTCAGACCAAAGCCAACCATATAGATATTCGGCTCGGGCAGCTTCAGGCAAAAGCCGACCAGACAGACGATCGGGTCAGTCAGCTCAGGACCAACGTCGACGAAACAAACGATCGGGTCAGACACCTTACAACAAAAGTCGACGAAACAAACGATCGGGTCAGTCACCTTACGACCAAATTCGACGAAACAAACGATCGGGTTAGCCACCTTACAACCAAAATCGACGAAACAAACGATCGAGTCAGTCACCTTACGACTAAAATCGACGAAACAAACGATCTGGTCAGCCATCTTACGACCAGAGTCGACGAGACAAACGATCGGGTCAGTCACCTTACGACCAAAGTCGACCTGATGGATGATCGACTCGGCAATCTTACATTGAAAGTCGACCAGACAGACAGCCGGGTCAGCCAGCTTTCAATAAAAGTTGATCAGATAGACATTCGGCTCGGCCAGCTTACAACCAAAGTCGATCAGATAGATGAGCGGCTTGGTCAGCTCACAACAAAAGTACATCAGATAGACGAGCGGCTTGGCCATGTTGAAAGAAAAACGGACAAACTGGCCATCCGTTTTAATCAGTTAGAAGCCAAAGTGGATAAGCTGGATGTCGCTCTCAGTGAAATGAATTTCCGATTAACTTCGGCTGTGGACAGCCTCAGAAATGACGTTGTTACCCTGACCACCGATATACGCTGGATCAAACGGTTATCTATTCTCATGACCACCACCCTGCTGGCGGCGGTCCTGAAAGATATTTTAATGTGATCCCGTTATCACCCTGTCAGGGTCTGTCGCGCAGCGCCTCCAGCTTTTCGCGCTGCTGACCGTCGGCGGTAAAGTTATCCTCCGCCAGCCAGCGCTTCAGGCCCTTTTTCACCTGCGGCCATTCGCTATCGATAAGCGAGAACCAGCTGGTGTCACGTGAACGTCCTTTGTAGACGATCGCCTGACGGAAATCGCCTTCATACCGAAAACCGAGACGTGCCGCCGCCTTACGGGAAGGGGCGTTACAGCTATCACATTTCCATTCATAACGGCGATAACCCAGCGTCTCAAAGGCGTAACGCATCAGCAGGAAATGCGCCTCCGTTGCCATGCGGGTCTGTTTCAGCCGGGCCGAAAACATGACATGCCCGACTTCCATTACGCCATGTTCAGGCTGAATGCGCATTAACGACAGGCTACCCACCGCCTGGTCGGTGGCGAGATCGATCACGGCAAAATGCAGCGGATCGCGGCTCACTTCAAGCTGTGCGGCATACGCCTGCCATGCCGGACGTTCGGTAAAGGGACCGGCAGGCAGGTAAGTCCAGTCACGCCCATCCTCAGCCAGCGCCCATGCCTCAAACAGTGCCTCAGCATGACGCGCCACACTGAACGGCTCCAGCCGACAAACTTCGCCAGTAAAAACCTGATGCTGGGGCAGAGGTCGGGGCTGCCAGTCTGGCATTGGCCCACCGACCGGCTGTCCGTACTGATTGGTATGTTGTGGCATGTTGCCTCCTGGCTACAGAATATCTCTGCAGATTGCCACGACCATTGTTGATTAAAAAGGTCCAAAACTGGCGAAAATGATAGACCCATTGCCTGCGAACGCATCAGCCAGGCGATATCGGTTACCGGGCTGGCCGGGTTAACCGCATCATTCCGCACTGATGAGGCTGGCCGGTGCGGCAATGGACTGGCGAATCATAAGACGGGCATCAAAGCGCGGCATCGGTCCGACGGCTTCGCCGCGTATCTCCGCGATCAGGCGTCGTGCCGCTTCACGGCCCATCTCATACACCGGTTGCGCTACCACCGTCAGCGGTGGCGTGACAATCTCACTCCACGGAAAATTGTCATACATCACGAATGAGAGATCGGCAGGGATTCGCAGTCCGCGCTGCGTCACTTCGCGCAGCAGCCACATCGCCACCACGCTGTCAGAAGCCACCAGCGCAGTGGGCGGCTGCGGACGCTGCCACAGCTCGGCCACGATACGGGCAATCTCCGCTTCGTCCAGCGCATTCACTTTCACCATCGTCGGATCAAATTCCACGCCCGCGGCAGCAAATGCCTGCATCATGCCGCCCACGCGCTGGGCGACCGGCGTCAGGCCAAAATCCCCTGGCGTGCTGTAGTCGGTTGCCAGTGCCATGCTGGTGATATAAGCGATGTGGCGATGGCCCGCTTCCAGTAACTGCGAGGTTGCTTCTGCAGCCACTTCGGTAAATTCGCAGCAGATCGCCTCCACATCAAGGTCAGTCACTGCGCGATCAAATAATTTCAGCGCTCTGCCCTCTTCCAGTACCTGAGTCAGGTGACTGTTGTGATGGTGTTCTGAACAGCAGGGCGCAACGATGATGCCGTCGACCCGCTTTTCCAGCATCACCCGCACCGCATCCTGCTCAGCCTGCAACTTCTCATCGCTGTTACTGAGCAGCAGATGGTAACCGGCAGTGCGCGCCACATCCGCCATGCCGCGCAGCGCGAGACCGAAATGGGGATTCTCAATGTCGCCGACAATCACACCAATGGTATTGGAACGTCCGGTGTTCATACTGCGGGCCAGGGCATTCAGACGGTAGCCCAGCGCGGAGGCCGCGCTGTTGACCCGCTCCTGCACCTCATCACTGACCGCTCCATAGCCACCCAGCGCACGCGCCGCCTGGGCTTTGGATACTTTTGCTGCGCGCGCCACATCCGCCACGGTGGGCGCTTTAGATTGTCGTTTCTGGCTGGTCATAATTATTTTGAATCACAGGTTGATGACAGGAATATTGACGCCGAAAAAAGGCTGTGCTTAAACTCATTGTAACCCCTTGAGACCGGTCTCACAACACCAGCGTCTTAAGGTGCCACCTGTGTTGAGACCGGTCTCAATTATAACCGCTGGCTCAACAGTCTCTGATGTTTAAACCTGCAAAAACGGATGAGCTATGAAATCGCAAACCACCCTGGGCAAACTGCTAGGCACCACGCTCGCACTCTGTTCACTGTCGTTCTGTACGCTGGCTGCCAGCGATAACAATCCCTATGGGCTGATCGAACCGGGTCAGCTACGCATCGCCAGCGTCGGCGACTCAAAACCTTACACCTTCACGGATGCCAGCGGTCAGTTCACCGGCTTTGACGTCGAATTCTTCAAAGATGTCGCCCATCGTATCGGGATCGATAAGGTCGATTTTATTGGACAGGACTTCTCGGCCATCATGCCGGCGGTGGCCAACGGTCAGTATGACGCGGCGGTAGCGGCTATCGGCATCACCCCTGCGCGTGAAAAGACGGTGGATTTTTCAACCGGCTATCTGGCGGGATTTCTCACCGTGCTGACCCGCCACGACAGCGGCGTGAAGAATGTCGCCAGCCTGGCAAAACACCGGCTCGGGGTGGTTCAGGGCACGCTGCAGGAGAGCTATGCCGTCGAACACTTCACCCAGACCGATCTCGTGCGCTTCCCGGATAACAACAGCGCAGTTTCTGCGCTCAACAACGGTACGCTCGACGCAATCTTCCTCGACTACGAGGCGGCAAAAAGCTACGCCGACCGCTTTAAGCTGGTCTCTGCCGCCGACATCCCCTCGTTTGATGCACCGGCCGGCATTGCCATTGCCAAAGGCAAACCCGCCTTCAAGGCCGCGCTGGACAGTGCCATCAAAGCAGCCATGCAGGATGGCACCTGGCAACGGCTCTATCAGAAGTGGTTTCCCGGATCGCCGATGCCAAAACAGTATCTGCCTGGCGGGCAGTAAAGATGCGGACGTTCGCGTCCTGAGTTAACCGGGGGATCCCCCACCCTGCATGGAGACGGCGATGGACTTGCTCACGATTCTTTCCCGCACCTTCTTTGATTTTCCATCAATGATGGAAGTACTGCCGCAGATGCTGACCACCGGGCTGGTCAACACGGTGATTATCTCGCTGGCGGCAACGCTGCTCGGCACGCTATTCGGCCTTCTGCTGGCGCTGATGGGCATCTCGCCCTCACGCTGGCTGCGTCTGCCTGCCCGGCTCTATACCGATCTGTTCCGCGGTCTGCCATCGATTCTGACCATTCTGCTGATTGGTCAGGGCCTGGCGCGCTTTAGCTATCAGCTGTTCGGTCCTACGCCCTATCCGCTGGGGATCTTCGCACTTAGCCTGATCGCCAGCGCCTACATGGGCGAGATTTTCCGCGCCGGTATTCAGAGTGTTGAACGCGGCCAGATGGAAGCCTGCCGTGCGCTGGGGATGAGTTATGGCCGGGCAATGCGACTGGTGGTGATCCCGCAGGGGATTCGCCGCGTACTGCCCGCCATCGTTAACCAGTTCATCGCCATCATTAAAGATTCCTCGCTGGTTTACCTGCTGGGCCTGATGACACAACAACGGGAACTGTTTCGCGTGGGCCAGGATGCAGCGGTGCTCACCGGCAATCTCTCGCCCCTGATGCTGGCAGGGCTGTTCTATCTGATTATCACTGTGCCGCTGACGCACATGGTCAACTATGTCGATGTGCGTTATCGCACCGGCCGACGTCGCCTGACTGCCCCGCAAAGTGGCTTAAAAGAGGTGGAGGAAGTCAGAGCGCCCGGCGGCGCACTGGTCACTCATCCCCGGATCGGAGGCAACCATGAATAACCTGAACAGCACCACTGCCGCGAGCTGGCACGGTGCCAGCCTGGAGCTGCGCGATCTGACTCTGGCTTATGGCCCGATTGAGGTGTTGCGTAACGTCTCGCTGCGGGTCGCGCCCGGCAGTACCACTTGCATTATCGGGCCATCCGGTTCGGGTAAGTCGACGTTGCTGCGCGGCATCAACCGGCTGCATGAACCGCAATCGGGGGATGTACTTCTGGCTAATCGGTCAGTGTTGCGCGACAAGCCAGATGCGCTGCGGTTACGGATCGGCATGGTGTTTCAGCATTTCAATCTCTTCCCCGATCACAGCGCGCTGGAGAACGTGGCGCTGGCACCGTGGCGGGTTAAAGGCCTGCCCAAAGCGCAGGCGATGGCGATTGCGCGTCAGCGGCTGGAAGAAGTGGGTCTGGGTCAGCGCGCCGATCACCGGCCACGCGATCTCTCCGGCGGCCAGCAGCAGCGTGTCGCGATTGCCCGCGCGCTGGCGATGGATCCCGAGGTCATGCTGTTTGATGAGGCGACCTCCGCGCTCGATCCCGAACTGGTGAAGGGTGTCCTGACGCTGATGGCGGATCTCTGTCGTCGCGGCATGACGATGGTTGTGGTGACACATGAAATGGGCTTTGCGCGCAAAGTGGCGGATCAGGTGGTGTTTATGGACGAAGGCGAGATTGTTGAAGCCGGGCCGCCGGGCGCCATTTTTGATACGCCACAGTCGCCGCGACTGCAACGTTTTCTCTCTGAAGTGCTGTAACTGAGCAAGGAACCTCATAATGGCGGTAAAAACTGAAATGAAAGTAGTTGTACTGGGCGGTGGCGTAATAGGTGTCTCGACGGCGCTGGAGCTGACAAAACGGGGAGCGGCGGTAACGCTGGTGACCGAAGCCGCGCTCTGTTCTGGCGCATCGGGACGTTCTCTCTCCTGGCTCAACTCGGCGGGCGAACGCTCCCGCCCCTATCACGCGCTGCGCATGGCGGGCATTGATCGCTATCGCACCCTGTTTGCTCAACAACCTACCCTCGACTGGCTGCGTTTTGATGGCGGGGTCTGCTGGTTCAGCAATGATGCAGCCGGAACGCAGGCGCGGCACGCCTATGAGAAAGCACACGGCTACGACTCACAACTCATGACACCTGATAACGTGGCGCAGGCGGATGCGACGATCGATCCTGACGCGCTGCCGTCGCAGGCGATATTTAACCCCGGTGAAGGCTGGGTCAGCCTGCCGCACCTGTCAGAGTATCTGGTGAATCAGTTCCGGGCACGCGGTGGTGAAGTGATTGAACACGCCGGTAAAGCCAGTGTGATCACAGTGAATGGCCGGGCCTGCGGCATTCGCAGTGAGCTGGGTGAACTGCGGGCAGATGCGGTGGTGGTCGCCTGCGGGCCCTGGACACCGGATGTGATTGCGCCACTGGGCGTGACGATTCCCAACGGATCGCCCGTCTCCATGCTGGTGATCACTGAGCCGGGCAAACATGAACTCAAAGCGGTGCTGAACACGCCCCGCGCCGCCATCCGGCCAAACCCCGGCAACCGTTACGCCCTGGATCATGACTGGTACGAGGCTGATATCCAGAAGCTGGCCGGAGGCGATTACCATATTGATAAGCAGGTTGTAGCAAAGCTGGCCGAGGAAGCGAGTCAGCTGTTACGGGGTGACGAGCCGCTCAGCGTCCAGAGCTGGAAAATTGGCCTGAAGCCGATTCCGGGCGATGGCGATCCGGTACTGGGGCAACTGCAGAAGGTGCCGGGCTGTTATGTGGCGTTCACGCATTCGGGCGCAACCCTGGCGCTGATTGTCGGTGAATTACTGGCTGAGGAAATTGTAAGCGGTGAAAAGCATCCGATGCTGGCAAGCTTTGGTGCTGAGCGTTTCAGCTAAAAAAAAGCCGGTCATCACGACCGGCTGATTTTTACCGCTTATTTTAACCGCGCTTATTTTAACCGCGGAAGAAGATATCGCCCGATTTACCCATGACGATTTTGCCGGTGTCATTGGTAATAAGAATGTAGTTGGCGTTGATATAGGCCCAGTGGGTATTTTCCTGCGGAGCAGGCAGATTACGCTTTTGCCACTCATTGATGGTGTACGTTTTATCGGTGTACTTCTCTGGCACTGTGTCACCGATTTGGTACTGTTTGTAGTCGATGATGATGGTGCTGAGGTCGTAATTAGGGTGCGCGCCGTTGGAAGGTGCCGGCGTGGTCGGCGTAATACCATCATTAGATTGTGAGCTGGTCGGTGCCTGGCTTTGCGCGCCACCGGCATCCGGCTGAACGCTGCCCGTATCAGGCGTAGCGGGCTGCGCATCCGGATTAGCAGGCTGAATCTGCGGCGGTGGCGGAACGGTATCCGTTGCTTCGCCAGCGGCTTGTACAGCGGGGATCAGGCTCAGCGAGCCAACCAGTAATCCCATTGATAAAAGTACACGTTGAGTCCTGCGCATAATGATTTCCACGTTGAATTTTGACAGTCAGGCTAAAGACAATGTTTATCGCACTTCAGTTCCGGCGCACTGACGCTATGTGTAAGGAAAAACAGCGCTATTCACTTTACTGCACACAGGCCAGGTAGCGGATCACTGTCCGACCACTTTATCCTGAGTTGCCAGATCGACCAACAACGCAATGCCTAAATAGTTACTCCAGTTAAAGCCGTTCTGCAGCACCACAATCGCATTGCCGTTACGTTTATCGTAGCCGATAAAACTGGCATAGCCGCCGATATAGCCCACCTGATAGGTGATCTGCTGCCCTTCGAAAGTGTCGGTCACCCAGGCGATATTCTGCGCCTGCGCGCCCTGCTGATACCACGCCTGATCTACCGCCGCGAAAGCCCGGTCCCGCGCAGCATCACCGGTAGCGCTGAGATGTGCGCGCAAATAAGCACTCAGATCGCGCGCATTACTGTAGAGACTGGCCGCGGCCACCATGTTGCCGTGAAAATGCCAATCAGGCGTCAGCGTGCCGCGGCGAATAAATTTCGGCTGATCGCCTGCATGGCCCAGCGCACGCAATGGATAGCCCGCCAGCGTTTCCGGTACAAAACTGCTTTGGTTCATCTTTAACGGTGTGAAGATAAGCTGTGACGCCAGCGTCTGAATGCCCTGATGACAACGCGTGCGCAGGATATAACCGAGCAGCGCATAGCCGAGGTTGGAGTAGTGTGGCATGCGTACCGCAGGTGCAGAGAAGTCCGCCAGATAACTCAGCAGCTTGTCGCTATCAAGATTGCCATAGAAGTTCTCGCCGGTGTCCAGATAACGTACGAACTGCTGCAGCATCGTCAGATCCATATCCTGTCGCGGCAGACCCGAGGTGTGCGTCACCAGCTGCAGCAGCGTGATGCGCCGCGCGTCAGCGCTGAGGCGAACGCCTTCCGGCAGAAGATCCGCCAGTGTATCGCTCCAGCGCAGCTTACCCTGATCAACCAGCTGGATAATCACTTCTGCCGTCACGCCTTTACTCAGCGATCCCAGCGCAAACAGGGTATCGGGCGTGATCGGATAGCGATGCACACGATCGGTGACGCCAAAAGCGTAATAGCGGGTCGGCCCACCGCGATGAATGACCGCAATGCTGATGCCGGGAACCTGCTTCTGTTGCATGTAATGCTGCACGATGTCGTCGACATTTTCATGAAAGGTGGCGTGTGTCAGATAAACGCGATCGCCCACCGGGGCGGAGGTTTGCGACAGGGTTCCACATCCCGCCAGCAGGAAGATAAAGGCTGGCATGAATCGCGTCATTAATCTGCTGATCCACTGGCCGCCAGGGGTCAGCCGTGCAAGGGAGACTGCAACAGCCGGCCTGCCAGTAAATCCATTTTTCATATATTAATCATTTACTTATTATTATTTAACACGCAACTGTCTGGCTGGAGCGCAAAAATGTACCATAAAGTGCTGTGGGCTATCGCCTGCACAACGGGGTGAAAGTGGTGCTAAACGCAGTTTAATCACCGCAGCATGCCCGAACAGGGTTAGCTGTGTTGCAGTCCACAAGGGTGTACACTGCTGCGGTTTTAAGGCTCAACGCCGCTGAAATTTTTGAAATGCCCGGGAGGCAACCGCATGAAAGAAGGCCCACTGTCCGAAAAAGAGCTGCAATGGCTGGAAGATATGCTGGAAAAATATGGCAGCGAAGCATCGATTATTGATGTCTCCGAGCTCGACGGCCTGCTGACTGCCGTTCTCTCCGGTCCCGTCACCGTCGAGCCAAGCCAGTGGCTGGTGGCACTGTGGGGTGGCGAGAAGCAGATCCCAAAATGGAGCAACGAGCGTGAAATGACGCGCTTTATGTCGCTTTGCTTCCAGCATATGAATGATGTGGCTGACCGCTTATCTGAATTCCCTGAGCAGTTCGAACCGCTGTTTGGCATCCGTGAAATGGAAGGTCTGGAATTTACCGTGGTGGAAGAGTGGTGCTTCGGTTACATGCGCGGTGTCGCGCTGACCGACTGGTCTGCCCTGCCGCAGGATCTGCAACCCGCGCTGGACGCCATCGCTCTGCACGGCGTGGAAGAGAATCTTGAAAAGATCGATGCCATGACGCCGGACGAGATGGAAGCCAGCATTGAAGCTATCCGTCCTGCTGCGCTGGCGCTGCACGATCACTGGATCTCCCAGCCTGAAGCGATTCCCGTTCCCCAGAAGCCTGTCGCGGCAGAGAAACTGCCTGGCCGCAACGATCCCTGCCCGTGCGGCAGCGGCAAAAAATATAAGCAGTGCTGTCTGCACTGATCGGCTGCTTAGCCTCACGATCTGCCGGGCGGCGATTCAGTCCGGCATGCTTCTCTCACGATCCACGACAGTTTGACCTGCATCACTCTACCCACTCCCTTACCTGAATAGACTGCTCACGACTTGAACAGCTTCGTGCTTATCGCTAAGGTAAGCGCGATTTTACCCGCCAGGAATAAACATGATCACCATCGCGCTTATTGACGATCACCTTATCGTCCGCTCCGGCTTTGCCCAGTTGCTGGGCCTGGAATCGGATTTCCAGGTCGTAGCGGAATTTGGTTCTGGCCGTGAGGCGCTGGCAGGTTTACCGGGCCGGGGCGTTCAGGTCTGTATCTGCGATATTTCGATGCCGGATCTCTCCGGGCTGGAGTTGCTGAGCAAGCTGCCGACGGGCCTGGCCACCATCATGCTGTCAGTCCATGACAGTCCGGCCCTGGTGGAGCAGGCGCTTAATGCCGGTGCGCGCGGATTCCTCTCTAAACGCTGTCGTCCCGATGAGCTGATCGCGGCGGTGCGCACCGTCTCCACAGGCGGTTGTTATCTGACACCAGAGATTGCGATCAAGCTGGCCGCTGGTCGGCAGGACCCGCTGACCCGACGCGAACGTCAGGTGGCGGAAAAACTGTCACAGGGCATGGCGGTAAAGGAAATTGCCGTTGAGCTGGCGCTGTCACCGAAAACCGTACATGTCCATCGCGCGAATCTGATGGAGAAGCTCGGCGTCAGCAATGATGTGGAGCTGGCGCGCCGCATGTTTGATGGCTGGCAATGAGCCCCTGTGTTTCGCGGCTGATCTCCATTGTCGCCAGCTTTTTCATCTTCTCGGCGGCCTGGTTCTGCCTGTGGAGTATCAGCCTGCACCTGGTGGAACGCCCGGAGCTGGCGGTGCTGCTTTTCCCGTTTGGCCTGCGTCTGGGGCTGATGCTGCAATGTCCACGCGCTTACTGGCCGGTGTTGCTGGCAGCTGAGTGGATCATGCTGATCTGGCTGGTGAAGGTGGTCGCGCTGGCGCATCTGCCGCTGTTAATGGCGGGCAGTGTACTGACGCTGCTGCCGGTGGCGCTGATCTCCCATTACCGCCATCAGCGTGACTGGCGCACGCTGCTGAGCCAGGGCGCGGCTCTGATCGCCGCAGCGCTGCTGCAGTCCCTGGCGTGGGCGGGACAGCAGGAGATGCTGAACGCCCTGCTGCTGACGCTCACCGGTGGTCTGACGCTGGCCCCGACCTGCCTGGTCATCTGGCACTACCTCACCAGCACCCGCTGGCAGCCGCTGGGACCGGCGCTGGTCTCGCAACCGGTCAACTGGCGCGCCCGGCATCTTATCTGGTATCTGCTGCTGTTTGTCATCAGTCTCTGGTTGCAGCTTGGCCTGCCCGCTGAACTGTCACGCTTTACGCCATTCTGTCTGGCGCTGCCGATTATTGCGCTGGCCTGGCACTACGGCTGGCAGGGTGCGCTGATTGCTACGCTGATGAACGCAATCGCGCTGATCGCCAGCCAGACCTGGCACGATCATCCGGTCGATCTCCTGCTTTCGCTACTGGCACAAAGCCTGACCGGCCTGCTGCTGGGTGCCGGTATCCAGCGGTTGCGCGAGCTGAATCAGTCGCTGCAGAGTGAGCTGGCACGCAACCGGCGCCTGGCGGAACGGCTGGTCGAGACAGAAGAGAACGTGCGCCAGGAGGTGGCGCGCGAACTGCACGATGATATCGGTCAGACGATTACGGCAATCCGCACCCAGGCGGGCATTGTGCAGCGCCTTGCGCCGGATAATGGCCGGGTGATCCAGAGCGGCGTCCATATTGAGCAGCTCTCTCTTGGCGTCTATGACTCAGTGCGGCGACTGCTGGGACGTCTGCGACCCCGCCAGCTAGATGACCTGTCACTTGAACAGGCAGTTCGCTCCCTGATGCGTGAGATGGAGCTGGAGGATTGCGGCATCGTCAGTCACCTTGAGTGGCGTATTGATGAGACGCTGCTGAGCGAAGCGCAGCGCGTCACGCTGTTTCGCGTCTGTCAGGAGGGGCTGAACAACATTGTGAAACACGCCAGCGCCAGCGCCGTGACGCTCAAAGGCTGGCAACAGGATGGTCGCGTTTTGCTGGTGATTGAAGATGATGGCTGCGGTCTGCCGCCAGGTTCCGGTCAGCAGAGCTTTGGTCTGGTCGGGATGCGCGAACGCGTGAGTGCGCTGGGTGGATCGCTGACTATCTCCTGCACCCATGGAACCCGCGTCAGCGTGCATCTGCCGCTGCGTACGGCCTGAGGAACCACCGTGTTTAACTTTCTGAAAACGCCCGCTAACGCCGCTCCGCTGCAGGACAAAAGTGAGATTGACAGCCGCTATCGCTACTGGCGGCGGCACATCATGTCGACCATCTGGATCGGCTATGCCCTGTTCTACTTTACCCGCAAAAGCTTCAATGCGGCAGCGCCGGAAGTGATCGCCAGCGGCGTGATGATGCGCACTGATATCGGCCTGCTGGCGACGCTATTTTACATCACCTACGGCCTGTCGAAGTTCTTCTCCGGCATCGTCAGTGACCGTTCCAACGCCCGTTACTTTATGGGGCTGGGGCTGATCGCTACCGGCGTGGTCAATATCCTGTTTGGCTTTTCCACCTCACTGTGGGCCTTTGCGCTGCTGTGGACCATCAACGCCTTTTTCCAGGGCTGGGGCGCGCCGGTCTGCGCGCGCCTGCTGACAAGCTGGTATTCACGTAACGAGCGCGGCGGCTGGTGGGCACTATGGAACACCGCGCACAACGTTGGCGGTGCGGTTATCCCGATCGTTATCGGTGCGGTGGCGCTGCACTATGGCTGGCGAATCGGAATGATGATTGCGGGCAGTTTAGCGATACTCGCCGGACTGTTTCTCTGCTGGCGTCTGCGCGACCGGCCTCAGACTGTCGGCCTGCCCGCGGTAGGCGACTGGCGACAGGATGAAATGGAGATGGCGCAGCAGCAGGAAGGCGCAGGTCTGAGTCGCAAGGCGATCCTGACCCGCTATGTGCTATTCAATCCCTATATCTGGCTGCTGTCACTCTGTTACGTGCTGGTCTATGTGGTTCGCGCTGCGCTCAATGACTGGGGAAATCTCTACATCTCCGACACGCTGGGGGTGGATCTGGTGACGGCCAACTCGGTAGTCACCCTGTTTGAGCTGGGCGGTGTGATAGGCGCACTGGTCGCGGGCTGGGGCTCGGACAAGCTGTTTAACGGCAACCGTGGGCCGATGAACCTGATTTTTGCAGCCGGGATTTTGCTTTCCGTCGGCTCACTGTGGCTGATGCCCTTTACCAGTTACGTGATGCAGGCAGCCTGCTTTTTTACTACCGGTTTCTTTGTCTTTGGCCCGCAGATGCTGATTGGTATGGCGGCAGCCGAGTGTTCCCATAAAGATGCGGCAGGCGCGGCAACCGGCTTCGTCGGCCTTTTCGCCTATCTTGGCGCGTCCCTCTCCGGCTGGCCGCTGGCGTGGGTTATCGACGTCTGGCACTGGAGCGGCTTCTTTGCAGTGATTGCCACGGCGGCGGGGATATCCGCCCTGCTTCTGCTGCCGTTTTTAAATGCTCAGGCGCCGCGCGCCCTGCCTGAAGCGTGATACGCCTCTCCTTTTTGCCCCGAGTGGGGCAAAACTAAGAAATTTTCCTGGTTTCGCCTGGATGCTGTCTCAGGCCAGTCTGGCGGCAGGTTTTTACAATGCCAGCCATTCGCTGCCTATTGCAGCTATTCCAACCAGGAGAATCCCCTTCCATGCTGGCATTCCTCAAACAGGTGCGCAGACCGACGCTGGATCTGCCCATCGAACTGCGGCGCAAGATGTGGTTCAAGCCGTTTATGCAGTCCTATCTGGTGGTCTTTATCGGCTACCTGACCATGTATCTGATCCGCAAAAACTTCAATATCGCGCAGAACGATATGATCACCACCTACGGACTGAGCATGACGCAGCTGGGAATGATCGGTCTGGGCTTCTCCATCACCTATGGCGTCGGGAAAACCCTGGTCTCCTATTATGCTGATGGCAAAAACACCAAGCAGTTCCTGCCGTTTATGCTGATCCTCTCGGCCATCTGTATGCTGGGTTTCAGCGCCAGCATGGGCACCGGATCCGTCAGCCTGTTTCTGATGATCGCCTTCTATGCCTTAAGCGGATTCTTCCAGAGTACCGGCGGCTCCTGTAGCTACTCCACCATCACTAAGTGGACGCCGCGCCGCAAACGGGGTACTTATCTTGGCATGTGGAATATCTCGCATAACCTCGGCGGTGCCGGTGCGGCAGGCGTTGCGCTGTTTGGCGCCAATGTGCTGTTCGACGGCCACGTGATTGGGATGTTTATCTTTCCGTCTATTATCGCGCTGATTGTTGGTTTTATCGGCCTGCGCTACGGCAGCGACTCCCCGGAGTCTTATGGCCTGGGCAAGGCCGAAGAGTTGTTTGACGAAGAGCTGAGCGATGAGGACAAAGAAGCCGAAGATGAGTCGATGACCAAATGGCAGATCTTTGTTGAGTACGTACTGAAGAACAAGGTGATCTGGCTGCTCTGCTTCGCCAACATCTTCCTCTATGTGGTGCGCATCGGGATCGATCAGTGGTCAACGGTTTATGCCTTCCAGGAGCTGAAACTCTCTAAAGAGGTGGCGATTCAGGGCTTTACCCTGTTTGAAGTCGGCGCACTGGTGGGCACGCTGATGTGGGGCTGGTTATCCGATCTGGCCAATGGCCGCCGTGCGCTGGTCGCCTGCGTTGCATTAGCACTGATTATTGCCACGCTCGGGATCTATCAGCATGCCAGCAACCAGTATGTCTATCTGGCGTCGCTGTTCGCTCTGGGCTTCCTGGTGTTTGGCCCGCAACTGTTAATCGGCGTCGCCGCGGTCGGCTTTGTACCGAAAAAGGCAATTGGCGCAGCGGATGGTATCAAAGGCACTTTCGCCTATCTGATTGGTGACAGCTTCGCCAAACTGGGCCTGGGCATGATTGCCGACGGCACGCCGATATTTGGCCTGACCGGCTGGGCAGGCACCTTTGCCGCACTGGATGCCGCTGCTATCGCCTGTATCTGCCTGATGGCGCTGGTTGCGGTGATGGAAGAGCGCAAGATTCGCCGCGAGAAACGGCTACAGCGTTTAAAGATGGTGTAAAGATAAAATCTGGCCCGGCGTAAGCCGGGCTTTCCCGCCAGATTCCGCCCTCAGCCATTGTTGTAGCCCCACCAATCGGATCACTGCCAGTCAGCCCGCCAAACCCTAACATCCCCTTTCACTTATTCTTGCACCTCGTCCCCGATTATTTAAGAAATTCACGGTCAGGTGGTCAGCCTGACCACCAGGTTGTGGCCATGTTTTAATATTTACATGGCATAGTGCCTTTGCTTAGATGATAACTGACAAGGCGAATAACGGATTAAGCGGAACCTGATGATGATGAAGGCGCTGACTGAACGGCAACTGACGATTATGCGACAGCTTATTTCTCATAACAGTTATGTGAGCCTGCACGCTATTTCAGAAAAAACAGCAATCACCACCCGAACCTTACGCCGCGACATCGCCGATATTAACGAAAAACTTTCTGACCAGGGAATCAATCTCAGCGGAAAAAGTGGGAGAGGGATCACAATTAAATTCGCTGATGCGCAGTCGGAAATAGCCGCGCGCCGGATTTTCTCTGTCGAGGTGGATGATTTCAGCAGCAACTTCAGGATGCTGAAAATAGCATCGGATTTATTAATGCTTTCACCAAAAAGTTCCTCCATCAGTGAACTGGCGGATAAATATTTTATCAGCCGCGCTTCGATAGTGAATGATTTAAAAACATTAGAAGCATGGTTACATCAGTTTGATTTAACCTTATTAAAAAGCCGTGTCGGAACCAGCATAAAAGGCAGTGACCATAATATTCGCATGGCGATGAAAGCGCTGGTGTTAAAATCGATTTATAACCGTCAGGACATGATGGAAAGCCGTCTGGATGAAAGCACGCTGCAGGAGCTTTCAGAGAAGTTTGGTCAGCAGGCTGTCCATTTTACCCTGCAATTAATTAATTTTATTGAACAGCAACTGCAATATACGATAAGCGATCCTTACTACATCAATTTATTTACGCATATTCTGGTGCTGATCCACCGCAGTCACTCGCCGATGCACAGGACCGACGCCCGCGCGGTGTCGATGAACCGGGTCAGCGACCATCACGCCTGGCAGGTATCACTGGCGGTGATAGAGCGCATAGAGACCGCCTACAACACGGTACTGGTGGCCGAGGAGTCTCACTCCATCTATCAGTATCTGGTCTCCTCCGGTAAGGCGGGCGGTGAATCACCACAGCACGATGACTCGCTGATTTCAGAGCGTGAGACCCGCTTTGCTGAGGCGCTGATCGCCCGGGTGGCGCAGCGCATCAACATTGAAATCACCACCGACCAGAACCTGCAGGCGTCATTGTCCTCACATATCAAGCCGATGCTGAACCGCCTCAGATATCACATCCGGATTAAAAATCCGCTGCTGCATGATATCCAGACCGAGCTGGGCACGGTGTTCGCCGCCGTTAAAGCGGTAATCAGCCAGCTGACGCAGGAGTACAGCCTGGATGAGATCAGTGACGATGAGGTGGCTTACCTGACGGTGCATATTCAGGCGGCCATCGAAAACAGCATCAAGGTAAAACGGGTCTTGCTGGTCTGCTCCAGCGGCCTGGGTACCTCGCAGCTGCTTTACGGACGGATCATCCGTGCCTTTCCCGACTGGAAAATTATCGACATCGTGCCAGGGAAAAATATTGCTGACTCCCTGAAACGACATGAGTGTGACGTGGTGATTTCCACTATCCGGCTGGAGCCGCTGGAAAAACCGGTGGTGTATGTCTCTGCCCTGTTCTCGGCGAAAGATATCGCAAGAGTAACGGAGTGTCTGGTATCGAATTCGATTAATTAATGATAATGGAGAAGCAAAATGACGACAGCTGTGGCTATTAACGAAGTATTAAAAGAAGAGTGCATTATTCTCGATGTCGATTGCCAGACCAAAGAGCAGATTATTTCTCAGCTGACCGACCTGCTCTGCCAGACCGGGGCCGTCACCGATAAAGCCGCTTTCCTGAAAGATGTCTATCTGCGTGAGGAATTAGGCTCTACCGGATTTGAAAACCATATTGCTATTCCACACGGTAAATCTGCTGCCGTCGCCAAAACCCGCATTGCCGTGGGTCGTTTACGCAAGGACATTCCGTGGGAGACCATCGACGGTACTAAAGTCCGGCTGGTGATTCTGTTCGCGGTAAAAGAGTCCGATAAAGATGTAGGCCATATCAAAATGCTCGCCAAAATATCTATTGCGTTAGGCGATGAGGATGTCGTCGAGCAATTACTTAATGTCCCGCATCGCGAAGAGATGTTTCATTTACTGTTATCCCGATCGGGAGCCTGAATAAACCGGAGAGCAGCATGAATTAAAAATAAAGGAGGTATTCCAGGTTGTAGCCATCCCTTCAGACCGAAAAACATAAATATAAAATTTTCACTGGAGAACATTTATGAACATTATTGCCATTACCGCCTGTCCTACAGGCGTCGCCCACACCTACCTTGCCGAAAGTAATTTAAAAAAAGCGGCTAAAAAACTGGGCCTGAATGTATTAGTTGAAACCCAGGGCGCGATTGAAAGCGAATATATTTTCAGCGAAGACGATATTCATCGGGCGGACGTCGTGTTAATCGCCGCAGATAAAAAAGTTGAGATGGCGCGCTTCCAGCATAAAAACGTGATTGAGGTGCCCGTTACCCGTGCCGCGAAGGATGCTGAAGGCCTGTTAAACGCCATTGTTAACGGCGAGCTGGCTCCCAGGCTGGCCAACTCCGCTCCGCAGGCCAGTGCATTTGAACCGGCTAACAGTGCCCGCGAGGCGTCGGGTTCCCGCTCCTGGATTTCAGAGATTTATGTGCACCTGATCACCGGCGTGAACCTGATGATCCCCTTTGTGGTGGCGGGCGGCATTCTGATCGCGCTGAGTTTTTCATTCGGCATTACGGCGGCCACACCAGGGGACGCTAATTTCAGCCCGATAGCGAAGATGCTCTCTGACATCGGTGGCGGTTCCGCGTTTGCCCTGATGCTGCCGATTCTGGCGCTGGGGATCAGCCAGTCTGTCAGCGGCAAAGCGGGCATCGTGGCGGGCGCCGTGGGTGGGATGATGGCGATCCACACCGGCTCCGGCTTTCTCGGCGCGCTGATTGCCGGCTTCCTGGCCGGATACATCACGCTGTTGATCAACAACCATATCCATCTGCCCAAAGCGGTTGCCGGGCTGAAACCTATTTTAATCGTGCCTCTGTTAAGCGTGCTGCTGACCGGCGCACTGATGTCGCTGCTGATTGGTGAGCCGATCAAAATGCTGCTCGGCTGGCTGACCGACTTCCTCAGTTCGCTGGGTAACACCAATGCGGCCATTCTCGGCCTGCTGTTCGGCATGATGGTGGCCTTTGATATGGGTGGCCCGCTGAATAAAACCGTCTGTATGTTTGCGATTGGCCTGATGTCGAGCGGGGTTTACGGACCGATTGCCGCCTGTATGGCGGCGGGCATGGTGCCACCACTGGGCATCGCGCTGGCGACCACCCTCTTCCGCCGCAAGTTTACCGAGCAGGAGCGCGAGACCGGCAAGGTCACCTACATTCTCGGTCTGTCATTCATTACCGAAGGCGCGATCCCATACGCGGTCGCCGATCCGCTGCGTGTCATCCCGGCCATTGTGGCGGGCTCCGGGTTAGCGGGCGCACTCTCAATGATGCTGGGCTGTGCCTCCCGCGCCCCGCACGGCGGCATTTTTGTCATCTTCATTCCTAACGTGATCAGCAATGTCATGGGTTATCTGTTTGCGATTGCCGCAGGCAGTCTGCTGACGGCGCTGATCCTGCTGTTCCTGAAAAAAGATATCTCCGTTCCTGCAAAACAAGGATAAAACCTATGCTTTACAACATGAAAGATCTGCTCAGCGTTGCCCGACAGCATCAGTTTGGCGTTGGTGCGTTTAACATCGCCAGCGCGGAGTTTGGACGTGTGGCGGTTGAGACTGCCGAGCGACTGGATTCACCGCTGATTCTGGAGATCCATCCTGAAGAGATGGCGTTTACCGGCCCGGAGTTTATTGGCTATCTGCGGACGCTGGCAATTCAGGCACGTGTGCCGGTAGTGATCCATCTGGACCATGGCCGCTCGCTGGAAGAGGTGATGAAAGCGATCTACGCCGGTTTTACCTCGGTGATGATTGACGCCTCGTCTCACCCTTTTGAGCAGAACATTGCGCTGACGAAGAAGATTGTCGAGATAGCGCACACGATTAATGTCTCTGTGGAGGCGGAGCTGGGCACCATCGGTGTAGCAGAAGGCAGCGGCGAAGGTGGCAGTAACGAGATTCTCTATACCGATCCGCAGCAGGCCGAGACCTTTGTGCGCGAGACCGGCACCGACACGCTGGCGGTCGCCATCGGCACCTCGCATGGCCTTTACCCCAAAGGGAAGCAGCCGAAGCTGGATATCGAGCGCCTGCAGCAGATCCGTAAGGTGGTTGATATTCCGCTGGTGCTGCATGGTGGTTCGGGCAACAAAGACAGCGAGGTCGCGGAATCAATTCGTTATGGCGTCGGTAAAATCAATATCTCCAGCGATATGAAGAAGGCGTTTTTCGTGGCGCTGGAGCAGGAACTGAAGCTAGGGGGTCACGAGCCTAATTCCCTCTTTGTTAAACCGATGCAGGCGGCGAGTGAAGTGGTCGCGGCGAAGATGGCGCTGTTTAGTTCGGTGGGGAAAGCGGCGTTGTATCGGTAAGGGGTTGGTGGCGTGGATGGTGGCTTGAAGACTGCCAGGGAGGCTGGGAAAAGGCACCGATGAATAGGTGCCTTTTTTAAATGTTGTACAACCGGATAACGCGGTCGTAACGTTTTTCGAGCATGCATGGAGGTCGTCACTAAATCCCCCATTACACCCCGGTAACGTTTTAATTAGTGCTTCACTGCCAAGGAGAACTTAGCTATACCACAGGAAACAGGATTTTAATCTCAGGACCGAACATTCCAGTCATCCGTATACTGCACATTACCATCAACGTAACGCCAGGTGATTTTGTCGTACATCAGGGAAAGGCTTTCCATATGGTTGATCTGCGAGTTTCCTGCCATTTTAGCATTTGGCATCCCCGGATTAATGCCAGTCACCTTCACCCCTTCGATAGTCATAACAAAATAGCATTCCTCTTGCCCGGCATGGTTAATGCGATACCAGCGAATCTCCGCACTTTTCAGCGTCTGACCAGTAGCAACGGCTTTGTATAAGTATGGGCTGGCGCTATCAAACTCTTTTTCAATCATAATGGGAGAGTGTGATCGCTTGCCGGTGATTTTACCGTTGGCACTATCCACTGGAATATTTAAACCGTGACTGAAGCCAACAATTTCGATAGAACCATCACGATCCTGAACGTCTACAGATCCCTTAATATCTGCACCGCCGTCATCTTTAAGCCACATGTAAGCTGGAATAGGCATTTTACAAACTCCTTTTGAATGTGCATTTCTTCATAATAAAGTAATAGCAGAAAATGGCTAAAATCAGGTTGAAAGCCATAAGTGCAGCCATAGCAACATCTGAAAATTTTTCTATGTCCGGAAAAACAGCCTGGTAAGGTACAAAGCGGACGAATAACCAAAGCAGCATTACAAAAATGATTATTTTTATCAATCGTCGCACGGTAGAGAAAGCCCACTCTTTAGGGAGGCAAGATGGGGTCACTTTGTGAGTAAGGCCGTTAAAAAGGGTGATAATCGCACTCATAACCGGAATGCTGATTAGAGTATTAATTAAAATAGAAAAGTAATCCCGCAACGACTCCCAGGCCTCTAAGTCAGGTTCACCCAGAATGAAATGGGTAACGTTCAGAGCGCTTTGGAAATCAAATAAGGCTGTTATAGAGTCAACTAATCCATCATAGGGAACTTCTTTAGCAACGAACAGCATAATCACAGTAAAGAGCGCCAATTTTATAAAGAGACTAAGGACATGTTTTGCCATTGGCAATTACCTCAATCGTTCCATAGGCCTTTAACTTCCTCATACAATGAACCTCTATTTTCTGGGTCCTTAATAATGCATTGCGTAACAGGGAAAAATCAGAATCATGCGGAAGTGTGATACAACCCTCAGAAAGAACGCCGGGGTGCAAACGAAAGTTACCACGCTTAACGCTATCAACCCAGGTGTAATCATCAATTGCCCAATCATCCCGCCATATTGCAAACCATTCGGAATGCCTGAACGTAGCACCGCTGGCAAAATGATTATAAATATCCCTTACACCGGCATTTAGTTGTGATCGGAGGCCTCCCTCAGGACGGTCAACAATCCAGTATTTACCCGCTGGTACAGGCCCCTCTTTAGGAATCATTCCACAGGCACCACGATTACGATAAGCACCATTGCCAGAGAACGCTAAAAACGTTCCCACCCCCGGAAAGGATAACGGTGAGTAGTCAGCATCATTAATAACAAACTTTCCATGTAGAGCCATTGATAATCCTTGCATCTATAATCCTTTGTGCGCTTATCCTACGCTGGTGAAAAGAATATGAGCAATAATTTTTCCTGGAAAAAGTCTGACTTTAATAAATAGGATGATTATGTTAGCAATAAGTCACTTAACAGATGTAATTAATATGCGTTTATGGCTTGTTATTTAACCTGAGAGTAACAGAGATGTTATAGCTCAACAACCATGTATAAATCACAAGCTTGTAACAAGCTTACTATTAATTAATATTCCACGTGTACTGCATGGCGGTTCGGGCAACAAAGACAGCGAGGTGGCGGAATCAATTCGTTATGGTGTCGGTAAAATCAATATCTTCAGCGACATGAAGAAGGCATTTTTCGTGGCATTGGAGCAGGAACTGAAACAGGGCGGACACGAACCTAATTCAATGTTTACGAAACCGATGCACGGGCGATCGTCCTCGTCAGCCGGGTTCTTGCTGGCAGAGCGTTTGATTACAGCAGAGTGGCTGGGTCGGTGGAGGATTAAGGGTGATAAGGTTTAGTTACTTCGCGACTGAAACGTCAGCTGGCGGTGTTGAAAGAATTGCGCAGCGTTTATCGAGTAGCGACTCAACGGACGCCCGATTGCCCTTATCCCAGCCGCGCCGGGTAGTTAGCAGGATAAACCCTTTCTCTCCCGAAAACGTCGCCGGAATGAGCGCCACACCAGACTCTGCCAGCTGCGACGGCGACAGCCGGAAATGGCGTGCCACGGAGGCAACAGGATAGATCCCCATCGCCGTCGGCTGCATAACGCGACGGGCATAGTAGGTGTGATTCAGCAAACGGTCGGGCAAGGGTCGCCAGTCATTATTAATATAGGGGCGCTCGGCCTGAAGCTGGCGATAGACATCCTCCCGCAGGCAGGTCAGATGAATATGCAGTTGATTCTGGCTGCGGCCATAAGCGGAATTCAGCGCCATGCCGAGCCGATCCTCAGGCACTTCAGCACCATAGGCCGACATCAGACGATAGCGCATTAACCAGGCGTAGCCGAAATAGTCGGGACGTCCGGGGCGCGACAGCGCAATGCTCTCAATGCCGGACATCGCCACCGTAGGCACCAGAATAAAGTGCAGCCTGTGGCGAGGATTCTGGATGATGCTGTAGCCCTGTGTGCTGTCCTGCGGCAGATAGATTTGCTGGCAGGGAGACGGATCCCGACGGTAGTGATAGTTATTCATGCAGAAGTCATGCGTGACCGTCCACAGCGCGTCAGAGCGGGCGCATCCTGTCAGCAGCAGCACGATGACCAGCGGCAGAGAACGGCATCGCCACAATAATTTCCCGTTCAGCGGATGGCGTCCGGTCAGGCGACTCAATGCAGGTACAACCTCATCAACAAGGGTTCATATTGGGGGAGCGTTTATCCAGTTTAGCACGGAGCCAGTGGTAACCAGCTTCGGGTTGGTTAGTATAGCGCTGGTGTTGCAGGGTGGTTAGGGCAACTGAGTGAATGTTCTGCCTCCTTATTCTTTGGAATAAGAAAAATCAGCCGTGACTAAATGCGACGCTGATTTATCAGATTGAACATCATAGGCGAAATAGTAACGCTCTCCAGTTGTGAACTTAAACCCGAATACAGGAAGGCACTCACCTTTTGGAACATAAACAGGTTTGTCATCAAAAATTTTGTGAAGAGAGTTGCTTTTATCACTGTTGATTTGAATGGCAGTAATCCTTTCTTGTGGCTCCAGTGGCGACACCACACAAACTTGCTTGTCTTTGATAAATGCCGTTGTAGATTCGCGCTCCACCATTCGGTCGCCAGGCCCAGGGCATCCCGTTAAAAGAAATACGACACCCAGCATCATCTTGTTTTTCATGATTAACGCCCCTTCCCTGTTACGATTTTCTGAGAAAGCGTGGGGACATCCTGCAACATATCATTGCCCCTGTACATCCCCATGCGCCCTGGCCTCTGATAGAAAAACCACTTATCAATCCCATAAACCAGTAGTAACCAATAGTGAGCTAAAATAGAGGCTTGCTGTTCAGGAGAGTAATCAGATTACTGGCCTACTTACACGACCTGATGTGCCTCATGCTGATTAACACTCGCTTGTCATCATCTATATGGCCAGTGAAAGCGCAGGCGTTAAGCCGGCTGCAGGGTTGACCTGAACGTTTGCCATCAGGCCTTATGTCCGAAACCCACAGGGGTTAGCGCAGCAGAACTGACGACCCGGTAACGCTGGGTAGCCGAAGGGGAGCATGAGCATCAGGATTTAAAAACCATCTGCAGTCAGATACTGACTCGGTGTCTGTTTAATTACGCCTGCCAGCATGAGTTTTGTTATGAAAAATGCTGATGTCGGTTCACTCCAGTCAGCAATAACTTAAAATCGCGAATCATTATTCTAATGTTCCTGCTGCCCCCGCAGATTTTTGTGAATCCCGATAATTCATCTGTAATCTTGTAAACTGCTCTTTCCATCCGTTTTGTAAAGCAAAAATATTCAGGATATTTCTGGCAGATGTCGTTTGCACTGTCCTTTAACTGGATTAAAATACGATTAGCAACAGCTAACGAAGCGGATTATACTGGTTTATCCACTCATCCCGGAGGTAGATACTGACGTGAAGGATACATACTACAACGATACAAGAATCAATTTGTTAATCCAGAGTGAACTGAATGCGTTCTTTGAGGATTACAAGGGTATTATCTATGCCTACGCCATTATGAACAAGAAAGACCCTTCACAGATGCGTATTATTAATAACAACCCTGAGTGGTTCGATATATACCTTGAAAGAAAATATCAATTTATTGATCCTGTAATCATTCAGAGTTTACGTTGTGTTGAAGATTTTTTTTGGGAAAACAATGTCATTCTGTCAGGCGGCTACAATCTCACGCGAATTTTCAATGAAAGTTTTCAATATAATATTTTCCAGGGGCAGACATTCCCTCTGCATGACTACCTGAACAACCTGGCTGTGCTATCCATTATCAGTCAGAAAGATTCTGGTATTGACATGGAAAAAAATCGTTCAAAAATAGTTAGCTTTCTTATTAAATTGCATCAGAAGACGCTTAACTTATACAGTCAACACCATCAGAAAAAAAACGTTTTTTTGTCACCGCGTGAGCGGCAAATACTTAAGTGGGTCGGCGCCGGGAAAACATACGCCGAAGTTGCGGTCATTTTATCTATTGCGGAACGCACCGTAAAATTTCATATGGGCAACGTCATGAAAAAGCTCGGAGTGAATAACGCCACACATGCGGTAAAACTTGGAACGGAGCTCCGGCTGCTGGACAACTGAGCCAGCGTTACTGGTTAAAGATGGCGTAAATGCCGGGACATCTCACGAAGCCAGCCACTGGCTTTGTCCCTGGTGATAATATCTTCCACGATGCTCATGCTGGCAGGCATGAAAATGTAGTAGATAACTTCCCCTTTTTCAGAAAGGCCTTTTTGAATAACTTCTATTTTCCAGTTTGCATGGCGAAATATTGCATACATGCCGCGACTTGCCACAGCGTACATCCCCCGATAGTTTCTCTTCATGCAATAAAAAATCATTGCAAGGAATAACACTTTACTGGCGGGCAAGCCATGAAGGCCTGCAGAGTCACGTCTATCTTTATCTAAAAACAGCCGGCTAATCTCACAACAGGGGATATCTGTGGGGAGACCACTTATACCCTCGAAATATTCATGAAAAATTTCGCTCATCATCGTCGGCTGCGTTGAATCTATAAACCGTGCACCACATAGCAACTTCCCGTTATGCATGCCCAGCAGGTAAGTCGTATTTTCGTTGTCAAATTGATCCTTTTCCATGCCGTTAATGCATTCGACTTTCCAGTCGAGCCTCTCACGAAATGTTTTTCTTCTGAGCCGGTAGAGTTCGGTTGCTAATTCTGGCGGAAATTCATCGTAATCACGCAAAAAAAACTCAATAGCAGAATTCATTCATTCATTCCTGATAATCACACATGGGAACCATTACCCCCTGTCTTTTAAGACAGCTTTTATTACACCTGCGCAGACCCTATACTTAAAAAAGTACCTGACCACCGGGCACTCACCATGCTTAGAGGTCAGGAGGTCAAAGACCAAGTCAACACCAGGGAAAACCCACCCGCGATTATCTGATATTTCAGGTACCGGGTACAGAGTGCAATAAGCGCTCAAACGATAATTATATTAAAATACGAAAAACATCAATTAACTATAGTTTAATTATTGCCCTTTATAATTTTAAGGGGCAAGCTTTCCTGTTGCATTGACTAAAACAACTGTTATCTAATCTGTGATACAGGTTAACCGGTGGTTTCCCCGCCTGACACTAATCAGTTGCTGAAGACATCGCCACCAAACTGTTCAGCCGTTATACGAAACCCCTCACTATTATCGTTACAGATACCGCCAGCAGCGAGTAACCGGCCGACGTTTTTGATGTTAAGCGTTCCGTAGGTTAAAGAGGCTCGCGAGGATGTAGTCTGAAATTCCATCGTTCTACATTACGCGTCCTGATATTTAACCGCTCCCGATGCGATGTCGGGAGCGGCTTTCCATTCAGACGACTTTCTGTTTACCGGCAATAACCTGAATAAACTCCTGCACCTGCTTTTGTTTCCGCGCCGACAACTTGCATACCTGGCGCAGAGCCTGCATCAATTCGCTCTCCTGCCGGGCGGTGAGCACGATACAACCTTCCATTACCTTTACATCTACTGCTGTGCCCGTGGCAAAACCGGCAGCTTCCAGCCATTGTCCTTTCATGGTGATGGCGGGTATCCGGCTGTAATCCGGATAGCGGCTTGCATAGCTAACCGTTAATTGCCGGTTATTTGCAGGAGAGACTTCTGGTTCAGACAGTTGTGCAATAGAATGGGCGTCAGTCATGATTACTATTCCTTCTAAATAGTGATTGTGATTAGCGGCGCGGGTGTGTTGGCGCACATCCGCGCCGCGCTAAATACCTGTATATATCATCAGGAAAGAGAAGAAAAGTCCAGCTAAAAACAGCGGAAAATACGCCATTTATAAAACCATTTGAATATAAAGCGTAAGATTTATCTCGCAGTAAATAATAATAACCGCACCAGAAAGGTGCGCAGAAAAATAAGAATTAATATTTTTTACGCGTGACTTTTTTAACTGTACTGACTGCACGTTTGGATTTAATTTTTCCAGCAACGCGGCGGCGCTGCTGTCAGCCAGTCAGGTCGATATTGGGCTTATTTTCCTGAAATAATCAGCGCGGAAATAAGCCAGTTCAATCAATTCAAACCAATACCTTCAACCCATGCTTCTGCACCACTTTAAGCAATTTCAGCGATAATCCACCTGGACGCTTTACCCCACTTTCCCATTTCTGCACCGTTGACACACTGGTGTTCAGATAGCTGGCAAAAACGGGCTGGCTGACGTTCAGCTTCTCACGCAACGCTTTAATCTCGATGGGTTGCAGCTCATCCACATTGTTGAGGCACGCTTTATCAAAGTTGCGCATCGTTTCCTGCGGGATAGCATCGACGCTTAATAATTCAGAAGCCGCGCTGTGGATGGCCTCAAATGCAGGACTCTTAAATTTACTTTTTGCAGTCATGGCAAATCTCCACCAGTTCGTTACTCTTAATCAGTGCCGTGATCTTTTCATCGCTTAGAGCAGCATAGTGCTTTGCTAACTTGCGAAATCCGGCCAGCTCGCGATTATCAATATTTGCCATATTCTGTTTGGCTTAAAGGAACGTGTAAAACCAGTGCTCCCCACCTTTCGCCAGGATAATGGCGCGATCGCGATTCTGGTTCAGGCGCTTCTTGTAAACACCACCACCAGGATCGTCAGCCTTCCCCCTGCACTACTGCCTCTATAGTCCGACATAACTCACTATATTTAATGGCGTGAGATTTCGCCACGTGCCGGATTTGAAACCTGGTGGATTTCAAATCCGGGCAGGAAAGGTCATTTTGACTCACCCGTGGCATTAATAGGAGAAAGTGCAGACCATCCTTATTTTACTAAATCAGCCAGCTCTGTTGACAGGACGTATTCCCCGGATGATCAGTTGTTGCCGCAACTCAAAACCGCACTGAAACAGGGCGATGGAAAAAATTCATCGTACTGCACCTGACGGGGTCACATCCGCAGGCCTGTGTGAGAACACGAGATCAGTATGATATCGATGCGGGTGCCAAAGAAATATCATGCTATATCAAATCCATCGCTATGACTGACAAGCTGCTGGGACAGATCCATGACATGGCAGAGCATCACGGCGGCGACTGGTCCATGATGTATTTTTCGGATCACGGACTGTCATACATCAACAAAGACACGGCAAGTGCTTACTTAACGCACGGAGATAAACCCGCGAGAATTACGTCGTGCCATTTTTCACCGTCGACAGAAATCAAATAGAAAGAGTTATCATCCCGGTACAACACAGCGGCTTACGTTTTCTGGAAACATTTTCAGAATGGATGAAAATTAGCGACCCGTCGATTGCCCGTTGCGATGAGTCGCTCTCCGATGTGGACTACACACCATCCAATCAGGTCCTTAATTTTAAAGGACAATTTGTCAATTATGATGGATTATCCGCAGAGAGCAATTAGTCTCATGCTTACCGGGTTGTATCGGGTGCAACATTGATACATGAAATTTTTAAGAAAAACTGTTTTTGTGCCGATATAGAAAGAGGAGGCTCTCCATTTTTCTGTCGCTTACTGACATAACCTGTCAGTAAGTAAGATTACCATCAGGGAAAAGCTATCAAGGGAAGACTTATGAGCGGGCATGAAGTCATGGTACAGAGAATAACCGTCATTATCTCAGAACTTTATCAATACGGTTTTGTGTCTCGCCAAAAGTTGATGAACGAATTCAAAATAAGCGAACGCACCTTGTATCGGGATCTTAACCGCTTGGGCGATCGTATTATCCATAATGGAGAGGGTATTTACAGGCTGGCGCCTGCTTATGCCAAACCTCAATCACTAAAAGAACTGCAAAATCTCGTCCGTATTTTAGGTATGGAAACGTTATTTCCCGCAAAAAAACTCTTTTCCCAGCCTGATTTAGCGTCGTTAAGTATCCGTGCTTTACCGAGCGATCCTAAGGCTCAACGAGTACTTGAGAATAACTTTAGTCTTTTTGATAAAGCGATTCGCGAAAACAACATTTGCGAATTTCACTATAAAGACAAACTCCGTACCGTTGCCCCTTATAAGCTCATTAACATAAAAGGTGTCTGGTATCTCGGTGCTGTGGATAGAGGAAATGTGAAGGGTTATCAGCTCATTAAAATTCGCTGGCTGAATCTTACTCCCGTACATTTCACGCCAGAGCGGCACATAACCCAGTACTTTGCTGAAGAAGATGATGTCTGGTTTTCTCTGAATAAGCAGACGGTACACGTCAAAATCGCAGCCGAGGTTAGCTACTACTTTCAGCGGCGCAACTTATTATCTGCGCAGAAATTAATACGACAAGAATCAAACGGTGATTTGATTGTGCAAACCGAAATGGCGCACGAAAACCAGCTCTTCCCTCTATTACGATACTGGTTATCCAATCTCATTATTATTTCCCCTATTAGCCTGCAACATCGTTTTCAGCAGAAGCTCAATCAACAGATGGCTGAAATGGAAACAAAATACGGCATGGCTATTTTTGACGACATGCAACAGGAGTAAATCATGCTACGCGGTTCAGAAAGAAAAGAAGCATTAGCCAGTCTCACCAGAGCAACTAACCAATATGAAGCACAGGCAAAAGATACTCAGGAGGAGATCACTGCGCTCTTTTTGCTGCGCCAAAAGTGCAGTAAAAATTTGATTACTCGTGGTGAAAGCTTTGTAAACCGACTGGCGAATAAACCCAAAGAATTTGATAAATCCTGGAGCGAACTGAAAGCGGAAATTGCTGAATTCGATAACGTCGTCGAAAAACTGGAAGAAGAATACCGAACATCACACGTTGGAAAAGGGACCGCTGCCGCAGGGGTTGCAGTCGGAGCGGGAGTCGCAGCATTTGCCCCCACGGCAGCCTTAGCCATTGCAACGACTTTTGGTACGGCCTCAACGGGTACCGCAATTGCAACTTTAAGCGGCGCTGCGGCAACGAATGCTGCACTGGCATGGCTTGGTGGTGGTGCACTGGCAGCTGGCGGCGGAGGCATGTCCGCCGGAGGCGCATTGCTGGCGTTAGCGGGTCCAGTCGGTTGGGGAATTGGTGCCGTAGGTATTGCGGGAGGAACCTTACTGGCTCGTCGTAAGAATGGAAAAATCATTGACGAAGCTCAGCGCGAAGATCGCCAGGTTCGCGCCAAAACCAGCGAATTGAGAGTGATGGAACGCGGAGCTCAGGAACTAAAGGTGTTAACGTCAGAGCATTATCATGGCACTGAAAGCATCGTCGATGCACTGGAAAAGACCGCACCGCGAGACTATAGCCAGTTCAATGCGCATCAGAAAGATCAGCTAGGGGCGTTGATTAACCATATCAATGCGTTGTCAAAACTGATCAACAAGAAAATCCAGTAATGAATAGTTTAAATAGTCATGATGCGGGTGGCGACCAAGTTATCGGCAGTGCAGTTGATGCCCTCAATCAGGCCCGCATCAAGGATGAATTGTTTAAGTTGGCGCAGCAGGATAGCGCCTTTACTTTTGCGGGCGAACAGATGCAGAAGGTGCGTGATTTTATTGCGTCACCGAATAACATTCTGGGTTCGATGAGTACCAAGCACGGTGAGATTGCTGAACAACTTGAGGTGGGCGTGCGCAATGCACGCCAGGCGATCGATGAGGGATTGGTTGATGAGTCGGCTTTAGGTGCAACATTTAACGGGGTGGGTCGCACCGCCCCTGCGGACTACAAGATTGATGGTACTGAAGTACAGTCAAAATTTATAAATGGCATTAATAACAATCTAACGCATGTCCTGAAGCACATGGAAACCTATCCTGACTTCACAAAGGGTGAGCCATTTTACCATATCCCGAAAGATACCTGGCAGACCATCCAGGACGTCATTGACGGGAAGCCGGTAGAGGGATTGAGCGAAAAAACATTACAGGCTATTAAGGATAAAGTTGCCGATATTGAAAGCGCGACGGGGCGACCATTTGCCGATGTCGTGCGCCCAGGTGTTTCCGATTACAAAGACGTTCAATGGGGGAAAATCGACGAAACACTTGATAAGCATGATCAGGAATTAGGTAAGCAGAACGAGACTAAAAAAGCTGAAATTATCGAGGATCACCAGCCTTCGCTGAACGAAGCCATGCGGGCGACAGCGATGGGGGGAGCTTTCGGGGGGGCTTTTGCTCTCGGAACGGGGATATACCGCAAGTATCGTGACGGTAAAAATATATTTTGTGGTGAGTTCGATACACAAGACTGGCAGGACGTGGGGCTGGATACGCTAAAAGGTGCTGCCATTGGAGGTGTATCCGCTGGAGCGATTTATACCCTTACCAACTATGCCTCGATGGGAGCACCATTCGCCAGCGCACTGGTCACTGCCGCCAAAGGGGTTGGAAGCCTTGCCCTATCTTACCAGAAGGGTGAAATAGATCTTGATGAGTTTACCGAGCTCGGGCTCATTGTTTGTGCCGAGTCCGCCATTGTCGGTGCAATGGCCATTGCAGGACAGGCGTTAATCCCTGTTCCTGTGCTGGGGGCTGTTATTGGCTCTCTCTCTGGGAAGTTCATGGTCACCGTCGCCAAAAATCTGGACAGTAAAGCCCGTAAGGCACTGCAAGCCAGAATGGACCATTTTACTCTTCTGCTGAATGATATAGAGCAGCAGGCGCTCAAGCGAATCTTGTCCGAATTCACGGCATTAGGTGAACTGACAGCAGCAGCTTTCAATGTTGAAAATAACCGTAAATTACTCGAAGTGAGCATTACACTTGCTCAGGCCTATGGAGTAGAGAAAAACAAAATCATTAAAAATGCGGATGATTTGGACATCTTTATGATGGCGTGATGCCAGGATGAAACAGTTAAAACAAGGATAAAAATAATAATGCTACAGATAATTGGTGCATTAATTCTTCTGGTTATAGGGTTTGTAATTCTTAAGGCGTTATTTCGGGCATCCCTCAATATTCTGGGTGTGATATTAGGCCTCGTAGCACTGATCGTTGCAGGCCCACCGTTATTAGCAGGTTATATGGTGGAGCGCATAACCTTTACGCTTCGCCTACGCTGGTTGTTGGGTGTTTCTTTTGTCATTTCTGGCATGATCATTAGCTTTATGTGGGGGCTTGACGGCAAGCATATCGCCTATGAAGCCCATACCTTTGACTCAATGAAGTTCATTTTAACTGCTGCATTTGCTGGAGGCATGCTAGCGCTGCCCGTGCAAACCAAAGCGATTCTGAGAAATGGGCTCACATCAGCCGACATTGCCGGAAAAATTAAAGAGTATTACTGTTGTTTTTATACGTCTTATTTTTTGATGGCCTGTTCTGCTGCAACTCCATTTATCGCATGGCAATACGATATCTCCTTTTCGCTGATGTGGTGGGCTGGTTTGCTTTACTGGATATCGGCCTTACTGACGCAGTTCTATGCGACAAACCAGATTCAGGAAATTAAAAAATTAACGATTACTATCAACGAAGGATTGAAGGAAAAAAAAGCAATCAATAGCCGAGGATGGCTGGCAGAGCTAAAACAAGGAAGTAACCTCTCAGCAGAATTAATCGAAAGTATTTATCTGAAGCTGGTCTCGCAATATATTTTGCAGGGCGATACGCGTGAACAAGAATTGGCGGGCGAAAACTGGTTGTTGAATGATGCCTGGTATGAAACAAAAATGGCTGAATTCAATGAACGATTAAACAGCAAGCTAACCCATTCTTCCGATGAGCTGAAAAGACTTTTCGCCAATCGATTGAATTTACCATCTGCTGCTAACGATGACCTCCTGAATCGTTATCTCGATTGTGGAAGTTATTATTCGTTTTCAGATGGACGCAAATTTGTCTCATTCCACTATATAGATGAACTTTGTACCTGCACGACATGCGGTTTGAGTGACATTAAAAGTGTCAATGGTACTGAGCATGTAAACCATGAATGGTATTGCTCTGATGTCTGCCGGGAAACAGAAAAACTGTGTCTAGAAATCCATGAGAGACCACAAGCTGAATTTATTTCCAGCGCAGCGACGAATGGCCTGATCCTCATTACGTTGCCAGAAGCCTGGAATACAAATGAAAAAATGTTTGCTACGGGTGGACAGGGGCATGGTTTTGCAGCTGAACGAGGAAACCATCTGGTCGACAAAGTTCAGCTGAAAGACGCACATATTCTCGGTGACAATAATGCAAAAAACGGAGCCGACAGGCTGGTTAATGGAACTGAGATCCAAACAAAGTATTGTGCAACTGCAGCGCGCAACGTAGGTGCGGGCTTTGACGGGCAAAATGGTCACTATCGTTATTATGATAGTAACGGCGCACCGATGCAGCTTGAAGTGCCAAAAGACCAGTACGCAAAAGCACTGGAGACTATGCAAAACAAAATTCGCGATGGAAAAGTGCCAGGGGTTAACGACCCTGCTGAAGCGACAAAACTAGTGCGTCAGGGCCATCTTACCTATACCCAAGCCCAGAATATTACTAAGTTTGGCACATTCGAATCCATTACTTACGATCTTGCAGAAGGGTCTATTGTCAGCCTTGCTGCAGGCGGGCTCAGCTTTGGCCTGACGGCTTCTATTTTCTATCTCAATACCGGTGATCGTAAGGCCGCGCTACAAATAGCTGCGATTCAGGCAGGGAAAACCTTTGCCCGTACGCTGACAGTTTATGTGACGGTTCAGCAGTTACACCGCATTGGCGCCGTTCAGGGGTTGCTTAAAAATATTGATTTCGCGGCAGCCAGCCCAACTGTAAGGAATGCGCTTCAGCAGGGAGTCGGTGCCAATAACCTGAATTCTCTGAATAAAATGATGCGTGGTACTCTTATAACCTCTTTTGCGTTGGTCGCCGTGACCACTGGCCCGGATATGATCAAGATGATACGTGGTCATATTTCTGGAGCTCAGTTTATAAAAAATCTGGCTGTAACCTCTTCCGGCGTGGCAGGAGGAGCTATCGGTTCCATTGCTGGCGGAGTAATGCTTAGCCCATTAGGTCCGTTTGGCGCTTTAGCTGGGCGCGCAGCAGGCGGCTTACTAGGTGGGATGATTGCTACAGCTATTTCCAAAAAAATTGCGGGTGCTCTGGTTGAAGACGATCGGGTTAAGGTGCTGACGCTCATTCAGGAGCAAGTAACATGGCTTGCGACAAGCTTCATTCTTACAGAGCATGAGCTAGAAAATCTTAATGCGAATCTGGCAGCAGTGCTCGACCCAAAAACGCTGGAGATCATCTTCGCTGCTAAAGAGCAAGGCCGTGCAACAGCCAATATGTTGATCAAGCCGCTGGTAGTCAGTGTGGTTAAGCAAAGGCCGATTCTAACCTATGGCCATGCGCAAATTAGCGAGATAGTTGATCAACTGGAGACTGCAGCGCCGATTTCTGCTGCTGCATGACCGAAATAATATAGGGACAAATTTTTAAGACAATATAGCGTCTGGGCCAGTGTGTAGTGGCTCCAGCCACTACACACTGGTCCCCTTCTTTGATAATCCGTTGATATACGAGGGTGATTATCGTATGTGTGGGAATCACCAAGAGTAGATCACTGCTGATCAAACCTTGCTGGATAAGGATCTTCTTTATCCTTTTCCTTACAAGGCTGTCGTAGCCATCGTTGCCAATCCTGAGTGTCCTCCTGGAGATCAATTGCACTATCGAAATCCTGGGGTTCACAACTGTCAAGCTTCTCTTCAACACTATGTTTATGGCGAATAAATGATGCCAACTGATCCTGGTCAAATGAACCTTCAAGGTAAGGATAATTTATTATCATCTCGGCTTCTCCCTGGACCTTGAGCATGGTATTGATACGGCCAAAGAGGCGGTCAACTCGCCCATTCCGCTGTTCATTATCACCAGGCGTCCAGGCAATGCCGTAATGGTGCACCTGATGACATTGAAGATGGAGGTTCACACCTTCCTGCAATACAGAAGTCGCTACCAAGACATTCGGGAAGAAGGGCGAGTTAAATCCGCGAATCAAGCGTTCACGGTTGTGGGATTGCCCGCTAGCGTACCAGCCAGGGCTGTTCAGGCTGGTAAACTCGCGCCAGCTGTACTGATTACTATCCAGCTTTTGGCCAACAATTTTCACGCATAGTGTTTCGAAAGTTTCGATGGCAGCCACAAAGTAACGCTGCATCAGCGATCTCTTCAGTTTGGGAGTCACCCACTCAACAAAATGTTCATAGCGCTGCTGAACTTCGTTCTTTTGAGGTTTACGCCTGAACTCAGTAAACCAGCAATAGAGCTCAATCATCACCGGGCTGGCAAATAGGTAACCAGTGCGCAGATAGTTGGCAAAGTTTTCAATGATTGCCATGCCGTTAGGCTGGTCGAGCCACTTTATCAGTTGCTCTTTTGCCGGTTGCGGGAGCTCATTGAACATCAGTCCCCAGGCGGTAGGTAATGCCTTGGTATATTCAATCCCCGCCGCTAATGGGGTTTGCGACCACCGGGCATCGCGCGCGGCATCACCATAGCTGTCACGCTGACGTTCACCAGACTCTTTTCGGTAATGATAACGATAGGTGCCAGTTGTGCCGTCCAGTGCGGGTTCCAGAAACAGAGAGAAAAGACTTTCCGGGCGGCGGAAACGCAAACTGACGTTGGCACAGTCAGTGCGACGCAGGCCGGTTTTCTTCGTTACAAACAACTCAGCTATTTTACTGGAAAGCTTCAGCTCATTATCTGCTTCGGGTTCATCTGCCGCGCTCTCTTCCTGCATATGCTCTTCCAGATCCGGCTCCCCGCTGGATTTTCCCGATAAAAGATCAACGAAGATTTCCCGCGACCAACCCGATTCTCGCCATTTTTCCCGTGCATCAGCGGGTAGATGCCAGACATCCATCAACCGCTTAGCCATCATTTCGTCATAACGGGCGTTGATGCGCTGGGTAATTTCGCGCACCGACGGAATGCGGCGCACAAAGACCAGATGCTTTCTGCTGTGTAGCGGCTGCAACTGCTCGAATGGATCGCTGGTAACGCAGGCATCCACCAGCGCATCGTATTTCGGGTGATCTGGAAAGCGGTGATAGATATCGTTAAACTGCCGGGTAAGCCTGTTGAGCAGAGAAGAATCCGGGGCTTGGTTGAAGTCGTTATGGATATGTTCTTCTTCATCGCCACCATTGTCCCGCTCACTGGCTGTGCTACCCGTTGATTCAAACCCTTCAAGATAGCCATAGAGCATACGTCTGCCGCCACCCGACTTTTTCTCTTTATCCAGCTGGACAACCAGTTGTTTCTGATAAAGAGCAAAGAACAGCTCTGCATCCAGCCGGTCAGTAAAGTTGGAAACGCTGGCGCGCTCATGACGATATTCATATTTGCTGTGACTGCCCTCCCTGCCCTGCATTTTGCGCAGGCGACGGATGGCAAAATCATTCATCAGAGCGCTGACATCATCCACTGCGTACCGCTTTGGCAAGTCACTGAAGTAGCTAAAAATGTCATAAATATTTCGCGGTGATGAGTGATTGGGGGTTCCCGTCAACAGTAGTACGTTGCTACCCAGCCGATCCTGCGCATCACCAAAGAAGGCCTGAGCGGCAGCAGCGCGCTGTGAGCCGCTTCGGTTACGAAAGTAGTGCGCCTCATCAATGATAATTAAGTCAAAGCCTCCTTTTCCCAGAGCTTGCTTAATCTGCTGACGATACGACGCGCCATAGGCTTCTGCAGCGTTCAGAGCATCTTCTTTTTCAGACTGGGGCACCAGGCCGCTTAATGAGTGGATGGTAGTGAGGTAGAAATGGTGTGCCTTTTTCTCCACAGCTGCCGCCAGATCTGCCAGCCTGCCTTGAATTTGCGGAGCATATTTTTCCTTCCCCTCTGCTGAGGTAAACGCATTATTCGCTGCCCGGTAGTGCTTCTGGGTGAAGGTGCCGAATTCCTTTTCCCAGTTGTCGCAGAGCGTCCTGTTAGGTGCCATCACCAGAATGCGCGCATCGGGTTTTGCCTCCCATAACAGCAGCATTATACCCATCGCCTGATAGGTCTTGCCCATGCCGACTTCATCGGCGAGAAGCGCCAGTCGTTGTTTACTCAGCAAATTCCACAATCCAGCCACACCCTCAGCCTGCTTCGCCGCCATGCTGGACGCACCGGATTGATACTGCCAGTGCATATCAGTCGCATCGAAATTCATCACGGCTGAAACCTCAACCGGGGTAATGATCTGTTTTAACTTATTCGCCATAACTACAGTCTTCCCTGATGGCAGCGAGATAACGCAGGCTAGCGGCATCGCTAGTTAGAGGTGGAATGGCAACCTGTAGAGACTCCCACAAGTGCGCTGCGACAAATATGGCTTCAGCCCCCCGTTTGCGTCGGATACTTTTAACACGCTTTATTGCCAGAGCTGCCAGACTATTAACTTCCTGCGCCAGGAACCAGTTAAATACCGGATGGGTTGGTTGCTTCACCCGCTCTCTGGCTATTTCTGCCAGTTCCTGCAGACAGCCAGGTTCGCTGAACAGACGACGATAAAGCAGGGTGCCATCTTCCACCTCTACCAGCCAGTTGCGACGTTGTTGGATGGCCTGAAACAGGCGGAAATAGCTGGTGACTTCTAACCTAACGATTTCTGCCTCTACCTCACTTTGCACTTCGTCTTGCGCCCCAACGCCCCGCAGCATAAGGCGATCGCTCAAACCGGGATCTGCAGAACTCAGATAACTGTTAAGCAGATCATCGAGCGATGTAAAGCTCAGCGCGCGCCGGTGTTCAGTACCAGTTTCGACGATCATACCCTGCCAGTCTGTTTTTCCTGCTCTACGCAGGGTATAAAAAGGGTTATCCAACACGGCATCGCTCTTCAATACTGCCAATTGCTGTGGTGACTTCAGAACTTTACCATTAGCTTTCCATACCAGTTCATTCGACCCATTGATACCCGGCAGTATCAAGTGGTAACCCGACTCTGGCTTGCCACTGAACCATTGCCCGACAATCTGATATTCGCAGCGGGTCCAGTCAAAAATAACGGTGAGATCGAAAGGAGGGAGTTCGCCCAGCTCCAGCACCTCTTCCTTCAACAGTGCTTCACTGGCGAAATCCTCCTCATTAACATCATCCCATTCTTTGCCGCAAATCGTGATGTTACGAGAGACCGGATGCACAATTCCCGCTTCTACATTCCAGTTTTTCTCCATGAGGCTGCTGCAACCGGGAGAAGTGAAATTCCAGGAACCCACTGCCAGTTGCGTGCTTTTGCTGCTTTTCGCCAGCCAGAGCTTGGCATGGGTCATCAACGCACGATCGTCTTTGGGAGCAGGCGAGTCGTGAAGGGTCAGCGCTTTACTTGTTATTAGCTCCTGAATACTTTCACTCCAGCGAGTGCGTATATAGCTTCCTTCGACCAAGTCAGGAACTAATTCTACGTGTAATTCCGGCCCTAACCTGCCAATAAAACCTGCCAGATCCGCAGCAAGATAAGGTGACCAGACGCTCAGCGTTTTCAACTCAACACCCTGTTTCAGGGTATCCAGCAGCGTGGCGCCAGCCAGACTGTGAATAAATGACCAGTCATGATCATCGCCAAGAAACTTACGGCGTATGGGGAAGAACGCTTCTTTATTCAAACTGTTGTCGATAGAGGTAAAAAACTGTTTTACCTGTTGGTACTGGGTATTACTGGCAACGCAACGAAAAACTACTGCTTCCTGATTTCGCCCCCATCCAATCAGCGTAAGGTTGGCACTGCCCGCACCCACAATAATCTTTCTGTTGTGATCTTCGAGATAAAACACTTTCGGGTGAAACAGACCGCGATCCTTGTCCAGATAAGAGTCTTCGCCTTGAGCCAGCCTACGCACCGAAACCGGATACACCGCTATCGAGGTTCTTTTCGGCTTATCTTTCGCCATCATGTGCGGATCGCAATAAATGCGGAAATCAATGCCGCTCTCGTTCAGCGCTCGTTGCAGGCCTTCATAGTCCATACGACTCGCAGGCACATCCATTCCCAGTACAGCAGGTAGCACCCAAGTCTCAACAAAAGAGATATCCAGATTAAAGGTGGTAAGCCAAACGCGCTTTAGATCGCCCATTTCAGCAATCTGCTTTTTAAAAGTTTCTAGCAGTTTCATGCCGCGCTTCCCCATAAGCCATTCAGCATGTGCCTTAACTGTGGCAAATAGTAACGGTTTACCCAGTCGCTATTCCGGCGTTCTTCACGAAGCGAATACGGCGGCACTTGCAACACAATCTCGTCGCCTTCCAGCATTAGCCACGGAATTTGCCCTCGAGCTTCCATTAGCTTGTGATGATAGGCCAGCAGACCCCGTACCTGTTCTTCCAGCAATGTCTCGCTGGCCAGCGTTAATAACTGCTGAAAACGTCTAGCGGGAGTTCCGGAAAGGGAGGAAAGTAGTGCACCATTTTGTTGAAGCTGAGCCGCCATTTGAGGCAGATGTAGTTCCGTGAGACCGCGCGACTGCCAGAATTGACGGAACTCTGCCAGTGTTTGACTACCCTGTCGGCGTAGACCAGAAAACATCAGATCGATCAACGACAAAAACGGCTCAGCCTGGCAGATATTCTGTAACGCCATGAGATCGTTTTCATTCATTTCAGGCACGCTTTTAGCCTGTTGTACGGCTCGTTTGAAAACCTCAGCGACTGTGAGCTCCGGTTCGTCCGAACGTTCACGTTCCTGCTCAAGTACCAGATAAATCGCCCCAGCCGCGTGTTTATCCAAACCTGTTCTTTGCAGCCAGAATTCACGGGAGTAATCACCCACCATTTTGGGGTCGCGGAATGCCGTCACATAAGCCTTTTTAAGGCTGGCAGGAATGTCTTCGTAAACCGGGCTGAGATCGCGCTTATGTGATACCTGCATTAGTGACTGCAAGTGGGTCAGAGCCGCTGCACGTAATTTATTCAGCTCTGGCACATGCTGGATAAATGCCTCTGCAGCCTGCCACACAGGCTTATTACCCGGCAGATCGTAGCGGTAATCAGTAGTGAAAAACTGCATATTCATCATTGGCGATTTGTAGCGCCCATTGGTGCCAAGCGCAATCTGATTGGTCAGCAGCTCACTGCCCTTCTCATGACCAAAATGTAACGGAGGATTTTTGTCTGCGGCATTCCATCTTGGCCGGGCTTTATTGATACCCTGCACACCGGTGAGCGTGACGCCCCTTTTTTCAGCCGCCAGCATGGAGTAGATATATATATTTTCAAGATGGATCAGACAGGCTGCGCTGAACTCGCGCGCCTGCTTTTTATGATAGAGGCTTTTCATCGCGCCAGCAGTTTGCTGCTTGTCATCTGCCAGCAGCTGGCGCAGTACGCTGTGATGTATCAGATTCAGCGTGTATTGCCGCACATCATTTGCGATAGAAGTAATGCGGCTATGAAAGATGTCCTGTCCCCAGGACGACCAGATGACTAATTGCCCAAGTGGATCAACATTCAATTCACCTGTTAGCGAGTCATCGTATTCAGTCAGAAATTTTTCTATGTACATTTCGTTGCGTCAGTCCTTTATGCCCACAGGGCTAACAACACGCAATTTGTGCACTGCGAAAGCCCTTCCATGTGCCACTTGATTTCCTAATCCTTACCAAATCAGCAAATCAGTGGCCGATATTGATAAGGGCTAAAATGCAGATAACCAGAAGCTGTAGCTTCTGGTTATCTGGTTATCTGGTTGTGTTACTCGCTTTCAGGCTCCAGTAAGAAACTAGGTTTACCGTATGATGAAACAAATAAACCTTTTACCGCACGCGTTGCTGCCACGTGAAGCAATGCTCGTTCATTGAACAACGCATCACGTTTCTCTACAGGATCATCTGAAGTTATTGCTTTCACCTCAGGTACAACACCATCGTTAATCCCGGCAAGGAAGACATACTGGAACTCAAGTCCTTTGATGCGATGCATCGTTGCCATACGCACCCCAGAACGTTGATCAGTATCACCGCTGTCCTGGCCTAAAGAATAAGTTTCAATTCCAGCATCATCTAACGCAGAAGCATAACGGTCATAGGCGTGCTTGGTACGGGCCGTTATACAAATATCCTGGGAACGCACATTATTAGCCAGTAACGCCTGAATCTGTTTAACGATGGTGCCTGCTTCTTCTTTAAAATCGGTAGCATGCGTTATGGTTGGTAAATCACCATGCAGCAATGACAAATAATCATTGCTGGCATCTGCTTCACCATCCAGGTTATCTACCTTAACTCCAGTCAACAACCCAACGGCAAACCGACGAGTTTCTTCGGTTGTACGGTAGTTAATTTTTAGTTTCTTACTTCGGCGGCCACGGACATTAATGCCACATTGCCCCAGGACAACCTTATTGCGATAGATCCTCTGATGCCCATCACCGACAATAAACAGATCATTAGGTGACTCAGGTACCAGACTACGAATTAGAGTAAAGGCCGGAGCACCAATATCCTGGGCTTCATCGACCACAATGCTGCTATAAGGTAACTGAACCTGTTTTTCTTTAAACAGGACAATCGCTTCATGCATCGCATCCCCCATTTCACGCAACTTTGCGCGTGCCATTTGGGAACGAAACTCTTCAAATACAGGCCATATTTTGGCTCGCTGAATACGTGACAATGCCGTTCCTCGCCCTAGCCGACTAACTTTAAGGTAGTCTTCACGACTGTAGACCGCATTAGGTTGCACTACCCGAGCCCATTCTTCCGCGTAAAAATTATCAGATAAACCGAGCTCTGCTGGGGCTTGCTGCAAGGCATAACTCCAGCATTTACGTCGACCTTCATCGCTTTCATAAACTACACGGAAATCATAACCATGACGTTTAAGTTGTTCACTCATCCAGGCATCAATATTAATAACTTCGATGCGAGCCATTTCTTCACGAGAACAAAGACGCTGTAAATTGGCGCGAATATCTGCAGCAAGGTTACGAGTAAAAGTCGTAAACAGAATTTTCTTGCCAGGTTGATCACCCAAACGTTGAGCAAGCCATCTTGCACGATGCATAGCGACTACTGTTTTCCCTGTACCTGCTCCACCCAATACACGAACAGGTCCGGTCGCTGGATTTTCTACCAACTTACGCTGGCTGGGGTGCAAAAAGATTCGCCACTTTTCTAGTGGTGCATTAAGCATTTGGAGCAGTTCTTGCTCATTTTCCACTACATGGAATCGACGCTTACTGCGTTCAATAGCTTCGATGAAGTCGTTAGTATCGACAAGCACATCTTTGCGGTCGTTAAACTCTTCCAGAACCTCTTGGTAATCCAATCCTTCAGACAACCAATGAAGTGGCTCCCAGGCCTCTGCAGGCATAACGTTTTCAAGCTGGTTAAGCCCATAGACATCCGTAAGAACCATAACCTGATCGATAAATACAGGAGGAACACCTAGTGCCAGGATCTGATCGGCTGAATATGCAGCAAACAGCTTAGATTTATCAGGTGCAACAGGTTCAGGCGCAGCCTTGATATAACTAATATCAATAACCTGAATCGCCCCAGTTAATGGGTGAATCGAACAGTCATGACGGCGCGCCCATTCATAGGCTTCGTCATGCTTGTCCACCCACATCAGCATATATATCGCGCCTTGTTCTGGTTTAAGCACGATACCGCGGTAAGTTTGATCAATGCGTACCGAATGAACATTGGCACTTCGAGCATCGTGAATCTTTTCGTAGTTCAGCCCATTACTGGTGGGATCCTGGCGAAACTTAGAAATAAACTCCTGAACTTTCTTCTGCTGCACTTTTGGGATACGCGCAAACGCCCCCAAAAAGCCATCAGAAAGTGCCACTTTTGGCGACTGAACCGTCATTTATCACCTCCTGACAGATGTTGTAAGGTTTCTTCGCTGATTGGGCCTAAAGCGACCTGCCAGCCATTTGTTGTGAAATGAGAAGCGAAGTTCTCATCTTCGAAAATGATGACCTGTTTCCGTTCAGGCCAGGCAAGATCGGCTTCTGCAATAATCTCACCCAGATCGTTTTGTAAGGCGTAGCCAGGAACAGGTGCTCCAAGGTCATGAGCCTGAAGCAAAGCAATTTCTTCACTGGTGAGTAATTCAAACTCAATAATTTCTGCCCAACTGGCATCTGACTGCACTTCTTGAGCTGCTTTTATCGGCACAACTACTAATTTTTCTTGTGGCTGGTGTATTGCTTTACGACTGGTAAACGACATATCAGGCAAAAATTGCAGCAGGTTCACCAAGCGCCAGAAACCATAAAATCCAGCTTCATAACCGCTATCTTCTGAATGGCGGTCATCAAAACAGAGATGTAGTCGTAATGCCTCACACAGCTGATCAGCAGTTGGCGTGATCTTGAGATAGCTCTGAAGTAGTACTGATGCCAACTCAATAAATGGTTGAGATGAACCGCAACTGTCCAGAAGCCCGCCAAAAACAAAAGGTTCATCGGGTGAGATTTGCTTCTGGCGTACTGGTGAGGCATTTTCCTGCATTTCATAAGCATATTTTTGCTGAACGCCAGGCTCTTGCGAACACTTAACGTCCAGCCATACCCAAGCGTGTGCAGCAGCTAACTTTTTCCAAAGTGTCGCTTTTTTCTCAGATTCAGACAGATAATCAAGCAACAAATCAAAGCTATTTTTGTCCTGCACAGAGCTATGCAAAGTAACAAAATTGATATCGTGGAATCGGTTATAAATTGTTGGATTCTTCATTGCCGGGTTGTGCCCAAGACCAAGCACGTCCTGCAGATGCTTACAGCCCGCTTCGTTGAGGTCACGCCAACCGATAGTCCAGACATGATAATGCCCGCTATCTTTAATTGCTTGCCGTTTCTGTACGTCGTCAGATATAGAATCTTTATGGAATGCATAACCATCAAGAAAAATCGCTACTGGTTTTATATCTGCTGATTGCGCAATAGGGTAAAGAACAAAATCAGGACGTGATGGAATACCCACTCCCTCTTTAACGCCTAAATCGACCTGCGCTTTTAAATGCCAACTGGAAGAAGACTCTACTCTGGTGCTGATAACCCAACCTGCGCTTTGGTGCGCGTAACTGCGGCTAACAACTAAGCTTTTTTGCTCCTGCAGGCAGCTGATAAATCGCTTCTCAAGCTCAGACCCCATCATTGCATCGAGCGAAATACTATTAATGGTTTTAATTTGGCGAATTTTATCGCTGGCTTTAAGAATTTGCGCCAATAGGACGCGCGACTGGTCACGTGAAACAAACTTCATGCGTCCACGATCACGATAGGCGTACACACAGCGATAGCAGCCATCTTTGCTGGTATCGTGATTACAGCTACATTCCACTAATGCCTGATAGGCCTGCTGCAATAATTTCAGCAGGTTGTCTGGCGTTCTCATCAACTCTTTGAGAGAGCCCGTTCCTCCCGGTACCGTGTCGTAGATAACCAGATATTGCCGCCAAGATTCACCTTCATTTTCAGGTTCGCGATATACAACGCCCTTAAGATGATCAACATTTCCCCTGAAGTAGTGTTTCAACCCAAGCTGGATGGCCGCAGCAAGGGAGGACTCAACAATACGGTCATTACTGTAACTGGTTACAGGTAATAAAACACGCAGCGCTTCGGATTCCAGCTGGCGATAAAGATAGAGGTAATCTTCAAACTTCGCTTTTTCTGGCTCACTGCGATACTTGCAGCTCAGATCATGATCTCGCCGCGGATCATTATTACGCGGGCGTTTAACCATTCCACAGCTCAGGCATACCCGGAAACCAGTACGTCGTTTTTTGTCACCCGCAATCATTAACTCGCTGGCATCATCAGCCATCTTGCCGAAGTTAATATCGCGCAGAGTCACTTTACTCAAGAACTCAAAGCCAAACGGGACTTCGCCTTCGTCAATGGCATAGGCCGCCGTGACATCCTGAGGTTCATAACTCACCAGTAACTGCCGCTGGAAGAAAGTCGGTTCGCGGCTATCACTTTCATCGCTGATTTGGCTATCGCGTGCACTGGCACGAGCATAGACCTGACGCAATTTCAGTAAGGTCGTTTTCTGCCCTGCATCAGCCCAAACAGGCGTGCCACATTTTGGACAGTATTTATGCTGGTCACCAGTTTGATCGATATTTTCGCTATAGTTGCAGTGGCTACATATCCGCCAGTTTTCAGGCTTCGAGACGTTAAGATCGATTTGTTCGATCTCTACTTTATGCCCACCAGCATAAAAGTTATTCAAGGGGGCTAGCTCAGCCAGCGCTGTGGCGGCTGGGCGTTCATACTCATAGGTTGTGTTTTGGGATTCGCGCTCTGGGCCCCCTTCTTTACGTCGCCACAAAACTGAACGCAAAGTCACACCGGCTTCCGGGAAAGCATAGTTAGGCAGTAACCCTTCATCAGTGAGGAAATTCAGGGTCTGCTTGTCATTTATCTGACGTACTAATGACTGCAATGCTGAACGCTCAGAAGTAAGTTCACGCAAATCAGCTTCGTAATTTTGATCTTGCGGCACCGCCCTCAACTTCTCGATGCTGTATTTCAATTTATCAATACGTGCACGCAGTGACTTGCGATCTTCGAGTAATTGCGCCAGTGCTGTATCTATTCTTTGTTCAAGCGAACGATAGCTTTGTTCACCGGTGAGGTAATGGGTCAGTTGCAGCAGAGTATCAGCTTCCAGTTGCGGGAAAATCCCGGCAAAACGTTCAGCAATCGCCACACGATGTTCCTGCACATAGCGCAGGAAATTGTATGGGAAACCGCCCTTACGGCCAGTATCCAATTCATCGAGCATCTGCTTCACGTTTTTACTGATGGCGGAACCCGGCACACCGGTTTTTACCCAGTTATCCAGGCAGAACGCGGCGAGTTGTCGTTCGAGAATCGCCACCGCATTGAGAAATACACCGGGAGCCTGAACCTGCCCCTGCATCATCTCCAGCGGTTCTTCAAAGAAGAACTGATCGTGTGGATTCCCTTCGGCAACAGTAATGTTTAATGCATTCCCGTCTTTACGCCCGGCACGCCCGATACGCTGTAAATAATTCGCCTGAGCTGGCGGCACGGAACAAAGCAGAACCGAAGAAAGATCGCCAACATCGATCCCCATCTCCAGCGTAGGCGTCGCTGATAATAAATTGATGTTCCAGGGCTTAGTGCCGCGATAGAACGATTTTTCCGTCGCCTCGCGATCTTCACGGGTAAGTAAGCCGGTATGCTCAGCTCCCATGACACGAGCAATATCCATATTGTCCCAACGCAGCGTCGGCTTGCTATCTGTAATCTGGTAGCGACCTTCATCACAGCGCAGTGACATACAGGGGGCATTTTCCCAAAGCCACGCCTGCTCAGTTGGAGCGCGAACGATTTCCCGACAGCACGTACAGCTAAGTTGAGTGACATCGCGGCTGACAACCAGTGCCGAAGTACTCAACCCCCAAGCTTCACGACCTTTGGTATCGAAAGATGTCACCATTCCTGCACGTTGCAGCGCCGTATAAAGCAGCCGCAATATCGTTTCCGAAGTACTACTGATGAAAATATTATCACCGCTGTTTAATGAGCGCGTCAACCAACGCTGATACCAGCTTGGGTTGTCCTTAGATCCGATAAGACGGTGGAAGCCGGTGATTTTTTCAAAGGAGGCGTAGACGGGTTTGCGGGTTTTAGGCCCGATAGATGGCATATAGCGTGATGTACGCTCTTTTTGCGTCATCATAAAGGTCGTGCCATCCCGGCGATAACTTTCAAATGCCGGATGCATCACCGCACCAGCATGGCGCTGATACCACAAAATCCCTAAAGCCAGATGTGTGACTTGTTCAACCGTCACACCGTTCATCAGGTCACCCAACTCTTCACAAAGCTGCTGATGTAGCGCTTTAATTGCTGGGTTAAGCCGTTCAGTATCCACGCCGGTAGCAGCAAAACCCGTGGTCTCTAACGTTCGTCCTATGCTGGCGCGAAGAGTAAACTCGCTCCACACCTCCCAGTCGAGACGTAACCGAACCAACTCAGGGAGATCCGAGTTTTCAGTAAGCTGGCCTTCAATTTTTAACGTCTGATAATCGTTGAGCCACTGCATATTTGGCGCGATGAAATTCGCCACAAAATGTGCGTCATCGGTCGAGGTCTCACGCGTTTGCTGGCAAACCTTCTGGGCGAATTCGTCAAGCCGTAAGGTTTCACCCACATTGAGTAAACGGGCAATCTGCCCACGCACCATTAATGGCCACGTACGAGCAGTAAAGAAACTGGCGCGGTGGGCAGCGTCTTGTACGGAGTCTGAAAAAGTGATCAGCTTTTTATGTTCGTTAAACTTACTGCCATAGAGCTGGTGGATCATCACCGCCGATAAGCTGGCCGCACGGGAACCGAGGATCGAGATACCATTTTTGCTGTTGCAATAAGGGCATTCGTTGGCGAACTCAAGCTGGTCTTTGCGCTCTTTGAGCATATCTGGGATCAGTACCCGAACCATTTCGCTGTACCCACAGTGCCCACACTGCACGTTGGATTGCTTATTAAGCTTCAGGCAAGCCGGGCATAATTTTTGATGCATACCGCTAACGGCTTTTTCACTCTTATCCGGGAAGGCCAGCACAATCGAGCGGCCCTTTTCAAAGAACTGGCGATAAATCCCATCAAGATCGGTTTCCAGCTGCACATTTTGCCCGTGGCGCATACTCACCCAACCGGTGGCATGGCAGTCACGGCAGTGGATGACTGGCAGGTGATGTTCTCGGTCTTCAACGGTCAGGTCATCGGCAAAAACCAGTTGCGGTGTTTTTGAAACGCTGGCCACCAGGCGGCGCATTTCACGTAACCATAATTGTGAACGCAGCTGTACAAAGGGTAAGACCGGGCGTGGTTTACCTGCTGCAATTCGCTGCTGATGGTCGCCTGGGTTTTCCGGTACTTCCAGCCTGGCCTGAGCAATCAGCGCCAGAATACTTTGCAACACCAGAGCAGCGTGCTCCGCGCTTTCAGAAAGCATGACCTGTAAGTTTTCAAGGCACTGCTGTTCGGAAAGAATACCGCCTTGTAAATCACGCAGTAACACATGCAATACGCTGTGACGACGTAGCATTTCACCGAGTGCTACGCGTTTTTCACGCCCGTTATCGTCTTCCAGATTCTCAGGAAGACGCAATGTACTTTCCGGGAACCAAAGAGGTATTTGCCCGTTTAGATAGTCAACTGGCGTGGCATAACGATGAGGTTCAAGCGCCGTTTTATCTTCTGGCGCGGGATACTGGCTGTTAGTAATTTCAAAGCCTTGTAGGTACTCGGCTGCGCTATAACGATCTTCGCGGATCACCGCAGCATCAGTGAACGGCTGATCAAAAATAGTTTGCGCGTAATCCAGCAGTTGCCCCAGCTCATCTCCCACTGTCGCGGAAGTGCCAACGCAAGCAAAACGTCCGTTATCGACACCGACATGGTATTTAAGCCGGCGCACCAGACAGGCCAAATCGGAGCCTTGCGCACCATCAAAAGTATGCAGTTCATCCACCACCAGATAGCGCAACATACCGGGCTTATTGTGCCTCCACAGCTTTTGGTCGCCGGGACGCATCAGCAGGTAGTCGAGCATTTTATAGTTAGTCAGCAGGATATCTGGCGGGCTGTCGCGCAGCGTATGTTTGCAGGTAATCACCTTATCGGCAGACATTTTTTTGCTTGGGTGTTCTTCGCTATCACCAACAAACAAGCCTACGGTGACTTTACCGTGCAGGCGTGGATCGCCACTGATAGTTTGAGCAAAGCGGCTGGCCTGATCGGTCGCTAGGGCGTTCATGGGATAGATGACTATCGCTTTCACCCCGGCACCCGGCGTTCCCGCGCAGTAGTTAAGCAGCGGGAACATAAAGCATTCTGTCTTACCGGAACCCGTGCCGGTTGCCACTAATGTGGGCTGAGGCTCGTCATTCCCCAGCCGTTCAAAAGCCTGTGCCTGATGGGCATGCGGCGGAAATGGCAGCGACAGATGGGGGAAGAAATCCAACGGTAACAAACTTTTACGAAACGGCAACTGAGCGGAGAGATACGGCCCTTTCAGTAACGCTTCCGGCTGGCGTAAAAACTGCTCCAGCATATTGATATCTTCGTTCTCTTCGCCATTGAAGAGAGGGCTATTGAGCGGAAAGGCCGCGCGTAAAAACTCGGCAACGCTGTCGGCTACCTGCCGACTGACAACGGAAGGCAGCATCAGATGCTCTCCTTATCACTTTCAAAGAATGCCCAAGCGACTTTATAGTCGTCTTCGCGGTCTGGCTTGATAAACGGTGCCTGCCAGGTCACAGTGCGGCGCTCGCCCTCATCGCTGCGGGTGTAGTCATCAAAAGTCACGCTGACGGTGCCGCTTTGCAGGTGTTTAACATCATCCCAACCGATAGCCAATTCCTCGCCATCACCGCCCTTCCAGTCCGGGCTATCAACTGAGAACCTATAACCATTTTTCAGATCGGGTTTACGCGCGGTGCGCGGCAGGCCTACGCCCACCAGCCCTTTGCTTGGAGTAAAGATAATGCGGCCGATTTGATCGTACCAGGTGTCAGCTTCGTTTTGACGCATGACCGGGAACTGAACGCGGTAGATAGTCAGCAACTCTTCGAGTGTTAAACCAAGAGCCTGAGCGACAAGAACGTCGATTTCCACCAGCGCCTGACGGCGGGAGTAATCAGTACGTAGCGCACAGTTACGGTTCCATTCAGGAGTCAGATTGGTGAAGAAATCCTGTGGAAGCTGGGGGAGGTTACGGCTCCAACTAAGTCGATTGAAAGAATAGGTGAAAAAATTCAGCCACAGTTTTTCAAAATGTTTTGTTAAGCTACTTAAAGCGAGTAATCGCAGAGATGTATGCCCAACTAAGCCGACTAAAGGAAAATTGGCCCAACTGGCCATTAAGTTACTTCTACCAGTACTCTTAATGAAAAAATCACCCACTAATGAAACACTCATTAAAAATTGTTGTAAAAGCAATTCTTCTGATTTGAACGAGGTACTTTGCACTCCATGAATGTGTGCAATGGCCGGAGGTAAAATGGATGCAATAAGAGTCCGTTCACCTGATTGAGATAACATTCCTCGATAGCCTAATCTAAAATAATCCGTCACCTTTCTCGGTTCATCTTCGCCCGGCTCTGTCCAGGTTACTCGCGGTGTACGTCTGGCATATTCCTGCTCATCACATGCTGGAATGTAGTTGGTACGCGGCAGGTAATCGTCTGGCAGAGTCAACAGATCGAGATTGTCATATGCTTTATTCGTATCACAGACTGTTTTTGGCGTATTGTAGAATGGATTGCCAACAAAAAAGTGCGGTCCTGATAAAACCCATTGTGAGGCATCTTCTGGAAACTGTGTTTGCCGTTTTGTTGTCCCGTCACGTTGAGCGTAGGTTTCATCAAACATTACGGTCGAATAATACTCACCCTGCAAATCCCCCAAACGCTTCGGCTGATCAGCAAACTTCTCAAGTACTGCAACAAGTGGTGTTGCATGTAAAGCAGGCAGGCGAGCTTCTAATGCAGGAGTTCCAGCTGAATCATAGAGACGAGAGAAAAGATTTAATTGCTTTTGATCAATGTTTAGGATCCGTTCCTTATGCCCCTGGAAGTTCCACTTAACCTTTACTTTCCCATCCATTTCACTTTCTTCTTTGATACCAGGGACAATACCCTCACCCTTATGTTCAAAGCTTGCATCAATTGTTTGGGGAATAAATAAATTCGACACATGAGAAAATTCAGGGCTAAAACAAAACGGGCCGTAGACATTAATACTAAACAATGTCTGGTTATGGACTTCAGAGAAGAGTTTCGTTTCATTAATAAATTGAAAATGCGCTCTTAACCTCGGATACACAGCAGCACGCAACTGCCCGCCTTTCGGATCGTCATATATCCCTTCAGGGTGCAGGAAGCCCGCCACACCGCTTTTTGCTCCCAAACGCCATGCTTGGGGTAAGAAACATTTATACAGGTTGGTTTGCACACCACGCAGCACAGTATAGTTCTGCTGCGCATTGAGGAAATTCTGCATCCCTTCACAGCCTTCGTATTCACTGCGCCAGGCATCTTCCAGCGCAGGGATGTGATTGAAGATTTGATCGCGTAGCGTTACCAGTTTTGACGCACTCAATTTACGCAGCACAAACTCCGGCTCGTAATCACCCAGCACGCCCGCTTCCTGCCATTCCACTTTCAGCCATGGCGGGTTACCCAGCATCAGGTCAAAACCGTCACGTTCGGCAAACAGATCGCTGAACTCTAAATCCCAGTGGAAGAAACGGTGTTGTTTACGCAATGCGTCTACCACTTTCAGGCGCGGTAAATGGCGGAATAACACATCGGTTTTCAGGCGACCGGTACCGGAGAACAACGATGCTTCTTCACGAATGCTTTCTTCTTCATCAAACAAACCGGCCATGATGTTTGATTCAGCAGCTGTCACTTCTTCCGTCACCACAATACCGTCGAGCAGGGTCTCCAGATCAAACAGCCAGTCACTGCGATCCGGCAGTTCATCGGCTTTATCAATCGGCCAGAACCACAACGCACACCAGTAGTCCATCACCCAGCGCAATTTTTGATAGTCGCTATTGTCCTGATGGCGTTTGCTGAACGTCTCGTCTTTGCTGCGCATACTGGAGTGACGCTGCGCATCGGAAGGCAACGGCCAGACTGCATAGCCATCCGCGGTGGCTTCGCGTTCTGCTTTAAGCTGCTGGCGATATGCACTCCACAACGCTTCTAATTTGCTGCTGATACGCTGCAAATCATTAATTTCATGAGGCTCAAAGCTTGCGGTAAACCCTTTTCGCCATGCATCTAACAGCTTGTATTCATCCGGGTAACGCTGCTTAACCGTTTTATCGCTGTAGTTTGCCATGCCGCCATCCGGCAGCAGGAAGTGGAAAATCTGTTTTTCGTCACGCGGCGTGTTCATTGCCAGCTCAGCAGGTTCACTGTTAAGCCAGCTTGGGTCTTTAGCCTTTTTATAAGCCAGTTCGCTCTTATTAAATACCTGACGCCGGGTGCCGACCAGCGAGTTACCGCAGTGCAGCTGGTAACCGAACCAGGGCACAAAGGTGTCACCGCTGATGGCGTTCAGCCACAGGGAGACTTCCGCCAGCTCCACCGCCACCGGGTTTAAGTCCACGCCGAAGACATTGTTATCTGCGATGTACATTTTCACCCGTTGTAATTCCTGGGTGTACTGATCCTGTGGAATGCGTCGCCCTTCAGCCTGCTGCTTATGGAACAGATAGGCTTCCGCTAACTGGTTGATGGCTTCGTTAAGGAACGCAGCACTTCCCATTGCTGGTTCACAGACGGTGAGTTTTAAAATCGCATCGGCTTTAGCATGCGGGTCGGCTATCGGCTCAATTTGCTCTTTAAACAGCTCTTTAAGTGCGTATTTAACTAACGATCGAGTGAGTACTTCCGGGGTGTAGTAAGACGCCGATTTCTCACGGTCACGCCCGGCCATGCGATAGATAAAGCTGCCACGGCGGTGAATACGCAGACTGCCATCTTTCTTGTAGACCTTTTCGTCGTCTTGATATTTGGCTATCTCATCGGCACTGACGAAGTAGCCGGTTTCCAGCTCGTTAAACTCTTCCCCGGCTTTTTTCACTTCATAGAGATCGTGGCTGGCAAAGAATCCACGATAAGAGAGCAGTGCTTCATACACCGCACCTAATTGGTTAATCCCTAACTGGCGATAAGAAATACGCCCACGACGCGCAAAACGTCCTTTGCCTGGACGGCTAAGGGACATCGCCTGAATAACCTGTTGCAGCGTTTCGTTGCGGAACACAACACGGTTTAAATAAGGCGTGTTTTCTGCCGCGAAAAGATGGCTTTCCAGACGAGGGATTTTGAACTGGTTGCTGTGGACGCTGATCTGCTCGCCGCTGATCCAGTCACTCTGGATCTTCTCGCCGCCTTTGTAGCCTTCACGCACCAGTTTGAACAGCATATTCAGGCTGTCATGCAGGTAGCGGCCATTTCTGTCCTCTTCGCTGGTAAGCGGGATCATTTCCAGTTCACGCAGCGTTTCCAGGCTGTAACCTTGCAGATAGGTCCGCGCCTGCATTGGCGCATAGCCCAGTTCTGGACGTGCTTCGATATAGAAGAGGAACAGCAGACGGTACATATAGCGCAGGCATTCACGGCTGAGATCTTCCGGGTTAACGGCACGATTACCCGTATAGTTTGCCAGCCCTCGCTCAATGAGGTAACGCATCGCTTCGTTGCCGAGTAATTCGATACTTTCACGCAGCGCATATTTCAGATCTTCAGATACACCAAACGCATGTTTGTGGGAATTTTCATCAAGTGAATCGAGATAAGGTGCGCCACTGCCAGGCATGAGCGAATCTTTGTGCAGTAACACCGCCGTCGCTTTCAGCGTTTCCGTTTCACGGCGGCTTAAAATTTCTTCGAAATCAAAGCGTAGCAGGCGGTTTTGCGCCCACTTGGTGCGGTCCAGCAGCAGCAACTGGCGGTTGCCAAGCAGCAAGACAAATCGCGGTGGTTCTGGCTGAGTGAAGACTTCTGTCGAAATCAGATCCTGCCAGGAACGGTATTCACCACGGGCATTTTTACGCAGATTATCACGGTGCTTTTTATCTACATCAGCCGGGAACTGAGCCTTTAGCAAGGATAACGCCAGTGGATCGAGTGTGCCCTCTTCCACATCATGGGCTTCAACGATCCATAACCACGGGCTGCCATCCAAGCTGTTATAACGCGCCAGTACAGGAAGAGGAGAACCGTCCTCCAGCACCTGAATTTTCGGGTTCAGTTCGTAACCCAAAGCTTGTAACAGTGGCTGCCAGCGGCTGCGTTGATCCGTCAGACGTTGCGGGATCTGGCGCTGTTTTTCCTGTTCAGATAACTGGCGGAAGAAGGTTGTTGCCAGGCTATTTAGCTGATTCCAGGGTGCCCGGTAGCCCGGTGTAAACTCTTCGCCCTGTTCTCTGGCAGCACGCTCTACTTCACGAGCGGCATTTTCCTGTTCGTTCCACGGCTCCAGAGCTTCGCGGATATCGCTGGTAAATACTTCGCCCAGATAATGGTTGGAGTAAAATTCGTTTTCGTTATTAATACCGACCAGCGCCATGATTAACCCTCCGCTCCAGTGATAACAGCAATGACCTGAATGTAGGGTTCTTTTTCTGTCGTCATCGTGTCCTCGATCCATTCGATATAGCTGTTAAAGTTGTGTTCAATTTCACGCTGACGCTGCTCTTTTCGGCTCTGTTTAACGGATTCTTGCTGTTTGTTTTCAGCAAAATCCAACTCCAACTGGCCTATCTGGCGTTTTCTGAGTACATCCAGCTTTTCCAGATGTTCAGTGAGCTGTTGGTTAATTTTGTCTTCGAACGCCTGACGATCATGAGCAAAAACATCGCGAGCATGATCAATCGCTTTTTCCAGTAGCTGCTGCTGGCGCTGATGGTTACGTTGCTCGCCACCAGCATTGGTCAGCTTTTTGCCAAGCTGCGGGTTGTTTGCCAGGAATTCAGCAAACGGCAAACTCCCGGTTAGCTGGTCAAGATTAAAACTCACCACCAGCCATGAATTCACCATCGGGTGGGATTTACGATTCGGGAACAAACCCGAGAGAATAAAATGGTCTTCATCTGGCGAAAATAGATGCGGCAGGCGAATCACGGGTGCCTGATGGCGACCAAAGGCAGACTGCATTTTGTCATCTAACCACTGCACCACTGGGTTGATTTGCCAGAGATAATGAATATCTGGCCAGGCGTGTTGCTCCCCACGGGAACGGATAATGGAATCAGTGATGACCTTTTTGTCCTGGCTTAGGTAAAGCTGGCCATTTTCCGGGGTGATTTCTGGAGGAAGCTGATTAAAGCGTCGGCGTAACTCTTCCGGGGCCACCAGCGACAGAGTGTTATCAGGCAAGGTTTCGTATTGAATACGTTGACCACTGGCCTTCAGATAACCCAGGGCTTTTTCGCAGTAGGTCTGTTCATCAGCGAAGAGGCTGGTATCCGTGGCAGTTAACGACTGTATGTCGTCGGAAACCACATTACTCAGTTCGCTGAATAAATCGTGTTCAGCACTTTCCCCGACGTTACTGTTCAATAGCTCATCAAAGAGGCTGGCACCGTTATCGCTACCTTGCATCATGTAGCCTGCGACCTGCTCTTCTTCCTCTTCCTGGGTAAACTTACCCGTGAATTCTGAACTGTCACCGATATTTTTCTGCGCTTGCTCATCTTTGTTGATCAGCACTTCCAGAACGCGCATATCGCCATTGATTTGCGGCTCATTCGCCTCAGTTAACAGGTAACGAATTTGTGGAACGTGCTTTTGGCCGTAGCGGTCGATACGCCCGTTACGTTGCTGGAATACCATCAACGACCAGGGAATATCGAAGTGAACCATTTTGTGGCTCAGGTGGTGCAAGTTGATACCTTCCGATGCCACATCAGAGCAAATCAGCAAACGCAATGGTGACTGTTGCTTACCGAAGGCTTCAACAGTTTCCATCAGCACGGTATCACCCTGATCTCCACGTAATGTAGCGACTTGCTCTGGTTTGATTTTGAGATCAGCAAGCAGTTGCTGATGCAAGAATTCCAGCGTTTTTATGCTCTCGGTAAAGATCACCAGACGATCGTTAGAATTATTCGCTTTCCATTTGAGATCGTTGCGGATGGTTTCCAGCAATAGCTGGTATTTGCTGAACTGACTGGCATCAACATTATTCAAAGCCAGCAGCAGAGAATGCAGTTCATTATTTTGGCTCTGGCTATTAACTTCTTTTCGACTTTCCAGGCGCTTTAAACGGTTCGCAACCACACTGGCACAAGCCATAGGGCTTGAGAACAAGGCTTTCTCCAGCGTGATTTTAAACAGATGACCTTTGTTGGTAGAAGTATCTTCATCGTCGTCATCGCGGAATTTACTTTCAAGCAGACGGCGATAAACTTCTTCTTCTGCAGATGTCGCATCACGTTTCAAGGCCTTGATTTCACGCTCCGGGAATTCGCCAGCCATTTGGTCTTTCACGTCTTTCTTGAAGCGACGCACAACCAAATTTTTATCCGCGAAATCTGCGTACTCATACTCTTTAGGATTGGCAATCGCAGTGGGATCAAGCATGTTCATCAGGCTGGCAAAACTTTCAGCTTTACCATCGTGAGGGGTCGCAGAGAGCATAATTAACGTATCGCTTCGCCCGGCCAACAATTTCGCCAGTTTGCTACGTAATGAACTGGTGCCACGCTCGGCTACATTATGGGCTTCATCAATAACGATAATGTCCCACCAAGCATTTTCCAGATGGTGGCGGTATTCAATGTCTTGTTTCAGGGTATCGATGGAAATAATTGTTTTATCGAAATAGTGAAACGGGTTGTGATTCGTTGGGATGCGGTTACGTACTTTTTGCAGGCCAGCAGAGTCCAGACGGGTTAAAGGAATGGCAAAACGACTCCAGAACTCTTTCTGAAACTGGGTCAGCATCGATTTAACCGCCAGCACCAGAATACGTTTACCACGGCCACGACGGATTAATTCAGAAACCAGAATACCTGCTTCGAGCGTTTTACCCAAGCCTACCGCATCAGCAATCAATATACGTTGGCGTGGCTGCGCCAACGCCATTAGCGTTGGATCAAGCTGGAAAGGCATCGAATCCATCGCTGCGTTATGCCCGAAGTGAACCAGATTATCCGTCGGCACTCGCTGACGCAGCTGGCTTTCGATATACAGTTGTGATGCCTGATAGTTGGCGGAGTCGTCCTCTACCAGCTTAGTTTTTGCAGGATCCAGGATTTCAATATTTTCTTCCAACCCTGTCAGAAACAACCCTTCTTTACCGCGTACCATTTCCGAAATGCCGTCACAAATCAGCAAATGACCGCCATCACCACTGTTGTCTGCACGACGAATACGCCACTCTGCGTCACGAATAACGACCCGCATCCCGGGTGCATAATTTTGTTCGTTCATCGGTTTTTCTGTCTATTGTGGCAGCAATGCTAATCGGCGGCTTATCGGTGCCCGCACGGCATACTGCGATAAAAAAGAGGGAGTTAAAGGGTATCACGATGACTGATGAATGTGATGGCTTAATGGGAGATGTCTCGCAATAATTGAGTACATTTATTAAACAGGCACATGGGAATAGTGCGCTTCGTCAACCCCCTGCCCTGAACAGGCAGGGGGGCTTCAATTACCCGACAATAATATAGCTATGCAAACCGCTATCCGGAGCAATGAGATTGGCTCGGCTGGAAGCAACGATTTCGACTTGCCGGGAAGGATGCTCTTCGAAGTCAAAGAATGAATCCCCCTGGCAGCGCCAGTAGCCAAGCCCCATATCCAGCAATAGATAACCTGTGCTGCCATCTTTGAATGATACGGTTAACTCACGGCCATGGTCAGTCGTTCGGTTATCACCAACAAACCATGAAATATTCCCGGACCAGGCAGGGCCAAGATACCCTTCCTCCAGCAATGTCCTCACCACCTGTTCCCTGTCTTCCTCGTTGAGCCATGCGTTAAATAACGAGTCATGTTGGCGCGAACTGTAGTCGAGTTTTTTCACTGATATCGAGAGTGCCGCTCGTTCTGCTAGCCCCTGTTCGACCAATTCAGTCAGCAGTTCAGCCAGCAAACGTGCCGTGAAAGGACTGTTAACGTAACGATCTCTGTATTGCACCTGAGCTATCTCACGCTTTTCGGCGAAAACACGCTTCCAGAATGGGTGTTGACTGCTTATAAGCGCCCAGAAACGTGACCCGAAACCTTCCAATGGGCCATCAAGTTGGTGGGACAAATTGATTCGAACCGCTCCTGCAGGCAATTCAGGTAACAGTTCTTCCGCAGAGAGTGTATTTCCAGGAAGTACCTTAGCAGCAGATACCAGGCAAGACACAACAGGAGACGTGGCACTTTGCCCCCAGCTATCACCAGGAATAGTTATTGCATCATTGCCTGCGGCCCATTGCAGGCAATGGTCGTCACCAACGATTTGTGCCAACCAGCGACCCTGTCCCTGAGCAAGCAGGCTCTCAGGGACAGGATGGATGCATAACGTGTTACCCGGCATCGCTGACAATGCCGACAACTGATGGCGTATTTTCTCAGGTAACTCAGCTAATGTGGTGGTGATTAGCAGTTCAACCTTGCCTCCCGAGGATGCAAACCGCAGTACATCCTTCAATAATGGCCACTGCGCAAAATCCCACTCCTCTGTCACTCCGGATATTACCAATGAGAGAGTGCCGTAACGCCCTGAGCTAAGATGCTGTGATAAACGCAGCATTAGAGGGATAGTTTCAACCCGGCTGCCCGGCCCGAAGAATTGATATTCCGGTGCAAGTTTCAACATCTGCAAACGCGTACTGGTGAGCAATGGTAAGGCACGATGGCGATCCAACTTACTGACATAGTGCTGACTGTCGTAACTGAGTAAGCAGTGATGACAGAATTTATCGCATGAGCAATCAAGTAACTTTTTGGCGTAGTTAAACACTTCGCTAAAAATATCAATTATTTGAACTGCATAACCTGCCCCGCCTGCATTATTGTCATAGATGAAAATCGAGTATCCATAAGCATTGTTACTATCGCGGGATTGCTGAATAGTGACGCCCAGCTCGGTATTTTCAATACCTAATTTATGCGCCAACCCTTCACGTGATGCGACAGCCAGGGAACGTGCAGCAACATCATCAGTAATCAGCAAACCGTTTTCGTCATTAAGCTGCAGTTCAACCATGTCTGTACGGCTGCTGTAACCTAACCACAAATCTTTATGAACATGACCATGGCACAGCTTGCTGCTGCCTTGCCGATCATTACTGCCGCCACGCAACAGAAGATGCGTATTTTCTAGTGCAGGATTTTTGAGTGTTGCCGGTGTGCGTTCAGCTTCTGTTTGTGACTCGGTGCGCCCACAAGACAAGCAAATGGCATAGCCTTTCCCGAACTCACCATCGCTGAAATGGAATAACTCACCACTATTGCTGAAGCGGTAACGCCCCAGTGATGTATCTGGCAGAGAAACCCATACAGCTGAAGGCACCAGAACCCGAGGGTCCTGATAAGGCAATTGTGCGGGCATAGACACATCGTTATGGGCCTGATAACGGATATCTGTTGCAAAACCAACCGGTTGCAAATAGCGCCTCACGGTGAGTAGTGATTTTTCTGCACCACAATGGCTACAACCTGCAGGATATGTTGCGCTGGTAGACCCCGCACCACATTGGCGGCAGTGCCAGAACCACGGAATATGATGGTCGCCTTTTAGCTCCTGGCCACTCCCCAATACTTTACCGAGCATAATTCCTGCGGACCGGTAGACTTTTCCCCCTAAAACCACATCGGCACCCGGTGCATATTCACGCAATGCTGTAGGCAAGTCACGACTTGGCAGTTTTTCGAGACTACGTGAAAAGTTCTCAATGCCCTCTTTCTGATCCAGTTGACTGGCTTTTAACGCTTTACGCTTTTCAAGTTCATCAGCTGTCAGGAAGTTAAAATTAACGACCCCAACAGGGAAACCGTGTCCAGGAAGAAAAGCTTCACTGATCAATTTTGAAAATAGATATGCACTACGATAATCACGTAATTGATAGGCAATGGCTTTACCCGCAGGAGTTTCTTCCCAGCCGGTATTGTCTGCTTTCAACGATTCAATATTTTGTAGCAAAATAGCGAGTTGATTACGCCAGTGAAGCTCTGCTTTCTGCATCATTGCATTGGTACGCGAAAGCAACTGGGAAGCAGTCAGAGACGTTAATACCGTTCCCTGAACCAGCCGTTTCAACTTGTTGGCCAATACTTCTGATTGGCCATTCATCCAATTCAAGAAACGTTGACACTGGCTATCTTCACCCTCAAAAAACCATTTACAACTCAGCTTGGTCGCATCCGGCACTTCCGCCCTTAAAAACAGACCAAGTACCAGCGCATTGACGTGGCGCTGGACAATGCTTTCGCTCTCAAAGCGTACCTGTGGAGCCTTGGAACTACTGTTAAATGGCCAAAGCGGATCTTTGAAAACTTCCATACCATGGGCGGTATTTTTGCATAAGGTAATTGCTGCTGAAGCTGATTCACCTCGACGCCCTGCACGGCCTGCACGCTGCAGATAGTTAGCTGGAGCAGGAGGGACGTTATTCATCGCAACCAAGCTCATACCGCCAATGTCTACGCCCATTTCCATCGTCGTAGAGCAGTTCAACACGTTTACTTTCCCAGCCTTAAACAGTTTTTCGTTAAACTGGTTTTGTTGAGGTGTGCGCTGTGCAGAATGCTCTTCCAGGCGATACCAGCCATCCTTCAGTGCCAGCCTGTCGCTACGGGTAGACCACACACCTTCACGTCGAGCGCTCTTGATTTGCGGGTCATCTTCCAGCCATTGTAACCGCTCATCTCTTGGCAACTCACCGCCACCCGACAGCCGCCAGTGGCGCATTGGCAATTCAGGCATTTCAACCAATGCGGCCTTCTCAGGAGCAATGCCTTCACTTCCAGGTAAATAAGGTGAATAACCGAGCAGGGTTACATCAAGTGCGCGCCGGGTATAAGGGCAACGCCAGATCTGTTTGGGGCTAAAGAAATAAGCTTGTTCTTTAATATCAAATTGATAACCAGACTCAAACTGACGTAGATTTGGCCTGAGGGCATCCCAAGCCTCTTTCATTAAATTATTAACTAAATCTTTCCAGTAAGTTTGATCTGGCTGAATCGCTGGGAATACAGCCACCAGTAACTTAATGACCCGGTTGTAATGACGATCGCGAATTTGTGGCCAAAGCTGATCACGCTTCTGTTCTTTATATTTTTTATCCGGACCTTGTAGCATTTTTACCGGGAAACGCGTTCCCATCCAACGGGGATAATGCTCATTCTCGTAAAAAACAGCACTGTTTTCACGGATAAAGAAATCAAGGGTAATTTTCAGTAGATTACGCCATTCAGCAAGTTGCTTATCTGGATCTGGCAGAAGGCTTTTCCAATCCTGAGGACAACGATTCACGTTATCAATAAAAGGATAATGAATAGCAACAAGACCCAAATTTTCTAACGTCCATGCATTTTTAGGGCGGCGTCCAAATTCACTGTACAGACAAAAATCAGCAAACTGTTGTTTGGTTAAATCAAGCCCAGATATTTCTTTGAAACTACCTCGCATTCGGTCAGCCAGATCAACGCTACCGGATAGCTGCTCGACCAATGTTTGCCAGGAAACAGATTTCACCTTCTGACAACCCGAGCCAGAAAGTAACATTTCCATTGCCTGAGCATGTGCTTCGCTTTGTGAACTGATGGCTGCCGCAATGGTATTCACAGCGAGAATTTCATTTGGGCTTAACACTTCATGTGAGGTTATCGCCTTACTTAAAGCCTCGACTGCACTCTTAAATATTGGAACTACAGAGAATTGGGCAATATAAGGTTTGAGCAATTCTTTCTGCTCGTCGCTCAAACCAGCAGAATCCTCTGTTATGTTCGCTAACTCTTGATAGCAAAGGGTTCTGAGGGTTGATTTATCTGCATCTTGCTGTAAGCGTGCAGAAATTCGTGCCGTACCCTGACGGGAATCGGTAAATGTCAGTAACCGACGACCATTGAAAGGCCCTTGCTGTTCTTCCAGGTTTTTTGGTAATGGGGAGAATTCAAGTAACGTTGGAATAATGTCACTTAGAAAGAAAGGTGCCCCCAAACGCAGTGGGCGAAATAAAGGATTATTTTTCCGCTCAGCATCACCACAGCAAATACAAGTAAAAAACGTCGATTTCCCTGCATCACGGTTTTCCGGTCTCAGCAAATTTACTTCATAACCAACTGCGGAATTACTGACTATTTTCCCTTGGTTGTTCTCTTCGAGTGAGACAAATGTTTTCTCACCGGTATCAGCTAAAAGACGATCAAACTGGTGACCGCTCTCTTCGCTGTCTTCATCTTCATCATCACGATATAAGTCTACTTCAAGAGCAAACTCGTCTTCATCGGCAACAGTAGGTTGTGCAGACAACCATGTAGTGCCATCATTTTTTAATTCTTCCTTTGCCGATAAATAAGCTGTGCCACAGCCGGAACAACGGAGTACTTCGAAAACAGGTGCACCACAATCACAAAACAGGCGTTGCTCAGACCAAACTTGTCCAAATGACCAATCTTTATTCTGTAATTCATGAGATTTATGGGCACATTGCCGATTTGAACAAGCCCATAGCCCAGCCAGAGTTCGAATAAACCCGTGCATACGTAAAGGGGTAAAAGCCAGCGAATTATCTGATGTATCTGCACGTGCTTTAGCCATCAGATCAAGTATTTGCAATAATTCCCTGTTGGAAATTTCAGGCCAAATATGCCGAGCAATCGCCAGTAATTCACTTAAACGCACTGCTGGGTTCTTTTGCTGAGTTAAGGCTCGCCGTAGTTCTTGTGTCACTCGGTACTGACAAAGCTGCTGATAAAGTTCTGTCGGGGTAAGATTATTAAGTGAAGTTAATGACAATGGAAATTCAGCTCGAATATGCGTATCAGATATAGGTGGGATCTGACGATAACCACGTACTACTTTTACATTCCGCTCAGTCACACCGGCCAAATCAGCAACAAATTTTGCCAATTCTTGATTGCCCTCGACTGAATCTTCACCAATCGTGGCCGATGTTGCAATGACCTGAACAGGATTATCGGTCCCTGGACCGACATTAAAGGCCTGCATGACACGGCGCAGTAATAATGCCAGCTCTGCCGCCTGGGAACCAATATAGCTATGCGCCTCATCAAGAACGATATATTTCAACATCCCCTGTGATTTATCAACGATAGGAGCATCTTTACGTCGAATAAGCATATATTCCAGCATGGTGGTATTAGTTACCATAATAGAAGGTGGGGACTCGTATATTTCCTCTCTACTCAAAGCTTGTTCTGGAATTTTTTTCTGCTCTTCCTGAACCTCATATTTCGTGTGTTTTGTTTCACCGTTATAAAGCGCAAAACGAATTTTTCCTTTAAACCCTTTTGTCCAGTCACGTAACCGTTCCTGTTGGCTGTTAATTAGGGCATTAAGCGGGTACAAAAAAATAGCCTGAGTCCCCGTCAGTGGCTGCCTGTGCACTTCTTGCTGCCGAATCAGATCCTCCAGTACAGGGACCATGAAACATTCTGTTTTTCCTGACCCAGTACCACTGCTCACTAATAAGGACTGTTTATCTTCAAGAATAGTACGCCAGGCTGTTAGCTGGTGGGAAAAAGGCACCGGTGCATGACCAAGTGCATTAACCAAATGGTTAGAAATGAGTTTGCCTCTAAGGGCATCCATTGTTTCACTGGCAGGCATCCAACCAAAAGTACTTTCAAATACGGGATCGGCAAGCAGAGAACCTTGTTGTCCTGGTGTTCTGAAATACTGAGATTCCAGATATTCGGTCAGCGATTTGCTACGCAATGCTAATTGACTCACCACCGAACGCACTGCTCGCTGATGCAGCTGATCTAAAAGCGGTGCATAATGAAGCTGCTGGACTTTCATCAATGACAAACTCCTACTTGCTCAAAATAATACTGATAAATGATACCCAATTGTTGCGGGGCTTGTTGATAGTGAATTTCGAATAGTGATGAAAGCTGGTACATTACATTATTATCTTTATGAGATAACAACGAGGAGACCAACATCAAATTAAATAGTTTTTCAAATTTCGAGTGATACCTATCTTCATTCCAAAATTTTTTAAATATAGGAATCAGGTCAGGTGATATGGCCGACAACCATTGGTCCTTAGTAAAGGTCCCAACACGACCAAAACTATCTGGATTGCGTACCAGCATTTGTTTCGCTTCATTAAACTGCTCACGGTTCACTGATGGAACTCCAGAACACAATGATTGTGATAATTTAAATTTTAGTTTAAGCATATTGACAACCACTGCGAATCGACGGTCAATGGCCGCTCTATTACTAATAAACACAACAAATGGCTGTAATATATTTAACGCCAGAGTTTCATCACCGATCTGAGCTGCAAGAGAAACATAACTATCATGAAACGACTTACTCCAATGCTCAAATGGAATCCAACCCCATGAGAATGGCAATTCATTTTGCATATCGTAAATAAGCTCACTATCACCAGACAAACATGATGCGATTAAGAGCTGAATTAGAGCCAGTGGATCCCTGGCGAACTTGTTAAACAAATCGTGCACATGCAAAGGTAAATCGCCTGAGCTTTTATATTTTTTTAAATATTCAACTACTGAGTAAGCAGACTGCTGCAATGGATTGTTTTTTATATCGGACAGAAGTAATTTAATCTCATTTTTACGCTTTGATTGCTCCGGCTCACAAAGTGATTTTATTAACAATTCATCGTGTACGGGTAATTTATCGCTCCATCTTAATAATGGTTCAACCCGAATACAGTTATCTAGCTTGCCAATTATTAACCAAGGCCCACTGCTATCACTCGTTGACGAAAAATCATAACCTAATGCATCTTTCTGTAAGGTCATAACGCATGAAGCAGGATCTGTAAGTGAAAATGCTTGTACAATTATTTCACTAGCTCGATCTTGTGGAAAGCTAATTGCATCCTGAACATCAATATGTAGACGGTCATCTCGTTCAATAAACTTACCATCATATCGTTTTACGTTTAGCGTTGAACCGACTTTTCCTAATTTCTCAGCGTAGAAATCAAGATGTAATGAGCTATTATTCGCCCATGAGCACGCCAGAAGTGATTTTAATAGGTAATATTTCTCATATAGCGAAACTTGTTGTAAGTTTTCATTGCGCCCAGTTAATAATGGAATATCCATGGATAAAAAATGATATTTTTTAGAAAGTGGGTTCTCATCTTTTAACTCTATATTTAGAAAACCTTTTCCCACTGAAGATATAGTTAGCAAGTCTGCATTCACCCCATGTAAATGTTCTACTGATGCAATACCTTCAGAAAATGTCTCACCTTCATGATTAACAAATCGACCCCCTGCCACAGGAGAGGGTAATAACAGCTTAAGATTACAACCATCACGCCAGGTAACACGCAGGTCTATTGTAATATTTTTGGAAACATTACTATCGAAAGGAACGATACACTCTTGAGCCAGATAGTCAGTTTTTAATAAATAATTTTCATTATTTGTGTAACGTTCTACCCGCGTTTCAGCAATCCCGGAAAGAGTAATAATTCCTTTTTGGGCTGAGTCGGGAACAATTTTAATATCAAAATCTGCTGGTAGAACAACCATTCGGCCACTGAATAACACTTCATTATTAACCATATGCCGTACTTCAATTTGCCCTTTGGGTATTGCAGCTGAGACTGGGGACCATGTAGCGTTCCCTGAACGTATTGAACGCCAGTAAAGCTCGTGCTCAGGAACAATTCCATGCTGAAGTTCCTTTTTCCAGGCTATTTTAGGCTTGGCCCGATGAACAGGATAGTCAGACTTAACCAGATCGACCTCTGACGGTTTAATGAAATATTCAGTAGATGAATCAAATGGTTGGAGAGTACGAACTGTACAAATCGCGCCATCATGTAAAATAACACTAAATACCCCACTGACTTTCGTTAAACTACGAGCACTGTTCTTCAAAACCCGTGGAATATCAAACTCGCCATCCCCACTAATATCCAGATGACTATTTGTAGGCAACGAAACAAATAGAGATTCTTGAACCGAACTTACAGATCCCATGCCGAATAATTTTAGTTGTGACTCACTCTCGTTCATTGCTTCAAAAAACCATGGAAGATCTTCTGTCAGCTCATATCCCCCTTTCGGAATTCCCCTGCCTATAAGTGCCGGTCCTTCAAACAACATTAATGATATTTCTCCCATCGCCTCCATGCCTGAGATTTTTTGTGTCGCAGCTGGCAACAACTCAATCCGCCAATCTTGATGTTCATGACGGCTTAGCATTGCCAGACGTGCTCCACCATTTATCCATTGTGCAGAAATAATCAGTCGCGATTGATCCTGTTGTATTTCACACTCAAATAAGGCTTTAAGCTGTTCAGTACGTAGCATCCCAGGAAAACGGAAGCGTGCATCACAGAACCAACTGTCATCGACATCGATCCAAATTCTTTCTATTAAGATGCCAGAAGCGGCGCGGGTTTCTGATGTTTGTGAAAGTAAACGTCTGACTATTTCTGCAGCATTTTCTTCCAGGAGAACGAGAGGTAGCTGGTGATGCCAGTTTGGTAATCTCTTGCGCAGTGAGTCAATAGGATCTCCCCCGTGATGACCACTTTCGTTAAGAAGTTTAGAAAGCGTCCAGCAAAATTCACCCGCTACTTCATAGACAAGCTCGTTTTGCATTGTACCAGGAATAGTGTCACTCAAGTCTTCCGCAATCTTAACTGCTGAGACATTACCTTGTGACCCTCTTAAAGCCCGATAAATCCGCCTGAAGTAGTTTATTAAATAACCACTCTCGTTTTCTATCATACGCACTGGCAATCCACCTTCGCAGGCCAGTGTATGTAAGTAACCTGAAGCTTGCCCCAGACTCCTCACTTCTCTTTTCCAGTAGCGTATACCTTCACTGACAAGCTTCTGGCGATGCTGATATGGAATTTGCCAGTTTATGGACTGTAAAATAGCATCCCATTTGGGATGGCCAGCAGTGTGATTCCGACGAATAAATTCGGCTGCATAAAGACAGAACAAAGCATCGCTGTAAGAAATAAAGACCGTTTTGGGATAGCTCCGAGGGACATGACTGCTAAGAATCTGAGCCAGTTTCGCGAATTCGACATCTTCGCATCGATAGGCATAGAGAGCTCTTCCATCTGCTACTGTTAGCTGGCGTTTTTTAAGAAAATGTTTAAGCCACAGCAAAAGAGGGTTAGTTGGCGTCTTCACAAGCATCCTTTTTGTCCGAAATCAGGTTTCTTAACACATTACTATCATGAATGAAAAGCTCAATGGATAACCACCATCAAGACTGATTAATGTGATTTATTATTAGATTATTTTTGCTACAATGATCATAAAAATCAGGTTTGTCCGCAGCACTTTGGAAGATTTTCCATTGTCCTGCCGCTAAGCTTAAAAATTACAATTACGTAACACAGGAATCGTCATGTTAGCCCAGCTTTTTGAACATTTGTTTCACTCTGTTGATTCAATGCTTGTAACCAATATTTTTATTTGGGCCGTAATTTTAATCTTCTTTAGTGCCTGGTGGTGTGACTATAAAAATATCCATAGTAAATTCAGGGAGTATGCGCCGACACTAATGGGTGCGTTAGGTATATTAGGTACCTTTATAGGCATAATTATTGGCTTATTGAATTTTAATACAGAAAGTATTGATACTAGTATTCCCATATTGCTTGGTGGTTTAAAAACAGCTTTCATCACAAGTATTGTCGGTATGTTTTTCGCTATTGCATTTAATGCACTTGATGCATTTTTCTTTGCGAATAAACGAAATAAATCGGCAACTAATGAACCAGAAATTATCACTCCAGATCATATACACCATGAATTGAAAGAACAAAACCTATTTTTGGAAAAGTTAGTATCGGGAATGAGTGGCAGCGAAGAAGGTTCGTTGGTTGCACAGATAAAATTATTACGTAATGAAATAAATGATACATCTCGCACCCAACTTTCTCATCATAATGAATTTAGTAATAAACTATGGGAACAACTTCAACAATTTGCAGATTTGATGGCCAAGGGCGCAACTGAGCAAATAATTGATGCACTGAGACAAGTTATTATTGATTTTAATAATAACTTAACAGAACAATTCGGTGAGAACTTTAAAGCTCTAGATGCTTCGGTAAAAAAACTTGTCGATTGGCAAGAAAACTATAAAATCCAAGTCGAACAAATGGGCGCACAATACCAACAAAGTGTCGAATCATTAGTTGAAACACGTGGTGCAGTCGCTGGTATCTGGGAGGAGTGCAAAGATATACCACTTGCAATGGCTGAGTTACGCGATGTTTTACAGGTTAACCAACATCAAATAGGCGAGCTATCTCAGCACCTTGATGCTTTTGTTTTGTTACGTGATAAAGCAACCGATGCAGTTCCGGCTATCCATGAAAAACTGAATGAAGTAGGTGAATTGCTTAAAGCAGGTGCCTTGAGTGTCAGTACCTCCTTGGGGCAAACAGGAGAGGAACTACTTACCAATGCAAATGCCATGCGCATTGCCCTGGATGAAGGCTCAGAAGGTTTCAGACAGTCGGTTACTCAGACTCAGCAAGCATTTGCATCAATGGCACATGATGTAAGTAATTCTTCTGAGACTTTGACATCAACTTTGGGTGAAACCATTACTGAAATGAAGCAAAGTGGTGATGAGTTCTTGAAGTCTCTTGAATCACATTCTAAAGATCTTCACCGTAATATGGAACAAAACACAGCCAGTGTTATTGACCTCTTCACTAAAACTGGTGATAAGTTTAATCAACAGTTATCTAATAATGCAGATAATATGTTTGGAACCATCCAGTCAACATTTGAAAAAGCAAGTGCAGGTTTGAATTCACAGGTAAAAGAATCAGTTGAGCGCTTTGGTAGTTCCATCAACGAACAACTGCACGCTTTTGAACAAGCTACTGAACGTGAAATGAATAGGGAAATGCAAGCACTAGGAAATTCATTACTGGCAATTAGCCAGGGATTTGTTAAAAACTACGATCATCTAATAAAAGAATATCAAAGTGTTCTTGGCCAATTACAACCATTAATTAACTCAAGACAAAACCGTGGGTAACAATTAATGGATAAAATTATAGGCAAACCAACACCGAAGAAAACCCAAGATAATGAACACTGGGTTTCTATGTCAGACCTAATGGCCGGACTGATGATGGTATTTATGTTTATTTCTATTGCTTATATGCATTATGTGCGCATTGAAAAAGAAAAAATAAAAGAAGTGGCTGTTGCCTATGAGCAAGCCCAACAGCAGCTTTATAATGCTTTAGAGGTTGAATTTTCGAAAGATCTACCATCCTGGGATGCCGAAATCGATAAGCAAACCCTTGAAGTAAGATTTAAATCCCCTGATGTTCTTTTTGGATTAGGCAGCTCAGACTTAAAACCAAAATTCAAAGAAATTCTTAACGACTTTTTCCCACGCTATTTGAAAGTATTAGATGAGTATAAGCAGCATATTACTGAGGTACGTATAGAGGGACATACCAGTACAGATTGGACGGGTGCAGCCAATCAAGACATTGCCTATTTTAATAATATGGAGTTATCTCAAGGAAGAACTCGTGCAGTATTACAATATGTATATTCTTTAAAAGAATCAGTTGCTCACCAAAAATGGGTGAAAAGTAAATTTTCTGCGGTAGGATATTCATCATCACATCCAATTCTTACCCCTGAAGGAAAAGAAGACCCAAGCCGTTCACGACGAGTCACGTTTAAAGTTATTACAAATGCCGAATTACAAATTCGTCGTATTATTCAGGAATAGTCAAAATGAAGTTAACTCTTGATTTTTCTGAATTGATTGCGCTAGGAAAAAAAATGCTTCCTTCTGGTGCTGAATTTTCTCTTGATGAAGCGTTTGTTGCATTCGATCCTATTGATATTGAATTGTCTGCAGGAAGGGAAGTCAGTATTGCTGACCTTGATCCTGGTAGTGGTTTAATTTCCTACCAAGGTCGTCAAGTTCTTCTGTATATTCGGGATCACTCCGGACGGTATGATGCAGCTATCGAGGATGGTGAGAAAGGAAAAAGGTTTCATATCGCATGGTGTCGAACTCTTGACGAAATGCGCCAGAAAAATCGTTTTGAACGCTACCATGCAACAAACCGTGTTGATGGTTTATTTGAAATTGACGATGGTTTAGGTCGCAGTCAAGATGCTGACTTGAGAGTTTGCATGAATTGTCTTGAACGACTAAATTATAAAGGTAGCATTGATAAGATACAAAAGAGAATAATATTTAAATCATTCTCCTTAAATAATTTCTTCTCTCACTACAGTACTTGTTTCCGTCATATGCCCAAAGGTATTCATGATAAAACAAATAGTGGCTATGTAGATAATTGGAAAGATATTTCACGATCTGTACGTGAACAAGCAAGCTATAAATGTAATGATTGCGGTGTTGATTTAAGCTCCACACGCCATCTCTGCGATGTTCATCATAAAAATGGTGTTAAATACGATAATTCAGCAGAAAACTTGCATGTTCTTTGCAAGGATTGCCATCGCAAACAACCTCTCCATGAAGGGATATTTGTCACTCAAGCTGAAATGGCAATTATTCAACGTTTGCGATCTCAGCAGGGGTTATTAAAGGCTGATTCTTGGAAAGATATTTATGAGCTAACTGACCCATCTGTTCACGGTGATATTAACATTATGCAGCACAAAGGATATCAACCTCCGGTTCCAGGTTTAGACTTACAGAACTCTGCACATGAGATTATTGCAACTGTAGAGGCTGCATGGCCCACATTAAAAATCGCAGTAAATTTAACCGAAATTCAAGTAGAAGGTTGGGAAATATTTACAGTTGGTGAACTCGTTAAACAGATACAATCTGGGGTTATATTTTAATTCGGTAAAAATTTGAAAGAGATCTGATATTCACTCAGGTCTCCATAGTGTTTTCTTTTGTGCAAAGTAATTTTTATCGATGCACTCTTTCTTTATGACAGGGAGTTTTTAATCTTCGCATAGTCAAAAGGCGTGATAACGCTTTTCCGATTTGCATCCAGAAAATCAGCCCACCACTGCAGCATCAATTTGCGCTCATCAAGATGCCCGGCTTTGTGAATGTAAGCCGCTCGCACAGAGTTAAGCTCCATATGGCTCATCTGCCGTTCCACCGCATCCCTCGACCACAATCCCGATTCAATCAGCGAACTACACGCCATAGTCCTGAAACCGTGGCCGCAGACTTCAACCTGCGTGTCATATCCCATCACCCGTAAAGATTTGTTAACCGTGTTTTCACTCATCGGTTTACGAGGGTTATGATCGCCAATAAAGATCAGTTCATGATCATCACTGAACGTCTTTATCTGCTCCAGGATATGTAATGCCTGTCGGGAAAGCGGCACCAGATGGATCGTGCGCATTTTTGAGCCACGCTGAGAGTGCTTTACTCCTTCGATAGCTTCGCGCTGGGCTGGAATCGTCCACATAGATGTTTCAAAATCGATCTCTGTCCAACGGGCAAAACGCAGTTCACTGGAACGAATAAAGACGAGGAGGGTTAGCTCAACGGCAAGGCGAGTCAATGGCCTACCGGTATAGCTGTCAATGCGTTGAAGAAGCTCGGGAATACGTTTCAGTTCAAGAGCTGCTCGATGCTGTCTGTTACTTGAAGCAACGGCACCCACCATCTCCTGTGCGGGATTATAGTCAAGCAAACCGCTCTGAACGGCATAACGCATAATTGCAGTAGTTCGCTGCTGTAGCCGGGAAGCCACTTTTAGCCTCCCCGAAAGTTCTACGGCTTTAAATAGGGGCTAACAGGTCTCGCGTTTTTAGTTCGGCAATATTACGTTTGCCAATGGCTGGAAAAAGATCGTTCTCCAGACTTTTCAGTACTCGTCGACTATGTTCTTCCGACCACTTTTTATTTGTGGCATGCCACTAAATAGCAAGTTGTTTGAAAGTGCGCACTTCTTCCTGCTCAAACTTATCATTTTCTTTTTATCTCCCGGATCGATGCCATTCGCCAACAATTTACGAGCTTCATCACGACGAGCTCTGGCATCAGCAAGAGACACATCAGGATATACGCCTAAAGCCAGCATCTTTTACTTCCCGCCAAAGCGGTACTGCAGATGCCAGTATCTTAAACTATTAGGATGGGCAAGCAGGTGCATACCATTGCCATCGGTCAGCTTGTATTGCTTATCCGTTGGCCTGGCTGTTCTGACTTTGATATCTGTGAGTGCCATGCTTATCCCCTCACTATTGGTACAAGCATTATCGAACCGGAAATACCATCATCTGCACCAAGATGTGTTGGTAGATGTAAGTTGAAGTCAGCTGACCTTAAGAGAGTTAATATAGCGAGAAAAGCAGGTAAATGCTGGATTTTAGGCATAAAAAAAGACCTCAGTTGAGGCCTATTTACATACGAATGGTGCCGAAGGCCGGAATCGAACCGGCACGCCTCGCGGCGGTTGATTTTGAATCAACTGCGTCTACCGATTTCGCCACTTCGGCACTGAAGGGTATGCGGAAAACGTTGAGGATTATACCGTTACCCCCTGTTTCCGCAACCCTTATCCGCAGGCGCGTGTGCAACTGCTGAAAAAAACGTCTTTTGGGTTCTGAGTGACACTGCGTGACATCCTTGTCAGAAATTATTCACTCACCCTCGCCCGCTGCAAAGCAGCCGCCCTCCCTCGTATGTTTCACTGGCACACATTGACGATATCCAACCTATGCGCAGTGAAGCTGATGTCCTCAAAGGTGATATCAGCAAACGCTCGATCCGGAGTGACTACACAAAAGTTCTAACCCGATACAGGCTTCACGTCCGTTACCAGCGTCGGCAGATCCCAGGTGCCGCCTGCATGGATGTAACGGCACATACCGGTCCCGCCGTCATAGCTTTTGCGAAAAGCCTTGCCGTCCCACACCCAGCTTTCCTGGCTCATGCAGTCGCCGATGCCCCGGCCTTTCTGCACGCTGGTAATCTCGCCCTTGTCGTAATCGGACCCGGAAATGGTCACCAGCTCAGGCTTGCCTTTGAGTTGGTTATCAATGACCCAGTAACCATATCCTTCGTTATAAGCGGCTCGCCAGCAGAGCGCTGAAAGCAAAGCGTGTTTATCATCCAGTGGCGTAAGTGTGAGTCCATCGGTTTCCGGATCGCTGTTTTCTGCAGGTGAATACAGGCTGTCGCACGTGTCATCGTCATTATGATTGACCGTTGAAAGCAGTCGGGTTTTCAGCGCGTCCATTTCCGGAGCGGTCAGCAAACGGGGTTCGCCGCTGAGGTTTTTTGCCGCCTGAATAACCGGTGCGGGCACAGCCTTAGCCACGCTGCTCTCCGGCTTATTGCCCTTTTTGGTGAGCGCGCCGGGCGTGCCGATACGGCCCTGAACATCATCAGCTTTCAGCAGCACGGCATAAGCGCCTTCGCCGGAAAGCAGGAAAGGCTTTGTGCCGCCTTTAAATTCGACTTTACCGCTGCCTTTGACGGCACTGATTACCGCAGAGGTCTGACTGGCCGAAAGCCGCCAGTTATCGTCAGCCGCCACCAGATCGCCGGCTGATTTCCCGTCGATCCATAGCGTCAGTTTTTCCGCCGGCGTGCTGTCATCTTCGGTATCACCCAGCGTAACTTCTCCCACTGTCTCCGTTCCAGCTCCAGCGCTACGGGTGAGCAGGATCGAGCCAGACGGATCCTCTTCTTTGGCATAACCTGCAATGCGGCAGGTCAGGGTGTTATCACAGACAACTTCCCAGTCTTTGTGCTCAAGCGTTTTTCCGCTCTGGGCGGCCTGAGCCGACAGGGATAATGCCGCCAGTACGAAAAGCATCGGTTTACAGTTCACTTTAGTCCCTCAGGTTGCATTTCTGATATCAGCACAGGTATCACTCTTTCACCATCGGTGTGAGGGAACCCAAAGCCATTGTTAATCGCCGCCGGGCTTTGAAAAAAGGCTACGCCCCGTCCTGGGCGATGCGCCTATCGGGTAACTCTCTCTTTTTTGTTAAGCGCTTCAACCAGCACGCTATGCAGCTGGCCGACAGAGAGAACGCGGATGACAGACACAGGAATACCGCGCAGTCGTCTGCAGAGATAAACAATGCCAAAAAAATCGATGCCTTCACTATGGAAAAGATATTCATTTTCTTTCAGAGAGAACGCCTTCCTGAAACCACCTTCTTCTGCAGAAAAGCTCACGCCGAAAACTTTTTCGGCCTCCTCCAGCAATTCAACACCATCATCGCCGGTAATCCCCAAATCCTTTTCCAGCCAGGTATTTTCATCGATTATTTCACGTCTGCATCCTGCAAAATCGCGGACAAAAGCGATAACGTCCGCCATTGAGGGTTCCATATCATTGCTCATGCTAAAGCGCTCCGCGCTATCCTGTCATTTTACAGTCGTCCTAAGGTCATTTCCTGCACCTCAGCCGCTGGATTAGCCTCTTTCACGGCGGCAAGAAAACCGGCAAAATCCCGATTAAAAAGGGTGTAGTTGTTCAGGACCCGGAACTCCCTTTCGGTGCTATAAGACCCGGTGACATAACGAACCAGCCATACCCGGCGACTGCTGACTTCAGTTCCGGAAACTTTTATCCTGATAATATTTTCCAGCGGAACTTTGCAAAGCGTTTCGCCGTCACGCTGCTGATACAGGAAGTCGCTGTCATAGTAATAATCTTCCGTGTTCATTCCCAATTTTTTCAATATCGGAGTGTTAGCCGATATCTTTTTCATCTCGCCTGGAGAAGGAGGAGGCCATTTTTTAAGGGGCAAAGGCCTGAAGAAAGACCAGATGAGCAAAATGATGAACACTAACGACAGCAGTGAAATAATAAACGAAAAAATCTGATGCATTTAAATGACCCGACCTGTTCGGATAGCTCCTGATTATATCGAAGAAGGTATGACGCCGTTATCCGTTTTTACTGCCCTGCCCGCTCATCTTTCAGTGCACTACGATCTGTCTGACGCGTACCAGCGACAGACATTGCTGCGCACCTGCCGCACAACTGAGTTGCCTGAATAAATCCGGCTATGGCCCAACGTTTTAGCCTGAGCATCCTCCCTCTACTAACCTCTCACGCTGATGTTGTCTTGATTGCCTTACAGCGCCTGTTCGCCCTTAGAAACGCTCCAAACGCCTCCCCACCTTTACGGTTTACATTTACCTGCATTTGTTATGTGATCCTGTTACATGAATTCCTCGAGCTGTCTCGCAAAACAGGATCCTGCATGCGCTTTTACCAGGCCGATCCCCGCCTTGAAAACTACTGGCGCGGCGTTATCCTTTTTGGCAAAAATGTCGCCTCCTATAAATTTGCCCTTGCCCATGCGCTCTACGACCTGAAACAGCCAGACAACGACCTGATTACGCTGGAAGCGCTGGCCGTGCCTTTTGTGCGGCATTTGTGTGCCCACCTGCGCCATGCACCAAAGCAGATCACCAGCAAAAGCAGCGAGTTTCTGGAGGCATGCAGACAATTCAACGCAGGCGAAATCAGCGAAGAACAGTTAATTGCCATTACCGTTAAGCGCGGGTTCGCTAACGTCATCGATGCTTTTCACAATGTGAATCACGCCGAGATCGACAAACGCTTTTTCCTGGATGAACGGCGAAGCCATAAAGGCATTAGGCTTACGGATAACTTTTATCAGCTGACGGAAAATGAACAGTTCGCCAGTCTGAAAGCGGAAACGGATGCCAGATGGCGGCTGGTAGAAGAAGCCTGGGCGATGAACGTTTCACGCAACCTGATTGCGGTTGATTATGACGATAATGACAAGATGCTTTTCAGTCGCCAGAGCGGTCGCCGCGTCACCATTACCAGCTGCCGCAGCAGCCTGAACGGCTACCAGAAAGGCCGGTGCTTTTATTGCTTCCGTGCCATTGGCGTGACGGGTGGCGAAGAGAACCTGGCGGATGTCGATCACTTTCTGCCGCTGATGCTCAGCAAGCAAATCGGCAACCTCAACGGCGTCTGGAATCTGGTGCTGGCCTGCCAGACCTGTAATCGCGGCGCCCAGGGTAAGTTTGCGCGTATCCCTTCGATAACACTTTTGCAGCGACTGCATGATCGAAACGAATACTTTATTAACAGTCATCTGCCACTGCGGGAGACGTTAATCCGCCAGACCGGCGCAACGCCGATACTGCGGCACAGTTTCCTGCAAAACAGCTGGGATACGGCAAAATTTTCCCTGCTCCACGAGTGGCAGCCAGTGGCACAGGGAGACAGCCTGTTTTGAACAACGAAGATTATTACCGGCAGAATGCTCAGCGGTTTTTTACCGATACGGCAAGCGTGGATATGTCTGCGCTTTACCCGCCTTTTATTGACTGCCTGCCGCCGGGCGCTCGCATTCTTGATGCAGGCTGTGGTTCAGGTCGTGACGTTAAAGCCTTCAGCGAAATGGGTTTTATTGTCGAAGCCTTTGATGCCTCGGCGGAGCTGGTTGCGCTGGCCCGCCAGTTATCCGGAAAGCCTGTAGCGCAGATGCGCTTTCAGGATGTGGATGCGGTTGAAAGATATGATGGTATCTGGTGCTGCGCCTCGCTGCTGCATGTTTCCAAAGCTGAACTACCCGGCGTCATGACAAAACTGGCCATGGCGCTGAAGCCTTGCGGCGTAGGGTATCTCTCTTTTAAATATGGCCGCGGCGAACGGGAAAAGGACGGACGCAGATTCACAGATATGGATGTGGCTGGATTACAGAAACTCATAGATGGGGTAAACACACTCGGCGGTGACATTCTGACTACAAATAAGATAGGGGTAAAAAGAGAGGCAGGCTCTGAGGACACAGCGGTAAAGAGATTCGCTCTTGAAACAGAAAAAACCTGGCAGACCGGTGATGTACGTGCGGGACGTGGCGACGAAGTCTGGCTGAATGCGATTATCAGGAAAAATTAACGCAAAAGAGCCAACCTCTCGGTTGGCCCCTTCTTGCATCTTGCATGCTCAGCATCGGGCATCAGCGGTGCCCATTAGCGCCTGTTGTTGTCAGGATAAGCGCCTCAATGCGAGTGGTCGTGCAATTTATTCCCGACCTTATCCTTCACTTCGCTGGCTTTCTCACTCACCTTCTCAGTCAGGCTCTCTTTGTGGTCACGGTTATGCACCCCTGGTGACTGCGTGCCTGCTGCGGCGGTCGCTGGTTTTACCCCTGCGGTCGTACCCGGCAGCTCGCGCTCCAGACCACCTCGTGCATGGTCGATATCCACTTCCTGACGACGCACCGTGTCGTTAATGGTCTCGGTACGATCGCTGCCGTCGGTACGTACCACTACTTCTTCTTTCACGTGGGTCGTTTTGTTGATTACCGGCTGCTCATGGGTCTCAGCGACCTCGACGGTTTTCTCGGACCAGTCCACTTCACCAGCCAGCGCGGGTTCATTCACCGAACGGCGGAAGATGTCAGCGTGCTGCTCATGCAGCGAGATGTCTTCAGATACGGTATCGGTCACGGTATAGCGGCGTACGCGGGTGGAGCCTTCGCTCACCAGACGTTTACCTACTTCCACCTGCTCTTCGGCCAGACGCAGAATGTCAGCTTCGCTCTCATCACCGGTCAGTGAGGTGCGTCGCGGTTCAACCTGGCGGTCGTTGGTCTCACCGGCAAACTGCTTGCCTGCCGTCGTCGGGTTGATGCCCGGCGCGGTGGTGCCATTCTCAACTGAGCTTTGCATACGTGACGGAACGTCCACCGAGTCATGAGAATGAAGAATGGTCATGGCGCGAGCCAGCTTCTCCTCTTCGGTGCGGATGGTCAGCACGACGCCGCCCTTGTCCATCGCTCTGGTGTAAACATCGGCCTGCTCTTTATCAACGGAGTGACCAAACAGACGCTGCCAGATGCTTGGATGGCGGATAGAGTGTCCTTCCTCCTGTAAACGTTCTCCACTGATAAGACTGATGTCCCGATCAGAAAAGCCTGCTTTCACGAGATTTCTTTTCGCGGCCTCTGCCTGAATTGCAGAATCGAACAGTGTTACGATTTTTTCATGTGCCATGATAGGTTCCTCTCTGTTAGCTAATTTGATCGTCATCTCTTTCAACGTTCACCTGCTGCTCACGTCGGGTCACCACTTCCTGAAAAGGAACATTCTCCTGCACTTTTCGGATGTGGATCTCCTCTTTAAGCACCAGCTTTCTGACGATTTGGATTTCTTCCTCTACTACCGGGACAATCAGTACACCGTTCTCTTCCCTGATTTCGGGCATCGTTTCAACGGGTTGCGCTTTCGCTACATGCTCAACCTCAACCTTCTCCCGGTTAAGCAGTGTACTGATGACCTCGTCATGCTCAGTTGTGGAACGGGTAACACGGACATGTCCATCCACAATCTTTTGCTTCGTCAGGGCTATTTGCTCTTCAGCGAGTTTAAGCGTGACCTCTGCATTATTATTGTGCTCTGGCTGTCCAGCCATAATATCGCTCCCGTTAAATTTAATATCTGCCACAACTGCCTGATACAGTGATTAAGCATGAACACTCTGGCTGATTTCGCAAGCCGGAATAATAAAAAACTCCGCTAACTAAATTTAATTACGGCACAGAAAATCGCATCAAAAACCAGCAACCTGGCTTAAATCACCGCTACGCTAAAAATAAAAAACAATTGAAATACATGAAGTTATATTAAGATGATTTCGCAGGTAAATATTACCAAGCCAGACGCAAGCGCTTAGAAAACACGCTATAAGCAAAGCGGTAACTTTAATTTAAACCAGGACAATTCCTGATAAATACCGTGAGGATATTAAATAATGTTTCCGCGGGATGCACTTATTACTGCCTTCAGCAAATCACTTCACAGAATAATAACACCCAGAAGCATCTGAATATTTTATCGCTCTTATTACAGAAGATTCCCAAAGTGCTATTTAAGACGCTTTTTATAAAAGGAAGTCAGGAACTTTCTGCTCTTCAGCCTTTCTTAGGAAAACTGAATAAGCACATACCGAGGTTGAAATGAAGCAAGCACAACGCAGTGCGTGGGGATGGGGACTGGCGGCACTTCTGGTCGCAGGCAGTGCATCAGCGGCAAGCTGGCAGGATCAGCTGAGCAGTGCAGCGTCGCAACTCAGCCAGCAGAACAACAGCAGCACCACCGGCACCACGCAGCAGAATGGCGGCATGTCGCTTTCTACCATTACCAGCATGCTGGGTGGCGGCGATAAAGCGGTCAGCGCCAACAGCATGACCAACGCCGCCGGTGTGATGCAGTACTGTGTCGAACATAACGTGGTGAAAAACAATGTGCAGTCGGTAAAAGATCAGGTGCTGAGCAAGCTCGGTCTGAACACCACCACCGCGCAGGAACAGAAAACCGACTACACCCAGGGCGTGGCCGGTCTGCTGAATACCGGTAACGGCCAGCAGTTGAATCTGCAAAGCCTGAGCAACTCGCCGATGGGTGAGAAGCTGAAAACCAAAGCCTGTGACGTGGTGCTGAAGCAGGGCAAAAACTTTATCTCGTAATCTCCTTCCCTTCTCTCCCCTCTCTGCTCTGAGGGGAGCGTTAAACGCCCCACTGCTGTGATGCCTGACATTCCCTTAACCTGGGGTTGAGCGCTATAGTGTTGTTTTGATTTCTACAGGACAGCACGCATGAAAGGCATCAACATCGCACTTTACTTCGACCCCGATCAGATTCAGGCCTGCGTTCACGAACAGGACGACAGCTATGTCACCAAAAAATTCGAGTATGACGATGGCGTGATTGAAGAGATCTACCAGTGGCTGGAGCAGTACGAACCCAAACGTACCCACATCTGCGTGATTGAAAACGAAACCGCCGAGCTGCTGGCCGATGAGCTGGTCGACAGCGGCTTTCGCGTCCATCAGGTCACCATGCATCAGCTGCTGAGCTGGTTCGCCACTGAGCCGCCTTCCACGCCAGACGGCACGCCAATGCGCGCCATGCTGCGTTTCCTGGAAGATGAACATCCGCGTGAATATGAGTCGCGCACGCCGCAGACCGAAGCGCTGATGGAGATGTTCGATGAGCTGGACGCGCTGGAGATGGTGGATGACGCCGACGACGAAGACGCGCTGCCAGGCGATCTGCTGCGCGCCATGAAGAAGCACAAAATCACCGCCAGCGCCGCGGCCCAGCGTCTGCTGCCGGACATCAACGAGCGTATCCGCGAACATCTGATGCAGTATCCCGAACTGATGACGCCTGAAATCCTGCAGGACTTCTTCCCTGAACTGCTTGAGGCGCTGGAGCGTCCGAAGCACTAATCACCACGGAAAAGGCGATTTGTCATGCTGGAGTTAATTAAAGCAGTCAGCCTGGGGCTGGTGGTGATCCTGCCGCTCGCCAATCCACTCACCACCGTGGCGCTGTTCCTGGGGCTGGCGGGTGAGATGAACTTCCAGGAGCGCAACCGACAGGCGCGCCAGGCTTCAATCTATGTCTTCGCCATCATGATGGTGGCATGGTATGCGGGCAGCGCGGTGCTGAATACCTTCGGCATCTCCATTCCTGGCCTGCGCATGGCGGGCGGCCTGATCGTCGCTTTTATCGGTTTTCGGATGCTGTTTCCGGCTAAACCTGCCGGCCATTCTGTCGAAGCAAAGCAGAAACTGGATGAGCTGGATGAAGCCAAAGAGCCGGTGAATATCGCCTTTGTGCCGCTGGCGATGCCGAGTACGGCGGGGCCGGGTACCATTGCGATGATCATCTCCTCTGCCTCGACGGTAAGAAGCGGCGTCGACTTTCCGGCCTGGGTCATCACCGTCGCGCCAGTGCTGATCTTCCTGCTGGTGAGTCTGATCCTGTGGATTTCACTGCGCAGTTCGGGTGCCATCATGAAGCTGGTGGGTAAAAGCGGCATTGAGGCGATATCGCGCCTGATGGGATTTTTACTGGTCTGTATGGGCGTGCAGTTTATCATTAACGGCGTGCTGGAAGTGGTGCGCACCTTTCACTAATCCGGGATTTCCCCTCTCCGAACGGGCAGAGGGGAAAACTCAGGACCGATTACTTCAGCGTTTTACGCACTTCAGCAACCTGATCTTTGCTCACCGCTGGCGCGGTGTTGCTCCAGCCCTGACGAATAAAGGTCGCCAGCTGCGCGACTTCATCATCACTCAGACGCTGACCAAAGCCTGGCATCGCCAGTTTCGACGGGGCCTTCGCGGTGGAAGGCTGCTGTGCGCCGGCCAGGATGGTGTGGATCAGACCGGTTGGATCTTTAGCATTGACGATCGTCGCCTGATCCAGCTCCGGGAAGATCCCTGGCGCGCCTTTGCCGGTCACGAAGTGACAGGCACCGCAGTTATCCAGATAGAGGCGCTCGCCTTCGCTCAGGTTCTTCGCGGCAGTGAGTTTCGCTTCCGTTGCCTGCTGCGCCTGCACGTTGTACGCCTGCAATGGCGGGTTGCCGCCCAGGAACTTCAGGTAGGCCGCGATGGCTTTCAGATCGGCGTCGGTCATGTGTGAGCTGCTGTGCTCAATCACCGAGGTCATCTCGCCGCCCACCGCCGCTTTATCGTTACGGCCGGTCTGCAGGTAGTCCACCACTTCCTGCTCGCTCCAGCGCGGCAGGCCACGCAGTGACGGCACATCCCAGTTGTTCAGGCTGCCGCCTGCCAGGAATTTATCGTCACCGCTATCCAGCGCTTTCTCGTTCATGCCCAGACCGCGCGGCGTATGACAGCTGCCGCAGTGGCCCAGACTCTCCACGATATAGGCACCGCGGTTGACCTCTGCTGACGCACCACCAATCGGCTGGAACGGCTTATCCGAGGCGAACGCCCAGTTCCAGAAACGCATGCCCCAGCGCTGGCTGAACGGGAAGCTCAGATCGGTTTCCGGCGGCTGTTCTGCGCTTGGCTGCACGCCTTTCATGAAGTAGACGTAAAGCGCGTGGATGTCGGCATCACTGATTTTGGCGTAATCAGGATAAGGCATCGCCGGATAGAGATGCGAACCGTCCGGTAATACCCCTTTGCGCACTGCGTCAGAGAACTGCTGCTCGCTGTAGTTGCCGATGCCGTGCTGCTTATCGGGCGTGATGTTGGTGGAGAAGATGGTGCCAAGGTTCGACTCAATCGCCAGCCCGCCCGAATAGTCAGGCTTACCAGGCAGGGAGTGGCACGCCATGCAGTCGCCCAGCCGCGAGAGATATTCGCCCTGCTTAATCAGTTGCGCTTCATCTTCGGCGTGAACCGGCAGCGCAAATCCGCTGGCTAACAGCACCGCGTTGGCAAAGATAAAAGATTTCAGTTTCAGCTTATTCATGCGCTTATGCCTGTACCAGTGGGCCGGGATTTTTCAGATACTGATCTTTGATCGCCTGTGCCGCCATCAGGGTGATCGCACCGATGGTATCGGTCGGGTTCGCCTGGAAGTTCTGCGGGAAAGCGTTGCCGCCCGGCACAAAGACGTTATGCACGTCCCAGCTCTGCAGATACTTGTTCAGCGCCGAGGTTTTCGGGTTATCGCCCATTACGGCACCGCCCACGTTGTGGGTAGAGACATATTTGGTCAGGTCAAAATCCGCGCCCATTGGCAGGAAGCTCATGCTCATGCTGTCAGGATTCAGCTCTTTCGCGATATTGCCGACGATGCCTTTCAGGTGCTGCTGCAGCTTCAGCTCATTCTCTTTCCAGTTGAAGGTCATGCGCAGCAGTGGCAGGCCACGGTGATCGTTGTAGTTCGGATCGAGATCCAGATAGATATCGCGGTAAGACTGACAGGTGGTGGTGATGCTGATCTTCATCGAATGACCGTACCACTCCTCCAGACCTTCCTTGTATCCCATGCCCCAGGTCGGCGTGCCTTTTGGCAACGCGGTGCTGATCGGCGTACCGGTCGCCTGTGAGCTGTGGATCTTCGCGCCGCCGAGGAAGCCGAGTGATGGGCCGTCGAAGTTGCCTGGCGAGATATCGTTAAACATCTGGCCGGTCGCGCCCGCCGTGGCATACGGATTGAAGTTTTTATCTTTAAAGAACAGCGTTGCGCCGCCGTTGGACAGGAACGCGTAGTTACGCCCTACCACACCCTCTTCGGTAATCGGGTTGTAAGGCTTGCCGATGCCGGAGAGCAGCATCAGACGCACGTTGTAGAGCTGGAAGCTGCTCAGCACCACGATTTTCGCTGGCTGGAAGCACTCGTTGCCCTGTGCATCGATGTAGATCACGCCTTTCGCGGTTTTCTTATCATCGTTCAGCACGACCTTGATCACTTCCGCATTCACTTCATAGGAGAAGTTCGGCATACGCTTTAGTGAATCCATTACGGCGGTCTGCGGCGACGCTTTGGAGTAGTTCAGGCAGGGATATTTACTGCAATAGCCGCAGTAGTTGCACGGCGCGATCTGGTTGCCGTACGGGTTTTTCCACGCACGCGACACACAGGCCGACGGGTTCGGGAACGGATGGTAACCGAGTTTGGTCGCCACCTCTTTGAACATCACGTTGTTCAGCGTGTCATCCAGCGCAGGCAGCGGATAAGGCTCAGAACGCGGGCCTTCAAACGGATCGCCGCCTTCCAGAATTTTGCCGCGCAGGTTGCCGGTGTTACCCGACTGGCCGCAAATCAGTTCGAATTTGTAGTAGTAGGGTTCGATCTCTTCCCAGCTGAACGGGAAGTCCATCACCCGCATATCATCCTGCAGAATGCCCGGCTTGTAAGCCTCGTCGACATAGGTCTTCAGTTTGATATCGGTCGGTGTCGGACGGATCAGTACTGCGGTCCAGTGCAGGCCGGAACCGCCTACGCCGGTGCCCGGTGCAAACGCACCCCATTTACGGGTTGGCAATGCCGTCTGGCTGCTGTTGTAGCGGACGGTGACCGCCACTTCGGCGGGGGTGGCAAACACTTTGTTGCGCACCGCATAGGCGTATTCATCCGCCGGTTTCGGGTAGGCGAACTCGTCATAATCGCGATCGCCGCCGCGCTCAAGGGCGCGCACATCCAGACCTGCCAGTGCCAGCTCGATGCTCATCAGCGAGCCTGCCCAGCCGAGGCCGCAGACCACGACGTCGACTTCTTTTTTAGTAACCTGTGCCATGATAATCCTGTTTCAAATACCTGATGTGGACGCGCCCTACGCGCGTTCGCCCTTCACACTGACCGGACCCAGCGGATAAGGAACGTTGTGCTGTTTCACCCATTCGGTGAAGCTGGCACGCGCGCCGGGGAAGCCAATGGCGATCCAGGCTTTCATGCCTTTATTACCGCCGTACATCGGGTCAGCAAGGTAGCCATGCTTGGTATCGGAAAGCAGCTGGCTGAAGAAATGCGCAGGCTTAAGATCGGCTTCGCCCAGTGCAGCAAAGTCGATCTCGTTTTTGTTTACCTGGGTCAGCACCGCATCTTTCTCTTCCAGCGTCAGCGCATGAAACGCTTTCTGATGGGTGTTCTGCGACCACTGATTAATCAGCCGGATACCGGTCTGATACATCTGCTGTGGGCGGAACGGGATCTGGTAACCCATGGTTGCGGGCGCCTGCGTATTGAACGGCCCCTGCATGTAGATTTCGCTGCCAAACGCTTCGCTGTGCAGCTGCTGATCGATAAAGATCGGCACGTTAGTTTCCAGCGCGCCCGGCGCTTTGCCTTTGCCGCCTGCCGGAATCAAACGGTCAGTGGCGGCCAGGATAAACTGCCACTCATCGGCACTAAAAAAGATCGGTTTGTAATCGGCTAACTCCGGTGCGGCCATCTCTGCCGCCTGTGCCGCAGTAATGCCTTTGAAGACCAGTTCACTTAATGGCAACGCCAGCAGTGAACCGAGCAAAAATTTACGCCTGGTGGTGGGTTTTTCTAAAAGCATATCCGCACGACTCTCATCTGCTAAATACCCGCTTTATTTGTTATGAAGCTGAAAGGCTGAGTGCAGGCGGAAAACTCCCCGCAGAGATCAACGCACGCGGCACAGACGACGGCAGAACAGACAAGGGCAGGTAGAATTATGGTTCGGTGACTAACGGAACTTATCGGTTAATAACCTGGCAATCTTAGGGATATAGATATGTCTGAATGTAAAAATTGAATTTAAGATGTGTCTTAGTGAAAGTTTATCATGGTGTTGCGAAAGGGTTGCGGAGAGGTAAAAGATTTACAGCGCGGAAATCGGGGGTAAAACCGCATAAACATCGGGTATTTAACTCTTTTAACGCAGGAATGAGGGTTATTATTTTCGCCCTGACATCATCACGCCAAATAACCGATAAAAAAATATCATACTTCCATACAAGAGAATGATTCTCATCGTTAACACTATAGTGACTTTGATAGTCATACAATCAGACTGTGCGCAATTTGTGATCGCCGGAGTAAAACCGGCTTTATTCCGCCCGCTGTAAAATGACAACGAAATAATTACTGACCGTCATTATCTTATTTTGTCTCTTTGCCTGAACGACTACGCTAATAATTGTGCAAAGCTCATAAGAAACCCGCATTTGGAGATTATCCGGCGCCCGATAGAGTAGAGCTATCAACGACTCAGGATAACCCTCCATGCGAAAAACACTCTTGTCCCTGTTTACGGCTCTGGCACTGGTTCACCCGGCACACGCCGCCACGCCTGACGACACCCTGGTGATTGCCGTTCCGCTTGATGGCATCATCAGTTTCGACCCGGCGGAAAGTTTTGAGACCGTCAGCAACAGTAGCCTGCGCAATATCTACCAGACGCTGCTGGAGCCGGATCATCAGAATCCGCAGCAGCTCTCACCGCTGGCTGCCACGCGCTGGCAGGCAGGCAAAACGCCTCATAGCCTGGTGTTTGATCTTAATCCGCAGGCCCGCTTCGCCAGTGGTCATCCCGTGACCGCACAGGATGTGGTCTTCTCATTAACCCGCGCGGTAAAACTCAATAAAGCGCCCTCTTTTATTCTGGGTGAATTTGGCTGGACGCCAGAAAACATCGATCAGCAGTTCACGGTGATCAACGACCACCAGCTTGAGCTGCGCTGGCCAGCGGAAATCGGCAGCGATCTGGCGTTGCGCCTGCTGACCGCACCGGTCTCCTCCATCGTCGACAGCAAACTGGCGCAGCAGCACGCCAGCAACAACGATTACGGCAATAGCTGGCTGAAGGTGCACTCCGCCGGTAGCGCCGCCTATGCCATCAAACAGTTTGTGCCGCTGCAGGCGCTGGTGCTGGAAGCCAATCCCAATAGCATCCGGAAGCCGCATCTGAAGCGGGTATTGCTGAAAGGTGTGGCCGATCCGGGCAGCCGCCGTCTGCTGATCCAGCAGGGTGATGTGGATGTCGCCTATCAGCTCGGCCCGGATCAAATTACCGCGCTGAAGAACACCGCCAATGTGCGTATTGATGCCTTCCCTTCCAGCCTGGTTTATTACATCGGCTTTAATACCCAAAGCCCGCAGCAACCAGCGCTGGGGAATCCGGCGCTCTGGCAGGCGGCACGCTGGCTGGTTGACTATGACAGCCTGGCGAACCAGCTGCTGAAAGGTCAGTACCGCATTCATCAGAGCTTCCTGCCGGACGGCTTCGATGGTGCACTGAACACGACACCGTTCCATTACGATCTGAAAAAGGCACAGGCGATACTGCAAAAAGGCGGCATCAAACCTGGCACCCATATCGCGCTGACGGTGGTAAACCAGCCGCCTTATATTGATGTGGCGCAGGCACTGCAGGCCAGTTTTGCCAAAGCGGATGTGCAGCTTGATATCCAGCCGGTGGCGGAATCGGAGCTGTGGAGCAAAATGCGCAGCCGTGACTTCCAGGCCATCTTTACTTACTGGGGCGCGGACTACATCGATCCCAATACCAATGCCAGCACCTTTGCCTATAACGTGCCGGGCGGCGGCAAAACCCTGGCGTGGCGCGTCGGCTGGACGATTCCGGAGCTGAGTGCACAGACCCGCGCCGCCGCCGGAGAGAGCGATGCGGTGAAACGTCGTAATCTCTACACCGGGCTGCAAACCCGCATCCAGCAGGATTCGCCGTTTGTCATGCTGTTACAGGGCGCAACCCAAGTGGCGGTGCGCAGCAACCTCAGTCACCTGCAGCAGGGCATCGGCGTCAGCCTGCTCAATTTTGAAGAGGTGCAGAAGTAAACCACTGTTGCAGGCCGCTGCTCCCCGGGCAGCGGCCTTTTTTTGGTGAATAGTTCTCCTCCTGTGCCGCTCCGGCTTGCTATCCTTCAGGCATAACCCAATGCCTGAGAGTGGAAATCATGACTTCCCCGCTACTGATTGCCCGTACGCCAGACGTCGAACTTCATCTGTTACCGCAAATGGCTAACCGCCACGGCCTGATCACCGGCGCGACCGGCACCGGTAAAACCGTTACGCTGCAGAAACTGGCTGAATCGTTCTCCGCCAGCGGCGTGCCGGTCTTTATGGCTGACGTTAAAGGCGATTTGACCGGCGTGGCGATGGCTGGCCAGTCCAGCGAAAAGCTGCAGGAGAGGCTGGCGAAAATCGGCGTCACCAACTGGCAGCCGCTGAGCAATCCGGTGGTGCTGTGGGATATCTTCGGCGAGAAAGGCCATCCGGTTCGCGCTACCGTCTCCGATCTCGGGCCGTTGCTGCTGGCGCGACTTCTGAACCTGAATGAGGTGCAGAGCGGCGTATTGCAGATTATTTTCCGCATCGCCGATGACCAGGGTTTGCTGCTGCTGGACTTCAAAGATCTGCGCGCCATGACCCAGTACATCGGTGACAACGCCAAAAGCTTCCAGACCCACTACGGCAACATTAACAGCGCCTCGGTCGGCGCCATCCAGCGCGGGTTACTGACGCTGGAGCAACAGGGCGCGGAGCATTTCTTTGGTGAACCGATGCTGGATATCGCCGACTGGATGCGCGTCGACAGCAACGGCAAAGGCGTCATCAACATCCTCTCCGCTGAGAAGCTCTACCAGATGCCGAAACTCTACGCCACCAGCCTGCTGTGGCTGCTGTCGGAGCTTTACGAGCACCTGCCGGAAGCGGGCGATCTCGATCAGCCAAAGCTGGTGTTCTTCTTTGATGAGGCGCACCTGCTGTTTACCGACGCGCCGCCGGTGCTGCTGGAGAAAATAGAACAGGTCATGCGGCTGATCCGCTCCAAAGGGGTCGGCGTCTGGTTCGTCACCCAGAACCCGGCGGATATTCCCGATCGGGTGCTGGGCCAGCTCGGCAACCGCGTTCAGCACGCCCTGCGCGCCTTCACCCCTAAAGATCAGAAAGCGGTAAAAACCGCCGCCGATACCCTGCGCGCCAATCCGGCGTTTGACAGTTTCGAGGCGATTCAGGCGCTGGGCACCGGCGAAGCCCTGATCTCCTTCCTGGATGCCAAAGGCAGCCCGTCGGTGGTAGAACGCGCCATGGTGATCGCCCCCGGCTCACGTATGGGTCCGGTCACAGGCGATGAACGCAACGGCCTGATCAACCATTCACCGCTCTATGGCAAATATGACAGCGAAGTTGATCGCGAATCGGCATTTGAGAAGCTGCAAAAAGGGTTTCAGGCCGCCAGCGATCAGGCCAGCGCGCCTCCGGCGAAAGGCGACGATGTCGCGGTAGATAACGGCATTCTCGGCGGGCTGAAAGAGATCCTGTTTGGCCGTACCGGCCCGCGCGGCGGCAAGCACGATGGCGTGGTGCAGACCATGGCGAAAAGCGCCACGCGCCAGATTACCAATCAGATCATCCGTGGCGTACTCGGCAGCCTGCTGGGTGGTCGTCGCCGATGAAACCGGCTCTCTGCTAAGATCAGGATATGGATAAACAACACGAACTGAAACGGACGAAACGTCTGGCGCTGCTGCTGTTACTGCTGGCTGCAATTACCTTTATCGTTACGCTTTTTCTGCCGCCCGGCTTCTGGGTCAGCGGCGTAAAAGCGATTGCGGAAGCTGCGATGGTCGGCGCGCTGGCGGACTGGTTCGCGGTGGTCGCACTGTTCCGGCGCGTGCCGGTGCCCTTTATCTCGCGTCATACCGCCATCATTCCGCGCAACAAAGATCGTATCGGTGAAAACCTCGGTCGCTTTGTGCAGGAGAAGTTTCTTGATACCGACTCGCTGCTGAATCTGATTCGCCGTCACGATCCTTCCAACCTGCTGGCGCAATGGCTGAATGCGCCGGGCAATGCTGACCGCATTGGCCGCCATCTGCTGCAGGTGATGCGCGGCTTCCTGGACCTGACCGATGACACCCGGATCCAGAATTTTATGCGCCGCGCAGTACATCGCGCCATCGACAAGGTCGATCTCAGCCAGACCAGCGCCCTGCTGCTGGAGAGCCTGACGAAAAACAACCGTCATCAGGCGCTGCTGGACGCGGCAATCGAACAGCTGCTGAAGCTGCTGCATAAGCCCAGTACCCGCGAGTTTATTGCCATGCAGCTGGTGCGCTGGCTGAAACGCGAGCATCCGATTAAAGCCAAAATGTTGCCGACCGAATGGCTGGGCGAGCACAGCGCCGAGCTGGTGGCAAACGCAGTCGATTCACTGCTGGATGATGTGGCGCTGGATCAGGGGCATGAGCTACGCCTCGGCTTCAATCGGGCGGTCGACAAACTGATCGTTAAACTGCAGAACGACCCGGAAATGGCAGAGCGTGCCGAGGAGATCAAAGGCTGGCTGAAAGAGGATGCTTCCTTTAACCGCTATATCGGCGAACTGTGGAATGATATGCGCAACTGGCTCAAGGCGGATCTCAGCAGCGATGATTCACGGGTGCAGGAGAAAGTACGCGGTGCAGCATTGTGGCTGGGTGAAACCCTGGCGGCCGACCCGGCGCTGCGTGACTCGATGAATCAGCATCTGGAACAGGCCGCACGCAGCGTTGCGCCAGAGTTTGCTGGCTTCCTGACGCGCCACATCAGCGACACCGTGAAGAGCTGGGATGCACGCGACATGTCGCAGCAGATCGAACTTAATATCGGCAAAGATCTGCAGTTTATCCGCATCAACGGCACGCTGGTTGGCGGCACCATCGGGCTGATCCTCTACCTGTTGTCGCAGCTGCCCCAGTTACTGCCGCTGCTGAGCAGATAACCGCCTGGTTTAGCCAGATGTGGGTGGATAGAGGCCAAACTCGGTGATAATGGCGCTAACAAAGCTGCGGATTTTCACCGTCTGGCGGCGGCCCGCCGGGATCAGCACATGCATGGGTCGTGCTGGCCCGGCATAATCGGGCAGCACCTGGACCAGCCGGCCCTGTCTGATCTCTTCAGAGAGAATGGTGGCCGGCCCCAGGGTAATGCCATAACCCTCCAGCGCCGCATGCAGCAGCGCTTTCCAGTCATTTGATCGCATGCGCCCCTGCGGATGCACCTCTTCAACCTTACCGGCCTGACTGAATACCCAGCGGCAGGGTTTTGAGGGCGACCAGATGCCATAAACGAGACAGGCGTGGTTCACCAGCTCCGCTGGCGTGGCGGGAACACCGTGCCGCGCCAGATAGGCTGGCGACGCGCAGGCTATCAGCCGGTAGGGCTGCAGTGGGTGGGCGATGATCGAACTGTCCGCCAGCGCACCAATCCGGATCACCACCTCATAACCCTCTTCAAACGGATCGACCAGCCGATCGCTGAGTTCAAGATCGACCTGCGTTTCCGGAAATCGGTCAAGATAGCGGGTCACAAACGGCGCCAGGCTAAAAGAACCAAACGTGACCGGGGCGCTGACCTTCAGCGTACCGGACGGCCGCTGCTGCATATCCAGCGCGATCGCATCCGCTTCCTGCACCTCTGCCAGCACGATTTTGCAGCGTTCGAAATAGTTGCGGCCCACATCCGTCAGACTTTGTCGTCGGGTGGTGCGATGCAGAAGCAGCGTACCGAGATGCTTCTCCAGCATGGCGATATGCTTCGCCACCATCTGCGGTGAGATTTGCAAATGCCCGGCGGCTGCGGCAAACGAGCCCGATTCCGCGACGGTAACGAACACGTTCATGCTGGTAAGCCGATCCATGATTCCCTCCTGTTGGTTGTTTATATTGCGTCTGTTTGTCGATTTATTCACCTCCTGTTTTTAATTAAGGTCAGTGCGTGAAACTCATCAAGGAGAAACGTATGAAAATAGGCATTATTGGCGCAGGCTTTGTTGGCCGGGCGATTGCAAAACTGGCGATTCAGGCAGGACATCAGGTGATGCTCAGCAACTCGCGCGATCCACGAACGCTGTTCAGCCTGAAACCGATGATTGGCTGTGAAACCGGCACCGCCACCGAGGCCGCAGAGTTCGGCGACGTGGTGGTGATTGCCGTGCCGCTCACGGCAACGGAACAACTTCCGGCCACAGAATTGCGGGGAAAAATCGTGCTTGATGCGGTCAATTACTATCCCGACCGCGATGGCGAAATTGAAGAGCTGCTCAATGGCCGCATCAGCACCAGTGAACGGCTTGCCCGCCTGCTTCCTGACAGCCGCGTCACCAAGGCATTCAATGCCATCCGCATGACCGATCTTGAAACGCAGGGCCTGCCGCCGGGCGATGCCAACCGGCAGGCGTTACCGCTGGCGGGGGATGATAGCGAAGGGAAAGCGACCGCCACGGCATTATATGAAGCCTTTGGATTTGATGCCGTGGATGCGGGAGCATTAGCGGAAGGCTGGCGTTTCGAGCGTGGGACGCCCGCCTATTGTGTAGCCCTGAACAGAGAGCAACTTATCAGGACACTGAAAGAGACGACCCGGCACTCCGCATAAACAGGGCATCAGCGCAGAATAAAGCCGCTGAAACAGTTACTCCCACACGGCTGCAAAACGTAAAGCGATGGGAGCCTGCTCTGAGCCTGAACACCGGTCACAAAAAAGGCCGCTTGCGCGGCCTTTTCTTTTACTGCATTCATTGCGCTTAGCGCCGCTTAATCAACATAAACATACTGATAGCGAAGAACGCAAAACTCGGCAGAATCGCTCCCAGAATCGGCGGCAGACCGTAAACCAGGCTCAGCGGACCGAAAATCTGGTCCAGCACGTAGAACAGGAAGCCAAAACTGATACCGGTTACGACACGCACACCCATCGACACGCTACGCAGCGGTCCGAAGATAAACGACAGCGCCATCAGCATCATCACCGCCACCGACAGCGGCTGGAAGATTTTGCTCCACATATTCAGCTGATAACGTCCCGACTCCTGGCCGCTCTGCTTCAGATATTTACTGTAGCTATGCAGACCGCGAATCGATAACGCGTCCGGATCCAGCGCAACCACACCCAGCTTGTCCGGCGTCAGATTGGTTTTCCACTCGCCACTCAGGCTCTGTGAACCGGTAATCTGTTTAGGATCGGTCAGGTTAGACTCATCAACCTGCGACAGTATCCAGCGCTTCTTAGCCGCATCCCAGGTCGCCGTCGCCGCGTAACGCACGCTCTGCAGACGACGCTGATCGTTAAAGCTGTAGATGCTCACGCCATCAATTTCGTTGTCGCCTTTAATGCGCTCGATAAAGATAAAGCTATTGCCATCTTTCGCCCACAGACCGTTCTGCGTCGAGACCAGTGCGCCACCGTAAAGCTGCTGCGCCCGGTAATTACGCGCCATCTGCTCGCCCGACGGCGCAACAAACTCACCTATCGCCATGGTCAGCAACACCAGCGGAATCGCCGTTTTCATCACTGACAGCGCAACCTGCATGCGGGTAAAGCCCGCCGCCTGCATCACCACCAGTTCACTGCGCTGCGCCAGCGCGCCCAGTCCCAGCAGTGCACCCAACAGAGCCGCCATCGGGAAAAAGATCTCAATATCTTTGGGTACGCTCAGCAGGGTGTAGTAACCGGCACTCAGCGCGTTGTAGCTGCCCTGGCCGGTCTTGCGCAGCTGATCGACGAACTTGATGATGCCGGAAAGCGACACCAGCATGAACAGCGTCAGCATAATGGTATTGAAAATGGTTTTACCGATATAGCGGTCAAGTACGCGAAACATCAGACCGACCCTCCGCGGGTAAAGCGGGCGCGAATCCGACGCATCGGCACCGTATCCCACAGGTTAAGGAGCACCGCCAGCACCAGATAGCTGATATTCACCACCCACATCCAGAGCGCCGGATCGAGCCGCCCTTTCGCGCCGCTCGACTTCAGCGAGCTCTGCAACAGGAAGAAAATCAGATAGAGCATCATGGCGGGCAGCATCGACAGCACGCGCCCCTGACGTGGGTTCACCACGCTGAGCGGCACCACCATCAGCGCCATCACCAGCACCGCAAACACCAGCGTCAGACGCCAGTGCAGCTCGGCCTGAAACTCAGGTGTCTTATTCGCGAACAGGTCAGTCAGACTCGCCTGTTCTGCATCGTTAGGATCGAGCGTTGCCGCTTTATAACCCACAATGGCCTGATAATTGGTGAAGTCGGTGATACGGAAATCACGCAGCAGAGCGGTGCCCTCAAAACGGGTGCCTTTATCCAGCGTCACCACCTGCGAGCCATCTTTATGCTGCTCCATGTGACCGCTGTCAGCCAGCACCACCGACGGTCGCGCGTTACCCTTTGGCCGTAACTGCGCCAGGAACACGTTACCAAAGTTGTTGCCCTTCACATCCTCGACAAACAGCACGGCGCTGCCGTCGCTGGAGGTCTGGAACTGCCCGGCAGCCATTGCCGCCGCGCCCGGGTTCGCTTTGGCGTTCTGCGTCACCTCATCCTGATAGCGGGATGACCACGGCCCCAGCCAGATGACGTTCACGGCCGCCACTATCGAGGTAAACAGCATCAGTACCATCGCCGCTTTCACCAGGACGGCCTTACTCAGGCCGCAGGCGTGCATCACGGTAATTTCACTTTCCGTGTAGAGCCGCCCCAGCGTCATCAGGATCGCCAGAAACAGACTTAAGGGCAGTATAAGTTGTGCCATTTGAGGCACACCGAGTCCTAACAAGGTCAGAACGAGGTTTGTCGGCACTTCGCCATCCACCGCGGCACCCAGGATCCTGACTAACTTCTGACAAAAGAAGATGAGTAGCAGGATAAACAGGATAGCCAGCTGGCTTTTGAGCGTTTCCCGAACCAGATATCTAATGATGATCACGCTTAGTACGCCTGTGAAAACTTGTCTTTTTGCAGGAAAATCGCTAGTTTCAACGCTTATCAGCCATTTTTCTTCATCAATGGCCGTCGCCGTAGCTAAATTTGTATGAAAAACGCGTCCGGGTGGTGAAAAAACAACATCTTGTCACCCTGATTCATTATGACCTCCAGCAGCAGAATGTCATGCTGCGACGATGAATAAATGGGTCATGAGCGCGCTACATTCTAGCGGCAGCAGCGGCCGTTGTCTTTAAGATTCAGGAGAGTGCATGGAGTTCAGTGTAAAAAGCGGAAGCCCGGAAAAACAGCGCAGTGCCTGCATTGTCGTTGGCGTTTTCGAACCGCGTCGTCTGTCACCGATTGCCGAGCAGCTGGATAAAATCAGCGACGGCTACATCAGCGCCCTGCTGCGCCGCGGCGAGCTGGAAGGAAAAGTGGGCCAGACACTGCTGCTGCATCATGTGCCAAATATCCTGTCCGAGCGTATTCTGCTGATTGGCTGCGGTAAAGAGCGTGAGCTGGATGAACGCCAGTACAAGCAGGTCATTCAGAAAACCATTAACACGCTCAACGACACCGGCTCAATGGAAGCGGTCTGCTTCCTGACCGAACTGCATGTCAAAGGCCGCAACACCTACTGGAAAGTGCGTCAGGCAGTAGAGACCTCAAAAGAGGCGCTCTACAACTTTGACCAGCTGAAAAGTAACAAAGCGGAGCCACGTCGTCCGCTGCGCAAGCTGGTCTTTAACGTGCCGACCCGCCGTGAACTGACCAGCGGCGAACGGGCGATCCAGCATGGATTAGCAGTCGCGGCCGGTATGAAAGCGGCTAAAGATCTCGGCAACATGCCACCTAATATCTGTAACGCCGCCTATCTGGCGTCACAGGCGCGTCAGCTGGCGGATGCCTTCAGCAAAAATGTCACCACCCGCGTCATTGGCGAACAGCAGATGAAAGAGTTGGGCATGAACGCCTATCTCGCTGTCGGGGCCGGTTCGCAAAACGAATCGCTGATGTCGGTAATTGAGTACAAAGGCAATCCGGATGCGGAAGCGCGTCCGATTGTGCTGGTGGGTAAAGGGCTGACCTTTGACTCCGGCGGCATCTCCATCAAGCCTGCCGACAGCATGGACGAAATGAAGTATGACATGTGCGGCGCGGCCGCCGTCTATGGCGTGATGCGTATGGTGGCAGAGCTGAATCTGCCGCTGAACGTGGTTGGCGTGCTGGCGGGCTGTGAAAACATGCCGGATGGCCGATCGATGCGTCCGGGCGACGTGCTGACCACCATGTCTGGCCAGACGGTTGAGGTGCTGAACACCGATGCCGAAGGCCGCCTGGTCCTGTGCGATGCGCTGACCTATGTTGAACGTTTCGATCCGGAAGTGGTGATTGACGTTGCGACGCTGACCGGTGCCTGCGTGATTGCGCTGGGTCATCACATCAGCGGCCTGCTGTCGAACCACAATCCGCTGGCGCATGAGCTGATCAGCGCCTCGGAGCAGTCAGGCGATCGCGCCTGGCGTCTGCCGATGGCGGATGAGTTCCAGGAGCAGCTGGAGTCCAACTTTGCCGATATGGCGAACATTGGTGGCCGTCCCGGCGGCGCGATTACCGCCGCCTGCTTCCTGGCACGCTTTGCCCGCAAATATAACTGGGCACACCTGGATATCGCCGGTACCGCCTGGCGCTCCGGCAAGGCCAAAGGCGCCACCGGACGTCCGGTGCCGATGCTGTCGCAATTTCTGTTGAATCGGGCAGGATTGAACGGCGACGATTAAGCGCCCTCTTTTCTGACAGCAAGGGCGGATATCATTCCGCCCTTGATCTTCTGATGAGCAAACCGATGAAAAACGCAACCTTCTACGTGCTGGAAACCGATGCAACGAGCGATGGCCTTAGCGCCGTTGAAGCGCTGGTGTGCAATCTGGCGGAAACACGCTGGCGGGCCGGAAAGCGGGTGTTGATCGCCTGCGAAGATGAACAGCAAGCCATTCGACTTGACGAAGCGCTGTGGCAACGACCGGCAAACGCCTTCGTGCCGCATAACCTGGCGGGTGAAGGCCCGCGCTACGGTGCGCCGGTTGAGCTGGCCTGGCCACAGCGTCGCGGCAGTTCACCGCGTGACCTGCTGATTAGCCTGCTGCCCCACTTCGCAGATTTTGCTACTGCTTTCCATGAAGTGATAGACTTCGTTCCTTACGAAGACACGCTCAAACAACTGGCGCGCGACCGCTATAAAGCGTATCGCAGCGTTGGATTCCAATTGAATACGGCAGCGCCACCACAGCCGCAAACGACATAGCAGAAATGGAAAAGACATATAACCCGCAAGATATCGAGCAGCCGCTTTACGAGCATTGGGAAAAGCAGGGCTACTTCAAACCGAATGGCGATACCAGCCAGGAAAGCTTTTGCATCATGATCCCGCCGCCGAACGTCACCGGTAGCTTGCACATGGGTCACGCCTTCCAGCAAACCATCATGGACACCATGATCCGTTACCAGCGCATGCAGGGGAAAAATACCCTGTGGCAGGCCGGTACTGACCACGCGGGCATCGCCACGCAGATGGTAGTTGAGCGCAAAATTGCGGCTGAAGAGGGCAAGACGCGCCAGGACTATGGCCGTGATGCGTTCATCGACAAAATCTGGCAGTGGAAAGCAGAGTCCGGCGGCACCATCACCCGCCAGATGCGCCGTCTGGGCAACTCCGTCGACTGGGAGCGCGAGCGCTTCACCATGGACGATGGCCTTTCCAACGCCGTGAAAGAGGTGTTTGTTCGCCTCTATAAAGAGAACCTGATCTACCGTGGCAAACGCCTGGTGAACTGGGATCCAAAACTGCGTACCGCAATCTCCGATTTGGAAGTGGAAAACCGCGAGAGCAAAGGCTCGATGTGGCATATCCGCTATCCACTGGCTGACGGCGCAAAAACCGCCGACGGCAAAGATTACCTGGTGGTCGCCACCACCCGTCCGGAAACCCTGCTGGGTGATACCGGCGTCGCCGTTAACCCGGAAGATCCACGTTACAAAGATCTGATCGGCAAATTTGTGATGCTGCCGCTGGTTGGCCGCCTGATCCCTATCGTTGGCGACGAACATGCCGACATGGAAAAAGGCACCGGCTGCGTCAAGATCACCCCGGCGCATGACTTCAACGACTATGAAGTCGGCCGTCGTCACAAACTGCCGATGATCAACATCCTGACCTTCGACGGCGATATCCGCGACCGTGCTCAGGTGTATGACACCAATGGCGAAGCCAGCGATGCCTGTTCCGATGAGATCCCGGCGGCTTTCCAGAACATGGAACGCTTCGCGGCGCGCAAAGCGATTGTTGCCGCTGTCGATGAACTCGGCCTGCTTGAAGAGATCAAACCCCACGATCTGACCGTGCCTTACGGCGACCGTGGCGGCGTGGTTATCGAGCCGATGCTGACTGACCAGTGGTATGTGCGTACCGCACCGCTGGCGAAAGTCGCGGTTGAAGCCGTTGAAAACGGCGACATCCAGTTTGTACCGAAGCAGTACGAAAACATGTACTTCTCCTGGATGCGCGATATTCAGGACTGGTGTATCTCCCGTCAGCTCTGGTGGGGTCACCGCATCCCGGCGTGGTATGACGACAACGGTAACGTCTACGTCGGCCGCACCGAAGACGAAGTGCGCGCTGAGAACAACCTGGCCGCCGATGTGGCGCTGCGTCAGGATGATGACGTGCTGGATACCTGGTTCTCCTCAGGTCTGTGGACCTTCTCCACCCTGGGCTGGCCGGAAAACACCGAAGCGCTGCGTACTTTCCATCCGACCAGTGTGCTGGTCAGCGGCTTCGACATCATCTTCTTCTGGATTGCCCGCATGATCATGCTGACCATGCACTTCATCAAAGATGAAAACGGCAAACCACAGGTACCGTTTAAAACCGTCTACATGACCGGTCTGATCCGTGATGAAGAAGGTCAGAAGATGTCGAAATCCAAGGGCAACGTGATTGACCCGCTGGATATGGTCGACGGCATTTCACTGGAAGCACTGCTGGAAAAACGCACCGGCAACATGATGCAGCCACAGCTGGCGGAGAAAATCCGCAAACGTACCGAGAAGCAGTTCCCGGACGGCATCGAGCCATCAGGCACCGATGCGCTGCGTTTCACCCTGGCGGCGCTGGCCTCTACCGGTCGCGACATCAACTGGGACATGAAGCGCCTGGAAGGCTATCGCAACTTCTGTAACAAGCTGTGGAACGCCAGCCGCTTTGTGCTGATGAACACCGAAGAGCAGGATTGCGGACAGAATGGCGGCGAAATGACGCTGTCGCTGGCAGATCGCTGGATCCTGACCGAGTTCAACAACACGGTGAAAGCGTACCGTGAAGCGCTGGATAGCTACCGTTTCGATATCGCGGCTAACCTGCTGTATGACTTCACCTGGAACCAGTTCTGCGACTGGTATCTGGAGCTGACCAAGCCGGTCATGAACAGCGGCAGTGAATCTGAACTGCGTGGCACCCGTCATACGCTGGTTCACGTGCTGGAAGCGCTGCTGCGTCTGGCGCATCCGATCATTCCGTTTATCACTGAAACCATCTGGCAGCGCGTGAAGGGGCTGAAAAATATCAGCGACGACACCATCATGCTGCAGCCTTTCCCGCAGTACGATGCGGCGAAAGAAGATGCCGAAGCGAAAGCGGACATCGAGTGGATGAAGCAGGCGATCGTGGCGGTGCGTAATATCCGTGCCGAGATGAACATCGCACTGAGCAAGCCGCTGGATGTGCTGCTGCGTGACTGCTCGCCTGCGGCACTGCGTCGCGTTGAAGCCAACCGCAACTTCCTGTCGCGCCTGGCGCGTCTGGAAAGCCTGACCATTCTGCCTGCGGGCGAGAAAGGTCCGGTGTCGGTGACCAAACTGGTCGAAGGCGCAGAGCTGTTGATCCCGATGGCGGATCTGGTGGATAAAACCGCCGAGCTGGAGCGTCTGGCGAAAGAGCTGGTTAAGCTGGATGTAGAAATCGAGAAGATCGAGACCAAGCTGGCGAACGAAGGCTTTGTTTCGCGTGCCCCGGAAGCGGTGGTGGCGAAAGAGCGCGAACGCGTAGCGGACCTGCAACAATCAAAAGCAAAACTGATTGAACAGCAGGCGGTCATTGCGGCGCTCTGATTGATTCCTCGCTCTGAAAAAAACCCCGCGCTCTGGCGCGGGGTTTTTTATATCATTTTTTCGATGACACCCTTCTCGTCCTTGTTTCAGCAGCAAGATGATCATGACTCTTTTCTAATACAGACAGGCATCTTTTTTCCCGGTCACTTTCTGACGTTAACTGAGTAAGCGCCGTGCGGGCTTTTAAAAAGTACGCATCTGTTTCATCCGGAGTCAGCTCAATAAATGGCATGCCGCATAGCTTATTAACATTGCCTTGATTAACGTATTTCATTACCGCGCCAGGATTTTCAGGTAAGGCATAGGCCATCGCGATGTCCAGACCTTCCTGAAAAGAGGTTGCGCCTAAGAATGGCGATCGATTAAGAATGGGGTAAAGTTCAATCCAGCGTGTCCGGCCCTGAGAAAGATATTCTGTTATCTTGTCATAATCAGCATCTGAAAGTGAACTGCTGTCATTATTGCGGGATGCCGTAATCACTTTATCTGACAAAACATGTTCTGCAGAATTGAACCTTCCTGATGAACAGGAGACGGAAAACAATGCTAATAGCAAAATAATGAGCCATTTCATTTCACTATTAACTCCCTGTCGCCGCTATCCGCAATACTTTTTCTTACATTGAAAGACGCGACAATACAGCCATTCGAAGCGGTACCAAAGCCGTTATCTCCATGAATAAGAAATCCGGCGCGACCACACATATTGTTACCCGCATAAGGTATCAGACGGAGAACAAATCGTCCGGCTGTAGGATGCTTTGCCATAGGACTGGCAATCTTATACTTTCCTGCTGGCAAAGGACCTTTGTTCACCTCACATGCTAATGCAGGATCGTCTTTATATCCTTCAGCCCCGGCATATAACGCATCGAATTTATAGACACCATCTCGTGTAAAAGATCGCTTTCTGACGTCATAGACCCATGTCATACACGCTCCTTAAAATGACTCACAGAATTGCTGCGCCATTGATAGTTGAATTATGTGCGTTCCTTCCATGAATCGGAGTGCTGAATATTGCCATCACAGTACTTCCAGGTGATTTTTTCATAGCGCAGCGTTACTGACTCAAGATGGTTCATATTTTCAATGGATTTGATGTTATGCATGAGTGGATTAACCGACACCACTTTCACTCCTTCAATGAACATATTGAAGTACTCCTCTTCCTGGCCAGCGTGATTAATACGGTACCATTTTATTTCAGCTGACCTGAGTGTTTGCCCGGAGGAGACTGCTTTATAGAGATAAGGGCTGGATGAGTCGAATTCTTTTTCGAATTCTAATGCACTATGAACACGCGTCCCTGTGAGTTTACCGGTGTGAGGATCGACCGGTATGCTCAAACCATGCATGAAACTAAGTACTTCAATACTTCCTTCTCGATGTTGGACGTCAACTGATCCTTTGATATCTGCGCCACCATCATCTTTCAGCCATAGGTAAGCTGGAATTGCCATGAAATTAATCCTTTAATTAGCGTTAAAGATATTAACTTACAGGAGTAGCAGTCAGCATTTTTGATTTACATCAATTAAGACAAACAAATTGATTGTGAAGTAATCAGCACTATTAAGACCAGAAGATAGAAACAATTCCTTATTACTGAACATAGTAAGGTGTAAATGATAAAACAGATTTTCAAGTGACATTAAAAAACATGACGCTTTTAAAGCCTCCCTGCATTGTCAGGAATATTGCTTTTACATGACGATAATGTTACTTCTGGTAAATGTCTAACCGATTTACATAGCTCAACTCCCACATGATTTCTGACTCTCAGCACCTTCAGGTGCGGCCGATTACTGCCGCCGATAATCCGCATATCGCCCAGGTGATCCGCGATGTTTCCGCGGAGTTCGGCCTGACGGCTGACAAGGGCTACACCGTTTCCGATCCGCAGCTCGACCAGCTGTTTGAGCTCTACAGTGCCGAACAGAGCGCCTACTGGATTGTTGAGTATCAGGGCAAGGTGGTCGGCGGCGGCGGTGTTGCGCCGCTCGCCTGCAGCGCGCCCGATATCTGCGAACTGCAAAAGATGTACTTTCTGCCAGAGGTGCGCGGTCAGGGTCTGGCACGCGAACTGGCGCTGCGGGCGATAGAACATGCACGCAGCCACGGTTTCCGTCGCTGCTATCTGGAAACCACCGCCAGCCTGACGCGGGCCATTAAACTTTATGAGTCACTCGGCTTTGAGCATATCGACAGCGCGATGGGCTGCACCGGCCATGTCGACTGCGAAGTGCGTATGTTGCGGAAGTTATAAGCCGCGCTCTACGTAACTCATATCGTTGATGGATTCAATCACGAACTCTCCGCTGTCGGTATAGCGCAGCCGGGTTACGCTCGCATTGTCCAGCGTCTGGTTTAACGACGTATCGCCAAGCGCCTGCAGTAGCGCTGTAATCGCCAGGCCATGCGTGACCACCAGAACGTTACCGCCGCCCTGCTGCCGGGCCTGCTGCGCTATCTCAGTCAGGCTATCGACCATTCGCTTCGCAACCTGCTGATAGCTTTCGGCCATGCCTGCTGATTTAATGCCTTTCAGTGCCGGCGTGCCTGACGCTTCCGCCTGCCGGATAGCGTCTATGATCCTGTCGACATGAACCTTGCCTTTGCCATAGGCCTCCATTAGCGCCGTGTCGGATGCAAATCCCAACTGATGGGCGGCATCGTTCAACATATTATTATTCAGATCGCCCTCATACAGGCCAAAGCCCACTTCCCGCAATTCCCGGCGTTCGTTCAGCGGCAGCGGCGTTTTCCATGCCTGCATCACAAGCTGCGCGGTTTCTCTCGCTCTGCCAGCATCGCTGGACCAGACGGCGATAAACGGGATCGTCTGCAGACCGCGTCCCAGCTTTTGCGCCACCTCCACGCCCGCTGGCGTTAACGGAGTATCTGCCCATCCCTGCGCGCGATGCACCGTGTTGAACATCGTTTTACCGTGCCGCGTAACGTAGAGAGTGACATCGGCGGCAAGGGCTTCGCCTGCGACAGCCCCAACCACAATAAGAATCAGCAACGCTTTAAAAATTCTTTTCATCGTATTTTCCTTATCTGAACAGATTTAATTTATATTCAACCGCGATCTCTGCAGAAAGGCTGGGAGAACGCATATATTTCCCTTGCGCATTAAAAACCGGGGTTTCTTTATTATTCTTATATGACCAGCCATAACCGAATAGCGTAAAGACCGATAAATCCTTCAGGACCGGATGGGGTTCGATGAAGCGGTTTATGAGCGCGACTTCCCCCGAACGTATACGCGTATTACGGTAATTAAACTGTCCATAGTTAATCTGAAATCCGCTAAAAATGCCTTTTGAAATTTCAAATTCCGTCTGCGACACCAGCGCCAGTTCTTTATCACGGGTATAATCTTTTCCGGCAGAGGTCAGGGCGTTGAAACGCCCACGGGTATTTTTTGTCAGCGGACGCACATAATATCCCACCGCATTATGTTTGGGTGCCGAAGTCCAGGCGGCAGCGAATTTCTGTGTCCATCTGTCGTTAATCCAGTCTGCTTCACCGACATAGTGCCACGCGTGGTTATCGTACGATCTTTTGCTGGCCGCCATGCTTTTATAATTTTCCAGCCCCTGACTGCCATAAATTTGAGAGGACAAGCGCCAGTCCGGCGAGAGCGAGTAATTCGCTTCGATAACATGACGCCGCTGGTAGGCTTCCGCTTCGCCAAATGCGTAGGCGAGACGTCCGCGATCACCGGTATAGCTCAGTGCGCCGGTATAGATCGCATTAATTTTTCGTCGGTCCTGGGTTTGCAGGGCAAGACTCTCCGGCGAGTCGTGGCGAAGCGTTTTGGTCACGTAAGCCAAATCCAGCCGTATCTTCTGCACGTTCAGCGCGCCGCTATAGCCTGAGTAACTGTTGCGTGACAAGCGGTCCGTGGTGGTCAGCACGCCGATGTTTTTTAACTCCTGCCAGCCCGCTTTTCCTTTAAATCCCGCATTCGCGTCCCCCAGCTTCACTTTCAGATAGCGTTCACCAAACTTGCTGAAGCCGTGCGCGTCAGCTTTTTGCTGATGACCGCCGCTGTCGTAAAGCAGGCCGCGCGTGGCAAAGTAGTCGCTGGCTCCCAGCCTGATCGTTCGGGTATAAGTTGCATCGAAACCCAGCCAGTCCCACTGATAGCCGGAACGAAAATTCAGGCTTGCCGCCTGTCCCCAGGCATTATGAACAGCGGTAGGCTGCGCTTCATTTTCCTTGAGATACTTCCAGTGATTACGCAGTCTGAGATCGAGTTGCGAATCACGCAGGAAAGCATTGTCAGAGAACGATAATGCGTCGGAAAAGTCAGCCCATGCGCCAGATGGCTGCAAAAACAGTAAAATAAATAACGGAATACCGCGCTTTCCCCTCATGTTAATGACTCCTTCCATTAAATGCTTATTAGCAAAACTGGCCGGGCGAAAAAAGTCGCTGATTCTTTTCCCCGGCTATAGCCGGTGCAAAAAAAAACCTGATTCACAACCCTCTCTGGCAAAGAGGCGTTATGAATCAGGTTTTGCTTGAAAAATAACAATCCTAATCCGGCAAGAGCACTATAGTTATTCCGCAAAGAAAAAACAGAAGAGATAAAATATTTTGTGAGGGGTCACTCAAATTATATTTTTCGGAGGTAACGCGTTCATATTAGATTAACAGTTAATACTTATCTTTTTATTATTAATAAAATCAACCCGGTTCAATATAAAAAATAAACGGCCATCGTAAGAGCGCCGTTTACTCTAATCAGAACGCCGGTACGCCGCTGTGAAAGCGTAATTCGTTGTCGGGTTCGCTAATTAACCGCCCTTCTGTTGCCCCAATCACCTGCACCCGCGGCGTGATATCTCTGGTGGCAATCTGCGCCGCCAGGGTTAAATAGTCCTGATAATGCCGCGCCTCTGAGCGCAACAGCGACAGATAGAACTTCGCCAGTTCGTCATCAAGATAAGGTGCCAGACTGGCGAAACGCTCGCAGGAGCGCGCCTCGATGTAAGCGCCGCATATCAGCTTATCCACCAGCGTTTCCGGTTCATGGGTGGTGACTTCGCGCAGCAGCGATTTGGCATAGCGGCTGGAGGTGATCTTCTGATAGACCAGCCCGCGCGACTGCATAATTTCCCACACCTGATAGAAGTGATGCAGCTCCTCTTTAATCAGCAGCACCATCTTCTCCACCAGCTCATCCGCCCACGGCAGCGCATTGCGCACGATGATACGTTTTGTCAGGTTCTTATGGGCGTTGATAAAGTCGCTGTCGCCATCTTCGCGGAAGATAAAATCTTCATAAGGTTTCAGCCACGCCAGAATGGCGTCGCCACTGGGTTTGTCGGCAACATATTTGCGGATCAACCACACCGCGGTCTGCGCGGCTTTCAGTTCGCACACCAGATGGTCGGTTAACAGCAGGGTCAGATTTTCCGGCTTGCGCGCCTCATCAATCCAGGCCTGTGGCGTGCGGCAGTGCAGAAACTGATAGATAGGTTCAAGTAAGGGTGCGTAGTTCATGATGTTAAAACAGGTGGCAGGGGTGACAGGCGGAGAACTCTCCGCCCCGGCTACTTAGTGGCGAATACCATCATCATCTTCATCTTCGATGGCGTCGTCATCTTCATCTTCGGCATCGGGATCTTCAAAATAGGTGCCCCAGCCGTCGTAATCGACGTTGTACTTACCAATCAGGTTCACCAGCTGCTCAACCTGCACATCGATCAGTTCAGGCTTCAGGGCGGATTCGCTGATGATGTCGACGCACATCACGGTGGTGCCATCTTCCAGCTCCAGCTCTTCCGGCTCGGTCACTTCATAACCCAGCTTGAACGCATCAACGGCCGCTTTTTCCAGCGAATCAAAATTATTGCATGAGAGATGGTGCTCGATGGTATAGAGCGCATCAGGATCGCTGCCATCCTCCAGCAGCTCTTCGATAATCTGCCGCGTCTCTTCCTGCTGCTCTTCCAGTAATGCTTCATATGCCATGACGATATCCTCTCTGAGTTCGGCAATAATCAATTATTTTCCCATACTGCCCGTCGCGCCACTACACAAAACGAAAAGTTTATTAGCCCTGCACTTGAAAATGCATATTCATACGGTTAGATTGAATTTTAATTCACTTTAATGATTACCGGAGTGTTGTATGAGTCAGCTGTATCAGCGCCATTTCCTCAGGCTTCTGGATTTTACGCCCGCCGAGATTGATCACCTGCTTACCCTTTCCGCTGAATTGAAACGGGCGAAAAAAAGTGCCCAGGAAGTGCAGCATCTGAAAGGTAAAAACATCGCGCTCATCTTCGAAAAAGACTCGACCCGTACCCGATGCTCTTTCGAAGTTGCCGCTTACGATCAGGGTGCGAACGTCACCTATCTTGGCCCGAGTGGCAGCCAGATCGGCCATAAAGAGTCGATGCGCGACACCGCGCGGGTGCTGGGCCGGATGTATGATGGCATTCAGTATCGCGGTTACGGACAGGAACTGGTGGAAACGCTGGCGGAACATGCCGGTGTGCCGGTGTGGAACGGCCTGACCACCGAGTTTCATCCGACCCAGCTGCTGGCCGACCTGCTGACCATGCAGGAGCATCTGCCGGGCAAAAAACTCAGCGAGATGACGCTGGTTTATGTAGGTGATGCGCGCAACAACATGGGCAACACCATGCTGGAAGCCGCCGCACAGGTGGGGCTGGATCTGCGTCTGGTGGCACCAAAGAGCTGCTGGCCAGAGGAGCAACTGGTGGCGCAGTGCCGCGCAGCCGCGCAGCAGACCGGCGGGAAAATTACCCTCACCGAACATATTGCCGACGGCGTGAAAGGCGCTGACTTTATCTACACCGATGTCTGGGTGTCGATGGGCGAAGCCAAAGCGGTGTGGGCCGAGCGTATCGCGCTGCTGCGTGACTATCAGGTGAACCGGGCGATGCTCGATCTGACCGGCAACCCGCAGGTTAAATTTCTGCACTGTCTGCCCGCCTTCCACGACGATCAGACCACGCTGGGCCAGCAGATGGCGGAACAGTACGATCTGCCCAACGGCATGGAAGTGAGCAACGAGGTGTTCGAATCACCACACAGCATTGTGTTCGACCAGGCTGAGAACCGGATGCACACGATTAAAGCGGTAATGGTGGCCACGCTGGGCCAGCGCTGACCGACCAGCATCGTGCGGCTGAGGACGCTGAGTTGCGTCTGCTCATACCGGCCTATTCATCCGCCTGATCTGGCCTGGCCTCCGATCGGCCAGGCAGGCGCAAACGTTTTCCTCTTGCTGCCCCACCGCGAACGGGTATAATGCGGCCCAATTTGCCGGAGGAAATATGCTACAGCACAGCGGACAATTTGACGCTCAATCACGCCTGACCGCAGGCGGTGCTACTGTTTCTTTCGGTCATCGACCCGATCTTAAAAAAGCCCCTTAAGCAGGGGCTTTTTTTTGTCCGCAATCCGGCCGCGCAGAGGAGAAAGCTATGGCTAACCCGCTATATCGCAAACACATTATTTCAATTAACGACCTCAGTCGTGAAGAGCTGGAAATGGCGTTGCACACCGCCGCAAAGCTGAAAGCCCACCCGCAGCCGGAACTGCTGAAGCACAAGGTTATCGCCAGCTGCTTCTTTGAGGCGTCGACCCGTACCCGCCTGTCGTTTGAAACCGCCATTCATCGCCTCGGCGCGTCAGCGGTGGGCTTTGCTGACGGCAGTAATACGTCGCTGGGCAAAAAAGGCGAAACCCTGGCCGACACCATTTCAGTGATTAGCACCTACGTCGATGCGATCGTGATGCGTCACCCGCAGGAAGGCGCGGCGCGGCTGGCGACCGAATTCTCCGGCGGCATCCCGATTCTCAACGCCGGTGACGGCGCGAACCAGCATCCGACCCAGACGCTGCTTGATCTCTTCACCATTCAGGAGACGCAGAGCCGTCTTAATCAGCTGAATGTGGCGATGGTCGGCGACCTGAAGTATGGCCGCACCGTCCACTCCCTGACCCAGGCGCTGGCGAAGTTTGACGGCAACCGCTTCTTCTTTATCGCGCCCGATGCGCTGGCGATGCCAGCCTATATCACCGACATGCTGGATGAGAAGAATATCAGCTGGTCACGTCACGACAGCTTTGAAGAGGTGATGCCGCAGCTCGATATCCTCTATATGACGCGCGTGCAGAAAGAGCGGCTCGATCCGTCAGAATATGCCAACGTCAAAGCGCAGTTCATTCTGCGCGCTGCCGATCTCGCTACGGCGCGAGACAATATGAAGGTACTGCACCCGCTGCCGCGCATCGACGAAATCACCACCGATGTCGATAAAACCCCGTATGCCTGGTATTTCCAGCAGGCGGGTAACGGCATCTATGCGCGCCAGGCTCTGCTGGCACTGGTTTTAAACAGCGAACTCGCCCTGTAAGGAGATACCCCCATGACGCAGGACAACAAACTGCAGGTCGAAGCGATCAAACGCGGCACGGTCATCGACCATATTCCGGCGCAGATCGGCTTTAAATTGCTCTCTCTGTTCCGGCTGACCGAAACCGATCAGCGCATTACCATTGGCCTGAATCTGCCCTCAGGCGAGATGGGCCGCAAAGATCTGATCAAGATTGAGAATACCTTTCTCACCGACGATCAGGTCAATCAGCTGGCGGTCTATGCGCCCCATGCTACGGTCAACCGCATCGACGACTATGAAGTGGTCGCGAAGATCGCCCCGACGCTGCCGGACCACGTTGAACGGGTGCTGACCTGCCCCAACAGCAACTGCATCAGCCGCAGCGAGCCGGTCTTCTCCAGCTTTGCCGTGAAGCAGCGCGCCGACGATGTGCATCTGAAGTGCAAATATTGCGAAAAAGAGTTCGCCCGCCATGTGGTGCTGGGTCACTGGTAATCGCCCTGCCCGACCTTATAATGGGCAACACCGGCGGCATCGCCGCCTGACGACGTAATCAAAGGAGCAATGATGTCTCGTGAAATCAGTACTGAAAAAGCCCCTGCCGCTATCGGCCCCTATGTTCAGGGTGTCGATCTGGGCAGCATGATCATCACCTCTGGTCAGATCCCGGTGGATCCGGCGACCGGCCAGGTGGCGGATGACGTTGCCGCACAGGCGCGTCAGTCACTGGAAAATGTGAAGGCGATTGTTGAAGCAGCGGGTCTGAAGGTCGGCGACATCGTGAAGACCACGGTGTTCGTAAAGGATTTAAATGACTTCGCCACGGTCAATGCGGCTTATGAGGCGTTTTTCACCGAGCATGAAGCGCACTTCCCGGCGCGTTCCTGTGTCGAAGTGGCGCGTCTGCCAAAGGATGTGAAGATCGAAATCGAAGCGATTGCCCTTCGTCGCTAATCTCCGTTGTTAACATCTATTGTTAACGAAGGCGCCCGCCTCTCTCCGGCTATCCCGGAGAGAGGCGGTGAATCGCTTAACGCTTAGCCGGACGCCACAGCCACAGCAGCGCTATCGCCAGCGCAAACAGCACGCCAAAACCGACGCCCGTCGCCACCGCAGGTGCACCCGCCTTGATCGCCAGCGTATAGAGCCCCAGCATGATCAGCATGGCGCTGTTCTCACCCAGATTCTGCACCGCAATCGCATTACCTGAACCGACGCTCTCTTTGCCCCGCGCCTGCAGCAGTGCATTCAGCGGCACCACAAAGAAACCGCCCAGCGCGCCAATCAGCATCAGCACCAGATAGGCATTCAGCAGAGAATGCTGCAGCGCGAAGACGACGACCATCACACCAATCAGCACACCGGCTGGCATACAGCGACGCACCGTTTCAAGCGTCACCAGCTTCGCCGCCGCCGCCGCCCCAATCACAATCCCGATCGCCACCATGGCATTCAGGGTCGTTGGCGTGGTGTTGTCACTGATGCCCAGCGCCACCGGCACCCACAGCACCAGCAGAAAACGCAGCGTCACGCCTGCGCCCCAGAACAGGCTGGTGCCGAGCAGCGAGAAGCGCGTCTCCGCATCACGCCATAGCAGCGCGGCAGCACTGAAAAAACTGCGTACCATCATACCCAGCTGCCAGCTCTGACCAGGACGCGCCGCCTGCAGTTTCGGGATAAACAGGTTGGCCACCACGGCAATGCCGTAGGTCAGCGCACAGATCCCCAGCGCCGCCAGCAGATGCCAGTCAGCCAGCATCCCACCCGCCACTGAGCCGAGCAGAATGGCGGCGATGGTCGATCCCTCCATCAGCCCGTTGGCTTTCACCAGCTTCTCGCCGTGAGTGATCTCACCGAGGATGCCATATTTAGCCGGAGAGTAAGCGGCTGCGCCCGCGCCCACCAGGGTATATCCGAGGAAGGGGTTGAAGCCGAAGCAGATCACCAGCGCGCCCAGCAGCTTCAGGCTGTTGGCGAGCATCATCACCCGCCCTTTTGCCATGCTGTCCGCGACCTGACCGACAAACGGTGCCAGCAGAATGTAGGCTGCGACAAAGAGCATCTGCAGCACCGGCTGACTCCAGTCGGGATAGAACTGGCTTTTCAGCACGGCCAGCGTGGCAAACAGCAGCGCGTTATCGCCGAAGGCCGAAAAGAACTGGGCGATAATCACGGCGATCATGCCGCGTGACATCAGCGGCGCATTACGATCAAGGCTCATGCCTGCTCCTCTTCCGCCATTTTTTTCAGCGTGACGTAATCGGGTTTACCGCTGCCCAGCTGCGGCAACTGCTTCATCACCCGGATATCACGCGGCAGCGCCAGTTCTGGCGCCCCCAGCTCGCGGGCCGCTTTCTGCAGGCTGTCGCGCGCCAGTTCAGCGTCGGTGGTGAACAGCACCAGCGCCTCACCACGCTGACCATCCGGGCGCAGCGAGGCGGCATGTTGTTTGTCCGGCGACGCTTTCAGAGCGATCTGCTCGACGATCTCCAGCGACACCATCTCACCGGCAATCTTCGCGAAGCGTTTGGCGCGCCCCTGAATCTGGCAGAAACCGCCGTCATCAAAGCTGACGATATCACCCGTGTCATACCAGCCCGCTTCCTGATTGCCTTCGCCATCGTCGGCGACCGGCACTTCCAGCACGCCTGGATTCTCAACCCGCAGATAGCCCTTCATCACGTTCGGTCCGCGCAGTTGCAGCCGTCCGCCCTGCTCAATGCCCGGCACCGACATCAGCCGCGAATCCATGCCCGGCAGAATGCGTCCGACGGTGTGCGCCTTCGCCGCCATCGGCACGTTAATCGCGACCACTGGCGCGCATTCGGTTACGCCGTAGCCTTCAAGAATGCGAATGCCATACTTCTCCATGTAGAGCTGACGGGTGTTCTCCTGCAGCTTCTCCGCCCCCGCCACCACATAGCGCAGGCGGGCAAAATCATAGGGCGCGGCAAAGCGCGCGTAGTTGCCGAGGAAGGTCGAGGTGCCAAACAGCACGGTGCAGTTGCGGTCATAGACCAGCTCCGGCACGATGCGATAGTGCAGCGGGCTGGGATAGAGGAACACCTGCGCGCCGGTCATCAGCGGCGTAAACAGCCCGACGGTCAGACCAAACGCATGGAACAGCGGCAGCGCCGACATAAAGCGGTCGCGCGGGGTGAAGTCGGCGATGGTGCGGATCTGTTCAACGTTCGCCAGCAGGCTTTTATGCGAATGCACCACCCCTTTAGGATTGCCTTCCGAGCCGGAGGTAAACAGTACCATCGCGGCGTCTTCCGGCTGCTGGGGCAGCTGTGCGCGATGCGGCATCAGCAGATGGGCGACGATCCACAGTTTGTCCTTACTGGTCACGGTATCTTTCAGATCTTCCAGATAGATCCACTGCACATCATCGAGCCCCTGTGGCAGATGCCACAGGTTGCCTTTGTCCAGGAACTGGCGCGACGTGAAGACCGTTTTGATCTGCGCGGCGGTCAGTGCCGCCCGCATGCCGTTCACGCCCGCCGTATAGTTGAGCATCGCCGGAACACGTCCGCGCAGGGATGCCCCGAAAATCGCCGCCGCCGTGACGGTGGTATTGGGCAGCAGCAGTCCTACCACTTCGCGCGGCTGGCTGTAGCGCTCCAGAATACGGCCCACGCCCAGCGCCTTCTTCAGCAGTCCGTTGTAGCTGTCAGGTTTGAAATTGACATCTTCGATGCAGCGCTTAAACGCGCCATAACGCGTACGCGCCGCCAGAAATGCCTCAAACAGGGTTTCACGCGGACGCACCGCCATGCGCGCTTCCATCATCACATGATGCAGATGCTCACCGGCCAGCACGCGCCGATCGCGCGCCCGTTTCGCCTCCGGCATCGGAATGCGGGTGGCGGGCAGAATCGTCAGGGTGATGCGCGGGAACAGGCGACGTTTAAACACGCCCGCCAGACGACCAAACGGCGTGTACTCTGCGCCTTCAATGCGCATCGGCACCACATTCGCGCCCGAACGCGCCGCGACAAAACCCGCCCCGCTGTAGATCTTCATCAGCGATCCTGTGACGGTAATGCGTCCTTCCGGGAAGATCACCACCGGACGGCCACTGTCGATCAGCCTGACCAGCTGTTTGAGCGCCATGGGTTTGGTGGGATCAAGCGGCACATAGTCGATAAAGGGTTTAACCAGCCGCATAAACCAGCTTTCGCTGATGGTCGAATAGACCGCATAGACCGGCTTAATCGGCAAAAATAGCGCCAGCAATATGCCGTCGAGAAACGACATATGGTTCGGCGTGATCAATACCTTCTGCTTATGCAGTTCGGCGACGTCGCCACGCAGTTCGACCCGCCATAACAGGCGAAATATCAGGCGCAATAGTGTGAAAACCATGCCGGCTCCTTAGCATCGTGAAAATAGCCCCTCACGATGCAGGATTTGACGCGGTTCGACAACAGAATTATCGGTAACCTGACGCCGCCTTCAGGGTGCCTGCCAGCCACCGCCGAGTGCCGCAATCAGCGCCACACTGCTGACCCACTGCGTGCTCTGCAGCGTCAGCAAACTCTGCTGCGCACTCAGGCGGCTGTTTTCGGTGGTCGCCACATCCAGATACGTAATCATGCCCGCCTCATACTGCAAACGCGTCACCCGCGCCGAGGTCTGCGCCGCGTCGGTGGCGCGCTGCTGCGCGGCGATCTCACCCTGCAACGTGTTCAGCTCCACCAGCTTATCTTCCACCTCCTGCATTGCGGCCAGCACCGTCTGACGATAGGTCGCAACGCTGGCATCCCAGCCCGCTCGTGCCTGATCGACCTGTGCTGCGGTCGCACCAAAATCCAGCAGCGTGCCGCTCAGCTCCGGCCCCAGCGACCAGACGCGGTTCGGCAGCGAGAAGAGCGAATGCAGCACGGAAGAACTGACGCCACCGCTGGCGCTCAGGGTCAGGTCGGGATAGTAACCGGCTACCGCCACGCCCACCGCAGCATTGGCGGCGGCCATGTTACGTTCGGCGTAAGCAATGTCAGGACGGCGCTGCAACAGCTCGCCCGGCAGGGCTGCCGGAATCGCGGGCAGCGTGGCCGTCAGCGGTGCGGCGGTCAGGCTGAATTCAGCGGGTGCTTTGCCGATCAGCAGCGCAATGGCGTGCTCCATCTGCGCGCGCTGCCACTGATAATCCTGCGCCGAGGCGCTGGCGCTCTCCAGCTGCAGCTGCGCCTGAGCCAGGGTGGCACGCGACGCGGTGCCCGCCTGATACTGGCTGGTAATCACTTTCAGATAGCGCTGATAAGCATCAACGCTCTGCTGATAGAGCGCGATTTTCTGATCCATGATGCGCAGCTGGAAATAGTCCTGCGCCAGTTCAGACTGGGCGCTCAGGGTGATATTGGCCAGTTCCGCCGCGCTGGCCGAGGCGCTGGCGCGGTTCTCCTCCAGCGTGCGTCGCAGTTTGCCCCACAGATCCAGCTCCCAGCTGGCGCTCAGCTCCGCCTGATGGCTGCTGCTGGTGGTGCGAACGCTGCTGTCAGTCGCGTGGCTGCCGCTGCGCGTCGCGCTGCCGTCATAGCCCAGCGAGGGAAACAGCGCCGCGCGTGACTCACTCGCCAGCGCCTGTGCCTGCCGGTACTGCGCGGCATAATTCGCCACGTTCTGGTTCGAGATGCTCACCTGGTTCAGCAGGCCGCTCAGGGTGGCGTCGTGATAAACCGCCCACCATTCGCCTTTGCTTTGCGCATCAAGCGGCGTCGCCTGCTGCCAGCCTCTGGCCTCTTTATAGTGGACCGGCATCGCCATCGCGGGGCGCTGATAGTCGGGACCGACGCTACAGCCGCTCAGCAGCATCACAACAAAGGGGATAAGCGGTTTCATGGATCAGGATTCCGTAGGGCGCAGACGACGCCATTGACGTTGAGTGGCACGGCCCAGACGATCGAGCCAAAGATAAACAACCGGCGTGGTAAACAGCGTCAGCAGCTGGCTGAGCGCCAGTCCGCCCGCAATAGCGATGCCCAGCGGGCTGCGCAGATCGGCATCACCGCCGTTGCCCAGCGCCAGCGGCAACGCGCCGAAAAAGGCGGCCAGCGTGGTCATCATGATGGGCCGGAAGCGCATCAGGCACGCCTGGGTGATCGCCTGCTGTGGCGACATGCCCTGCCGCCGCTCCGCGTCGATGGCGAAATCGATCATCATGATGGCGTTCTTTTTCACGATGCCTATCAGCAGGATGATGCCAATCAGCGCGATTACCGTGAGCTGCGTGCCGGTCAGCAGCAGCAGTAACAGCGCGCCGACGCCCGCTGACGGCAGGGTCGAAAGAATGGTCAGCGGATGGATGTAGCTCTCATAGAGCACGCCGAGCACAAGATAGACCGCCGCCAGCGCCGCCAGAATCAGCCACGGCATGGTCGCGGTCAGCTGAGAAAAGGCGGCGGCGGTGCCGGCAAAACCGGCATGAAGGGTCGACGGCAGGCCCAGCTTCGCCATCGCCTGTTTTATCAGTTCCTGCGCCTGTTCCAGTGACACACCCTCGTTGAGATTAAACGCCAGGGTGCTGGTAGCGGCCTGGCCCTGATGCGCCACCGACAGCGGCGCGTTGCCGCCGCTGAAGCGGGCAAAGGCGGAGAGCGGCACGCGGTCACCGCTGTCGTTAATCACATAAAGCTGCTGCAGCGTCTCGGGATTGGCAGTGTCGCTATCCTGCAGTGACATCACCACGTGATACTGATTCAGGGTGTGATAGAGCGTGGCGATCTGCCGCTGGCTGAACGCATTATTCAGCAGCGTATCCAGCATGTTCACGTTGACGCCCAGCCGGGTGGCGCGATCACGATCGATGGTCAGCTCTACCTCCTGGCCGCCGGTCTGCGAATCGGAGTCCACGCTGTTAAGCTCGGGGATCGCCGCCAGCGCCGCCTGCACTTTCGGCGTCCAGGTGCGCAGCAGATCGAGATCGTCCGCCTGCAGGCTGTACTGATACGTGGCGTTGGCGCTGCGTCCGCCAATGTGCAGGTCCTGCGCCGCCATCAGGAACATCTGCGCCCCGGCGATGTGACTGGTTTTGCGCGTCAGCCGGTTGGCCACCTCGGTGGCGGTCGCATCGCGCTGATCAAAATCTTTAAGCCGCACAAAGAAGTTGGCGCTGTTGCGGGAGCCAAACATCCCGCTGCCCATCGACGACATCACGCTCTCTACCGCCGGGTCTTCCTGAATGATCTGCGTGAACATCAGCATTTTCGGCTTCATCGCCTGGAACGAGATGTTCTGATCGGCGCGCAGCGCACCCATCAGCAGCCCGGTATCCTGATTGGGGAAAAAGCCCTTCTGCACCACGACGAAGAGAAAAACATTCAGTAGTACGGTCAGCAGCAGGCTGAGCAGCGTCAGCTTCTGATGGCGCATTACCCAGGCCAGCCCGCGTCCGTAGGCGGCCAGCAGGCGATTCAGCTGGTTTTCAATCAACTGATAAAGCGGATGCGGCCGCAGGCTGACGGGCGGTTTCGGTTTCAGCAGCCGGGCGCAGAGCATCGGCGTCAGACTCAGCGAGACAAACAGCGAGATCAGCAGCGACACGGTGAGCGTCACGGCGAATTCGCGGAACAGCCGCCCGACAATACTGCCCATCAGCAGGATTGGGATGAACACCGCGATCAGCGACACGGTCATCGACAGCACGGTAAAGCTCACCTCCTGCGCCCCGCGCAGCGCTGCCCGCAGCGGGCTCAGCCCGCGCTCAATGTGACGGGTGATGTTCTCCAGCACCACAATCGCATCATCCACCACGAAGCCGGTGGCGATAATCAACGCCATCAGCGACAGGTTATCCAGGCTGTATCCCAGCAGATACATCACCGCGCAGGTGCCGATCAGCGACACCGGCAGTGCCAGCGCCGGAATGATCACCGCCTGCAGATTGCGCAGAAAAATAAACACCACCGCAATCACCAGCAGCACTGCGATCAGCAGCGTCTCTTCGGTGTCATACAGCGAGGCGCGCACGCCAGGCGAACGGTCAACCACCACGTTCAGCTGGCTGTCAGCGGGCAGACTCTTTTCCAGCTGTGGCAACTGCGCTTTTATCGCGTCGATGGTTTCCAGCATGTTGGCACCCGCCTGACGTTTGATACCGATCATCACCGCCGGTGTGGCATTCAGAAACCCCGCCTGATAGCGATCTTCCACCGAGTCATAGACCGTAGCGACGTCGCGCAGTCGCACCGCGTTGCCCTGCTGATAAGTGATGATCAGATCGCGGTAGCTGGCCGCCTTCTCCAGCTGGCCGTTGCTGTCCACCAGCCACGACTGGTCACTGCCCTGTAAGATCCCTTTAGGCAGATTAGTGGTACTGTTGGCGACGGCGGCACGCACCGTCTCCAGCGAGATGCCGTAATGGGTCAGCTTCAGCGGCTGCAGATCAATCCGCACCGCCGGTAAGGCGCTGCCCATCAGCGACACTTCGCCGACGCCCTGTACCTGCCCCATCGCCTGTTCGATTTTGCTCTCCGCCAGATCGTAGAGTTCGCCTGGCGTGCGGGTGGCAGAGGTCAGCGCCAGCATTACTATTGGCGCGTCTGACGGGTTGGCTTTTCGATAGGTCGGCAGCGAGGCCATTGCGCTGGGCAGCAGGCTGCGCGCTGCGTTGATTGCCGCCTGCACGTCGCGCGCCGCGCCATTGATATCGCGGTCCAGTTCAAACTGCAGGATGATGCTGCTGGAGCCCTGCGAGCTGCTGGAGGTCATCTCACTAATACCGGCAATCTGCCCCAGCGAACGTTCCAGCGGCGTAGCGACCGTCGCCGCCATGGTTTCCGGGCTGGCACCTGCCAGGCTGGCGCTGACCATGATGGTAGGGAAATCGACCTGCGGCAGTGGTGCTACCGGCAGCAGCCGGTAGCCCAGCGCGCCCAGCAGCAGGATCGCCAGCGTCAGCAGCAGCGTCGCCACCGGACGAAAGATAAACAGCCGGGTCAGATTCATTGCCCGCTCCGCGCCCGCTGCTGACGGCGTTTCACCCAGGCGTTACCGCGCTGCGCCAGCCCATCAAACAGGAGGTAGATGACCGGCGTGGAGAAGAGCGTCAGCACCTGACTGACAATCAGCCCACCGACAATCACCAGCCCCAGCGGCTGACGCAGCTCTGCCCCGGAGCCGGAGGCCAGCATCAGCGGTAGCGCACCCAGCAGCGCCGCCATCGTCGTCATCAGAATCGGGCGGAAGCGCAGCAGACAGGCCTGATGAATCGCGTCGCGCGCGCTGAGTTGCTGATGGTGTTCCGCCTCCAGCGCGAAGTCGATCATCATGATGGCGTTCTTTTTCACGATGCCGATCAGCAGGATCACCCCAATCAGCGCAATCAGGCTGAATTCGGTGCCCGCCAGTAGCAGCGTCAGCAACGCGCCCACCGCCGCCGACGGCAGCGTAGAGAGGATGGTCACCGGATGGATAAAGCTCTCGTAGAGGATGCCGAGCACCACATACATGGTGATCAGCGCCGCCAGAATCAGCCACAGCGTGTTGCCGGTGGCGCTCTGAAACGCCGAGGTTTCCCCCTGATAACGCAGCGTGGTGCTCTCCGGCAGCTGCAGCTGCTGCCGTACTTCCGCGATCGCCCGCTGTCCATCCTCCAGCGAATAGCCCGGATTAAGGTTGAAGGAGATCATCACCGCCGGGAACTGATTCAGCCGCATGTGCATCAGCGAACCGGTGCGCTGGTGGATAGTGGCGATAGCAGTGAGTTTGACCATGCCGCTGCTGGTCGTGCTGGCGCTGGTGTCAGAGGCTGAAGTGGACGTCGACGAAGACGAAGACGTTAATGAAGTCGTGCTGGTGGATGACGACGCCGAACTGCTGCTGCCGGACGATTGCAGCCAGACATCATCAAACGACGCCGGACCCTGCTGGTATGCCGGAGCCACTTCCAGCACCACCCGATACTGATTCGACTGGGTGAAGATGGTCGAGACCAGCCGCTGACCAAAGGCGTTATAGAGCGCGGTGTCCACGTCCGAGGCAGTAATGCCGAAGCGCGCCGCTTTATCGCGGTTCAGCTCAACGTAAGAGACGCGCCCCTGATCCTGCAGGTTACTCACCATGCCATTAAACTCGGGCCGCTGCTGCAACGCCGCCACCAGTTTCGGCGACTCGCTGACCAGGTTTTCGCTGTCGGCATCATCGAGGGTGAACTGATACTGACTCGGCGAGACCTGATCGTTGACGGTGAGATCCTGCGCCGGTTGCAGATAGAGCCGGATACCCGCCACATCGGCAGTCGCCTGTTTCAGCTGGCTGATCACCTCGCTGGCGCTGAGATCGCGGGAGCCAAACGGCTTCAGGTTGATCTGCAATCGTCCGCTGTTAAGGCTGGTGTTGGTGCCGTCGATGCCGATCGTCGATGAGACGCTCTCCACCGCCGGGTTTTTCAGGATCCGCGCCGACAACGCCTGCTGGCGCGTTGCCATGGCGTTAAACGAGACGTCCTGTGAGGCGACGGTAATACCCTGAATCAGCCCGGTATCCTGGGTCGGGAAGAAGCCTTTCGGCACCATCATGTAGAGCAGCGCCGTCAGCCCGAAGGTGGCCAGCGCCACCAGCAGCGTCAGTTTCTGATGATTCAGTACCACGGTCAGCAGCCGGTCATAGCCGCGCACCAGGGCATCAAACAGCTCGCCGCCCTTGCGGGCAAACGTCGACTGCTGTTCTGGCGGAATGTGGCGCAGCAGATATGCACACAGCATCGGTGTCAGGGTCAGCGACACCACCATCGACACCAGAATTGCCACCGCCAGGGTAATCGCGAACTCCCGGAACAGTCGCCCGACTACATCGCCCATAAACAGCAGCGGGATCAGCACCGCAATAAGGGAAAAGGTCAGCGAGATGATGGTGAAGCCAATCTGCTGGGAGCCTTTCAGCGCGGCTTCCATGGGCGACTCACCCTGCTCCAGCCGCCGGGAGATGTTCTCGACCACCACGATGGCGTCATCAATGACAAAACCGGTGGCGATAGTCAGCGCCATCAGCGACAGATTATTCAGGCTGAAGCCCGCCAGATACATCACACCAAAGGTGCCGACCAGCGACAGCGGCACCGCCACGCTCGGAATCAGCGTGGCGGCCACGTTGCGCAGGAACAGGAAAGTCACCATCACCACCAGCGCAATCGACAGCATCAGCTCAAACTGCACGTCACTGATCGAGGCGCGAATGGTCTGGGTGCGATCGGAGAGAATGGTCATCTTCACCCCCTCCGGCAGTGCCGCCTGCAGCGCGGGGAGCTGCGCCTTGATGTTGTCCACCACCTGGATCACGTTCGCGCCCGGCTGGCGCTGCACGCTGATCACAATCGCGGGCTGGTTGTTGGCCCACGCCGACTGGAAGCTGTTTTCCGGGCCCTGTTCAATGTGGGCGATATCTTTCAGGCGCAGCGCCGCGCCATTCTCATAGCTGAGGATGAGGTTGCCGTACTCGGTTGCGGTGCGCAGCTGGTCGTTGGCGTCAATGGTCACCGAATGATATTTCCCGTCAAAGCCGCCTTTGGAGCCATTGACGTTGCTGTTGCCAATCAGCGTATTTACCGCCTCCAGCGTCAGATGATGCGCCGCCAGCGCCTGAGGATTCATCTGCACCCGAATCGCCGGCTGGTGGCCGCCCGCCAGCGTCACCATCCCGACGCCGGAGATCTGCGACAGCTTCAGCGCCACCCGGGTGTTGACCAGATCCTGCACCGTGGTCAACGGCAGCGTGCTGGAACTGGCCGCCAGCGTTACCACCGCGCTGTCCGCCGGATTAACCTTTTTGTAGGTCGGCGGATTGGGCAGGTCGTCGGGCAGCAGGTTATTCGCCGCATTGATCGCTGCCTGCACCTCCTGCTCGGCGACATCCAGCGACAGATCGAGGCTGAACTTCAGGGTAATGATCGAGGAGCCGCTGGCACTGGTGGAGCTCATCTGGCTCAGCCCCGCCATCTGCCCTAACTGGCGCTCCAGCGGTGAGGTGACCGACGACGCCATCACATCCGGGCTGGCACCCGGATAGAGCGTGGTGACCTGAATGATCGGATAGTCGACCTGTGGCAGCGCCGAGGTTGAGAGGAATTTCCAGGCAAAAATGCCGGCGATCAGCACGCCGACCATCAGCAGAATGGTGGCGACCGGACGCAGAATAAACAGGCGTGATGGGTTCATTTCGACACAGCACCCGCAGCGGCGGGCGTCTCATCAGCCAGCGACACTTTGCTGCCGCTGGTCAGACGATCGATCCCTTCCGTCACCAGCCGATCGCCCGGCGAAACACCGCTGAGGATCGCCTGCTGATCGTCTCCGAAAGCGGGACCGGTGATGACCGCTTTGCGCGTAACGCTGTGATCCTGATTGATCACAAAGACAAAACTGCCGTCGCTGCTCAGCTGCAGCGCCTGGGCCGGGATCACCGTCGCGCCTTTCAGCACCCGGGTCTGCAGCCGCAGATTCACAAACTGATTGGCAAACAGCGACTCATCCTGGTTAGCGAACACCGCTTTCAGCGCCACGGTGCCGGTGGCGGTGTCGATCTGGTTGCTGATGAACTTCACTTCGCCGCTGCCGAGCTGATGCTGGTTGTCCTGATCATACAGCGTGGCGGGCAGGCTCTGTCCCTGATGCAGCACGCTGACCAGCGTCGGGATTTCGCTTTGTGGCACGCTAAAGGTCACGGCGGCGGGCTGCATCTGGGTAATAGTCACCAGGCCGGTGCTGCTGGCACTCTGAACCATGTTGCCGGGATCGACCTGACGCAGGCCGACGCGCCCGCTGATCGGGGCGGTGATCCGGGCATATTCAATGCTGAGTTTCGCACTGGCGATCTGCGCCTGATCGGCGGCGACGGCACCGCGATACTGCCCGACGGTGGCAATCTGGCTGTCCAGATCCTGACGCGCCAGTGCATCCTGCGCCGCCAGTTTGCGGTAGCGCGCCAGCGTCAGCTCCGCACTTTTCAGCAGCGCCTGGTTTTCGCTGAGTTCGCCCTGATACTGGTTCAGCGTGGCCTGAAAGCTGCGCGGATCGATCTGCGCCAGCAGCTGCCCGGCGCTGACTTTCTGCCCCTCAGTAAAGAAAACCTGCTCCAGCTGGCCGTCAACGCGGCTGGTCACCGTGACGCTGGCGTTGGGGATGACCGTGCCGAGCGCATTCAGCCACACCGGCACATCCGCCGTGCTGGCGACACCGCTGTGAACCAGCGTCGCCCCTCCGCCCATCATGCCATGCGCACCCGGTCTGCCCGACGGCATCCCCTCGCCAGGCCCGTGATCCGCCGCCAGCAGACGCCAGATAACCCCAGCGACAATCGCCGCCACCAGCAACAGGAGCAGCCATTTAAGCCCAAAGGAACGCGTGGGGCGAGAAAGGTGAGTCATCGTCGAACTCTTCAGATAAGCAGAAAAAGAAATCCCGGAACGTGCGGAATGCGGCAGTGAGCGGCGGCGAGCAAAAAAGCGCCAGGCTTCACGGCGGCCATTATCAGTGAAAGGCGACGCGCCTTTCTATTGGCAAACTGTCAGGGTTTCGTTAAGAACGATGTTGATTTAGCGGGGGTTTTTACAGCGGTAACGGCAGGCTCAGGCGAGCAGGCAAAAAAAACCCACGCATCTGCGTGGGTTGGTGTAATAACAGGGTCTCACTGCCGAAGCGGTGTTGTTTTCACACCCATCAATACCTCTGGGACTGCTATCCTCGCACTGATTGACCGCGCGGAGACAGCAGGAAAACGCAACCGAATTCGGGGAAGTGCAACGAGGTGTGAATATCCTTCACGCCTCGCTTACACTCTGATTTTTCTAAGATTTATCTGAAGGCGTGGCGGCCGGTTTGGTGTAGATGGCATCCGGTGCAATATTCATGTGTTTCAGTACCGGTCCCATGATATTGCCGAACACCGGCGCAGCAACCGAGCCACCGAAGTGATCGCCCGCCGTCGGATGGTTGATCATCACCACCAGTGCCACTTCAGGATGACTGGCGGGAGCGAGCCCGGCGGTGTAGTTGACGTAGCCGCCATCATACTTGCCGCTGGTGCCCATTTTTTCCGCCGTACCGGTTTTGGTTGCCAGACGGTAGCCCGGCACCGCGGCTTTCAGCCCGGTTCCGCCCGGCAGGACGTCACTCTCCAGCATGTGCACCACCTCTTTCACCGTTTCCGGGTTGGCGACCTGGCGTCCCATGACCGGTGGCGTAACGCGGGTGATCGACAGCGGACGGTAAATGCCATAGGAGCCGAGTGTGGCGTATTCGCGGGCAATCTGCAGCGGCGTCACACGCAGGCCATAGCCAAAGGAGAAGGTGGCCCGCTCGATATCTGCCCAGCGGGTGCGGTGCAACGGAAAGTAGCCGACGCTTTCGCCGGTCAGCCCTAAGCCGGTTGGTTTGCCAAGGCCGAACGCATGATAGGTGTTGACCAGCGCTTCGGCGGGCATCGCCAGCGCGAGGTGTGACACGCCGATGTCGCTCGATTTTTGCAGAATGCCGGTCATGGTCAGGCGCGGCCAGTGGCCGACATCGCGGATCAGGTGGCCGTTAACGCTGTAAGGCGTGGTGTCGATCACCGAATCCGGGCGCACCAGGTGGCGCTCCAGCGCTTCCATCACCACTAACGGTTTGACGGTCGATCCCGGTTCGTAGCTGTCATTGATGGCAGAGTTACGCATCTGCGCGGGCGTTGCCCCTTCATAGTTGTTGGGGTTGAACGAGGGATAGGAGGCCATCGCCAGAATCTCGCCGGTGTCGATTTTCACCAGCACGGCCGCCCCCGAGTCCGCCTTATTAATCAGTACGCCGTCGCGCAGTTTGCTGTAGAGCGTGTACTGGTCATATTTGTCGATGCTGAGCTGTACCGTCGGCGGCTGGGTTGGCGGCTGATAGTTGATCATCGCGATGATATTGCCCGCGGCATCCTGCCGATAGACCTCTTTGCCCGGCTCGCCCTGCAATACTTTATCAAAGCCCTTTTCCAGTCCGTTCAGGCCGACGTTATCCGCCCCGACGATGCCGATCAGCGGCGCAGAGGCCTCGCTCATCGGATAGAAACGGCTGTCGTCATAGACTTCGCTGATGCCTTTCAGCTTCAGCTCTTTAATATCTTTGGCAATGCCCAGCTCGACTTTACGCCCCAGATAGAGGAAACGACGTTTCGGGTTGGCGGTGATCTGCGCCGCCAGCTCTTCGGGACGGGTGTTGAGCGCCGCCGCCAGATAGGCCCATTTGGCACTGGTAAAATCGGGGTTGCTCTCCAGCACGCGCTGCGGATCGGCAATCACGTCGCGCGACGGGACGCTGAGCGCCAGCGCTTCACCGTTACGATCCAGCAGCGTGCCGCGACTGGTCGGCAGCGTCACGGTACGCAGCGATCGCTGATCCGCTTCGTGCTCCAGCATCGGCTGATTCAGGAACTGCAGGTCCGCGACGCGCGCCAGCAGCACCACCAGACAGGTCGTGACACCCAGGCAGATCAGTCGGAAACGAAAAGGGTTAAACGGCGCTTTTATCTGGTCTTTTCCCAGTAGTTTTTTAATCCGGGGCATGGCATTCCGCTGCGCAAAATAAAGAGAAAGGGGCTGGTGCCAGCAGTTATAAAGAAAGCGCTGGCCGTATAACAGGAAAACTGTGTATCAGTTCGTTATCGGCAGCCGATTTCTGGCAAAAAAAAACCTGCGCATCTGCGCAGGTTGGTGTAATCAAGAAAATCTATTGATGTTCACCCATCAATACCTCTGGGACCCTGAATGTAGCAAGAGGGATCGATCGGCTGCCATCTCTCAAACGCAACAGTTACCGGCAAAATGTAACCAGCCATGAGATCCTTACGCTATTGTGCAATCCTGATGTTTTTTGATTTCCACCAGGCAGCTCATGGCGTTTGGCCCCTGCGTCAGCGACGAGGTGCCGATGTCGAGCGTCAGCACGTTGGGGTTACCCGCGCGATCGTGCGGCTGCCACGCCTTGCCAAAGCCGGGATCAAACCAGGCGCCGGTGGCGATAATCACTACGCCCTGCGTCACGCCATCGGTGATCCGCACGCCCGCCAGCATCACGCCGCGTGCGTTGCTCACCTCTATCTCGTCGCCCTCCACCAGCCCGCGCGCGGCCGCATCCTGCGGATGCATGTAGAGCGTTTCATGTCCGGCGGTTTTATTGCCCTGCACCGTTTCTGTAGCATCCAGCTGACTGTGTAACCGGTCGGAAGGCTGAATCGAGATCATGTGCAGCGGATAGTCGCGGCTGACCGGCGAACCGAGCCACTCCTGGGGTTCACGCCATTCCGGATGGCCGGCGAAATCGTCCAGCTGGTAGTCCGCAATGGTCTGGCTGAAGAGCTCGATTTTGCCGCTGGCAGTTTTAATCGGATTGGCCTGCGGATCGGCACGGAAATCATCCATAAACTGATAGGGTTTGCCCCCTTCGGGGATCTCCACAAAGCCGCGCTGCCAGAACTCCTCAAACGACGGGAAATCGATGCCTTTACGCTGATGCGCCGTCGCACACTGCTGATAAAGATGGGCGATCCACTGCATCTCGTTGCGCCCTTCGGTGAAGGTATCGCGGTAGCCGAGGCGCTCCGCCAGGTCAGCAAAAATATCGAAGTCGTTGCGCGCCTGATGCTGCGGTTTAATCGCCTGATGCATCGCCAGCACAAAGCGGTCACGGGAGGAGCCGCCGATGTCATTGCGCTCCAGCGTGGTGGTCGCGGGCAGTACGATGTCCGCCATCTGCGCGGCGGGTGTCCAGACGATATCCTGCACCACGACCGTATCGGGCCGCTGCCAGCCCTCCACCAGCCGGTTGAGCTGCTGGTGATGATGGAAAGGATTGCCGCCCGCCCAGTGCACCATGTGAATGTCGGGATAGTGCAGGGTTTCGCCCTGAAAGCGGTAAGGCTGGCCGGGATTGAGCAGCATATCGCTGATCCGCGCCACCGGAATCGACAGCCCGGAAGGATTCGGGCCGGTGCTCATCATCGGAGCCGGACCTTCCTGGCGCGGGTTGCCGACGCTGTTCATCGAACCGTGACCAAAGGAGAAACCTGCGCCCGGCAGGCCTGGCTGGCCGAGCATCGACGACAGCGCAATCATCATCCAGTAAGGCTGTTCGCCGCGATGGGCGCGCTGAACGGAATAGGAGCAGGTAATAAAGCTGCGCTTGCCGGTGAGCTGCTGCGCCAGCTGCACAATGCGATCGGCCGGGATGCCGGTGATACGACTGGCCCAGCCGGCGGTTTTCGCCACGCCGTCGGTTTCGCCCAGCAGATAGGCGCGCAGCTGCGGCCAGCCGGTGCAGTGGCTGGCGAGAAACGCTTCGTCAACCGCGCCGCGCTGGGTGATCTCATGACCCAGCGCCAGCATCAGCGCCACGTCGGTGTTGGGGCGAATCGGAATCCACTCGGCGTTAACAAATTCCGGGCAGTCATCCCGCATCGGGCTGATGTTGATCACCGGCGTGCCTTTGGCCGCCAGCTGCATCAGCGCCGGTTTCAGGCTGTGCTGCCCTGCGCCCCCCGAGGCGACCTGGGCGTTTTTCAGCGCCAGCCCACCAAAGGCGACAAAAATTTCGGCATGTTCCACCACCTGCGGCCATTCGGTGACGCGCCCGGTCAGCGGCATGTAGGTGCCAATCACATAGGGCAGGAAGAACTGCGCGGCGCCCCAGCTGTAGTTACCCTGCTGATCAACGCCGCCGCCGCCCTGAAAGTAGAAGCGACGAACCAGAGTGCGGGCGTGGTTGACGCGACCGGCCGATGACCAGCCGTAGGAGCCGTTGAAAATGCCCGATGCGCCATAGCGCTCGCGAATGCGGCGATTCTCCTCCGCCACCAGATCCAGTGCTGTTTCCCAGTCGACGGCAACAAAATCCTCCCGGCCACGCAGCGTACGGTCGCTCTTTTCGCGTGACTTCAGCCACGAGCGCCGCACCATCGGCTGACGAATGCGTTTGTCGGAATAGACCAGTTCAGGAATGGTGTGGATCATCGGTGACGGATCGGCATCGGCGAAGAAAGGTTCGCAGCCAATCAGGCGATCGTTTTCAGTGACGGCGGTAAAGGCGCCCCAGTGCGCCAGATGTGGCACTTTGGTTTTCATCGTTGTTTTTCACGGTAGCCAGGTGGGAGATTGAGCATAGCATGGTGCGACGCCTCAGCAGAAGACGTGCAGCAGTGACCGTTTTTACCCCTTTTTGCGACGACGCTGGCATTCTGTCGGGTTGATGTGTCAGCCCTTTTCCGTAACACTGATGCGATGTGTAAACGTTTTCCCCAAAGCAGGTCAACGCATGGCTACCATAAAGGATGTTGCGCGACTGGCTGGCGTTTCTGTCGCCACAGTCTCCCGTGTAATCAATAATTCTCCCAAAGCCAGCGACAGCTCCCGACAGGCCGTAGGTCAGGCGATGGAGCAGCTTCAGTATCACCCGAATGCCAACGCACGCGCGCTGGCGCAGCAATCGACCGAAACGCTCGGCCTGATTGTCGGTGACGTCTCCGATCCCTTTTTTGGCGCAATGGTTAAAGCCGTGGATGAGGTGGCAGGTGACACCGGTAACTTTTTGCTGATTGGTAACGGTTACCATAATGAGCAAAAAGAGCGGCAGGCGATTGAACAACTGATGCGTCACCGCTGCGCGGCGCTGGTGGTTCACGCCAAGAAAATCCCCGATGCAGAACTGGAAGTGCTGATGAAGCAGGTGCCTGGCATGGTGCTGCTGAACCGGCTGATAAAAGGCTTTGAAAAGCGCTGTATCGCGCTCGACGACCGCTACGGCGCCTGGCTGGCAACCCGTCATCTGATCCAGCTTGGCCACCAGAATATCGCCTTTATCTGCTCGACCCACACTATCTCCGATGCAGAAGATCGCCTGCAAGGTTACTACGATGCGCTGAAAGAACATGGCCTGCCGTGCAGCGATCGGCTGGTCACCTGGGGTGAACCGGATGAAGTGGGCGGTGAGCAGGCGATGACGGAACTGCTGGGTCGCGGCAAGAATTTCACCGCCGTCGCCTGCTACAACGACTCAATGGCCGCCGGCGCGCTGGCGGTGCTGAGCGATAACGGCGTTCGGGTGCCGGAAGAGATGTCGCTGATCGGCTTCGATGATGTGCTGGTTTCGCGCTATGTGCGACCGCGCCTCACCACCATCCGCTATCCGATTGTCACCATGGCGCAGCAGGCGGCCCAGCTGGCGCTGGCGCTGGCCAACAATCAGCCGCTGCCGGAAGTGACCCACATGTTCAGCCCGACCCTGGTGCGCCGCCACTCGGTCAGCGGCCCGGCCTGAGGACGCTATGGCCGGTTTATCCGGCCGCAGCGTTTACTGAAAGGCGCGCAGCAGCGTCTCCAGCGGCCTGACCAGCGCAATCACCGTTTCATCCTGTACCTCTGCGGCGGCATCCAGTGTCGCACGCATCTCCGCCACTTCACTGGCACCAAACGCCTGATTGCGAACGTAAGCATTAACCAGCGCGAGGCCCATGGCGCTCAGCGCCTCGATCTGCTGCACGCTCTGTGCCAGCGGCTTCAGCGTTGCACTGGCGTTAATGATCGGCAGCACCGCGCTGGTGTTAGCCTGCCAGCGCTGCAGCGGCGCGCGAACCGCAGAGGCGGCAGCCGGATTATTACGATTGGCGATTAACACGGCGACCTGCTGCTCCAGCTGACGTACCGCCTCACTCTCTGCGGGCAGTACGTCTGCCAGCCGGTTCAGGGGTTCATGGTAGTCGTAATGGCCCGCCTGAAACTTGAGATGCTGGCGCGTGTAGTATTGCGCCGGTTCCAGCACCTCAGCCAGTACCCGCAGTGGGGCGATGTCATGCCCACTGGCCAGCCGCATCATCTGCTGCTCCGTCTGCGCGTGTTGCAGCGTTCCGACCGACACGCTGCTCCAGCGATCCATCGCCGCCAGCCGCGAATACATCGAGTCGGTATTGGTGACATCCTGTGCCGACCATAACCGCTCGGCCACCACAAAGGCGCGCGGCCACAATTTGGTATCAATAATCTGGCTGTTGATGTTTTCCGCCCACAGCGCCGCCTCGCCACCCAGCAGATTTTGCTGCACCTGCTCAGGTGTGGGCAGCGCGGGCGCGATGCCCACAGGCGGCTGCGCCAGCCGTTGACCGCTGGTGGGATAACGCACGTTGCCTACCTCTGCATAACCTTTGAGGGCGTTCTGTTGCAGCGTAAACACCGGCTGGAACGGCCCCATCCAGCTATCCACGCTAAACCGCACCTGCCGCGTCGAGAGCCAGTTGATCTGACTGACCATCCGGCGGGCTTTGCCATCGAAGTCGATAAAACCGCGCCAGCCTGGTTCTCCCTGTATCAGCGTAAAGCTGCCCTTCACCGGGCTGCCTTTCAGCCGCGGCATGGTGAATGACCAGCTCTGCGCCTGATCGCCTGGCCGCAGACGATCCTGGCCGTTGAGGCCCTGTGGCGTGACCTCATTGCGGTAGTGATAGCTGGCAGGCTGAGGCTGATCAAGGTAGAAACCGGTGGAGAGGATGCCGCGGTAGTTCTCTTTTGCCAGCGCGCTCAGCGCATCCTGGCCCTGCCACGACTGGATCAGAATGCTGCGCGGCAGATCGGGATGGGCAATCTCATCCCAGCCCACCATCTGACGGTGATGGACTTCCAGGATCTTCTCTACCCGCTGATTGAAATATGCCTGAAGCGCATGGGCATCTTTCAGATCGTGATCGCGCATAAACTGCTGGATAGCAGGCGAGTCGTTCCACTGTGTCGGATCCACCTCATCGCCGCCAATGTGCAGCCAGGGATCGGGGAAGATCGCCGCCATCTCACCCACCAGCGTGTCGATCACCTGATAAACCTGTTCGTTGCTGGGATCGAGCAGCGGTTTAAAGACGCCCCAGCCGCGCTCCATCTGCCAGGGGCCGGGTGCGCTAATCAGCTCTGGCATCGCCACCGCCAGCGCGGAAGCATGTCCCGGCATATCCAGCTCCGGCACCACACGCACCCCGCGATCGGTGGCATATTTCACGATCTCCCGCATCTGCTGCTGACTGTAATAGTTGCCATCGCTGGCTTTCTGCTGCAGCTGGGGATAGTGGCTGGAGGCGAAGCGCCAGCCCTGATCGTCAGTAAGATGCCAGTGAAAGACGTTCATCCGCGCGGCGGCGATGCCGTCGATCTGCCGTTTAAGCGTCTCCACCGGCATAAAGTGACGCGCCGTGTCGATCAGCACGCCGCGCCACGGAAAGCGCGGATGATCGTGGATGGTGACGTAAGGAATGGTTGTCCCCTGTGCGCCGTTTTGTATCAGCTGCAGCAGGGTTTCCATGCCGCGCATCGCGCCGAAACGGCTGGGCGCGGTTAACAGGATGCCGTCGCCATCGACCTGCAACTGATAGCTCTCATCGCTATCAGGCAGCGGCTGCGGATCCACCGCCTTCGCAATGACGATGCGGATAGTCGGTGCTGCCACCGGCTGGGTGGCGGGCAACAGCGGCCAGCCGGTCTGATTACTGATTCGCTCCAGCCAGCGCGCTTCAGCACCCGCCAGATGATCGCCGGCGATTTGCAGCGTCAGCTGCGGCGTCAGGATAAGCGTGCCGCCGCTGGCGGGCTGTTCCACCTGTTGCGGCCAGGGCATCAGCGGCAGCGAACTGGCCAGAGCGATCGGGCAGAGGGCCGGGAGCAGGAACAGGAGCAGGAGCAGGAGCAGAGAACGGGGTAACCACATTGGCGGGCATCCTTGTGACGTCAACGTTTTGACAGGGCAGAACGTTGATTAAAGTTGCTGCACGCCAATCCGCCAGTGAATCCTGCAGGAAACCTGAACCAGCACCCGATTTTTTACATCAGCCAGAGTTTACTGCGGGTTGAGGCTTCCTTGTTTCAGGTCAAATCAGATCGCAATAATTCTCAGCAATCACTACATGTAGCGAATAGAATCCTTTCGACCCCTATATGTAGTTTATGGAGAGAAAAATGGCGACGGTGGTAATCAAGCGTGATGGATGCCGGACAGGCTTTGATGCGCAGCGTATTGAGCAGGCCGTGGCGGCGGCGGCACGGGCAGCCGAAGTAGAAGACGCGGCCTGGTGCGCGCAGGTCGCTGAGCGCGTAGCATTGCGGCTGGCCGATTGTCCGGAAGTGGATATCCGTGAAATTCAGTGTGCGGTTGAAGAGACGCTGATGGCGGGTCCTTACCCTCAACTGGCCCGCGCCTACATTGAATACCGCCACGATCGCGATGTCGCCCGCGATCGTCAGAGCCAGTTACATCACGCCATTCGCGGACTGGTCGATCAGACCAATGCGGCGCTGCTGAACGAGAATGCCAACAAAGACAGCAAAGTGATCCCGACGCAGCGCGATCTGCTGGCCGGGATCGTGGCAAAACACTACGCACAGCAGCAGATCCTGCCGCGCGATGTGGTGCTGGCGCACGAGCGCGGCGAGATCCACTATCACGATCTCGACTACTCCCCTTTCTTCCCGATGTTCAACTGCATGCTGATCGATCTGAAAGGCATGCTGACCAACGGTTTCAAAATGGGCAATGCTGAAATCGAGCCGCCTAAATCGATCGCCACCGCCACCGCCGTGACGGCGCAGATCATCGCGCAGGTCGCCAGCCATATTTACGGCGGCACCACCATTAACCGTATTGATGAAGTGCTGGCCCCGTTTGTTGAGCAGAGCTATGCCCGGCATCTGGCGATTGCTGAGCAGTGGCAGATCCCGCAGGCCGAGCAGTATGCGCGCCAGCGTACGGAGAAAGAGTGCTACGACGCCTTTCAGTCGCTGGAGTATGAGGTGAATACTCTGCACACCGCCAACGGCCAGACGCCGTTTGTCACCTTTGGTTTTGGTCTGGGGACGGACTGGGCGGCCCGGCTGATTCAGCAGTCAATTCTGCTTAACCGGCTGGCCGGACTGGGTAAAAATCGCAAGACGGCGGTGTTCCCTAAACTGGTGTTCAGCATTCGCGAAGGCGTCAACCGCCGGGCGGGCGACGTTAATTACGATATCAAACAACTGGCGCTGGAGTGCGCCAGCAAGCGGATGTATCCCGACATCCTCAATTACGATCAGGTGGTTAAAGTCACCGGCTCGTTTAAAACCCCAATGGGCTGCCGTAGTTTCCTTGGCGTTTATGAAGAGAACGGCGAGCAGATTCATGAGGGCCGCAACAATATCGGGGTAATCAGCCTGAACCTGCCGCGCATCGCACTGGAAGCGGGCGGGGATGAAGCGCGCTTCTGGACGCTGCTTGATGCGCGACTGCTGCTGGCTAAGCGGGCGCTGATGACGCGGGTGGCGCGGCTGGAGAAGACCAAAGCGCGCGTGGCGCCCATCCTCTATATGGAAGGCGCCTGTGGCGTTCGGCTGAATGCGGATGATGAAGTCGGTCCTATTTTCCGTAATGGCCGCGCGTCGCTGTCGCTGGGTTATATCGGCCTGCATGAAACCCTGAATGCGCTCAGCGGCGGTCATCAGCATCCTTACGATGACGCGGCCCTGCGCGCCAAAGGGGTAGAGATCATTGCTTACATGCGCGATGCCACCGAGCGCTGGAAAGCAGAAACAGGCTATGGGTTCAGCCTTTACAGCACGCCAAGCGAGAATCTGTGCGACCGCTTCTGCCGTCTTGATGCGGCGCAGTTTGGTCTGGTGCCAGGCGTTACCGACAAGGGCTACTACACCAACAGCTTCCATCTTGACGTTGAGAAGAAGGTCAATCCTTACGACAAAATCGACTTTGAAGCGCCCTATCCGCCGCTGGCGAATGGCGGATTCATCTGTTACGGCGAATACCCGAATGTGCAGCACAACCTCAAGGCGCTGGAGGATGTCTGGGATTACAGCTATGACCGCGTGCCCTATTACGGCACCAATACCCCGATTGATGAGTGTTACGAGTGCGGCTTCAACGGCGAGTTCACCTGTACCAGCCGCGGCTTCACCTGTCCGAATTGCGGCAACCACGATCCGGCGCGCGTCTCCGTCACCCGGCGGGTCTGCGGCTATCTGGGCAGCCCGGATGCGCGGCCCTTTAATGCCGGTAAACAGCAGGAAGTGCAGCGTCGGGTGAAGCATCTGTCTGAAGGACCGCTGGGATGATGCATATCCATCGCTACTATGATGTGGATATCGTTAATGGCCCCGGCACCCGCTGCACGCTGTTTGTCGCTGGTTGCGAACATCAGTGTCGCGGCTGCTACAACCAGAGCACCTGGCGGCTTGATTCCGGCGTGCCCTTTACGCTTGCGATGGAGGAGCAACTGCTGGCGGATTTGCAGGACACCCGCATTCCGCGCCAGGGATTGTCGCTGAGCGGCGGCGATCCGCTGCATCCGCATAACGTGCCGCACATTCGCCGTCTGGTGAAACGGGTGCGACAGACGTGTCCCGGTAAAGATATCTGGCTCTGGACCGGTTACCGGATGCAGGAGCTGAATGCAGCGCAGCGCGCTGTGCTGGTCTATCTCGACGTGCTGATCGATGGCCGTTTTGTCGAAGAGGAGAAGGATGCCACGCTGCAATGGCGCGGCAGCCGTAATCAGATTATCTGGCAGTTACGCTGAGTGGCGCGGGATTTCGCCAGACTCAATGATATTGACGCTCTCACTCCCCGGCGTAAAAGCCTGCTGGTGCAGACAGCGTGCCACGTCGTGCGCGCTGACCGCCCGCCAGTTGCCCGGCAGCAGCGAAAACAGCGGTCCCGCCAGGCTTTCACCCCGGCGCTTCTGCGCGCGATCCCCAAGCAGCAATGAAGGCCGCACCAGCGTCAGGCGCGGCCAGCCCTGATGGCGCAGCGCATTCTCCATTTCGCCTTTGACGCGATTGTACAAAAACGGCGAGTGACGACTGGCTCCGTGCGCGCTGACCACCAGCATCTGCTTCGCCCCCAGACGTAATCCGCTTAACCCGCTGTCCACCACCAGGGTGTAATCAACGTGGATAAAAGCCTGTTTACTGCCCGCCTGCTTACGCGTGGTGCCCAGGCAGCAGAACACCGTGTCCAGCGAGCTTTGCAGCGGCCCGAGTACATCGGTGAGATCGGCCTCAACCGGATTCACCACCTTGTTCATCGCGGGTAGTGGCCGACGGGTTGGCGCGATGATCTCATCGACGCGTGGATCCTCAATCAGTAAGCGCAGCAGATGCGATCCGACTAAGCCGGTGGCACCGGTCAGTAATACGCGATTCATCTCAGATTCATCCTTATTTCACTGCTGACTGGTTAAAAGATAGCTGATCTTAACGGCCTGGCTTGCGTTCTCACTCTCAGCGACCAGGCTTATAGCGTTATCCGGAAAGCGCGTCTCGCGCTCCATATGCTGAAGGAGGAAAAAAATGAGCAAGAAAGTGGCGGTTTTAATTACCGATGAATTTGAAGACTCAGAATTTACCTCACCTGCGGAAGTTTACAAACGCGCTGGTTTTGAGGTGGTTACCATTGAGAAACAAGCCGGTAATGTCGTTAAAGGCAAGAAAGGCGAAGCGGAAGTGACCATCGATCGCAGCATTGATGACGTCAGCCCGGCTGAATTTGACGCCCTGCTCCTGCCTGGCGGTCACTCGCCCGATGCCCTGCGCGGCGACGATCGTTTTGTTGCTTTTACCAAAGAGTTTGTCGCCAGCGGCAAGCCAATTTTTGCCATCTGCCACGGGCCACAGCTGCTGATTAGCGCTAACGGCGTGCGCGGTCGCAAGATGACTACCGTTAAAGCCGTTGCCATTGACCTGATCAATGCCGGTGCCGACTTCCATGATAAGGAAGTGGTAGTAGACGACGATAAGCTGGTCACCAGCCGCACCCCGGCCGATTTACCGGCCTTTAATCGTGAATCCCTGCGCATCCTCGAAGCGCTGTAAGCCGCGACGCCCTTTTCTGCTGAAAAGGGCGTTTCTATTTCTCCCGCTGCCAGGCAATTTTCTTGCCGAATCCCAGCGCATTATCCGTCATCTTCACCTCATCCAGCACAATCTCCCACAGCGGTGCCGACACTTTGCGTGAGACCGGAAAACGTTTCTGGTAAGCGGCTCTGGCGATCTGCTCTGTTGTCTCCTCCAGCCGTTTGACATGGCCACGATACTGCACCCCTTTAATCAGCAGCACACTTCTGGGCTGGCCATTGACGGTGCCCGCAACCTGCGGATTCTGCAGCATTAACTCACCGTGACGGGTATCGGGTTCCGTCATGATCCAGAAGACCATGCGCGTCTCGTCAAAGACGTAGTAGCAATTAGCGCACCACAGTTGATCGTCGGCGGTACAGCAGAGTGAAAGCACATGCTGCTTTCTCAGGTAGCGAACCAGATGGGCGTGATCGGACAAGATAAACTCCTGGCGGTGCACCGGAGAGTGAAGCGCGCTACACTGCCCGGCACCTTTTTTTGGGAAATGATTGCGATGAGTCAGCTGTGGCAACTCTACATCGTCCGTACGGCGAAAGGGAGCCTGTATACCGGTATCACCACGGATGTGGTGCGCCGGGTCGCTCAGCACCAGAGCGGACGCGGCGCCCGCGCGCTGCGCGGCAAAGGGCCGCTGGACCTGGTGTTTCACTGTGACGCGGGCGATCGCGCCAGCGCCTCCAGGCTGGAGTATCAGGTCAAGCAACTGACCCGCCAGCAGAAATTACTGCTGGTGGCGGGCCAGCCCGGCTGTCTGGAGAGCTGGCTGGGTATTACGGCTGGCGATTAAAGGGTTCGGCGTAGTCGATCTGCCCTTCCGCCCCGTCATACGCATTATCGGCCAGACGGTAGACCTGGAACGTTGCCTCTGTACCCGGCCAGCGGCTGCGCAGGCCGTGGCGTGCCGCCGGTTCAAAACCAAAACGGTTGAACAGCGCCGGATCGCCCAGCACCACTACCGCGCTGTAGCCAAATTCATTGAGCGTATCCAGCCCTTCATAGATCAGCTTGCTGGCAATTCCCTGACCGCGCAGCGTCTCATCGACGGCCAGCGGTGCCAGCCCAACCCAGCCGCGATCTTCACCCTGAACGCTGACCGGACTGAATGCGGCATAACCCAGCACCTGTCCCTCGTCATCCGTCGCGACCACGCCTAAGGTCAGCAAGCCATCTTCACGCAGCGCCTGAGTCAGTTCCGCCTCTGCTGAGGTACTGAAGCAGCGTCTGAGCAGCGCGTCGATGCCTGCGGCATCCACGCCAATTTCACTACGAATCAACATGCAGCACCTGCGCGCGCCTGTGCGGCCTTCGCGTCCTGTTTCATGCCGGCGTCGACAAATGCCGCCATCTGCTCAATTGCCGTGCGTAACGCGGTGGGCATAGCCTCGGGTTCAATAGCATCCATTACGTTCTTCACCTCAAGTCCCAGTTCAGTGTCACCTTCAATCACCAGCCGGCGTTGAAAGAACAGCATGTCGGGATCTGCTTTACGTGCTGCCACCAGCAACAGATCATTGGCATTGCCCCGAAACCAGACATCCGCTTCGGACTGTTGCAATACCGCCAGTCGGCCGTCCTGCAGCGTGGTTATCCATTGCAGATTGAGATCGGCAATTTCAATACCCAGCAGGCGACCATCCAGAAAGTCTAACTCACCTTCAGCCAAAGCATGACGAAATTGCCAGTTTAAGAGTTGTTGCAGAAGCAACTTTTTGACCGGGAATGGGGTGAACGCAGCGGGTAACCCTAAGATTTTAGGACCGTTTTTCACACAATGGGCATGTATCCGCTCTAACACTTTCGTCACTCCCTTCAGAAAATTTTACGTATATTGCCATATCCTTTTCTGCGCGCCTCCTCTGAGATCAATAAAAACCGCTGCCATGCAGGTAAAAAAAGCGCCGCCGGGCGGATGAATTTGAATTTCACTGCCCCAAATCAACACGCTGCCCGGACCAGATGCCTAGACTCGACGCCCATCTGCATGTTGAGAGGAATATCTATGGAACTGCTCTGCCCGGCAGGAAACTTACCCGCAGTGCGCACCGCTGTAGAGAATGGCGCTGATGCGGTGTATGTGGGGCTGAAAGATGACACCAATGCCCGTCATTTTGCGGGTCTGAATTTCACCGATAAGAAACTGGCTGAAGCCGCGCGTTATCTTCATCAGCATCGCCGCAAACTGCATGTCGCGATCAACACCTTTGCCCATCCGGATGGCATGGGCCGCTGGCAGCGGGCGATTGATGTGGCGGCGCAAAACGGAGCCGACGCGCTGATCCTGGCGGATATCGCCACGCTGGAGTATGCCGCGACGCGCTATCCCCAGGTTGAACGTCATCTTTCTGTACAGGCTTCGGCGACAAATCTGGAGGCGATTCGCTTTTACCATCGCCACTTCAATCTGCAGCGTGTGGTGCTGCCACGCGTCCTGTCGATTCACCAGGTTAAACAGCTGGCGCGCAGCACACCGGTGCCGCTCGAGGTGTTCGCCTTTGGCAGCCTGTGCATCATGGCGGAAGGCCGCTGCTACCTCTCTTCCTGGCTGACCGGTGAATCACCTAACAGCGCCGGTGCCTGCTCCCCGGCGAAGTTTGTGCGCTGGCAGCAGACGCCGCAGGGCATGGAGTCACGTCTTAATGAAGTGTTAATTGATCGCTACGCCCCGGACGAAAGCGCGGGTTATCCGACACTTTGCAAAGGACGGTATGTGGTTAACGACAAGCGTTATCACGTGCTGGAGGAGCCCACCAGTCTGAACACGCTGGAGCTGCTGCCGGAACTGCTGCGGGCAGGCATCGCCTCGGTGAAAATCGAAGGCCGTCAGCGCAGCCCTGCCTATGTCGCTGACGTGGCGCGCGTCTGGCGTCAGGCAATTGATCGCTGCAAGGCGCAGCCGGAACAGTTTGAAGTCGCACCACAGTGGATGCAGACGCTGGGCGATCTCTCAGAAGGTTCGCAAACCACGCTGGGTGCTTATCACCGTGAATGGCAATAAGGAGTCATGATGCAATATGCCCTTGGGCCGGTGCTCTGGTACTGGCCGACCGATACGCTGGAAGATTTTTACCAGCAGGCTGCCCGCAGTAGCGCGGATATTATCTACCTTGGCGAAGCGGTGTGCAGTAAACGTCGCGCCACGCCCTATGCCCGCTGGATGGCGCTGGCCCGTGAACTCGCGGCCAGCGGCAAACAGGTGGTGCTGAGCACGCTGGCGCTGCTGCAATCGCCCTCTGAGCTGAAAGAGCTGCAGCGTTACGTAGAGAACGGTGAGTTCCTGATTGAAGCCAATGATATCGGCACGGTAAACATGGCCGCTGAGCGTCATCTGCCCTTTGTCGCGGGTCCGACGCTCAATGTTTATAACGCCGACACGCTGCAGCTGCTGGTCAAAGAGGGCATGACGCGCTGGTGCATGCCGGTGGAGATGTCACGTGACTGGCTGCTACAGCTGCTGGAGCAGTGCGAGACGCGGGGTATCCGGCAGCAGTTTGAGGTGGAGGTGCTGGGCTACGGTCATCTGCCGCTGGCGCTCTCAGCGCGCTGCTTCACCGCCCGCTCGGAAAACCGCGCGAAAGATGACTGCGAAACCTGCTGTATCAACTATCCGACAGGCCGGCGCGTCAACTCCCAGGAGGGGCAGCAGGTGTTCGTCCTCAATGGCATTCAGACCATGAGCGGCTACTGCTATAACCTGGGTAACGATCTGGCTGGTATGCATGGCCAGGTCGATTGCATACGGCTCTCGCCGCAGGATGTGACGACGCTGGCAGAGATCGACCGTTTCCGCGCCAATGAAAACGGTCAGGCTCCGCTAATGGTCGCAAAAGGCAGTGATTGTAACGGTTACTGGCGCAAACTGGCGGGCATGACGCTGGCATCCTGAATAAAAGCACATACCGGCTATATTCCTGCTGAGGTTAGCAGTTTTAATATAAGGAATGATGCGTAATACTAAATGGTGCAGGCCTTAACTTAACGCCTGCGCCATACAACGGGAGTAGTCATGTCTGATAAAAAACCTCTTCGCCTGTCCGTGCTGGATCTCGCGCCGATTCCACAGGGCGCGACCGCTCGGGATGCGTTCCATAATTCGCTGGCGCTGGCGCGTCAGGCTGAAAAACTGGGCTATCAACGCTACTGGCTGGCTGAACATCACAACATGACGGGGATTGCCAGCGCAGCCACCTCCGTGCTGATTGGCTATCTGGCGGCGAATACCGAGACTCTGAAGCTGGGCTCCGGCGGCATTATGTTGCCTAACCATGCGCCGCTGGTGATCGCCGAGCAGTTTGGTACGCTGGCCTCTCTCTATCCTGGCCGTATCGATCTCGGTTTAGGTCGCGCGCCAGGTTCTGACCAGCGCACCATGATGGCACTGCGCCGTCATCAGGCCAACATGCACATCGACACGTTCCCCGAGGATGTGGCTGAACTGATTAGCTGGTTCGATGCCGAAGCGGATGCGCAGCCGCCAGTGCAGCCGGTACCCGGTCTGGGCCTGCAGATTCCGGTCTGGCTGCTCGGCTCCAGTCTCTACAGCGCACAGCTTTCAGCAAAAATGGGCCTGCCGTTTGCGTTTGCCTCCCATTTTGCCCCTGACCAGCTGTTCCAGGCGCTGCACGTCTACCGCGAAAACTTCCAGCCATCGGCGCGTCTCGACAAGCCTTATGCCATGGTCTGCATTAACGTGATCGCCGCAGACAGTGAGCGTGATGCGCGCTTCCTGTTTACCTCGCAGCAGCAGCAGTTTATTAACCTGCGTCGCGGCAAACCGGGCCCGTTACCGGCACCGGTTGAAAACATGGATAATCTCTGGTCGCCCTCAGAACAGTATGGTGTACAGCAGGCGCTCAGCATGTCGCTGGTCGGCGATACGGACAAAGTGCGTCATGGGCTGGCCTCGCTGATGCGTGAAACCCAGGCGGATGAAATTATGGTCAATGGCCAGATTTTTGATTCCGAAGCGCGCCTGCGCTCCTTCGCCATTGCGATGGAAGCGGCTAACAGCCTGTAATCAGTTCTGCGGTGGGCGCAATCTGTCCGGGCTCACCGCCAGCTGACGACTATCCCTGGCCGGAGATTGCCCATAAAGGCGGCGATACTCCCGGCTGAACTGCGACGCGCTCTGATACCCCACCCGATAGCCTGCCGTACCGGCATCCAGCTTTTCTACCATCATCAAACGTCGCGCCTCATTCAGCCGCAGTTGTTTCTGGTATTGCATCGGCGTCATGGCCGTAACGGCTTTGAAGTGATGATGCAGCGAAGAGATGCTCATGCCGACACTGCTGGCGAGCCGATCGATCTTCAGTGGCTGATGAAAATTTTCCCGCAGCCAGCGGGCAGCCTGCGCGACCCGGTTGCCCGGCCGCTCAGCCAGCGCCATATTCAGGATGCGCGAACCTTCCGGCCCGGTCAGCAGCCGGTAGAAAATCTCCTGCTCAATGAGCGGGGCCAGCGCATCAATGTCCTCAGGATGGTCAAGCAGGCGTACCAGCCGGATAACCGCATCCACCAGCAAAGGTGAGACCTTATGCACGGTGACGCCGCGTTCACTGTCTGGTGTCACCAGCGGCAGCGTCGGGGGAAACTGTTCGAGGTAGCGCATCAGCCGGGATTCATTGATGGCAATACCAATCCCCAGATTGGGTTTTTCCGGCGTGGCGACGGTGACGCAGGCGCGCACCGGCATATCCAGCGTCACCAGCAGCAGATCGCCCGGACCATAGTGCAGCACCTCATCACCGATATGCAGCGCCTTACCGCCCTGTGCCACCAGGGCAAAACTGGCCCATTGAGCAAAGTGCATTGGCTCAGTCGGTGCTGAAACCCGGCCAAAAAACAGGCAATCTATGGCGCTGGAATGCCGCCCATCCTCCGGAGCATGACGGGCAATTAGCTGCGCCAGCCCCTGCCACTTCTCACTCTCTGTCACTGTGTTCTCCCCTCCCGCTATCTGTGCTGATATTACCTGACGCTGAGCGGAATACCTGGCCCGCTGCGTTACTTTTGCAGGATCGTGCAAGAAGCTTGCAGGATTGCACTACCCGCTTTTCGGCACCAGCGCGCATAGTCTTTCGACGCAATCATTACGGCGGAGAACAACATAATGAAGGCACTGCAGAATAAAATCGCGCTGGTAACAGGCGCCTCAAAAGGCATTGGTGCGGCGATTGCCATCGCTTTTGCCGCGGCTGGCGCCCGCGTCGTGGTTAATTATCGTCAGGATGAAGTGGGAGCGGCTGACGTGGTCAGCGATATCGTCACCCTGGGCAGTGAAGCCGTGGCGGTACAGGCAGATATCTCTCTCCTGCGGGATGTGGAACGGCTCTTCGCCACCACCGCAGAGTGCTTCGGCGCGCCCGACATTGTGGTGAACAATGCGGGCAGCTTTCATCACGGCGAGTTTGCGGCGCTGACGCTGGAGGAGATGCAGCAGCAGATTAACGTTAACCTGCTGGGTACGCTGATGGTCTGTCAGCAGGCGATTCATCACTTCCCGGCGCACGGCGGCAGCATTATTAATCTCAGCGCCCTGAACAGTAAAAACAGCACGCCAGGTTCCGTGCTCTGGGCGGCAACCAAAGGCGCAGTGGATACCCTGACCCAGGGACTGGCGCGCGAGCTGGGCGCAAAGAACATCCGGGTTAACGCCCTGGCACCAGGCATGATTCTGACGGAGGGATTACTGGCCGCGAAGAGGATGAGCCCACAGCTCAAAGCGCAACTGCTGGCAGCCACGCCGCTGGGACGCTTTGGTCTGCCGGAAGATGTGGCGCAGGTTGCGCTGTTTCTGGCCTCTGAAGAGTCCGCCTGGGTCAGCGGCGAGCGCGTGATGATCAGCGGCGGTGCCTGACAGGCATAAAAAAAGGGAAGCCATTGGCTTCCCTTTTTGTTACGACGCTAAGTCGTTATGCATCACGACGACGTGGAGCGGCGGCTGCGCCCTCTTCACGACGTGGACCACGGCTACCTTCACGGTTGAAAGTACGTCCGCCGCCTTCACGACCACCTTCACGGCGTTCAGAAGAGAAGCGACGACCACCTTCACGGTTAGCTGCGCCCGGACCGCCTGCACCTGGACCGCTGCGACGCTCACCGCCAGCACCAGCTGGACGACGGTCACCACGGCCTTCGTTCGGCTGTGCATCACCCAGTAACTGCATATTCATCGGCTTGTTCAGAATACGGGTACGGGTAAAGTGCTGCAGCACATCGCCTGGCATGCCTTTCGGCAGCTCGATAGTCGAGTGGGTACCGAACAGCTTGATGTTACCGATGTAACGGCTGCTGATGTCGCCTTCGTTAGCGATAGCGCCAACGATGTGACGAACTTCAACACCATCATCGCGGCCTACTTCGATGCGGTACAGCTGCATTTCGCCAACGTCACGACGTTCGCGACGTGGACGATCGCCATCACGGCTTTCGCGGTTTTCACGCGGAGCACGAGAATCGCCACGCGCTTCACGGCTGTCACGACGGCCATCACGCTCGTCACGATCGCGGTATTCGCGACGTGCCGGACGCGGTGCTTCTGGTGGCAGAATCAGAGGACGTTCGCCCTGTGCCATCTTCAGCAGTGCGGCTGCCAGTGTTTCCAGATCCATTTCCTCTTCTGGCTGCATTTTAGCCAGCAGAGCACGGTACTGATCCAGATCGCTGCTTTCCAGCTGCTGCTGAACTTTAGCAGCAAACTTAGCCAGACGACGCTCACCCAGCAGTTCTGCGTTAGGCAGTTCTACCTCAGGAATAGTCAGCTTCATGGTACGTTCGATGTTACGCAGCAGACGGCGTTCGCGGTTTTCAACGAACAGCAGCGCACGGCCAGCACGACCAGCACGACCGGTACGGCCGATACGGTGAACGTAAGATTCTGAGTCCATCGGGATGTCGTAGTTAACAACCAGGCTGATGCGCTCAACGTCCAGGCCACGGGCCGCTACGTCGGTTGCAATCAGAATGTCGAGACGACCATCTTTCAGGCGCTCAAGCGTCTGCTCACGCAGCGCCTGGTTCATGTCACCGTTCAGCGCGGCGCTGTTATAGCCGCTACGTTCCAGCGCTTCTGCCACTTCCATGGTTGCGTTTTTGGTACGCACGAAGATGATGGCAGCATCAAAGTCTTCTGCTTCCAGGAAGCGAACCAGTGCGTCTGTTTTACGACCGTAAGCGGTCCAGTAGCTCTGGCTGATATCAGGACGCGTGGTCAGGCTTGACTGAATACGCACTTCCTGTGGATCTTTCATGAAGCGTTTGGTGATACGACGAATCGCTTCCGGCATGGTTGCAGAGAACAGCGCGGTCTGATGATCGGCTGGAATTTGCGCCATGATGGTTTCAACGTCTTCGATGAAGCCCATGCGCAGCATTTCATCTGCTTCATCCAGCACCAGGCCACGCAGGTTAGAAAGGTCTAACGTGCCGCGTTTCAGGTGGTCAAGCAGACGGCCAGGCGTACCCACAACAACCTGTGGTCCCTGACGCAGTGCGCGCAGCTGCACGTCATAACGCTGGCCGCCGTAAAGGGCAACCACGTTCAGGCCACGCATGTGTTTAGAGAATTCGGTAACTGCTTCAGCAACCTGTACCGCCAGTTCGCGGGTAGGTGCCAGCACCAGGATTTGTGGCGCTTTAACAGTAGGATCAATGTTATGTAACAGCGGCAGAGAGAACGCCGCGGTTTTACCACTCCCGGTCTGCGCCATGCCTAACACGTCACGGCCCGCCAGCAGGTGAGGAATACACTCAGCCTGGATTGGGGATGGCTTTACGTAGCCCATGCCATTCAGTGATTCAAGGATGTCGGCGTTCAGGCCAAGGTCAGCAAAAGTGGTTTGAATATCAGTCATGTAGTACACGTGCCTCTTAGATTGCGGCGGCCAGTCTACATAACTCGTCGTGAAAACTTTCAGTCATTTTCATCAAAAAGTGTGAACCGGCTCAAATTAAAAGTTTTGACGAACAGAAAAGCCTTCATCCTTTAAGATGATGACTTAACAGGTTTTACAGGCAAATTAAGTTCGTCAGCTATTGCTGGTCAGATTCTGATAAATCGTCTTGTGCCTGGCCGAGTTGCGCCAGTTCCAACAATGCGTATCGGTGTTCAACAAAGTTATTGACGTTGTTGGCCACCGCCAGTTTGAACAACGCTTTCGCGTCGTCCTTCTCCCCCAGACTTAGGTAGTACTTACCTAAATAGAAGTTGGTTTCACTGAGATGTTCAGCGAGCGAGGTGTTATCCGTTGCGTCCGCCTTGAGACTTTCCATCAACGTTTTCTCGTTGATATCTCCAAGGTAGAACTCGACAATATTCCATCCCCATTGATCTCTGACCGCTTTGTCGTGACGCTGTTGAAGCGCGACTTTTGCCTTGTCGACATCCATCTCACGTTCAACGAGATAGAGCCACAAACTGCGGAAAGGATCGTTAGGATCGTCTTGATAAAACGCCAGCAGATCATCTTGCGCTAACTTGTATCGACCGCCGTAATAGAGGGCGATACCACGGTTTAAATGCGCATAGTTGTAAGTTGGATCAAGCTCAAGTACAGAATCAAACGCTTCATAGGCGGCATCAAAGTTGCCCGCCTGCGTTAAATATATGCCTAAGTAGTTAAACACTTCGGGCATATCTGGTCTTATAGACAGCGCTTGCGAAAAATCGTTCCGCGCTAATGCCCGCAGACCTAAACTATCATACAACACTCCGCGCTCATATAACAGCTGTGCGCGTTCATCATCGGTGAGAGCGCGACTGGCAAGAATTTGTTCCATGCGCGCCAGTATCACTTCCTGCTGCAGTGTGGGCTGTAAAGGCACTGCAAGAACTTCGTTCTTACGCCAATTGGAGTTGCTGCATCCTGCCAGCGTCAAAGCTGTCGCAACAAAACACCAGCGCAGAAAAGGCTTCATTTCCCACTCCCGAATACAAACATTGGGATAACCATCCTGTCATCCGCCTGCTGTGCACAAGGATTCCCGCCCTCGCGATGATACAAACGCCCCTCTCTGCCAGGCAGAGAGGGGCAAATCAGCAACGACTTATTCAGCAGCGTCAGGCGTGGTCACCGCAACAGCTTCTTCAGCCTGCGGCTTAGATTCTGTCGCTTCTTTGATGCTCAGACGTACACGGCCCTGGCGATCAACCTCCATCACCTTAACCGGTACTTCCTGACCCATCTGCAGATAGTCAGTCACTTTCTCAACGCGCTTATCAGCGATTTGTGAAATGTGAACCAGACCTTCTTTACCACCACCGATTGCAACGAAGGCGCCGAAGTCAACGATACGGGTCACTTTACCACTGTAAACGCGGCCCACTTCGATCTCTGCGGTAATCTCTTCGATACGACGAATCGCTTCTTTCGCTTTCAGACCATCGGTCGCAGCGATTTTCACGGTGCCGTCATCTTCAATTTCAATCGTTGTGCCGGTCTCTTCGGTCAGTGCACGAATCACTGAGCCGCCTTTACCGATCACATCTTTGATCTTGTCAGAGCTGATTTTGATGGTGTAAATGCGTGGTGCGAATTCAGAAATCTCAGTACGCGGCGTGCTGATAGCCTGTTCCATAACGCCCAGAATGTGCAGACGTGCGCCCCGGGCCTGGTTCAGCGCTTCCTGCATGATTTCACGCGTGATGCCTTCGATTTTGATGTCCATCTGCAGCGCGGTGATACCTTCACGGCTACCGGCTACTTTGAAGTCCATGTCGCCCAGGTGATCTTCATCGCCCAGGATGTCAGACAGAACAACAAACTTCTCATCTTCTTTCACCAGACCCATTGCGATACCGGCAACGGCGGCTTTGATTGGCACGCCTGCATCCATCAGCGCCAGTGAGGCACCGCAGACAGAGGCCATTGAAGAAGAGCCGTTAGATTCGGTGATTTCAGAAACAACACGAATGGTGTAAGGGAAATCTTCCGCTTTAGGCATTACCGCTAACACGCCGCGCTTCGCCAGACGACCGTGACCAATCTCACGACGCTTCGGCGAACCTACCATGCCGGTTTCGCCGACAGAGTATGGAGGGAAGTTGTAATGGAACAGGAAGCTGTCGGTACGTTCGCCCATCAGCTCATCAAGGTTCTGCGCATCACGGGTCGTACCCAGCGTTGCAGTAACCAGTGCCTGCGTCTCACCACGGGTGAACAGTGATGAACCGTGTGTACGTGGCAATACGCCAGTACGCACGTCCAGACCACGGATCATATCTTTTTCACGACCATCGATGCGTGGCTCGCCATTCAGGATGCGAGTACGAACGACGGTTTTTTCAAGGCTATGCACGATGTCGCCGATTTCTGAGCCATCCAGCGTTTCATCTTCAGCCAGCAGCGCAGCGATGGTTTCGTCTTTAATGACGCCAACCTGGGTGTAACGCTCCTGCTTGTCAGTGATGCGGTAAGCATCGCTGATGCGCGCTTCTGCCAGGGCAGCAACGCGAGAAATCAGTGCGGTATTGGCCGCTTCTGGCTGCCAGTCCCAGCGTGGTTTGCCCGCTTCAGCAACCAGGGCATTGATGTTTTCGATAACAATCTGCTGCTGGTCGTGACCAAAGACCACGGCGCCCAGCATCTGCTCTTCTGACAGGATCTCAGCTTCAGATTCAACCATCAGAACGGCATTCTGCGTACCGGCAACCACCAGATCCAGACGAGACTGTTTCAGCTCATCTGCGGTTGGGTTCAGGACATATTGATCGTTGATGTAACCAACACGCGCAGAACCAATTGGGCCATTGAACGGCAGACCAGAAAGCGCCAGTGCAGCAGAAGCACCGATCATGGCAACGATGTCCGGATGAACCTGTGGGTTCACAGAGACAACAGTGGCGATAACCTGAACTTCGTTAACAAAACCTTCCGGGAACAGCGGACGAATCGGGCGGTCAATCAGACGCGAAATCAGGGTTTCGCCTTCGCTTGGACGGCCTTCACGACGGAAGAAGCTGCCTGGGATACGACCAGCAGCGTAAGTACGCTCCTGATAGTTCACGGTCAGTGGGAAGAAATCCTGACCTGGTTTAGATTTTTTCTGACCTACTACAGTGACGAATACTGCAGTATCGTCCATGCTCACCATAACAGCGGCTGTCGCCTGGCGAGCCATCATGCCGGTTTCCAGCGTGACGGTATGTTGACCATATTGGAATTTGCGTACGATCGGATTCAGCAAAATCAAAGTCCTTAACTTCGGGGCATGGCTATCTGTAGCCCGCCATTGATTACCAATCTTCAGTTGCATCCTCGCGACTAATGACAACCCTCGACCGCCCCTGCGGTAAAGCCTCTCATTAGCCGCGCGAAATTCTGCAAACTAAAGATCACACTAAGCAACAATACATCAGTTTGGTCCGGATTGCTGCCGATTGCTCGAAAAAAGGGGCCATAAAGGCCCCCTCTTCACGAAACTCGCACAAATCTGATCGTAAGCTGCACAGAGTGCAAAAGCCCGCATAATGCCCCGACGATCAGATTCTTCAGACTTAGCGACGCAGACCGAGACTTTCGATCAGGCTGCTGTAGCGTGCAACGTCTTTACGCTTCAGGTAGTCCAGCAGCTTACGACGCTGAGATACCATGCGCAGCAGACCGCGGCGGCTGTGGTGGTCTTTTTTGTGCTCAGAGAAGTGACCCTGCAGATGGGTAATCTGCGCGGTCAACAGGGCAACCTGAACTTCAGTTGAACCGCTGTCGTTAGCACCACGGCCATATTTAGCAACGATCTCTGCTTTAGCTTCTACGCTTAGAGACATAATAAACTCCAGTAATAAATGAATGTATGGGTGCCGATCTCTAATTCAGCATCCCGCTTTAAAGCCGCGCTATTCTACTCTGCGCCCGATAGCAACGCAAATGCCCCATCAGCGAAAAGTGAACGCCTGGCTCAATCCTGATACTCAACCACTAAACGACGTGGCGCAAGCCGGCCATCGTCGGCAATTTCTGCCATACCGATAAACTTACGCGCTTCGCCTTCCGATACCCTTACCAGCCCCTGGGCAGGCGCATTGCTGGCCTGTACCGGCTGTCCCTGGCGGAAGAAATCTGCCACGGCAGGCGGGATATTCACTTCAGGGAAATCAGAGGCGGGGCTGTCCATTGGCAACAACAGCGGATCGAGCTGCGTTTCCAGTGGAATGCCGGCTTCTGTGGCTTCCGTCAGCAGGGTGTTGAGCTGTTCCAGCGTCACCATCCTTTCATACGGATAACGGGCAACCTGAACGCGACGCAGCATAATCACGTGCGCACCGCATCCCAGCTTTTCGCCCAGGTCATCGATGATGGTGCGGATATAGGTGCCTTTGGAGCAGTGAATTTCCAGCTCCAGCTCGTTATCCTGCCAGCGAATAAATTGCAGTTCATAGACAGTGATCGGACGCGGTTCACGCGCAATCTCAATGCCCTGACGCGCATATTCATACAGCGGGCGTCCCTGATGCTTCAGTGCCGAAAACATTGAAGGCACCTGCAGCGTTTCGCCGCGGAAGCTCTCCAGAGCACTGTCCAGATCGGCCTGAGTGAAGCTGACCGGACGCGTCTGCACGATGTTGCCATCGGCGTCTGACGTGTCGGTCCGCTCGCCCAGTCGGGCAATCACGCGATAGCGTTTGTCGGAATCGAGCAGATACTGCGAAAACTTAGTCGCTTCACCCAGGCAGATCGGCAACATGCCGGTAGCCAGAGGATCCAGCGCGCCGGTATGTCCTGCGCGATTCGCGTTAAAGATACGCTTCACTTTCTGCAGGACATCATTCGACGAGACGCCTTGTGGCTTATCCAGCAACAACACACCATGGACGTCGCGACCGCGACGACGCGGACGACTCATTACGCCTCCTCGTCATCGCCAGTGGCGTCCGGACCACGGCGCTCAGTATCGTTCTTCACGACGCTGGTGACGAGATTGGACATGCGCATCCCTTCGACTAACGAGTTGTCGTAGAAGAAAGTCAGCTCAGGCACGATACGCAGACGCATCGCTTTGCCCAGCAGAATGCGGATATAACCTGACGCTTCTTTCAGCGCTTTCAGGCCATGTTTAATCGCTTCTTCATCTTTGTCGTTAAGGAAAGTCACGAACACTTTTGCGTAAGCGAGATCGCGTGAGACTTCAACGCCTGATACGGTGACCATCATGCCAAGACGTGGATCTTTGATCTCACGCTGCAGGATCATCGCAATCTCTTTTTGCAGCTCTTGTGAAACGCGCTGCGGGCGACCAAATTCTTTCGCCATCATTATTTCTCCCAAATAATTCGGGAGGCCAGAGGCCTCCCAAATTGCAACACATCAGCAGTCTATTACTCGATGGTGCGTTTAATTTCGATGATTTCAAACACTTCGATCATATCGCCAACGCGAACGTCGTTGTAGTTCTTCACGCCGATACCGCACTCCATGCCATTACGCACTTCGTTGACGTCATCTTTAAAGCGACGCAGAGATTCCAGCTCGCCTTCGTAAATTACCACGTTGTCGCGCAGGACACGGATTGGATTGTGACGCTTGATGTTACCTTCCGTCACCATACAACCGGCAATCGCGCCAAACTTCGGTGATTTGAACACATCGCGCACCGCAGCCAGACCGATGATCTGCTGTTTGTACTCTGGTGCCAGCATGCCGCTCATCGCCGCTTTAACTTCGTCAATCAGGTTATAAATGACAGAGTAGTAGCGCAGATCCAGGCTTTCTGCGTCAATGACGCGACGCGCAGAGGCATCGGCACGAACGTTGAAGCCAAGGAGGATGGCGTTAGAGGCAGCAGCCAGGGTCGCATCGGTTTCGGTAATCCCGCCCACGCCTGAACCCACAATCTTCACCTTCACTTCGTCGGTGGAGAGTTTCTGCAGGGAGTCGGAGATTGCTTCCACAGAACCCTGAACGTCAGCTTTCAGAACGATGTTCAGTTCAGACACTTCGCCTTCGGTCATGTTAGCAAACATGTTCTCGAGCTTAGATTTCTGCTGGCGAGCCAGTTTAACTTCGCGGAATTTGCCCTGACGATAGAGCGCAACTTCACGTGCTTTCTTCTCGTCACGTACCACGGTCGCTTCATCACCCGCAGCCGGCACGCCGGACAGGCCCAGAATCTCAACCGGGATAGATGGACCCGCTTCCATGACTTCGCGACCCAGTTCGTCACGCATTGCACGAACGCGGCCATATTCGAAACCACAAAGAACGATGTCGCCTTTGTTCAGCGTACCTTCACGTACCAGCACGGTGGCAACCGGACCACGACCTTTGTCGAGGAACGATTCGATCACCACGCCGCTCGCCATACCTTCACGGATAGCGGTCAGTTCCAGCACTTCCGCCTGCAGCAGGATAGCGTTTAACAGGTCATCAATGCCGGTACCCGCTTTCGCAGAGACATTAACGAACATGTTTTCGCCGCCCCACTCTTCCGGAATGATACCGTACTGAGTCAGTTCGTTTTTAACACGATCCGGATCCGCTTCTGGCTTATCGCACTTGTTCACTGCAACCACAACCGGCACTTTAGCGGCTTTGGCGTGCTGAATAGCTTCGACAGTCTGTGGCATCACGCCATCGTCTGCTGCAACCACCAGGATAACGATATCGGTCGCCTGCGCACCACGTGCACGCATCGCGGTAAACGCGGCGTGGCCCGGGGTATCCAGGAAGGTAACCATACCGTTGTCGGTTTCAACGTGGTAAGCACCGATGTGCTGAGTAATACCGCCCGCTTCGCCAGAGGCGATTTTAGTGGAACGGATATAGTCCAGCAGGGACGTTTTACCGTGGTCGACGTGGCCCATGATGGTGACAACCGGAGCACGAGACTCCTGCGCAGCATCAGTATCACGATCGTCCATTACCGCTTCTTCCAGCTCGTTCTCACGACGCAGGGTCACTTTGTGGCCCATCTCTTCGGCAACGAGCTGTGCAGTTTCCTGGTCGATGACCTGGTTGATGGTCGCCATGGCGCCCATTCTCATCATCGCTTTAATGACCAGAGAACCTTTCACCGCCATTTTGTTAGCCAGTTCGGCTACGGTGATAGTTTCGCCAATCACAACATCGCGGTTAACGGCCTGCGCTGGCTTGTTGAAGCCCTGCTGCAGTGCGCTAGGTTTGCGATGCTTGCCGCCTTTACCACCACGAACCTGCGCACGCGCTTCTTCACGGTCAGTTTTGGCTTCAGAGTGTTTGTTGCCTTTTTTCGCCGGACGCGCAGCTTTAGCAGTAGTACGCGCACGCGCACGACCTGCTTCAACCTGACGGTCGTTTTCGTCTTCCGCCTGACGGGCATGGGTCGAAGTGGTGACGTGATAGTCGCCTTTATCCTCTTCTTCCGGTTTTTCCCATTCAGCTGATTTCTCTTCAGCCAGACGGCGGGCTTCTTCTGCTACGAGGCGGGCAGCCTCTTCAAGCTTACGGCGGGCTTCTTCTTCAGCTTTACGCTTCAGTTCGGCAGCTTCAGCTTCGCGACGGGCTTTGTCTGATTGCGCAGCCCTGGTCACTTCGTCGGTAGGTTGATTTGTCACTTTTTCATTTTCCGCTGCTGCACGTTTGGCCTTGTCAGCGGCTTCGCGCCTGGCTTTATCTTCGGCTTCACGTTGCGCTTTCTGTTCAGCTTCGCGACGGGCTTTTTCTTCAGCCTCGCGTTGCGCCTGCTCTTCCGCTTCACGCTGCGCCTCGGCTTCAGCTTCTGCCTGAGCTTGCTCAGCCTCTGCATCACCCTTCACATAGGTACGCTTTTTGCGGACTTCAATTTGCACCGACTTACTTTTACCCCCGGTGCCTGGAATATTCAAGGTGCTGCGCGTTTTACGCTGCAGCGTCAGCTTAGCTGAACCGACCTGACCGTGTTCACGGTTCAGATGAGATAGTAAGGTTTCTTTCTCTTGCTGGGTCACCGCGTCATTTTCAGACTTAGGGATCCCCGCATCAGCAAATTGCTGTACCAGGCGATCGACCGGAGTCTGAATTTCTGCGGCCAGCGATTTTACGGTTACATCTGTCATGCTGTTCCTTCCTGTTATTACGCGTCATCGCCGAACCAGCAGATATTACGTGCGGCCATAATCAGCGCGCCGGCTTGTTCATCAGACATGCCTTCAATATCCGTCAGATCGTCAACACCTTGCTCAGCGAGATCTTCCAGCGTGCAAACGCCTTTCGACGCCAGGCGGAACGCCAGCGCACGATCGAGGCCTTCAAGATTCAGAAGATCCTCAGCGGGCTCCTGATTTCCAAGACTCTCTTCTTTCGCCAGTGCCAGGGTGGTTAACGCATTTTTTGCTCGTTCACGCAGGGCTTCAATGGTCTCTTCGTCGAGGCCGTCGACTTCCAGCAGCTCGTTGATTGGCACGTATGCCAGCTCTTCCAGCGAGGAGAAGCCCTCTTCCACCAGTACGGTGGCGAACTCTTCGTCGATGTCGAGATGTTTAGTGAACATATCGATCGCTGCATGTGCTTCAGCCTGATGCTTAGCCTGCAGATCATCGACGGTCATCACGTTCAGCTCCCAGCCACTCAGCTGTGAAGCGAGACGCACGTTTTGGCCGTTACGGCCGATCGCCTGAGCCAGATTGCCAGCTTCTACGGCGATATCCATGGTGTGGTTATCTTCATCAACCACGATTGACGCCACATCGGCCGGAGCCATGGCGTTAATAACAAACTGCGCCGGGTTATCGTCCCACAGCACGATATCGATACGCTCGCCGCCCAGTTCACTGGAAACTGCCTGAACACGCGCGCCGCGCATGCCCACACAGGCACCCACCGGATCAATACGTTTGTCGTTGGTTTTGACTGCAATTTTAGCGCGCGAACCCGGATCACGGGCAGCGGCTTTAATTTCAATCAGTTCTTCGCCAATTTCTGGCACCTCGATGCGGAACAGTTCAATCAGCATTTCTGGTTTAGAACGCGTCACGAACAGTTGCGCGCCACGCGCTTCCGGACGTACAGAGTAGAGTACGCCACGAATACGGTCGCCTGGACGGAAGTTTTCACGCGGCAGCATATCTTCGCGCAGAATCACCGCTTCGGCATTGCTGCCTAAGTCGAGGGAGATGTTGTCGCGGTTAACTTTCTTCACCACGCCCGTGATAATTTCGCCTTCCTGCTCACGGAACTGATCAACCACCATTGCGCGCTCAGCTTCGCGCACTTTTTGCACGATAACCTGCTTAGCGGTCTGGGTGGTGATACGGTCAAAGGTGACCGATTCAATCTGATCTTCGACATATTCGCCCAGATTGAATGCTTCATCTTCGAAGCGGGCCGCATCCAGCGTGATCTCGCGCGTCGGCTGTGTCACCTCTTCTACGATTTCCCAGCGGCGGAAAGTATCGAAATCGCCACTGCGGCGATCAATGCTGACGCGTACCTCAATTTCCTGCTCGTACTTTTTCTTGGTCGCAGTCGCCAGCGCGCTCTCCAGCGCTTCGAAGATTTTCTCACGCGGCAGGGCTTTTTCGTTAGAAACGGCTTCTACAACAGCTAAGATCTCTTTGTTCATCCTGGTTAGCCTCAATCCGGACTTTTAAAAGTGGGGGACCAGGTTCGCTTTCTGAATATTACTCAGCGCGAACACTTCATCGCTACCCTCAACGTGCACCGTGATCATCTCGCCATCAACTGACTTAATGGTTCCCTGCCATTTACGGCGGTTCTGAACGGCCATACGCAACACCAGACTCACTTCTTCACCCATAAAGCGGGTGTAGTGTTCTGCAGTGAACAGAGGACGATCGAGTCCCGGTGAAGAGACTTCTAGGTTGTAAGGGACGGTAATGGGATCTTCAACATCCATTACCGCACTTACCTGGTGGCTGACATCGGCGCAATCATCGACATTGATGCCATCTTCACTATCAATATAGATGCGCAGGATAGATGTGCGACTACGAACGAATTCAATTCCAACCAGTTCGTAACCCAGCGCTTCTACGGGAGCCGATACCAACTCTGTCAATTTTTGCTCTAATGTGGACAAGCCCACCCCCAAGACATAAAAAAAGGGCCTATAGCCCAGTATTACGATTCGCTAATAACAAAAAACCCCGAATATTCGGGGCTTTTAATCACTGGACCCTGTATGCCGCAATGCGGCCCGGACTCCATCCAAAGAATTTTCTTTCAAAAAATAACCGTGAATGCGTCCGTCGATGCATACAGTATATTTGAAAAAGAACTCAAAGGGAAAATTGGTTGCGGGGGCCGGATTTGAACCGACGACCTTCGGGTTATGAGCCCGACGAGCTACCAGGCTGCTCCACCCCGCGTCCGAAAACGTGGCGAATAATACGCCAGACCTGCATAAAATGCAAGGGATACTGCTATTTGGTACCGAGGACGGGACTTGAACCCGTAAGCCCAATCGGGCACTACCACCTCAAGGTAGCGTGTCTACCAATTCCACCACCACGGCACTGCACTGACCACAACGATTCGTTGTGCTGACGACCTTACTTAGGAATATCGCTGCCCGGCGTTACCGGTTGAGCTGGCTTTTCAGTCTGTTGAGAAGACTGCGCCGGCGCAGAAAGATTTTCCCACTCGCTTCCTTTAGACGCTTTATTGCTGTTCAGATTACCCAGAACCAGGCTGATGATGAAAAACAGCGCTGCTAAGATGCCGGTTGTACGAGTCATGAAGTTACCTGAGCCCGAAGAACCAAACACCGTACCGGATGCGCCTGCACCGAATGAGGCTCCCATATCAGCGCCTTTGCCTTGCTGCAGCATGATCATACCCACGAGGGCGATAGCTACAATAAGGAAAACTACTAAAAGAGCTTGGTACATATCATCCTGTTCCTTGCACGGTAATCGTACAGTTAAAGCTTCAACCAGTATTGATGGGGAGTCTCGTCATCACCCATCAGAAGCGGGTGTGAATACTAACCAAAGGCGCATATCTCTGCAAGTGCAATTTTTACTACCCATACTGTTTGCAGAAAAAAACGCCATCCCGGTGATTTTACAGGCAGTTCAGCACCCTGCAGACCGCCTGTTACGGTTTTAAACGGCCTTGACCTGGTCGGCGATGCGATTCGCCAGTTCGGTGACCTGCGCCTCATTTTCGCCTTCGACCATGACACGAATCAATGGCTCAGTACCTGATTTACGCAGCAGAACGCGTCCACGACCCGCCAGCGCTTTTTCCACTTCGGCCGTGACAGCTTTTACCGCGTCACTCTGAAGCGGATCATGTTCGCCCGCAAAGCGTACGTTAACCAGGACCTGCGGCAGCATCTTCATGCCACTACAGAGATCGTGCAGGCTCATGTGGTTACGCACCATCGCAGTGAGCACTTGCAAACTTGCAACGATACCGTCACCGGTTGTGGTTTTATCCAGCAGGATCACATGACCGGAGTTCTCTGCACCGAGACGCCAGCCCTTCTCCTGCATCTTTTCCAGTACATAACGGTCACCGACTTTGGCACGGGTAAACGGAATGCCAAGCTGTTTCAGCGCTAACTCCAGCCCCATGTTACTCATCAGCGTACCCACCACGCCGCCGCGTAACTGTCCCTGACGCAGGGCTTCACGCGCAATGATGTAGAGGATCTGGTCGCCATCAACTTTGTCACCCAGATGGTCAATCATCATGATGCGATCGCCGTCACCGTCGTAGGCCAGGCCGATATCGGCCTTCTCCGCCAGCACGCGCTGCTGCAGCAGCTTGAGGTCGGTGGCACCGCACTCTTTGTTGATGTTCATGCCGTCTGGCTGGACACCGATAGCAATCACCGTCGCGCCCAGTTCACGCAATACATTCGGCGCAATGTGGTAGGTGGCACCATTGGCGCAGTCGACCACAATTTTCAGGCCATTCAGATTCAGTTCGCTGGGGAAAGTCCCTTTGCAGAACTCAATGTAACGCCCTGCTGCATCCACAATACGGCTGGCTCGGCCTAACTGCGCTGATTCAACACAGGTTATCGGCTTTTCCATCTCCAGCTCAATCGCCTCTTCGACGTCATCGGGCAGTTTGGTGCCCTCGGACGAGAAGAATTTAATCCCGTTGTCGTCAAACGGGTTATGTGACGCTGAAATCACAATGCCCGCCTCTGCGCGGAAGGTACGGGTCAGATAGGCGATGGCTGGTGTCGGCATCGGGCCGGTAAAGGCGGCCGTCAGGCCTGCTGCGGCGAGACCAGCTTCCAGCGCGGACTCCAGCATATAGCCAGAGATACGGGTATCTTTACCGATAATGATCTTCTTTGAACCGTGGCGCGCCAGCACTTTACCTGCGGCCCAGCCCAGCTTCAGGACGAAATCGGGGGTGATGGGTGCTTCACCGACTTTGCCACGAATGCCGTCTGTACCGAAATATTTACGATTACTCATGATACTCCTTTTGCTCTTCGGGTCGCTTCGACCACGCGCATCGCTTCAGCCGTCTCTTTTACATCATGGGCGCGAATAATCTGCGCGCCCTGCATAGCAGCAATCACCGCGCAACTCAGGCTGCCGGTTAAACGCTGTGACGGGCCGACGTTTAACAGCTGGCCAATCATCGATTTACGCGACATCCCCACTAACAGCGGCAGGCCGAAGTGGTGAAAATCGCCAAGATGAGCCAACAGTTCATAATTGTGGCTGAGATTTTTACCGAAACCGAAGCCCGGGTCGAGTATCAGACGCTCTTTTTTAATGCCCGCTGCTTCGCAGCGCGCTATCTGCTGAGCGAAGTAAGTGTCCACTTCGCTTAAAATATTTTCGTAAACCGGTGCCTGCTGCATGGTGCGCGGTTCGCCCTGCATATGCATTAAACAGACGGGCAGCCCGGTCGAGGCGGCGGCTTCCAGTGCTCCGGGTTCGGAAAGTGAACGCACGTCGTTAATGATGTGAGCACCCACTCGCGCGGCTTCCCGGATGACGTCAGCTTTAGAGGTGTCCACTGAAATCCAGACTTCGAAACGCTGGGCAATGGCATCGATGACCGGAATCACCCGCTCCAGCTCCTCCTCCACACTCACTTCATCCGCGCCAGGACGGGTTGATTCCCCACCCACATCGATGATGGTTGCGCCTGCATTGACCATCTCATTGGTATGCGTCAGCGCATCAACCAGCGCGTTATGCTTCCCACCATCTGAAAAGGAGTCCGGCGTGACGTTAAGAATGCCCATCACATGTGGAAAAGATAAATCGAGATGGGAATCACGGGCGAACAACTTCATGGTGGAAACTCCTTGCTGATCAATATCTGGATGTAAAAAACCCCGGACCAGCCGGGGTTTTGTCTGACGATGTTGCGTCTTATTTGTTGTACTGCTCTGACATGGTATTGCCTGGGTTTGGCGTACGCGGTTCATCAACCGGGCGTGGCGCCTTTGGCGTACCGTTGCTGTCTGAGTTGCTGCCTGGATCTTCCCAGCCCGCTGGCGGACGCACTTCGCGGCGCGCCATCAGGTCGTCGATCTGCGGTGCATCAATGGTTTCATACTTCATCAGCGCGTCTTTCATCGCGTGAAGGATGTCCATGTTCTCACCCAGAATCTGACGAGCACGCTGGTAGTTGCTGTCGATCAGGTGCTTAACTTCCTGGTCGATGATGCGGGCCGTTTCATCAGACATATGTTTCGCTTTCGCGACAGAACGTCCGAGGAACACTTCACCCTCTTCTTCTGCATAGAGCAACGGACCCAGTTTTTCAGAGAAGCCCCACTGCGTCACCATGTTACGCGCCAGATTGGTCGCAACTTTAATATCGTTGGACGCACCGGTAGAAACACGTTCTGCACCGTAGATGATCTCTTCTGCCAGACGACCGCCGTAAAGCGTTGAGATCTGGCTTTCCAGTTTCTGACGGCTGGCGCTGATCGCATCGCCTTCAGGCAGGAAGAAGGTCACACCCAGTGCGCGACCGCGCGGGATAATCGTTACTTTATGAACCGGGTCATGCTCTGGCACCAGGCGACCAATAATGGCGTGGCCTGCTTCGTGGTAGGCAGTTGACTCTTTCTGCGATTCCGTCATCACCATGGAGCGACGTTCCGCACCCATCATGATTTTGTCTTTCGCTTTCTCGAACTCTACCATCGAAACCACACGCTTGTTTGAACGGGCCGCGAACAGCGCTGCTTCGTTAACAAGGTTGGCCAGATCGGCACCCGAGAAGCCTGGCGTACCACGTGCAATGATTGCTGCATCAACATCAGTTGCCAGCGGCACACGACGCATATGCACTTTCAGGATCTGCTCACGACCGCGAACATCTGGCAGGCCAACAACAACCTGACGGTCAAAGCGACCTGGACGCAGCAGCGCAGGGTCCAGTACGTCAGGACGGTTAGTTGCGGCGATAACGATAATACCTTCGTTACCTTCGAAACCATCCATCTCAACCAGCATCTGGTTCAGCGTCTGCTCACGTTCGTCATGTCCACCGCCTAAACCGGCGCCACGCTGACGACCGACTGCGTCGATCTCATCGATAAAGATGATGCACGGAGCCGCTTTTTTGGCCTGTTCGAACATGTCACGCACACGGGATGCACCGACACCGACAAACATTTCCACAAAGTCAGAACCGGAGATGGTAAAGAAAGGCACCTTCGCTTCACCGGCAATCGCTTTTGCCAGCAAGGTTTTACCGGTACCCGGTGGCCCCACCATCAGAACGCCTTTTGGAATCTTACCGCCCAGCTTCTGGAAACGGCTTGGCTCACGCAGATATTCCACCAGCTCAGCAACTTCATCTTTCGCTTCGTCACAACCTGCTACGTCGGCGAAAGTGGTTTTAATCTGGTCTTCCGTCAACATGCGGGCTTTGCTCTTGCCGAAGGACATCGCGCCCTTACCGCCGCCGCCCTGCATCTGACGCATAAAGAAGATCCACACACCGATCAGCAGCAACATCGGGAACCACGAAATGAAGATTGAAGCCAGCAGGCTTGGTTCTTCCGGCGGTTCGCCAACCACTTTGACGTTTTTGGTCAAGAGGTTATCGAGCAACTTGGGATCGTTGACAGGAATGTAGGTCGTGTATTTATTGCTGTCTTTTTTAACGACGTTAATTTCACGCCCGTTAATACGTGCCTCGCGGACCTGATCCTGGTTCACTTCCGACAGGAAGGTTGAATAATCAACCCGACGGCCATTCGACTCGCTGGGCCCAAAGCTCTGGAATACTGACATCAGCACGACCGCGATGACTAACCAGAGAATCAGGTTTTTCGCCATGTCACTCAAGGGATTAACCTCATATTACAACGGTGTTAACAGATAGCGTAGGGTACTATAGATCCCGCATACATGGAATCGCAGCAAAACTGCGGACTTCTCCAGCAATTTGGTTATAGTTTGCGCCCAGTCGCCACAATATACACTTCACGTGAACGTGAACGCGAAGCGTCCGGCTTACGAATTTTCACTTTCGTAAACAGGGAGCGAATTTCCCGCAGGTATTCATCGAAGCCATCTCCCTGAAACACTTTCACTACAAAACTGCCGCCAGGTGCCAGGATATCCCGACACATCTCCAGCGCCAGCTCGACTAAATACATCGACCGGGGAATATCTACGGCAGGTGTACCACTCATATTCGGCGCCATATCGGACATGACAACCTGAACTTTTTGATCGCCAACGCGTTCAAGCAGCGCATTGACCACCGATTCTTCACGAAAATCGCCCTGAAGGAAATCGACACCGACTATCGGATCCATTGGCAGGATATCACAGGCAATGACTCGCCCTTTGTTCCCAATTTGCTGTACCACATATTGCGACCAGCCTCCGGGTGCAGCACCCAGATCTACCACGGTCATGCCGGGTTTGAAAAGCTTGTCACCCTGTTGTATTTCATCAAGTTTAAACCAGGCGCGCGAACGCAACCCTTTTTTATGCGCCTGGAGCACATATTTATCGCTAAAGTGTTCCTGAAGCCAGCGGCCGGAGCTGGCCGAACGCTTTTTACCCGTCATAATATTTCCAACTAAATCGTCATCGTAGCGATAAACCTGCACGCAATGGGTTGCGTCGATTTGGTGATATACCCGAGATGGCGGTAGAATGAACCGTTTTCAATCCCTGAGTAAGTAAAAAACTACGATGAATCTAAGTACCAAACAAAAACAGCACCTCAAGGGCCTCGCCCATCCGCTCAAGCCAGTGGTTATGCTGGGTGGCAATGGCCTGACTGAAGGCGTGCTGGCCGAAATCGAGCAGGCTCTGTCGCATCACGAACTGATCAAGGTAAAAATCGCCTCGGAAGATCGTGAAACGAAGCAGCTGATCGTTGAGGCTATCGTGCGTGAGACCGGTGCCAGCAACGTACAGGTGATCGGCAAAACGCTGGTGCTGTATCGCCCCTCTAAAGAGAGCAAAATTTCTCTGCCACGCTAAGTGGGCAAAGAAAGTGACATGCTCTTACCTCAGATAAAAGGCCGCAATGCGGCCTTTTTCCTTTCTTTACATTGTGCTTTAACGCTTTTCAAAGCGTAGCAACATCTTAAAGGTATTCCACCTTCAGGATTTCATACTCAACGTCGCCGCCCGGGGTTTTCACGATAGCCACGTCATCGGCCTCTTTACCCACCAGGCCACGCGCCATCGGCGAATTGACCGAAATCAGATTTTGCTTAAAGTCCGCTTCGTCATCGCCCACAATGCGATACGTGGCTTCTTCGTCGGTTTCGACGTTCAGCACGGTGACGGTTGCACCGAAAATCACGCGTCCGGTTTTCGGCATCTGAGTGACGTCGATAACCTGCGCATTGGAGAGTTTGGCTTCAATCTCCTGAATACGGCCTTCGCAAAAACCCTGCTCTTCACGCGCAGCGTGATATTCCGCGTTCTCTTTTAAATCGCCATGTTCGCGTGCATCAGCGATAGAGGCGATAATGCGCGGGCGCTTCACGGTTTTCAGCTCGTTCAGCTCTTCGCGCAATCTTTCAGCGCCTCTTAACGTCATCGGAATCTGATTCATTTAAGCTCCTCGCCATCTTTCCTGTTTAACGATGTCATCCTGACCGGTGACTGCAGAAAAAAGCGTTCTGCGGCGCATTAGCCCGTTTTTGCAAATAAAAGAATCCTGACCCGGAGATGCTTCCAGGCCAGAAAAGAGTTTTGCAATTTGATACGTATTTTACCCCAGAGTTCCCTGCGGGTCATCGTTTACTTTGCACCGTCCAGCGACGTAGTATTGACGCCCTCACCTGCCAGTTACCGCGAGATTATGCGATTTTCACGACTTGTTACCGGATTAAGCTGCGCATTTATGCTGCAGGCACACGCAGCGCCAGTTGATGAATACATGCAGTACCTGCCAGACGGCGCCAATCTGGCGCTGATGGTACAAAAAGTAGGCGCATCAACACCGATTATTGATTATCACGGAAAACAGATGGCCCTGCCCGCCAGTACCATGAAAGTGGTGACGGCGCTGGCAGCATTGCTGGAGCTGGGTGGCGACTTCCGTTTTCAGACCACTTTTGAGACTCGCGGCGCCATTATCGATGGCACCCTGAACGGCGATTTAGTTGCACGTTTCGGCGGTGATCCCACCTTAAGCCGTCAGGATCTGCGCAACATGGTGGCGGCGATAAAGAAGCAGGGCATTAACCATATCAAAGGCAATCTGGTTATCGACACCTCCGTTTTTGCCAGTCACGATATGGCGCCGGGCTGGCCGTGGAACGATATGACCCAGTGCTTCAGTGCTCCGCCGGGTGCGGCAATCGTTGATAAAAACTGCTTCTCGGTTTCGCTCTACAGTGCTAATACGCCGGGTGAGAATGCCTTTGTACGTATCGCCTCCTATTATCCGGCGCATATGTACAGCCAGGTGCGCACCATTGGCCGCAACAGCGGCGAAGGGCAATATTGCGAACTGGATGTGGTGCCGGGCGAGCTGAACCGCTACACCCTCACGGGCTGTATGCGCCAGCGCGCGGAACCGCTGCCGCTGGCATTTGCGGTGCAGGATGGCGCGGCCTGGGCTGGCGAAATCCTCAAGGCGGAACTGCGGTCGTCTGAGATTGACTATAGCGGGCATCTGGTGCGACAGACGCAGGTCACCGAACCGGGTACCGTGCTGGCATCGACCCAGTCCGCGCCGCTGCATACGCTGCTGCACACCATGCTGAAGAAGTCAGACAACATGATTGCCGACACGGTGTTTCGCACCATTGGTCATCACTACTTCAATGTGCCCGGCACGTTCCGCGCCGGACAGGATGCCGTTCGCCGCATCCTGAAAGCCAAAGCCAATGTCGACATGGGTAATAGCATTCAGGTGGATGGTTCAGGTCTCTCCCGCCATGACCTGATTTCGCCGCAAACCATGATGCAGGTATTGCAGTTCATTGCGAAGAATGACAACACGCTGGATTATATTTCGATGCTGCCGCTGGCAGGTTACGACGGCACGCTGCAGTATCGCGGCGGGCTGCATGAGGCGGGGCTGGATGGCAAAGTCTCGGCGAAAACCGGTTCACTGCAGGGCGTCTATAACCTGGCGGGCTTTATTACTACTTCCAGTGGCGCGCGGGTGGCGTTCGTTCAGTTCCTTTCCGGTTATGCGGTCCCGCCGGAAGATCAGCGTACCCGCCGTATTCCGCTGGTGCGATTTGAGAGCCGTCTCTACCGCGATATCAATCAGAACAACTGATTATTCAGTCATAAAAAAAGCGCAGCGGTCAGGTCAACCGCTGCGCTTTTTATTGCCCGTCCATCAGAAGCGGGTATTCACGCTCATATACCAGGTGCGGCCCGACTCGTTAAAGGTATTGGCCCCTGCGCCATAGAGCCACGCTCCGGTGGTGGCATTGCCGGTGGTCTGCGCGTTGCCCTGCCGGAAATGGCGCTTGTCGAACAGGTTGTCGATACCCACGGTGACGCTGGCATATTTATTAACGTCATAGGTGCCGCTCATGCCCACAACCGAATAGGGGCTCACCTGATCGGTGGCGCTACCGGTAACGGCGTTACCTTTATAGTCATATTTCTTCGGTACCTGTTTACCGTACCAGGTCAGGGTCGTTTGCAGGGAGAGGTCCTGCATCGCCTGCCAGCTCAGCGTCGAATTGAGCGTATATTCCGGAATAATCGACAGACGATCGCCGGTCTCTTTATTCTTACTCTGCAACATGTAAGTGAAGTTATTGTTCCACGTTACGCTGTCGGAGAACGGGACATTAACCGTGCCTTCCAGCCCCTCGACGACTGCTTTGGGCACATTTTCCCATTTGTAGATGTCGGTTTTGCCGTTAGATGCGGTGCCGGTTGGCGCCGTGCCAGCCTCGATCTTGTTACGATAGTCGTTGCGGAACCAGGTCAGGCCCGCCTGGTAACCGTCACGCTTCCATTCGACCCCAATCTCTTTATTGATGCTGTTTTCCGCTTTCAGTTCGTCATTACCCATCAGATAACAGGCACCGGCACTGGCGGCACAGCCCTGACCATTGCTGTAGAGCAGATAGTTCGGGTTGGTCTGATAGAGGCTCGGAGCTTTATAGGCGCGCGCAATGCCCATTTTCAGTGTGAACTCATCGCCTAATCCCTGTGACAGGTTGAGCGACGGGCTCCAGTTATCGCCGACAATCGAATGGTGATCGAAGCGCAGGCCCGGCGTCAGCATGGTGCTGTCGGTCAGCTCAATATTGTCTTCGGCAAACAGCGAGAAGATTTCCGCCTGTGAATAGGGTGTGCGGCCGGTCGTAGCGATACCGGGAATCGACCCGTAGCTGGCGGCCTGAGTCGTCGATGAAGGATCCTTCATCCGCTGCTGATTCCATTCCGTCCCGAAAGTCGCGGTCTGGTTCACCAGCCACTCAAACGGCACACTGATCTCACTGTGCAACAACACATCATCCAGCTGGATGGTATTGAAGTTGCTGTTGGCGAAGATGCCTTCGGTGCCGCCCGCCAGCCCCTCATTCAGACGCGCGTTGCGGGTATTCTCATATTGCGCGTAGGTATTGGTGCTGATGCCATTGTCCCAGGCACCGGTCCACTTAACAGAAAAGTTCTGCCGATAGAGCCGGTTGGTCTCGTCACCATATTTGCTTTTCACCAGGGCGTTGGTATTGGTGTTCTGCGTGTCCCCGGCATAGAGGTTGCCCTGACGACTGTAACCGGCCCCCACTTCCAGCGTCTGCATCGGCGCAAATGCCCAGCGCAGCAGGCCATGAATATCTTTGTTGATCGAGCCTTCCCGGCCCGCCGGGTACGATCCGGCATAACTGCCGGTGCGGTCTGCGGCGTGCCCTTCATTAATGTCGTAAGCATCAGCCTGCGTTTTTGCCAGTCCGCCATAGAGCCGGAAACTGACATCATCGCCCAGTGGCCCTTCAAGGCTGAAGTTGGTGCGACGGGTCGCGCCCTCCTCCTTGTGTTCCGGCACGTTGTAATAGGCGCTCCATGAGCCGTGCCACTGATTATCCATCTCTTTTTTGGTGATGATGTTCACCACGCCGCCCGCTGCACCGTTACCGTAACGAGCCGCTGCCGGACCGCGGATTACCTCAATGCGATCAATGATCTCTGGCGGCACCCAGTTAGTGTCGCCGCGCGTATCACGCTCGCCACGCCAGCCAAGCCGAACCGCGTTGCGGCTGGTCACCGGCAATCCATCGATCAGAATCAGGGTATTTTCCGGCCCCATGCCGCGGATATCGATCTGGCGATTGTTTCCGCGCTGGCCGCTGGTGGAGTTACCGGTCAGATTGACGCCAGGCATGGTGCGAATAATTTCGGCGACATCGCGTGCGGGTGGATGTTTTTTAATTTCGTCGGCGGTGATGGTCGACACGCCAGGTGCCTGCAACGTCTGCTCGGCGGCGGTCACCATCATGGTGTCGTCGTGGAGGGTATCGGAGGGGCTGCTGTCGATAGCCGGTTCGCGGGTGGCTTCAGCAGCCACGGCACCGGCAGAAATGAGAGAGGCGGTGAAACCCAGTTCAATCATAATGGCTAACGAAAGCCGGGATAACTTTTTCATTTTTCTGTTCCTGGAGTGCCGGCGAGGATGCCACTGCCGGCGTGCCGGTAAAAAAGTAATAACCTTGCCTGCAACATTTTCCCCTTGTCGCCGGGCCAGCGTCAGAACCGCTTTGCATCAGTCTGAAAGCCGGTGCGGCAGAGAGGATGCGCGCGCTCCCTGTCGGGCGGAAACACCCTATTGCAAATGCAAATAATTATCAATACTATTATTCATAACATGCATGACCCTAATCAAGGGTGATCGAAAGATGGCGCGTATGACGTGGTTAAATGAAGAAACCGGCAGTGAACGCTGGTGGCAACAGCAGCAGCAACGGGGCATTCCTCTGGTTGAAGCTGGCGAAAAGGGAACCTGTCAGGTCACCTTTTTCTGGCGCGATCCTCAGGGTGACACGCAGCACTCCGATACCCGGCGCGTCTGGATCAATATTACCGGCGTAACCGATCATCATCATTCAGCGGTCCCCTCCTCATTAACGCCTGTTCCCGATACCGATGTCTGGTGGTGGCAAACCGCTCTGCCCGCTGACTGGCGCGGCAGCTACTGCCTGATTCCTGATAGTCAGGAAGAGACTTTTACCGGGCAGGCCGATATGCAGTCAGTGCGCCAGTGGTGGAGTCAGAAATTCCCGCAGGCGCAAAGCGATCCGCTGAATCCTCTGCGAAGCTGGGCGGGTGGACGCGGAATGAGGGTCTCGCCACTGCACCTGCCACACGCGCCGGATCAGCAGGTGTGGCGTGCAGTTGATGAGGGCCGTGCCGCCGATATTCCGCTGCAACACTATTTGTGGCGCAGCGAACGGCTGGGGAACCAGCGTCAGATCTGGATCTCTGTTACCGGAGACGCCAGTGCAGGCGATCGTCCGCTGGTACTGCTGCTGGATGGTCAGTTCTGGGCACAGAACATGCCGGTTGCCGGCCCGCTTCAGCAACTGACAGAGTCAGGCGAACTGCCCCCTGCGGTCTATGTCATGATCGACATCATCGACCGCGAGCACCGCACGCGTGAGCTGACCTGTAACCCTGACTTCTGGCTGGCGATTCAGCACGAGCTGTTGCCGCAGGTTCAGCGCTGGGCGCCGTTTCGTGCCGACAGCACGCTGGTAGCGGGACAGAGTTTTGGCGGCCTTTCTGCCGCTTACGCCACCCTGACCTGGCCGGAAACCTTTGCTGGGGCGATCAGCCTCTCCGGGTCGTTCTGGTGGCCCGCGCGCGGCGATCCCAATGGCTGGCTGCCACAGCAGTTACAACAGGGCTTACTGCAGGCCCCCCCTCGCCGCTTCTACCTGGAAGCGGGACGACGCGAACGGCTGATTCTGGCAGCAAACCAGCAGTTTCAGCACGATCTGACCGCTGCCGGACATCAGGTCAGCTATCACCCGGTCGAAGGTGGTCACGATGCGCTGTGCTGGCGCGGCGGACTGCTGGCAGGCCTTAAAGCCATATGGCAATAGCCCTAACCCGCTTATATTCCGCCTTCTGCGCGCCACTGAAAGATATCGGATATGCAGGACAGCGGCGTTAGCGCGCCCGGTGACTGCGGACAGGAGACCGACATGCAACAACTTAACCCTTTCGACGATCCGCAACAGGATTGTCAGGTGCTGAAGAACGATCAGCAGCAGTACAGCTTATGGCCCGCCTTTTGTGCGATTCCGGCAGGATGGCAGCCGGTGTTTGGTCCCGGGCCACAGGCTGACTGTCTGAGCTGGCTGAATGAAAACTGGCACGATATCCGTCCGGTTATGACGCAGGACAGAGGCGAAAATGTCTGAGATCACCCTCAACCCGCAGACAGAACAAAAAACGCTGCCGCTGGTGGCCGCTCAGCCCGGAATCTGGATCGCTGACCAGCTATCGCCCTATTCCAATGCTTACGCCGTGGCGCATTTTGTCGAACTGCGCGGTGCGCTGAACAGCGCGCTGTTATCACGGGCCATAATTGCTGGCATGCAGGAAGCGGACACACTGAATATGGCCTTTGGCGAGCTGGAGGGTGAACCGCTACAGTGGCCTGAACCCCAGGCTTTCCGCGAGCCTGAGGTGGTCGATCTGCGCGACGCCGCCGATCCGGAGGCCGAAGCACGTGCGCTGATGCAGCAGGATATGACCGGCGATCTGCGGGTGCTGAGCGGCGCGCCGCTCTACCATCACAGCCTGTTTCGGCTGGATGAGGATCACTGGTACTGGTATCAGCGATACCATCATCTGGTGGTCGATGGTTTTAGTTTCACCGCCCTGACCCGCCGTATCGCCAATCTCTACAGCGCCTGGCAGCGCGGCGACACGCCGGAGCCAAGCCCGTTCGTGCCGTTCAGCGACGTCGTTGATGAATATCAGCGCTATCAGCAATCTTCGGGCTGGCAGCGCGATCGCCAGTTCTGGCTGGAGAAAGGGGCGCAGTTACCTGCGCCCGCCTCGTTGTCCGCTCTGCCGCTGGCCGGTCAGAGCGCCAGTACCGACCTGCTGCGCCACACGTTTGCCGTGGATCGCGACACGTTTCAGGCTTTGCTGACGCACACCGGGCAGCAAAACCTCAGCGCCGCAGATACCGCCTTTGCGCTGGTGGCCTTATGGCTGGCGCGCCTCACCGGCCAGCATGCGTTCGCCGCCGGTTTCATCTTTATGCGCCGCATCGGCTCGGCCGCGCTCTGCGCCACCGGTCCGGTGATTAACGTGCTACCAATGGCGGTGCATTACGATCCGGCACAGCCGCTGACGGCACTGGCCGGGCGTCTGGCGGGCGAAGTCAAAAAAATGCGTCGCCATCAGCGCTACGACGCTGAACAGGTGCAGCGCGATCTGGGTCGCTCCGGCGACAGCGATCCGCTCTATGGGCCGGTAATCAACCTGAAGATGTTTGATTACCAGCTCGATTTCGCTGGCATCAAAGGCATAACCCATCAGCTGGCGTCAGGACCGGTACGCGATCTGGAGATTGCTATCTACCTCAGCGAACAGGGCGACCTGACGCTGGAGCTACTGGCTAATGCACAGCGCTACAGCGACACAACGCTAAAGCAACACGCCAGCCGCTTTGGCCTGCTGCTTCAGCAGCTTGCCGTCCGGCCAGCCAGTGCCTGTGGCGAGCTGGATATGCTGATGCCGGAAGAGCATCAGCAGCTCGCGGCGATCAACCAGACTGCCGTAATGCTGCCTGCAGAAACCCTGAGTAGCCTGCTGCTCCGTCAGGCACAGCGTTCGCCGCGCGCTCCGGCACTGGCAGATGAGGGGCATCAGCTTGACTATCAACAGATGCAGCAGCAGGTCGCCGCACTGGGGCAACAGTTGATTGCGCAGGGAGTGACGCCGGGTGATATCGTCGCCGTAGCGCTGCCGCGTTCGGTCTTTTTATCGCTGGCGCTGCAGGCGATCGTCAGCGTGGGGGCAACCTGGCTGCCGCTTGATACCGGCTACCCGGACGATCGGTTACAGATGATGCTGGAAGATGCCGCGCCGAAAACGCTGATCACCTGTCGTGCACTGGCCGAGCGGCTGGCGGCACTCTCACCCGTCGCGCCGCTGTTTTACGACGCGCTGTTAACACCCGTTGATAGCGTGCTGATGCAGGCCCCGCGTCCACAGGATGGCGCATACATCATCTATACCTCCGGCTCGACCGGCCGGCCAAAAGGGGTGCTGGTCAGTCATGAGGCGATCGTCAACCGTCTGTTATGGATGCAGGATCGCTATCCGCTCGGCAGCGATGATGTGGTGTTGCAGAAAACCCCGAGCAGCTTTGATGTTTCGGTATGGGAGTTCTTCTGGCCGCTTATCGTCGGCGCACGGCTGGTGATGGCTCCGCCCGATGCTCATCGCGACCCGGACGCGCTGCAGCAGCTGTTTGCCCGCTACCGCGTGACCACCACCCATTTTGTTCCGTCGATGCTGGCTGCTTTTGTCGCTTCGCTGCAGGAAGGTGACGCGATAGCGCGCTGCGCCACCCTGCGCCGGGTTTTCTGTAGCGGCGAAGCGCTGCCCGCAGAGTTATCGCGCCAGTGGCAGGCGCTGACCCGGGTGCCCTTGCATAATCTTTATGGCCCGACCGAAGCGGCGGTTGATGTCAGCTACTATCCGGCCTTTGGCCCGGAGCTGGCGGCCATCGAAGGGGCCAGCGTGCCGATTGGCTTCCCGGTCTGGAACACCGGCTTACGGATTCTGGATGCGCGTCTGCAGCCGGTGCCACCGGGCGTGGCTGGCGATCTCTATCTGACCGGCGTGCAGCTGGCACATGGCTATCTTGATCGTCCCGACCTTACTGCCAGCCGGTTTGTCGCCGATCCGTGGGGTCACGGCTCCCGGATGTACCGCACTGGTGATGTGGCGCGCTGGCTGCCGGATGGTGCGGTGGAGTATCTGGGCCGCAGCGACGATCAGCTTAAAATTCGCGGACAGCGTATCGAGCTAAACGAGATCGACCACGCCATGGCTGCGCTACCTGGCATTGAGCAGGCCGTCACACATGCGGTGGTGCTGGGGAGCAGCAGCGATCAGCAGGGCGATGCCCGCCAGCTGGTCGGCTATGTGGTGGCTGATGGCTCGATCGATACCGACGCAATGCGTCAGACTCTGGCCACACAGTTACCGGCGCATATGGTGCCGGTGGCGATTGTTCAGCTGGCGGCGTTACCGCTCAGCAGCAACGGTAAACTGGATCGCAAAGCGCTGCCGCTGCCGCAAACGCAGGCAGCGCTGGCTGGTCGCGCGCCGCATCCCGGACTCGAAACGACACTGGCACAGGCGTTTGCCAGGCTGCTGGAGTGCGAACCGGTGAGCGCCCAGGATGATTTCTTCTCGCTGGGCGGCCACTCGCTGCTGGCGATGCGGCTGGCAGCACAGCTGCGCCGGACGCTGAATCAGCCTGTGTCAGTGGGCCAGATCATGGTGGCATCCACGGTAGAAAAGCTGGCGAAACTGCTCAGCAGCGAGCCAGCGGATGTGGCTCGTGCCGGATTTGAAGCGGTATTACCCTTGCGACGCGGCACTGGCCCAACGCTGTTCTGCTTCCATCCCGCCTCCGGTTTTGCCTGGCAGTTCAGCGTGTTGCAGCGCTATCTGGATGCACGCTGGTCGCTACTCGGCATTCAGTCACCCGACACCGCCAGCCCGCTGAACCAGGCGCAGCACCTTGACGCGGTGTGTAAGGCGCATCTGGCGACGGTGCGTCAGCAGCAGCCACAGGGGCCTTACTATTTCCTGGGCTACTCGCTGGGCGGCACGCTGGCCCAGGGTATCGCCGCGCGGCTGGAGGCCGAAGGTGAAACCGTTGCCTTCCTCGGACTGCTGGATACCTGGCCGCCGGAGACGCAGAACTGGGATGAACGGCGCGGTGAAAACGTGCTGGATCCGGCGGTGCTGGAAGAGGTTAATCGTGAGCGCGAGCAGTTTATCGCTGCGCAACGGCAGCAGGCCGGTGAAGGAATGGAGGCACTGTTTACCACCATTGAAGCCAACTACGCCAGTTCGGTGCGCCTGCTGGCAACAGCGCGCAGTGCCCGTTTCACCGGACACGCAACTCTGTTCCTGGCGGAACAGACGCAGCAGCCCGGTCAGGATGCGCGCCGCGCCTGGGCGCCCTATGTCGGCGAGCTGACTATCTGGCCGCTGGACTGTGCGCACGTCGAGATCATCTCACCGCGCATGTTCGAACAGATTGGGCCACGACTGCAGCAGTGCCTGGCGTCGCTGAATCCCTGAACCGTTCTGACTTTGCGCTTTCTTCGGGTGGAGAAAGCGCAGGTCAGCCTCTTCCCAGCGGCACAATCATCGGCGTACCGGCCACCGGATCGTTAATGATGATGCAGCGCAGGCCGTAGATCGCTTCTATCAGTTCCGGCGTGACGATCTCCGCCGGTTTCCCTTCGGCAATGATTTTCCCGTCTCGCATCGCAATCAGGTGGCTGGCATAGCGGCACGCCTGATTGAGATCGTGCAACACCACCACCAGCGTACGGCCATGCTGCTGATTGAGATCCTGCATTAATTCCAGCAACTCAATCTGATGGGCGATGTCGAGCCAGGTGGTCGGTTCATCCAGCAGCAACAGTGGCGTCTGCTGAGCCAGCACCATCGCAATCCACACCCGCTGCCGCTGGCCGCCAGAGAGCGTATCAACCTGCTGCTGCGCCAAACCTGCCACGCCGGTAGCCTGCATTGCCTGCTGAACAGCCGTCTCATCTTCCTGTCGCCAGCGACCAAACAGCGACTGGTGCGGATAACGCCCGCGCGCGACCAGTTCGCTGACGCTGATGCCCGCTGGTGCATTCGAGCTTTGCGGTAGCAGCCCCAGCCGGCGCGCCACCTCTTTGGTAGCGTAGTGAGCAATCGCATTGCCATCCAGCAGCACCTGGCCTTTCAGGGGCGAGACCAGGCGGCATAAGGTACGCAGCAGCGTCGACTTTCCACAGGCATTTGGGCCAATAATAACGGTCAGTTCACCGTCGGGGATCGCGACGGTGAGATTCTCCGCCACGATTTTTTTGTCATACCCCAGCGTCAGCGCGTCGCCCTGCAAACGTGTTTTCACTGTCATTGGCGTCGCGCCTCCCGTACCAGTAGAGCAATCAGATAGAGTCCGCCCAGGCTAACCGTGATGACGCCAACCGGCAGCTGATAAGGCAGGAAAAAGTGCTGCGCGGCGTAATCCGCGGCGGTTAACAGCAGCGCGCCGCACAAGGCAGCCAGCGGCAGCGCGCCTTTGATACCGCCACATAGCCGACGAGCAATCTGCGGTGCCAGCAGTGCAATAAAGGAGACAGGACCGACCAGCGCGGTAGAGGCGGCGGTGAGGATCACGCCCGTCAGCATCAGCAAAACGCGGCTGCGTTCAACCGGTACGCCCAGCGCGCAGGCGGTGTCGTCACCCATCTCCAGCAGACGCATGCGCCGGGCCAGCATGCTTGTCGCCAGCAGCGCCAGCAGCAGCACGATAATCACCGGCGTCGTTTTCGCCCAGGTAATGCCGTTGAGTGAACCGGCGCTCCAGAGCCCGGCGCTCAGTGCCGCCTCCAGTGAGGCGCTGATAATCAGCCAGCTGTTCAGCGCCATCAGCAGCGCCCGCACGCTGATGCCCACAATGATCAGACGAAAGGTCTCCACGCCGTTGCGCCAGCTGAACAGCCAGACCACGCCCGCCGTGAGCAGTCCGCCAAGCAGTGCCGCCAGCGTCATGCCCTCCATGTTTTGCTGGAACAGCACCAGTGCCACCAGGACGCCGCTGTAAGCGCCGGTATTGAAACCCAGAATATCGGGGCTGCCCAGCGGGTTGCGCAGCAGCGACTGAAAAATTGCCCCGCTGACGCCCAGTGCCGCACCAATCAGCAGCGCCATCATGACGCGCGGCAGTCGCCACTCCAGTACAATCAGCTGTATGTTACGCGCCGCCTCGCCGTTGATAAGGGCCCACAACTGGCTGGCGGAGATCGGTAAGGTGCCGCGCGTAATGCTCAGAAAGGTCAGCACCCCGCAGGCCACCAGCAGCATCAGCGCATTAATCATCACCCGTTTCATAGCTGCCCTCTTCCCGACTTGCGGCGCACCAGCACAATCAGCATCGGCGCGCCCAGTATGGCCGTGACAATCGACACGCGCAGTTCGCCCTGTACCAGCAGCCGTCCCAGAATATCGGCGGCCAGCAGCAAACAGGGGGTGATAAGAAGAGTTCCGGGCAGCATCCAGCGATGATCGTTACCCAGCAGCCAGCGGGCCAGATGTGGCGTCATTAAGCCGACAAACGCGATGGGGCCGACAGCGGCTGTCGCCGCCCCACTCAGCAGCGCAATAGCCAGTAATCCCACCAGCTGGGTACGCATCACCCGGGTACCCAGCGCGGTCGCCATATCACCGCCCATACTCAGGCTGTTGAGCGAACGCGCCAGCAGCAGCGCCAGCAGGCTACCGGCGACTACCGCCGGAAAGGTGGTGCGCAGAATGGCAAAATTGCGGATATCCAGCGAGCCACTGTGCCAGAAACGCAGATGATCGTAGATGTCAGGATTGAGCAGCGATAAACCAGAGGTTAACCCCTCCAGCACCGCGCCCAGCGCCACGCCTGCCAGCGTCAGACGCACCGGATTAACGCGGCCACCGCCCAGCGCGCCGGTCAGCGCCACCAGCAGGGAGGCCAGCAGTGCGCCCGTAAAGGCAAAGCCAAGCCAGTCCGCGGGGGAGTCAGCGCCAGACAGGGCGATGCCCAGCACTACCGCAAAGCCTGCACCGGCGTTGATACCGAGAATGCCGGGATCGGCCAGCGGATTGCGCGTCAGGCTCTGCATCAGCGCGCCCGCCAGACCTAAACTGATCCCGGACAGCAGACCCGCCAGGGTGCGCGGCAGTCGGGCATCGCGCACGATGACACAATCGACGCGGTTACAGTCGCTGAATAAGGCCTGCGTGACATCATGAAAGGGGATAGATTTGGCACCCAGCATCAGGCTGAGCACGAGAAGCAACAACAGCAGCATCCCTGAACCTGCTATTGCACGAAGTTGACGCATAACGTTTAAACCTTCACCGATTCATTGAGATCGCAGCACGAGTCATTATGATAATGATACTTGTTATCGTTATTAGTGATTTTTTGTATGTTACCATGACTCCCGGACTCAATGATGAGGAAAATGGGTGCAAAAAAGCGACGTTATGAACAAACCCTCCCACTTTATCGATCTCAGCCTGCTGAGAACCCACCCCGCCTTTCGCGCCATTTTTATCGCCCGCTTTATCTCCATCGTCGCCCTCGGCATGCTGGCGGTGGCGGTACCGGTTCAGATTCAGCAGCTAACGCAGTCGCCGCTGCTGGTGGGGCTGGCGGTGACGCTGGCCGGTGCCGGCATGTTTATCGGCCTGCTGACCGGCGGCGTGCTGGCGGATCGCTATGAGCGCCGACGTCTGATCCTGTTTGCCCGATCCACCTGTGGCCTGGGCTTTGTCGCCTTATGCATCAATGCCCTGCTCCCTTCGCCGTCGGTGATCGCCGTCTTTGTGCTGGGACTGTGGGATGGTTTTTTCGGCGCGATAGGCGTCACCGCGCTGCTGGCGGCGACGCCGGCGCTGGTCGGGCGTGAAAATCTGATGAAAGCAGGTGCGATCACCATGCTGACGGTGCGATTTGGCGCGATTCTTTCTCCCGCCATTGCCGGACTGGTCATCGCGCAGGGCGGTGTGGCGTGGAACTACGGACTGGCGGCGTTCGGCACGTTGCTGACGGTGTTAACCCTGCTGCGGTTGCCGCGGCTGGCGCCACCGCCGCAGCCGCGTGAACATCCGCTGAAAGCACTGGCCAGCGGCGTGCAATTCCTGTTTGCCAGCCCGATTGTTGGCATGGCGGCGCTGGTCGGCGCGCTGGTGACGTTAGCCAGTGCGGTGCGCGTGCTCTATCCGGCGCTGGCGCCACACTGGCAGGTCGGCGTGACGGAGTTAGGGCTGATGTATGCCGCCGTTCCGCTGGGTGCTGCCACAGGTGCCCTCACCAGCGGACGGCTGGCACAGTCACCGCAGCCGGGCCGCCTGATTCTGGCGAGTGCTATTGCTGCTTTCGTCGCGCTGGCTCTGTTCAGCCTGATGCCGTGGTTCAGCGCGAGTCTGGTCTGCCTCGCGGTCTTTGGCTATTTCAGTGCCATCAACAGCCTGGTGCAGTACGCGATGATCCAGACGCTGACGCCTGATGCGCTGCTCGGCAGGATCAACAGCCTCTGGACAGCGCAGAATGTCACCGGCGATGCGATAGGTGCAGCGATGATTGGCGCGATGGGTTCACTGCTGTTGCCGCAGCAGGCGGCCAGCCTGGCTGGTCTGGCAGCCACCGTGCTGGGCATCGTCATGTGGCTGCTGATGGCGCGTCTGCGTCGCTATCAACCGCCTGCACCGGCGGAAACGGGATCATGATTTAACGAACAGCGTCTCCAGCCGCGTCAGCAAATTGCTGGCGCTGTAGTAGTCGAGCCGGAAGCTATCCAGCCCCAGCGCATAGACCGCTTTTGCGCGCACCGCTGGGGTCTGCGCCAGGAAAGGGTTGCTCATCACCTGTGCGGCGGTGGGCTCTTCGGCGGCAAACAGCAGATATGATTGACCATTAAGGCCTGCCGCCAGATTTTCTCCTGACAGTTGCAGGATATCTTTACGCTGTCCCATGCTGTGACCAGCCTGAAGCGTGGCCGGCGGCGTCGCCAGGGTGAAGCCCAGTTGCTGCAGTAATTTCCCCTGCGCCGACGCATCCGTCCACAGATTGACTGCCCGGCCATCCCCGTTCCACACCATCGCTGAAACCGGCTGCGGCGGCAGGGTCAGCTTCGCTTTCAGAGCCTTTTCTCGCGCATCAAACTCAGCTTTCCGGGCGGCAGCTTCCGCTTCATGCCCGGTCGCCTCACCCAGCAACGTCACCAGTTGCTGCCAGCTTTTATCGTCGTAATTCACCACCAGCACCGGCGCAATCGCCGCAAGCTGATCGACCAGTTTGATCGCCGAATCATTCCCGGTGGCGCTGACCACAATCAGGTCTGGCGCTTCAGCAGCAATCGCTTCTGCACTGGGCTCACCAATGTAGAGACGTTTTACGCCGCGCTGTTTGGCCACTTCGCCCCACTGACGGAAGAATCCCTGCTTATCAGCCAGCCGACTGCCGGGTGCGGTTGCGCCACTGGCGACGACCGGCGCATCAATCGCCAGCAGCGAGCCGGTCAGGGTAACGCTGGTCGAAACAATGCGCATCGGTGCCTGGGTCAGCGTGATATTGCCTGTTGCCCCGGCGACAGTTCGCGGCCAGCCGGTCTGGGCAGCAGCGGTAACACTGAACAGGCTGATGCTCAGGAAAAACAGCGCTATCGCCGATGTGACACCATGTTTACTCATAGATTTTCGTCCACTTTTACCCGGAAAAAGAGAGAGACCATTTGTGCTGATTTAACCGGCCATGCCAGCTGAATCGCCGCGTAATTATTGACACTTTCGGCTAATCAACGTAGGTTACTGGCCCACAATACAAATGATAATCATTATTAGTTATCTTATCATTTATAGGTGGAAATTATGGTGGAATCGCTGGCGTTTGAACATCCCTTGTTGCAGGATTTCCCGGCACTCTGCCGTGGCTTTCTGTTTACCTCTCCCTGGCAAAGCCTGACCACACAGGGCTGTTTTACTACCCTTACCGCGCCGGTGAGGCAGGGTGAGCAGCTGACAGGGGAGTTTCAGCAGCAACTACAGCACCATTTTGCTTCAGCCAGAAAACAGGGCATTGCCCATCCCATTCTGGTGGGTGCAATCCCCTTCGACGTGGATCAGCCCGCTGCGCTGTTTATCCCTGAGTCGTATCAGACCTTTAACCGTGACGATCTCAACGCCAGTGCCTCTCTGGCTGAGGCTGAACTGCCGCAGGTGCGTCGCCGCACGGCGGTGCCGGACCATGACATTTTCATTGACATGGTTGCGCAGGCGGTGGCGGCTACGCAGCGCGGCGATCTGGATAAAGTGGTGTTGTCGCGGCTGATGGATATCGTGGCGGAACAACCGGTTGATACGGCCGCCCTGATGCAGCGCATCGTGGCGCAGAACCCTAACAGCTATCACTTTCATCTGCCGCTGCCCGATGGTGGCGCGCTGGTTGGCGCCAGCCCGGAGCTGATGATTCGTAAGCAGGGCCGCCAGTTCAGCTCCTGTCCGCTGGCCGGTTCAGCGCCGCGTCATCGCGATCCGCAGCGTGACCAGGCCTCTGGCGACAGCCTGATGCACTCAGCAAAAGATCGTCATGAGCATAAGCTGGTCACGGATGCGATGCGCGCGACGCTGCAACCGCGCAGCCGCCTGCTGTCGGTCCCCGAGACACCTTCACTGCTGACCACCGCAACACTGTGGCATCTCGCTACGCAGATTCAGGGTGACGTGCTGGACGATCGCGAAAATGCGCTGTCACTGGCCTGTCTGCTGCATCCGACACCGGCCCTCAGCGGCTTCCCGCATCAGCGTGCTCAGGCGCTGATTCAGCGACTGGAGCCATTTGAACGTCAGCTGTTTGGCGGCATCGTCGGCTGGTGTGACGATCAGGGCAATGGCGAATGGGTCGTCACCATTCGCTGCGGTACGGTGAATGGCCCGCGGGTGCGGCTGTTTGCGGGCGCAGGCATCGTAGCGGACTCACAACCTGAATCAGAATGGCGTGAAACCGGCGTCAAACTCGACACCATGCTTCGCGCTTTTGGACTGCAATAAAGGAACCTGTATGACGATTTCCTACAGCCGCTGGCCGGACGATCTGGCCGCACGTTACCGTGAAAAAGGCTACTGGCTCGATCTGCCGATGACCGACATCCTGGAACGTCATCGCGACAGCGAGAGCGTGGCGGTGATTGATGGCGAACGACAATTTACCTATCGCCAGCTGGCGGCGCTGAGTGACAACCTGGCCGCGGCATTGCAGCGTCGCGGCCTGAAGTCAGGCGATACGGCGCTGGTGCAGCTTGGCAACGTGGCGGAATTTTACCTGACGCTGTTTGCCCTGTTCAAAATCGGCGTTGCCCCGGTTAACGCCCTGTTCAGCCATCAGCGCACCGAACTGGCCGCCTATGCCAGTCAGATCTCGCCGAGCCTGTTAATTGCCGATCGCAGCCACGCACTGTTCGCCGATGATGCGTTTATTGCGCAACTTCGCCGCGATCAGCGTTCACTCCAACAGGTGATCCTGCGTAATGACGCTCAGACGGAAAACAGCCTCGACGCCCTGCTGGCTGAACCCGCGGGCAACTTCATCGCAACCCCGACCGCAGGCGATGAAGTCGCCTTTTTCCAGCTGTCGGGTGGCAGTACCGGTACACCGAAACTGATCCCACGTACCCATAATGATTACTACTACAGCATCCGTGAGAGTGACGTTATCTGCGATGTTACCGCCGACACCCGCTACCTGATCGCCCTGCCCGCCGCGCATAACTTCCCGATGAGTTCGCCGGGCGCGCTGGGCGTTTTTTACGCGGGCGGACAGGTGATCTTAGCCGCCGATCCCAGCGCAACGCTCTGCTTCCCGTTGATTGAAAAGCATCAGGTCACCGATACCGGCCTGGTTCCGCCCGCCGCCAGTCTCTGGCTGCAGGCGATTCAGGAATGGGGCAGCAATGCCGCGCTGGCCTCGCTGCAACGCATTCAGGTCGGTGGCGCAAAGCTGGGCGAAACGCTGGCCGCGCGCATCCAGAACGAGATCGGCTGCACACTGCAGCAGGTATTTGGTATGGCGGAAGGTCTGGTGAACTACACCCGACTGGATGACGATGAGCAGACCATTCTCACCACGCAGGGACGCCCGATCTCCCCGGATGACGAGGTGTGGGTCGCCGACGATCAGGGTAATCCATTGCCAGCAGGCTCCATCGGTCGCCTGATGACGCGTGGTCCTTATACCTTCCGCGGCTACTACAACAGCCCGGAACATAACGCCGCCAGCTTCGATGACCAGGGCTTTTACTGCTCTGGCGATCTGATTGAGATCACGCCTGCTGGCAACATCATCGTGCAGGGCCGGGAGAAAGATCAGATCAACCGGGGCGGCGAAAAGATCGCAGCCGAAGAGATCGAAAACCTGCTGCAGCGCCATGCGGATGTGATCCACGCTGCGCTGGTCTCCATGAGCGACGAGCTGATGGGTGAAAAGAGCTGTGCCTTTATCGTTACCCGTCAGCCGGTTAAACCGGTGGCGCTGCGTCGTCACCTGCGTGAACTTGGCGTGGCAGAATTTAAGCTGCCCGACCGTATTACCTGCGTAGATGCCCTGCCGCTGACCGCGGTCGGAAAGGTGGACAAAAAACGTCTGCGCCAACAACTTGCCGATCAACAAGCGCAAGCCTGATCTGTCCGGAGATTTTCAATGGCTATTCCACAACTGACCTCTTATCCGCTGCCAGCCGCCACCGAGTTGCCCAACAACAAAGTGAAATGGATGCTGGAGCCGGACCGTGCCGCCCTGCTGATCCACGATATGCAGCGCTATTTTCTCAACTTCTGGGGCGAAAATAGCCCGCTGGTTGAGCAGGTAGTCGACAATATTGCCCGCCTGCGTCGCTACTGCAAAGCGCAGGGTATTCCGGTGTTTTACACCGCTCAGCCAAACGCGCAGAGCGATGAAGATCGTGCGCTGCTCAACGACATGTGGGGACCGGGCCTGAATAAACATCCCGATCAGCAGAAGATCGTGGATGCGCTGGCACCGGATGAGGACGATCAGGTCCTGACCAAATGGCGCTACAGTGCATTTCACCGCTCGCCGCTGGAGTCGATCCTGCAGGAGATGGGCCGCGATCAGCTAATTATCACCGGCGTCTATGCCCATATTGGCTGCCTGACCACCGCCACCGATGCGTTTATGCGCAATATTCAGCCGTTTATGGTGGCCGATGCGCTGGCTGACTTCAGCCGTGAGGAACATATGATGGCGCTGACCTACACCGCGGGCCGTAGCGGAAAAGTGGTGATGACCGCCGATCTGATGCCTGTGCCACTCAGCAAAGATGATTTGCGCGCGTTGATCCTGCCGCTGCTGGAAGATGATGAGGTGCCGGAAGATGATGAAAACCTGATTGATTACGGTCTGGACTCAGTACGCGTGATGGCGCTGGCGGCACGCTGGCGTCAGGTACATCGTGATATCGATTTCGTCAGCCTGGCGAAAAATCCGAGCATTGATGGCTGGTGGGCGCTGCTGACGCGGGAGCCGGCGAAATGAGCCACACATTCGACTTCAGCGGTAAAATCGTCTGGGTAACCGGTGCCGGCCAGGGCATCGGCTATCATACTGCGTTAGCCTTTCATCAGGCTGGCGCACAGGTTGAGGCCTTTGATCAACGTTTTAAGGGCCATGATTATCCGTTTCCCTGCCACACGATGGATGTAGCCGATCCGGCGCAGGTCAAAACGATCTGCCAGCGCGTATTGGCCGCGCAGCCGCGCATTGATGTGCTGGTCAACGCAGCCGGTATCTTACGGATTGGTGCCACCGATGAGCTGTCGTTTGCCGACTGGCAGGCGTGTCTTAACGTCAATGCGGGCGGCGCGTTTAATCTGTTCCAGCAGACATTGCCACGCTTTCGCGAACAGCGCGCCGGTGCCATCGTCACCGTCGCGTCTAATTCGGCTCACGCCCCGCGTATCGGCATGTCCGCTTATGGTGCTTCAAAAGCGGCGCTGCGCAGTCTCTGTCAGACCGTGGGTCTGGAGATGGCGCCCTATGGCGTGCGCTGCAACATCGTTTCACCCGGTTCCACCGACACCGATATGCAGCGCAGCCTGTGGCACACACCGACGGGTGAGCAGGAGATGATTGCCGGCTTCCCGGATCAGTTCAAGCTGGGTATCCCGCTGGGCAAGATCGCGCAGCCGCAGGAAATTGCGGCCACTGTACTGTTTCTCGCGTCGGATCTTGCCAGCCATGTGACGCTGCAGGATATTGTGGTTGATGGTGGCGCAACCCTGGGAGCCTGATGATGACAGCGATCTGGAAGCGATCCATTGATCTTCCCGCCCTGAATGCGCTGGGTGAGAACTCTCTGGTGGCCCATCTGGGTATCGTTTTTACCCTGATAGGTGATGATTATCTGGAAGCGACGATGCCGGTGGATGCCCGTACGCAACAGCCGTTCGGGCTGCTGCATGGCGGTGCGTCCGTGGTGCTGGCGGAGTCGATGGGCTCAATTGCCGGATATCTGGCGGTTGAGGAAGGCAGCAGCGTGGTTGGCGTAGAAGTGAATGCCAGCCATCATCGTGCGGTTTCTGCCGGTCTGGTGCGGGGCATTTGCCGTCCACTGCATCTGGGTAAACGCAGTCAGAGCTGGCAGATTGAGATTCGGAACGGTCGGGATCAGCTGTGCTGCAGTGCGCGACTGAGTGTAGCGGTGATGAGCTAGCTGCAGAAAGAACAATGCCCCCTTTCAGGCCTGAAAGGGGGCATTGCATATCACGCTGTAGCAGGCGATCGGTTAACGCTGATAGATAATTTCAACGCCTTCGTCGTCTTCATCATCCCAGTCGTCATCCCACTCTTCATCTTCCACTTCAACCGTGTTTTCAATGGTTTCTTTGTGGTAATCGTCCCACATGAACTCCACTTTCTCCGGCTGCTTCTCTTCAAGCTCCGCTTCTTTCGGGTTAGCGTTGATGAAGCTCATCACGTCCCAGCAGAGTTCGTTGACACCGGTACGGCTTGCGGCAGAAATCAGGTAATACTTATCTTCCCAGCCCAGTGCTTCAGCCACCGCTTTAGCCCGTGACTGCGCCTCTTCTTCACTGATCAGATCAATTTTGTTGAAGACCAGCCAGCGTGGCTTGTTGAACAGCTTCTCGCTGTACTTTTCCAGCTCGCCGAGAATGATGCGGGCATTTTCAACCGGATCGCTTTCATCAATGGGGTCGATGTCGATCAGGTGCAGCAACACGCGGCAGCGCTCAAGGTGCTTCAGGAAGCGAATGCCGAGGCCTGCGCCATCGGCTGCGCCTTCAATCAGGCCAGGGATATCGGCCACGACGAAGCTCTGCTCGCTGTCCATACGAACCACGCCCAGGCTCGGCACCAGCGTGGTAAACGGATAGTCCGCCACTTTTGGCTTCGCTGCCGATACGGCACGGATAAAGGTCGATTTACCGGCATTCGGTAAGCCCAGCATCCCGACATCTGCCAGCAGCATCAGCTCCAGCTGCAGATCGCGCTTTTCACCTGGGGTACCCATGGTTTTCTGGCGCGGACTGCGGTTTACAGATGATTTAAAGCGGGTGTTACCCAGGCCATGCCAGCCGCCTTTGCCGACCATCAGTTTCTGGCCGTGACGCGTCATGTCGCCCAGTGTCTCGCCGGTACCCTGATCGATAACCCGGGTGCCGACCGGCACTTTAACTTCGATATCTTTACCGCGTTTGCCAGTACAGTCGCGGCTCTGGCCGTTCTGCCCACGCTCGGCGCGGAAAGATTTTTCGAAACGATAATCGATAAGGGTGTTGAGGTTTTCATCAGCGATCAGATAAACGTCACCGCCGTCACCGCCATCACCCCCATCAGGGCCGCCTCTCGGGATATATTTTTCGCGGCGGAAGCTTACGCAACCATTACCGCCATCACCGGCGACGACCAAAATTGTCGCTTCATCTACAAACTTCATTTTCTATCTCCGTCACACAATCGCCTGCAGCACTCTGCAGACGGGTCCGCCAGGGTCTTCTGCGCTGACCAGCGGCGGATAAATCAGGATTGGCTTTCGCCAGTGCGTACATAAAGTGTACAGCAAACTTTTGTGATGCGTCGCTTTTACCGCAACAGACCGCAGAATGTAAAAAGCCCCGCAGGAGCTGCGGGGCCTTCAATTCGTGCGTTCAGACGTTAAACGTCTGCGTCACGACAACCTTACTCAGCAACGATGCTGATGTATTTACGGTTGTTCGGACCTTTAACTTCGAACTGTACTTTACCGTCTGCGGTAGCAAACAGGGTGTGGTCACGACCACAACCTACATTGGTACCGGCGTGGAATTTGGTGCCACGCTGACGAACGATGATGCTACCTGCCAGAACAGATTCGCCACCGAAACGTTTTACACCCAGACGTTTTGCATTGGAGTCACGACCATTTCGAGTCGAACCACCAGCCTTTTTATGTGCCATTTGTCAGATCTCCTCTTATGCCGTGATACCAGTGATTTTCACATCAGTGAACCACTGGCGATGGCCTGCTTGCTTACGGTAGTGCTTACGACGACGAAACTTAACGATCTTAATTTTCTCGCCACGACCGTGAGCAACAACTTCTGCCTTGATCATTCCGCCTGAAACCAGTGGCGCGCCGATTTTCACGTCTTCGCCATTAGCAATCATCAGAACCTGGTCAAACTCAATCGTTTCACCGGTTGCGATGTCCAGCTTTTCCAGGCGAACGGTCTGACCTTCGCTTACTCGGTGTTGTTTACCACCACTTTGGAAAACCGCGTACATATAAAACTCCGCTTCTGCGCTTGCCTTTTAGTTCATCAGGCGGCGCGCTAAATATTCACAATAGGGCGCGAATTCTACGCAAAACTCCAGAAGAAGACAAGAGCACTTTGCACACTCTTGCAGAAAAAAAACACAGGCTGAATGCAACCGTTTCTCAGGCAGAAAATTCAAGTACAATCAGTAACAGATTACCTGAACGCTGGCTGGGTAAAAGCACTTACCATGGCAGAGATAACGAGTCATAGCTGAAAAGACGAATGAACTTAGAACAGATTAATGAATTAACCGCACAGGATATGGCTGCCGTTAACCAGACCATCCTCGACCAGCTGAATTCAGATGTCTCGCTCATCAACCAGTTGGGCTACTACATCATCAGTGGTGGGGGCAAGCGTATCCGTCCCATGATTGCCGTGCTATCCGCACGTGCCATGGGCTACAAGGGCGATCTTCACGTGACCAATGCGGCGCTGATCGAATTTATCCACACCGCCACGCTGCTGCATGACGATGTGGTGGATGAATCCGATATGCGTCGTGGCAAAGCGACCGCGAACGCGGCGTTTGGCAATGCGGCAAGCGTGCTGGTCGGTGATTTTATTTACACCCGCGCCTTCCAGATGATGACCAGCATGGGTTCGCTGCGTATCCTGGCGCTGATGTCAGAAGCGGTAAACGTGATTGCTGAGGGCGAAGTTCTGCAGCTGATGAACGTCAACGATCCCGACATCACCGAAGAGAGCTACATGCGCGTGATTTACAGCAAGACCGCGCGTCTGTTTGAAGCGGCCTCGCAGGCCTCGGCGATACTGGCTGAAGCCACACCTGAAGAGGAAAAAGCGCTACAGGATTATGGGCGCTATCTGGGCACCGCTTTCCAGTTAATTGACGACTTACTGGATTACAGTGCTGATGGCGAGACGCTGGGCAAAAATACCGGCGATGATCTGAGTGAAGGCAAACCCACGCTGCCACTGCTGCATGCTATGCAGCACGGCTCACCTGAGCAGGCGAAGATGATCCGTGAAGCCATTGAGCAGGGAAATGGCCGCCATCTGCTGGAACCGGTACTGGAAGCGATGAATCAGTGTGGTTCACTCGAATGGACGCGCAGCCGCGCCGAACAGGAAGCGGATAAAGCCATTGACGCCTTGCGTATTCTGCCCGAATCGCCGTGGCGCAGTGCGCTGGAGTCGCTGGCGCACATGTCAGTTCAGCGCGATTTCTGATCCCTCACGGAGCCTGACAGGCTCCGTTTTTACGTCCCTGCTCTCACTTCTTTTTGTTACCTCTTAGCTGTTGCACTCCTTTTGCATGCCACCCCACAGATCAGATGCTGGATCCAAATATTACTGGAAACTAATGGGAAATATTTGCTATAAAAAGCTCAATCTTTCCAGATAATGGTAAAAAGGAAAGCTCACGTCCTGCGGGACGACGCAATGACAGGGAAAAGGAGAACAGGATATGCAAAAAAGGATGGAAGACTGGCACCCGGCTGACATTATCGCGGCGCTGCATAAGCGTGGAATGACACTCGCGGCGCTGTCACGCGCAGCAGGTCTCAGTTCATCAACGCTGGCTAATGCGCTCACGCGTCCATGGCCCAAGGGCGAATGGTTGATCGCCGACGCGATCAAGGTTCATCCTTGTGAGATCTGGCCCAGCCGCTATTACGATCCCGAGACCCACTGCCTGCTGGATCGCAGAAAACGTATCCGGGCGCCTGTCGATCATTCCGATACCGCCTGAAAACTCAGGCGATCCTCAGGCGAAAAAAAACCAGCCCCCAAAGGGGGCTGGCTCTTTCAGAGCATCTGCGGGATTACTCTTCGCTGACGCGCTCGATGTTTGCGCCCATGGCTTTCAGCTTATCTTCGATGTGCTCATAGCCACGATCGATGTGATAAATGCGATCAACGAACGTCGTTCCTTCCGCAATACAACCGGCCAGAACCAGGCTGGCAGACGCACGCAAATCGGTCGCCATCACCTGCGCACCTGACAGGGTTTCAACCCCATGACAGATCGCCGTGTTGCTCTCAATCTCAGCATGTCCGCCCATACGAATCAGTTCCGGGATATGCATGAAACGGTTTTCGAAGATGGTTTCGGTAATCACGCCCGTGCCTTCCGCAACCATGTTTAACAGTGTGAACTGCGCCTGCATATCGGTCGGGAAACCTGGATGCGGTGCAGTGCGCACGTTGACCGCTGTTGGCCGCTTGCCGTGCATATCCAGACTGATCCAGTCTTCGCCGGTTTCGATATCGGCACCCGCATCACGCAGCTTGGCCAGCACAGCATCCAGCGTATCCGGCTGGGTTTTGTGACACATCACTTTGCCACCCGAAATGGCGGCAGCCACCAGGAAGGTACCGGTTTCGATACGATCCGGCAGGACACGATAAACACCGCCACCCAGACGCTCTACGCCTTCGATGGTGATTTTATCGCTGCCTGCACCACTGATTCTGGCGCCCAGGGTGTTAAGGAAGTTGGCGGTATCGACAATTTCCGGCTCACGCGCCGCATTCTCAATCACGGTAGTACCGGTCGCCAGCGTCGCAGCACTCATGATGGTCACGGTCGCGCCGACGCTGATTTTGTCCATGACAATCAGTGCGCCCTTCAGGCGGCCATTGACTGACGCTTTCACGTAGCCCTCTTCCAGCTTGATCTCGGCACCCAGCTGTTCAAGACCGGTAATGTGCAGATCAACCGGACGCGCGCCGATAGCGCAGCCACCCGGCAGGGAAACCTGACCCTGACCAAAACGCGCCACCAGCGGGCCCAGCGCCCAGATTGAGGCACGCATAGTTTTGACCAGATCGTAAGGCGCACAAAATACATCTACCGCGCTGGCATCGACATGCACAGAACCGTTGCGTTCCACCTTCGCACCCAGCTGGCTCAGCAGCTTCATGGTGGTATCAATGTCGCGCAGCTTTGGCACATTCTGGATCTCGACCGGCTCTTCAGCCAGCAGCGCAGCAAACAGAATAGGAAGCGCGGCGTTCTTTGCCCCGGAAATGGTTACTTCACCACTTAAGCGGGTGGGGCCTTGCACACGAAATTTGTCCATTAACACGGCTCTCAATTAACTAGCTAAAGATTGGACTCGCCAGCGACGAGTTCACCCCGCTGGGGATCAGAAACCGTTGAGTTTACGGTCACGCGCCCATTCAGCGGGAGTATAGGTTTTGATAGAGACAGCATGAATGCGGTTATCCGCGATAAATTCCATCAGCGGCGCGTAGACAGCCTGCTGCTTTTTTACGCGGCTCAGTTCGCCAAACAGTTCGCCTACGGCGATCACCTGAAAATGGCTGCCATCATTGCTCATCACATGCACTTCATCTAAAGGCAATGCTGCCATCAGCACGGCCTGAATTTCACAGTTTTCCATTGGGCTTAACTTCACTTAATAATAATAAGGCTGACATAGTAGAGGAAAGCGGCTGACTCTTAAATACGCAAAAGCCCCTGTTGAAAACAGGGGCTTAGCATAACAACCGGATATCAGGCGCTTTTATCCGCAGAAACAATAATCTGTTGCAGATTGTAAAGCGTTATCAGCGAATGCAGTTTGTCGCTGATGCCCGTAAAGCGAGGGGTAATACCCTGTGCCCGCGCGATTTCCCGCAGATGCACCAGCAGGGCAAGCCCGGAAGAGTCCACACGCTCCAGCGCCGCGACGTCGATGGTATCGACATCTTTAATCAGCGTTTCACGTTGCTGCCACAGGCTCATCAGCGTGTCGCGATCCAGTTCGCCTTTCAGTAATAGCGTGCTGGCTTCCCGCTCCCAGCGTAACGATTCGTGCATTATTGTTGTTTATCCAGCGTGATTGGCTGTGCCGCAGAAGATTTCAGCTGCGCCGTCAGACCATCGATACCTTTGGTACGTAACAGATCGCTCCACTCATTTTGTTTGGTGGTGATCATGCTGACGCCTTCAGCGATCATGTCATACGCCTGCCAGTTACCGCTCTGGCTGTTTTTACGCCACTGGAAGTCGAGGCGAACCGGTGGACGGCCATTTGGATCGATAATGGAAACGCGAATAGCGACAATCTGGGCATCGCCTAACGGCTGCTCAGGCTGAATCTGGTAGCTCTGTCCGTTGTACAGTGCCAGTGCCTGACCATAAGCCTGCGCCAGATAGTCACCAAAGGCGCTGAAGTAGGCTTCACGCTGAGCGGGCGTCGAATCACGATAGTAGCGGCCCAGCACTAACGCGCCCGCATATTTGATCTGTACATAAGGCAGCAGCTCCTGACGCACAATCTGACGCAGGTAGTTAGGGTCCTGCTTGATTTTCGGCTGCTCGTTTTTCAGACGGGTGAACGTCTTTTGCGCCGCTTCATTCATCAGTTTGTAGGGGTTGCTCTGATCGGCTGCGGTTGCCGTCAGCGGTACCGCAACCACCAGCATGGCAATCATCAGTAAACGTTTAAACATGGTATACCCTCTTCTTTAAGGTTGAGCCGGTGCCGCAGGCGCAGCACTGTCGCCTTCCTGCGCATCCTTGTTTTCACTGTTTTGTTTATTATCGCCGCTCTTATAAAGGAACTGACCGATCAGGTCTTCGAGCACCATGGCGGATTTCGTATCGCGCAGCGTATCGCCATCTTTCAGCATCGCCGAACCCAGTTCAGGATCGTCAAATCCTAAATTGAGTGCCAGGAATTGCTCACCCAGCAGTCCCTGAGTGCGAACCGCCAGCGAGCTGGTGTCTGAAATTTTATTCGCATACTGATCGCTGATGTCCATGGTGACACGGGGCAGCAGCGTTTTCGGCTCTAACTCAATGTCGGTCACCCGGCCAATCACCACCCCACCAATCTTGACCGGCGAACTGGCTTTGAGACCACCAATATTGTCAAAGGTGGCGTAGAGCTTCCACGTCGGCTCGGTGCCCATTGACTTTAAATCGGCGACGCGCAGCGCGAGAAACAGCGCCGCCAGCAACGCCATAATCATAAATATGCCAACCCAGATTTCGCTTTTTTTGCTTTGCATTGCATCAATTCCCAAACATCAGTGCTGTCAGCACAAAATCCAATCCGAGCACCGCCAGTGACGCGTGCACCACAGTGCGCGTCGTCGCGCGACTGATCCCTTCAGAGGTTGGAATCGCATCATAGCCGTTAAACAGCGCAATCCACGTCACGGTAATGGCAAATACCGCACTTTTAATCAGGCAGTTAACCACATCGGCACGAAAATCGACGGCATTCTGCATCGCCGACCAGAAGAAACCGGGATCAATCCCTTTCCAGCTCACCCCGACCAGCGCCCCACCGGCAATCCCTACCGCGGTAAAAATCAGCGTCAGTAACGGCATACTGATAAAACCGGCCCAGAAGCGCGGCGAGACCACCCGGCGCAACGGGTCAACCGCCATCATCTCCATACTGGAGAGCTGTTCGGTGGCCTTCATCAGGCCGATTTCGGCGGTCAGCGCAGACCCTGCCCGTCCGGCGAACAGCAGCGCGGTCACAACCGGCCCCAGTTCGCGCAGCAATGACAGCGCCACCAGCATACCGAGGCTGGTTTCCGCGCCATAGGTGTTTAAGACCAGATAACCCTGAAGGCCAAGCACCATGCCGATAAACAGACCGGAAACCACGATGATCAGCAGCGACAGCACGCCGACGCTATAAAGTTGTTTAATCAGTAGCGGCGTGTGTCTGCGGAACGCTGGCTTGCCCACCAGCGCATGAAAGAGCATGAGTCCTGCGCGTCCAAAACTGGCGCACGTTTCAATTCCCTGACGTCCAAATGTCGCCAGCGCCTTCAACACCATCAGTTTAGTTACTCCCTGAGCCGGTTAAATCAGCGAGATAGTCGCCGGCAGGAAAACGGAAGGGAACCGGACCATCCGCATCGCCATCAATAAACTGGCGAACGCGCGGGTCATTGTTCGCTCGCAACTCCGGCGTGGTGCCGTGTGCGATAATTTTTTGTCCGGCCACGATATAGGCATAGTCCGCAATACTCAGTACTTCCGGTACGTCGTGCGAGACCACAATACAGGTCAGGCCCAGAGCATGGTTCAGTTCATCAATGAGTTTTACCAGCACACCCATCGTGATCGGATCCTGACCGACGAAAGGCTCATCAAACATGATCAGTTCCGGCTCCAGCGCGATAGCGCGCGCCAGTGCCACACGACGCGCCATTCCGCCCGACAGCTCCGCGGGCTTCAGCTGGGCCGCGCCACGCAGACCCACCGCTTCCAGCTTCATCAGCACTGTGCTGTGCAGCAGCGGAGGAGGCAGACGGGTATGTTCACGCAGCGGCCAGGCAACATTTTCATAGACCGTCAGGTCAGTAAACAGCGCGCCAGACTGGAACAGCATGCTCATTTTTTTGCGCGCTTCGTACAATTTAGTGCGAGACAGTGACGGAATGTTTTCACCACGGAAAAAGATTTCACCGCTGGTCGGCTGAAGTTGCCCCCCAATCAAGCGTAGCAGCGTGGTTTTTCCTATCCCCGACGGCCCCATTATCGCCGTCACTTTGCCTTTTGGCACGGTCAGCGAAATGTCATCGAAGATGGTGCGATCTCCGCGCGAAAAACTCACGCCACGAACCTCAACCAGATTCGATTGCTGCTGGATCATTATAACCTCTTGTAAGGATCGGGCGTAAACATGGGGTACGATGGTAGCCTGTTCGGTCCTGATTCACGATAGCTTTACAGAAACTTACCGCTAAGATTTGGCGAAAATGGTCATTAAATTTACTTTTGCCGTCCGGACGGTCAAAATCAGCGCCTGTCTCGCCAAACAGAACCTTAAACCGGTCGGGAAAGGCATTGCCGGCCTGGGTTTTTACGCAAGGATTTTTCATGTTCGTAGCTTCTGCACTGCTGATTATCGGTTTGCTTTTACTGGCATATGGTGCCGATCGTCTGGTGTTTAGCGCCTCTATACTGTGTCGATCATTTGGCATCCCGCCACTGATTATTGGCATGACCGTTGTCAGCATCGGCACCTCGCTGCCAGAGATGATCCTCTCCTTTTCCGCCGCGCAGCATGGCCAGATGGATCTTGCTGTTGGCACCGCGCTCGGCTCGAATATTACCAATATTTTACTCATCCTGGGTGCCGCTGCGCTTATGCACCCGCTCAGCGTCCATTCTAATCTGATACGCCGTGAACTGCCGTTAATGTTGCTGGTTACCCTGCTCAGCGGTTTCATGCTGTTTGACAATCAGCTTAGTCGACTGGATGGAATAGGCCTGATCGCCATTGCCGCGATTTATCTGATGGTGGTGATTCGCATTGCGCGTAAAGCAGAACGGGATAACAACGACACCCTGACCCGCGAGCAGCTGGCCGAGCTGCCACGCGAAGAGAGCGGAAATACGGTGGCCTTTCTCTGGCTGGCCGTCGCGCTGATTATCCTGCCGATGTCGACACGAATGGTGATCGACAATGCCACGGCGTTTGCCGACTATTTTGGCGTCAGCGAACTGGTGATGGGCCTGACGCTGATCGCCGTGGGCACCAGCCTGCCCGAGCTGGCAACGGTTATTGCCGGTGCGCTGAAAGGCGAAGATGATATCGCGATCGGCAATCTGATCGGCGCCAACATTTATAATATTGCCATTGTGCTGGGTCTGCCGGCGCTGATTCACCCTGGCAGTGTCGATTATCACGCCTTCGCCCGTGATTACTGGGTGATGCTGGGAGTCAGCGTGCTGTTTGCCCTGCTCTGCCTGCTACGTCGCCGCCGCGTTGGCCGTACGGCAGGCTTATTTTTACTCTGTGGTTTCTTCGTCTGGGTGACGCTGCTGTGGATGCAGCCGGCATTCATGGACGGCTAACAAGGACAGACTCACTATGTCATATCAGCAACCAACAGCATTTGATTTCCAGCAGGCGGGGAAAACCGTACTGCGCATTGAGCGCGAAGGTCTGGAACAACTCGATCAATATATTAACGACGATTTCGCCCGCGCCTGCGCCCTGATCTACGCCTGTCAGGGTAAAGTGGTGGTGATGGGCATGGGCAAGTCTGGCCATATCGGCAAAAAAATGGCGGCGACCTTTGCCAGTACCGGCACGCCCGCTTTTTTTGTTCATCCGGCCGAAGCCAGCCATGGCGATCTGGGCATGGTGAGCAAAAATGATGTGGTCATCGCCATCTCCAACAGCGGTGAGTCGAACGAAATCCTCGCGCTGATTCCGGTTTTAAAGCGTCAGCACATTACGCTGATCTGCATGACCGGACGGCCTGACAGTGCGATGGGCCGGGTTGCCGATGTGCATCTGTGTGTCCATGTTCCGCAGGAAGCCTGCCCGCTGGGTCTGGCACCGACCACCAGCACCACGGCCACGCTGGTGATGGGTGACGCGCTGGCGGTTTCGCTGCTGGAAGCGCGCGGCTTCACCGCCGAAGACTTTGCTTTGTCCCATCCTGGCGGTGCGCTGGGTCGTAAACTGCTGCTGCATGTGGCTGATATCATGCACAGTGGCGATGAACTGCCGCACGTCACACGGGACGCCTCGCTGCGCGATGCGCTGCTGGAGATTACCCGCAAAAATCTGGGGCTGACGGTGATCGTCGACGACCTGATGAAAATTGAAGGTATCTTTACCGATGGTGACCTGCGCCGCATCTTTGATATGGGCATCGATTTCCAGCGCGCCACCATCGGGGAAGTGATGACGCCAGGTGGCATCCGCGTCCGGCCTAATATGCTGGCAGTGGAAGCCCTGAACCTGATGCAGACCAAAAACATTACCTCGATTCTGGTGGCCGATGACGACCATCTGCTCGGTGTGGTACATATGCATGACATGCTGCGCGCTGGCGTAGTCTGAACAGGAAGAGAAAATGCAACAGGCAACCCACCCGATTGAAACCTGCTACGGCCCGGTCAGCGCTGACGTTATGGCGCGCGCCAGCAGGATTCGTCTGCTGATCTGCGATGTCGATGGCGTGATGTCCGACGGAGTGATCTACATGGGGAATAATGGCGAAGAGCTGAAGGCATTCAACGTGCGGGACGGTTACGGCGTTCGCTGTTTGCTGACCTCCGATGTGGAAGTGGCTATTATTACCGGCCGCAATGCCCGCCTGATGGAAGATCGCTGCAAAACGCTCGGCATCCGTCATCTTTATCAGGGACAATCGGATAAGCTTTTGGCCTATCGTGAACTTCTGGATAAACTGTCTCTTTCCGACGACCAGGTCGCCTACATTGGTGACGATCTGATCGACTGGCCGGTTATGGCGAAAGTGGGTTTAAGCGTGGCGGTGGCGGATGCACATCCGATCCTGTTGCCGCGCGCGCATTATGTCACGCGGATTGCCGGTGGACGCGGTGCAGTTCGCGAAGTATGTGACCTGATCTTAATGGCGCAGAACAAATTTGAGGATGCCAAAGGGCAATCAGTATGAGTAAAAGCAGGCGTTGGATAACGCTGATTCTGACCTTGATTGCACTGGTTTTGATCGGCTGGAATCTTACTAACCAGGATGACGATGGCACGCCAGTCGGCACGGACAGTCAGTCACCGACCTATACCAGTGCTGATTCACACACTGTGGTTTATAACCCGCAGGGCGCGCTGTCATATAAACTGGTCTCTGACAAAGTGACCTATTTTTCGGATGATGAACTGAGCTGGTTCGACAATCCGGTCATGACCACCTTTGATGAGAACAAAATCCCTACCTGGACGTTACGCGCGGATAAAGCAAAGCTCACCAAAGATCGTATGCTTTACCTGTATGGCCATGTTGAGCTGAATACGCTGACGCAGGATTCTCAGCTTGAGCGGATCAAAACCGATAACGCCCAGATTAATCTTGTCACTCAGGATGTTACCTCTGATGACCAGGTGACATTGTATGGCCGCAGTTTTAACTCCACCGGCATGAAAATGCGCGGCAATTTACGGACAAAAAACGCCGAGTTAATCGAGAAGGTCAAAACCTCTTATGAAATTCAAAATGAACAAAAATAGCCTGAAGCTTTTACTGGCCAGCATGCTGCTGGCAACCAGCGTTCCGGCGCTGGCTCTGACCGGTGACTCGGACAAGCCCGTCAATATTGACTCGCAGAATCAGGCGCTGGATTTGCAAGGCAATGTCGCGACCTTTACCGGCAATGTCATCGTGACGCAGGGCTCAATTAAAATCACGGCAGATAAAGTCGTGGTGACCCGTCCGGGCGGCGACAGCAAGAAAACCATCGTTGATGCCTACGGTAATCCCGCCACCTTCTATCAGATGCAGGACAGCGGTAAGCCGGTGCAGGGCCATGCCGCAAAACTGCACTATGAACTGGCTAACGATTTCGTTGAACTGACCGGCAATGCATTCATTGAGCAGCAGGACAGCAACATCAAAGGCGATCGTATTACCTACCTGGTGAAAGAGCAGAAAATGCAGGCATTCAGTCAGGGTCAGAACAAGCGCGTCACGACTGTACTGGTGCCGTCGCAACTTCAGGACAAAGGTTCGTCCAACAGCGGAAAGAAGAGTAACTGATAGCTATGGCCACATTAATCGCAGAAAACCTGGCGAAGGCATATAAAGGCCGTCGCGTGGTAGAAGATGTCAGCCTGCAGGTAAAATCCGGCGAGATTGTCGGCCTGCTGGGCCCGAACGGTGCCGGTAAAACTACCACCTTTTACATGGTGGTGGGCATTGTGCCGCGTGACGCTGGCCGCATTATTATTGATGATGAAGATATCAGCATCCTGCCGCTGCATGCCCGTGCGCGTCGTGGCATCGGCTATCTGCCGCAGGAGGCATCGATCTTCCGTCGCCTCAGCGTCTACGATAACCTGATGGCGGTCTTGCAGATCCGTGACGATCTGACCGAAGAGCAACGCCAGGATCGTGCCCGTGAGCTGATGGAAGAGTTTCACATTGAGCACCTGCGCGACAGCATGGGCCAGGCACTTTCGGGTGGTGAGCGACGTCGTGTTGAGATTGCACGGGCGCTGGCGGCTAATCCTAAATTTATCCTGCTGGATGAACCTTTTGCCGGTGTTGACCCCATCTCCGTTATCGACATTAAGAAGATCATTGAGCATCTGCGTGACAGCGGCCTCGGTGTGCTGATTACCGACCATAACGTACGCGAAACGTTAGCGGTCTGTGAGCGGGCTTATATCGTCAGCCAGGGGCACCTGATCGCACACGGCACACCGAATGAAATTCTTGCGGATGAGCAGGTTAAGCGGGTTTATTTGGGTGAAGAGTTCAGACTCTGATAAGGTGTCGTTAATACCGATGTTTACCTGGGAACGATCATCCTGTCTATGAAGCAAGGTTTACAACTCAGGTTCAGCCAACAGCTGGCAATGACTCCGCAGTTGCAACAGGCGATTCGCCTGCTGCAACTCTCTACGCTTGAACTCCAGCAGGAGCTTCAGCTTGCGCTGGAAAGTAATCCGCTGCTTGAGCAGACTGACCTGCATGAAGAGATCGATTCACGGGAGTCTTCAGATGCCGAGGCGCTGGATACACGCGAAGCGCTTGAGCAGAAAGAGATGCCTGATGAACTGCCGCTGGATGCGACCTGGGATGAGATCTACACCGCGGGTACGCCTTCCGGCACCGGCACCGATTACCAGGATGATGAGTTACCGGTTTATCAGGGCGAAACGACCCAGTCGCTGCAGGATTATCTGATGTGGCAGGTCGGACTGACGCCGTTCAGCGATACCGATCGCGCCATTGCCACCTCTATTGTCGATGCTATTGATGACACCGGGTATCTCACCGTTTCGCTTGAGGAGATCCTTGACAGCATCGGCGATGATGAGCTCGAAGCGGATGAAGTTGAAGCGGTGCTGAAACGCATCCAGCGCTTTGACCCGATTGGTGTTGGCGCGCGCGATCTGCGTGACTGCCTGCTGGTGCAGCTTTCACAATATGCGCCCGAAACGCCGATGCTGGCAGAGGCGCGTCTGATCGTCAGCGAACATCTCGATCTGCTGGCAAACCATGACTTCCGCAGCCTGATGCGGGTCACACGCCTCAAAGAAGAGGTGCTGAAAGAGGCGATGCTGCTGATTCAGTCGCTGGACCCGCGTCCGGGTCAGTCGATCAACACCGGCGAACCAGAATATGTCATTCCCGATGTGCTGGTGCGTAAGATCGGCAGCCGCTGGACGGTTGAACTCAATGCCGATAGCGTGCCACGTCTGAAGATCAATCAGCACTATGCGGCAATGAGCGGCGCGACGCGGAACGACAGCGACAGCCAGTTCATTCGCAGTAATCTGCAGGAAGCCCGCTGGCTGATTAAGAGCCTGGAAAGCCGCAATGATACCCTGCTGAAAGTGACGCGCTGTATTGTTGAGCAACAGCAGGCCTTTTTCGAGCAGGGTGAAGAATTTATGCGCCCGATGGTGCTGGCGGATATCGCCCAGGCCGTTGAGATGCACGAATCGACCATCTCCCGCGTTACCACGCAGAAGTATCTGCACAGCCCGCGTGGCATTTTTGAACTGAAGTACTTTTTCTCCAGTCACGTTAATACGGAAGGTGGCGGTGAAGCCTCCTCTACCGCGATTCGTGCCCTGGTGAAAAAATTAATTTCGGCGGAAAATCCAGCCAAACCCTTGAGCGACAGTAAACTGACCTCCATGTTATCTGATCAGGGGATCATGGTGGCACGGCGTACCGTCGCCAAATATCGTGAGTCTTTATCCATCCCGCCATCGAACCAGCGTAAACAACTGGTTTGAAAGAAATGAGAAGGAAGACCTATGCAGCTGAACCTGACCGGGCAACACGTTGAAATCACTCCACCTCTGCGTGAATTCGTCAACGGTAAATTTGCCAAACTGGAACACTATTTTGAACATATCAATCAGGTCTATATTGTCCTGAAGGTTGAGAAAGTCACGCAGGTGGCTGACGCAACACTACACGTGAATGGTGGCGAGCTGCACGCCACATCCGAAGCGGAAGATATGTATGCGGCCATTGACGGACTGATCGATAAGCTCACCCGTCAGTTGACCAAACACAAAGATAAACTGAAAAAACACTAACCTTCACGCTAGCGACGCGCGCCTGGCGCGCAGAGCCGACAGGATGGGGCGGATAATCCGCCCCGTTTTGTCATCTGAGCAGGCGCCGTTTGTCACACGCGTCAATACGCGCTGGCGGTGAATGGCCTGGTGAACACGCAAGTGAAACGATAATGAACAACGATCTCACACTGGAATTGAGCACAGTGCTTTCGCCAGACTGCACCCGCAGCGGCGTCCACTGCCAGAGCAAAAAACGTGCGCTGGAAATCATCAGCGAACTGGCCGCTAAGCAGCTCAACCTGCCGCACCAGACGCTTTTCGAAGCGATCCTGACCCGCGAACGCATGGGCAGTACCGGTATTGGTAACGGGATAGCCATCCCGCACGGCAAGCTGGAAGAGGATACGCTGCGCGCGGTTGGGGTGTTTATCAGCCTCGAACAGCCGATTGCGTTTGATGCCGTCGACAACCAGCCGGTCGATCTGTTGTTTGCCTTACTGGTCCCGGCTGACCAGTGCAAAACACATCTGCACACCCTGTCACTGGTGGCAAAGCGTCTGGCAGATAAAACGGTTTGCCGTCGTCTGCGCGCAGCGCAGAGTGATGAAGAGCTCTATGCCATTATTACGGAAGTCCAGTCGGAGCAGTAACGCGTCTTTACCGGCCCGGTGCCGGTTTTAAAACGGGAGAGAAGGTCATGGTGCTGATGATCGTTAGCGGTCGTTCAGGCTCGGGGAAGTCAGTGGCGCTCCGTGCGCTGGAAGATATGGGGTTCTACTGCGTTGATAACCTGCCGGTCGTGCTGCTGCCTGAGTTAGCTAACTCGCTGGCTGAGCGCAATATTTCGGCGGCGGTCAGCATCGACGTGCGTAATATGCCCGAATCCCCGGAAATTTTTGAAACCGCACTGAATAATCTGCCTGATACATTTTCCCCTCAGCTGCTTTTTCTCGACGCCGATCGCAACACCCTGATTCGTCGTTACAGCGATACGCGCCGTTTGCATCCCCTCTCCAGCAAAAACCTCTCGCTGGAGAGCGCGATTGATGAAGAGAGCGATCTGCTGGAGCCACTTCGTTCACGTGCCGATCTGATCATCGACACCTCAGAGATGTCGGTGCATGAGCTGGCAGAGATGCTGCGTACCCGCCTGCTGGGCAAGCGTGAACGTGAGCTGACCATGGTGTTTGAGTCGTTTGGCTTCAAGCATGGCATTCCGATTGACGCTGACTATGTATTTGACGTGCGCTTTCTGCCCAACCCCCACTGGGATCCCAAACTGCGCCCGATGACCGGCCTCGATCGCCCTGTGGCGGCCTTCCTTGATCGCCACACTGAAGTGCATAATTTTATCTACCAGACGCGCAGCTACCTTGAACTCTGGCTGCCGATGCTGGAGACCAATAACCGTAGCTATCTTACCGTGGCGATTGGCTGCACCGGCGGTAAACACCGCTCAGTCTATATTGCAGAACAGCTGGCAGATTACTTCCGTTCACGGGGTAAGAATGTGCAGTCACGCCATCGTACGCTGGAAAAGCGCAAATCATGACCGTCAGACAAACTGTAGAAATTAAAAATAAGCTGGGCATGCATGCACGTCCGGCGATGAAGTTATTTGAGCTGGTGCAGAGCTTTGATGCCGAAGTATTACTGCGTAATGAAGCGGGCACTGAAGCCGAAGCCAGCAGCGTGATTGCGCTGCTGATGCTCGACTCGGCAAAAGGCGGCCACATTGAGATTGAAGCCAGCGGCCCGGAGGAGATTCCGGCGCTGGCAGCGGTCATTGAGTTATTTGAAGCGGGTTTCGATGAAGATTAACGCTTAATCGAGCTGATTACGCTGCAGGAAGCCTTCCCCGCCAAGCTGGCGCATCTGACGCAGTATCCACTGCTGCCGCTCTCTGACATAGCCTGAGGGTGCAGCAGCACGATAACGTATCGGATTAGGCAGCACCGCTGCCAGTAAGGCGGCATCTGCTGCGGTCAGCCGGCTGGCAGGCTTATGGAAATAACGCTGAGAAGCCGCCTCAACGCCAAAGATGCCGGGCCCGAACTCCGCAATATTGAGATAGACGGTTAAAATACGCCGCTTCGTCCAGACCGTTTCAATTCCTACCGTCAGACCCGCTTCCAGACCTTTACGCACCCAGCTGCGACCATCCCAGAGGAACAGATTCTTCGCCGTCTGTTGAGACAGCGTGGACGCCCCACGCATCCGGCTATCGCTGTTATCCAGTACAGACTCAATCGCCGCCACATCAAAGCCCCAATGGGTGGGAAACTTTTGATCTTCTGAGGCGATAACGGCCAGCCCCATCCAGGGCGAAATCTCGTCATGGCCGACCCAGTCTGAATGGGCGAAATAACTAAAATCACCGCGTAACCAGGCTCCGATCTGTCGTTCAGCCATCACCGCTGAGAACGGCACGGGTAAGAACGAAAAGAGTAAAATGCCCGCCAGCCATATTCCCAGCCACACCAGTACGATACGACCAACAATACGTCTGATACGCTGTCCGACGCTTCCTTTATGCTTGTTCATGCAATCTTCCCACACTTGTTTCAGACGTTAATCAATCACTCATGTAATCACTGCTAAAAAAGCAGCCTTTTTACGATTATCGCTGAAAACTGACAGGCTGTTTCCAGACTTTATTCAATCATTTTGCATCAACATGCTGCAACAGTTCGAAATAGTTCAAGTACTTCCGCAAAAAAGGAATCGGTTCCATTCATTGCCATTGCTTAGCATCTTTCCAGATAAACACTTAATAATAAGTAATAAGCGCCCGCATGAATCATTTACGATGCTTAACTGTTATTATTTTCTTAATCCTGCCGCGCCCAAAGGTTAATCAGAATTATCGTTATAACGGATAAATAAGCAGCGCTTAATGGCGTCACGGGTTGCCAGAATGGCACTATTTCCTTCCAGTAATAACCCTGATAGCAGAACGACAGAAGGACAAACTTTTAGATTCTTTTTTATCATTCCAAATCGTTTTGGATAATTCGTGTCATTTCAGGCAGCGCGCTTGCAATATCAGCGCGTTAGCCTCACTCAAAAGGCAAATGTTAACGGCGGCTCACTTTGGTGCTGCTCAGCCTCAGTTTCCCTGCCCGGCAGCATTAAAACTACACGAAAAAGCGCAAAACTGATTAAAATAGCAGCAACACAGCACAGAAATTAATTCCTTACTTGACTGTGTTGCCAAATTAATGTTTTCTGTATTTAAACGCTGCTCAATATCACAAATTTTAATGAATCTTGTCGCATGAGAAGATGAATTTGCTAAGGTGATGACAGTGTTAACCAATACCCTGCGGCTGCATTAATTATTCAAATCATAGCGGCCGCAATGATTTCCCTGGTGTTGGCGCAGTATTTCGCGCACCCCGGCCTCGGCTGGGGTCATTTTTTTCCGGGGTATCACTTATCCTGCTCTGCCACCCAGTCGCGTAATACCTGCACATCGTGTCGCCATTCATGCTTCAGCTCATCAATCCATTCACCTACATTGTCCCACCACGCCGGTAACTCCGGACTCTGAATCTGTTTCGCCAGCATCTGCAAACGCTGCAGCCCGACCGAACCCGCCGCCCCTTTGATTTTGTGTCCCTCTTCAGCAATGCCTTTCTGATCGCGCGCCATCAGATTCGACTCCAGCACCGCAAGGTAGTCCGGCATCATCTTTTCAAACATCGTCAGGCTTTGGGTAATCAGGCTGGGACCAACCAGCTCGATATACTGTTCGAGCATCGCGACATCCAGCAGCATTCGGGTTTTGTCATCGCTGACATCAGCGATCTCCTCTTCCGGTTCTGTCTGATAATCCCAGTACTTTTTAATCATCGCAGTGAGTGCCGGCACTGCCAGCGGTTTGCTGAGCACGTCATCCATTCCCGCATCGAAGTACTCTTTTTTGTCTTTGAGAACATTGGCGGTAAGAGCAACCAGCGGGGGCAGATGCGTTCCCTGGTACTGCTGGCGAATCGCACGTGAGACATCCAGCCCGGTCATATCAGGCAGTTGAATGTCCAGCAGCACCAGGTCAAACTCCAGCGGGTCAAACATCGCCAGCGCCTCGCTGCCGGTCATGGCGACCTCTACACTGCAGCCCAGCTTCTCCAGTACCGAGCGCGCGACAATTACATTGAGCTCAATATCTTCAACCAGCAGCACGTGCAGCGCAGGCAGTGGCAGGCTGTCGTCCACGCCTTCATCCTCCACCTCTTCAGCAATGCGTGGCGCTTTAATCTCTACGGTGAAGCAGGAACCCTGTCCCGGCGCACTGTGCACCCGGATATCACCGCCCATCGCCTGCGCCAGGCGGCGTGATACTGCCAGTCCGATGCCGGTACCGGTAGCCGGTTTACCGCCATGCTGATCTTTGACCTGATAATACATAGCGAAGATCTTGTCCTGCTCCTCCTGACGGATACCCATGCCGGAGTCCTGCACCTCAAAGCGCAGCGTCTCGTCCTGCTCATAGGTTACCCGCACCACGATCTCGCCCTGCTGGGTGAACTTCACGGCGTTACCAATCAGGTTCCACAGAATCTGGCGCAGACGCGTTCCATCGGTCGAGATCATATGCGGCAGCGGCAGTTGCGGCGCGAGCACAAACTTCAGCCCTTTCGGCTGTGCCAGCAGGCCAGAGAGGTTTTCTAAATCGGCCAGGAAACCGGTGAAGTCGAGCGGCTGATTATCCAGCTGTACTTTACGGCGCTCGATTTTGTCCACCTCAATCACATCATTGAAGATATTGCCCAGCGTGATGGCGGAGACGTGGATGGTTTTCAGGTATTTCAGCTGTTCCTGATTAAGGTCGGTGTCCAGCAGGATGCGGCTCAGGCCGACAATGCCATTAAGCGGCGTACGAAGCTCGTGGCTGATCGTAGAGATAAAGGTGGTCTTCTCCCGGCTGGCGTTCTCTAACGCGTCCTGATAGCGCTTACGTTCGGTTATATCGCGGCCAAAGCCCATCAATCCGCTGCGCTTACCCACGCGGTCGTAGTAAGGCACTTTACGGATCTCGAAGCAGGCTTTGCGTCCGTCGGGATATTGCAGCCACTGTTCATAGGTCAGCGAGACGTTGTGGCGGAACACCTTTTCGTCCGTTTCCAGCACCTTAGTGGCCGCTTCATCATCATAGATATCGCGCGGCGTCAGGCCAATCAGCTGCTTTTCGCTTTTGCCGGTCAGCAGCTCCATCGCGCGGTTGCAGCCGGAGAACTGTTTATCGATGTTGCGATAGAACACCAGGTCAGGCGAGGCATCCAGGAAGGAGCGCAGGAAGGAGGATTGCTGTTCCAGCTCAATCTGTGCCTGCTCACGACGCGTTACCTCTTCACGCAGCTTATCCATCACCTGTTCGCGTGCCAGCTCCGCCTTTTTACGATCGCTGATCTCCTGATTCAGCTGCGTAATGGTCTCTTTCATCTGCTGATTGAGTTCCAGATCCCGGGTACGCATCTCTTCCAGCTTATCCACCAGCCGTGCCAGTCGTTGCCGTGACTCCTCCAGCTGATCGACCACCACCGAGAGAAAATAGACCGCCCAGGGCGTGATCAGCAGCCCGAAGAAGACCGAACGCACCACGTCAATGCTCTCGACATGGCCCCGCAGTACCATCGTGACCGCCATCTGGACAATCATCGCCAGCACCACCAGCGCAGACGCCAGCAGCAGCGAGAACCTCACCAGTCCAAGCTTCACCATTAAATCAACGTAGTACTGCGCCAACAGACGAATTTGTTTCATAACAACTCCCTGGAAGAGAAACAGCCTCATAATAGCGCAGTTAACCCGCTGCCGTCGCAGCACGTCGCGTGGAGATAAGGGATCAAATGCGCTTTTATGGTGCAGCAGCCTCGCCGATCGGCGACGTTAAGGACAAAGCGGTTAAAACCCTTGACTGACTGTGCCAAATGAATAATCTGTAAGGCCGCCAGCGAATCACCGATTTCTCTGTACGGCCTTTTTTCAATATCCTGGCAGCGTCCTGTTGCACAGGCACACCCTTTTATATGCATAGCCATTCATCTTTAATGCTGTTTTAAGCATGCCCATGCTGATTAATTTTTCTTATAACCAACCGCGGTTTCATTCAAATAACCGGACATAAGAAAAACAGATACATGCTATGCATCATGGGTGCTGAACAGCATTTAATGCTGCTTAACACCCTGTCACCAGCATGGTGCAGAGATCTGACGCCTGCACTACAGTGAGTCAGTTCACATTTATCGGCCTGTCGCCAGGCACCAGAGTGATACATTTTAAACCTTAAAAAGCATTTAATTCATAGACTTAAGCAGATAAAACGCATGATAATCCCGTCTGACCGCCCTATTTGACCTGATTACGCTTTCCCGATAAGTTGGAAATCCGCTGAAAGCTTTCCAGACGGGCCATTGTCTCGGCATATCTATGCAACAAGAAGACTCCCGCGTGGTTTAAGTCATCTCCTTTAAGAGACCGGAAATCAGAGAGCAGCTCAATTAAGGACGTTTTACCGATGTCTGGAGAGAAATGCTCAGGGCTATGACGCGCGCTCGACAGAGCATGGCGATGAAAATGATAGCGCCCCCGTTGCGCTCAGACCCTGAAACAGTGCAGGTAATGTCAAAGCAGTTTAAGGAGACCCTCAATGTCCACTAAAAAACCTCAATCCTATGGCTTGTATGATCCGACAGCAGGCAGTGACAGCTGTGGTGTAGGTTTCATTACGCGTAAGGACGGCGAGCAGACCCACGAGATTCTGCAGATGGCGCACAGCGCCCTGTGTACGGTGCCTCACCGCGGCGGCATGTCAGCGGAAGGCGTTGGCGACGGCGCGGGGGTCAACGTTGATCTTTCGCTGCAATTCTTCCGCAAAATTACCGGCCAGCCGCTGGAAGCGGGACGCTTCGGTGTCGGTAACTTCTTTGTGCCGAAAGATGCTGAGCTGCGCGCGAATGCCGAACGTCTGGTGGATGAAACCCTCAGCAGCTTTGGTCTGCCGGTACTCATGAAGCGTGACATGCCGCTCGACAGCAGCGTGACGCGCCCGGCAGCCGCGCAGTTCCAGTTACCGATTCTGCAGTGGATTTTCACTGCGCCACAGGATGTGGTGGATCAGAACGACTTCGAAAAACGCATCTACCGTGCCCTGTTAACCATTGAAGCCCGAGCTTTCACCGAAAGCGAATTTGGCGGCCTCTATCCGCTGTCGCTGTCATCACGCACGCAGGTGTTCAAAGCCCGTCTGAATTCCAATGAAGTGATCCCTTACTTCAAAGATCTGACCGATCCCGATCATCAGGTGCGCGGGCTGTTTTTCCACACCCGCTTCTCCACTAACACCGATCCCCATACCACGATGGCGCAACCGTTCCGCCTGATGGCGCACAATGGCGAGCTGAACACTGACCGTAAAAACCGCATCGCTGAGTCCGCGCTGGCACTGGCCCGTGGCAAGACCATCGTGCGGCCTAAAGGCCAGTCCGACAGTTCGCGCCTGGATCAGAGCATCCACAGCCGTCTGATGGAAGATGACCTCGATCTGATCACCGCCGTGGTGTCGATGATGCCGCCCGCCTGGGAAAACGACAGCGCGCTGTCGCCAGAAGTGCGTGACATGCTGGAGTACTTCTCGCTGTATGAAGAGAAGAACGACGGCCCTGCTGCCTTAATCTTTGGTAACGGCGAAGTGATTGGCGCGCGTCTTGATCGTCTGGGTCTGCGTCCCCTGCGTTCAGTAGAAACCGCTGACTATATCGGTGCGATGTCGGAAGCCGGCCAGATCGCCTTCCCACCTGAAAGCGTGTTGCGTCGTGGGCGTATCGAAGCGGGCGGTATGCTCTATTTCGATCACCGTGAAAAACGCAGCTATACCACGCTGCAGGCGCTGGAAAAACTGGCCGCAGAGAAAGATTATTCGGCGTTGCTGCGTGAAGCGCGCGTCGGTCTTGACGATCTGCCCGAGATCCCGGCAGAACAGCAGGGTTCACCGCTGCGTTATCGTGGCGATCTGAAAACGTATCAGCGCTTTGTTGCCTACTACTACAATCAGGAAAGCTTCAAGTTCATGATGGACCCGATGCTGAATACCGGCGCAGAGAAGATCTCTGCGATGGGTTACGGCAACGCCATCAACGGCTTATCCGATCATGAAGGCGGCATGGCGCACTACTTCTCTCAGCGCTTTGCGCAGGTCACCAACCCGCCGCTGGACTCTATCCGCGAAGTGGATGGCATGACGTTGCGTGTCGCGCTGGGGGCAAAACCCCATCTGGGCCGCAGCAAAGGCCGTCAGATTGTGGTGCCGACCCCGATTCTAAGCCACCTCGATATGCTGCGTTTACGCGAGCAGACTATCGCACCTTATGCCCGCTTTGAGATGCTCTATGAGCCGGTGATCGGCAAAGATCTGCTGAGCACCACCGCGAACGCGAATGCTTTGGAAAAAGCGATTGATGACCTGGCGCAACAGGTGGTTGATTTTGCCCGTACCCAGGGTGGCATCGCCGTACTTACCGATCGCCATATCTCTTCAAAGCACGCCGCGATCCCGATGCTGCTGGTGGTTTCCGCCATCAACCAGCGCCTGATAAAGGAAGGGTTGCGTCTGGATGTTTCTCTGGTGGTTGAAAGCGGCCAGAGCATCTCGTCGCACCACATTGCCGCCACACTTGGCTTTGGAGCGTCAGCTATCTATCCGCTGGGCGTACAGATGCGCGCAGAGGAGAAATTTGGTGAAGGTGAAGAAGGTAACAAAGCCTTTAAGCGCTATGCCAAAGCGGCTGAAAAAGCACTGATGAAAACCATGGGCAAAGTGGGCCTCTGTACCGTTGAGAGCTACAGCAGCGGTGAGTTCTTTGAGCCTAACTTCCTCAACACCGATGATCCGGTGCTGAAAAAGTATTTCCCGAATATCAAAACGCCGGTGGGCGGCGCAGGCTTCGCGACGATCGCGCAGATGGCCGTTGACTGGCACCAGAGCGCACTGAAGATTCAGGGCGAATCTGAAGTTCCGTTGCTGGGCCTGTTCAAAGAGCGTGCAGAAGGCGCAGGTCACTCCTACGGCACCATCGCCGTGCGGACCTTTATCGACATGACCGAAGAGCCGATTCGCTTTGCCGACAAAGCGCGCGAAGAGGACAACTTCATCCGCCTGATGACGCTGGCTAAACTGGATAATGCGTTTGGTATCAAGCCAGAGACCTTTAAAGACAGCAGCTTTGAGCGCATCCCGGATGAGGTGATTAATAATTTCGCGATTACTGCTGATTACCGTCAGTTCTCAAGCCTGATGTATGAAGAGCGTAAACGTCGCCCGGCGGCCCTGCGCGACATCCTGACATTCCCGGCTGACCTGACCCACATCGACAGCGAAGCGGAGTTCCGCCGCAAGCTGGGACGCTACTCGCTGACCAACAACGGCTTTGCCATTCGTGGCATGGAGTGTGAAGCGGTAGATGGCAGCCTGAATCACTTTATGCTGCGTCTGACCGATGCGATTGAAGGACTGAAGCCTGAGAGCGAACGCCTGCAGAACCTGTCACGCGCCCTGAAATCCCGCTTCGGCGACGATATTGAAAGCAGCGAAGTGGTGACTGGCGGTCTGAAAGTGACCGCTTACGGTAAAGCGGCCGATTATCTGTCACGTATCTTCACCACCCTGCCCTCACTGCCGCTGAGCGAAGTGCAGCCAGCCTGTGAAATTACCCGTACCTTTGCGTCCGGGGCGATGAGCCACGGTGCGCTGGTGGCTCCCGCTCATGAAGCGGTCGCGCACGGTACCAATATGGTCGGCGGCATGAGTAACTGCGGTGAAGGCGGCGAGCATTATTCCCGTCACGGCACCATTCGTGCCTCACGCATCAAACAGCTGGCTTCGGGCCGTTTCGGCGTCTGGGCTGCCTATCTGGCGGATCCGATGCTGGAAGAGCTGGAGATCAAAATTGGTCAGGGTGCGAAACCTGGCGAAGGCGGCCAGCTACCGGCGGCCAAAGTTACCGTCGAGATTGCTGCCGCGCGTGGCGGTACGCCTGGCGTCGAGCTGGTCTCACCGCCGCCCCATCACGACACCTATTCCATCGAAGATCTGGCGCAGTTGATCCACGACTGTAAAGCCGCGCGGGTGCGCGTTATCGTCAAGCTGGTCTCGTCTGAAGGGATCGGCACCATCGCGGTTGGCGTGGCCAAAGCGGGTGCAGACGTGATTAACGTTGCGGGTAACACCGGCGGTACCGGCGCTGCGTCGGTGACCAGCCTGAAATATACCGGACGCGTGGCTGAAATCGGCATCGCTGAAGTCCACCAGGCGCTGTGCGCCAACGGCCTGCGTGAGAAAGTGCTGCTGCGCTGCTCTGGCGCCCAGCAGACCGGCAGCGACGTGGTGAAATCTGCGCTGCTGGGCGGCGACAGCTTTGAGTTCGGTACGACGGCGCTGATGATGCTGAAATGCGTGATGGCGAAGAACTGTAACGTTAAGTGCCCGGCTGGCTTAACCACGAATGCCGAAGCGTTTGATGGCGATCCGCGTCAGCTGGCGCAGTATTTCCTCAACGTGGCGCATGAAGTGCGTGAAATCCTGGCGCGTATGGGCCTGCGTTCCCTGCGTGAGGCACGCGGTCGCTCTGACCTGTTGCACCTGATGGATCACCCGCTGGAAGTGGGCAAGCTCGACTTACGCGCCATGCTTACCGTGGTGCCTGAGCTGAAAATCGACAAGCCGGTTTATCTGGAAAAAGATTTTGAGCTGGATGATGTCTGGATTGAGCAACTGAAGCTGTCGCTGGTGGATCAGGGAAATCCTGACGTCACTCTGGGCAACAACATCGTGCTGAATAACCGAAACAAAAGTGTCGGCGGCCAGCTGGCCATCGATATTGAGCGGATGCTGAACCATCAGCTGAGTTCTGAGCAGCTGCAGGCGATGCCTGCCGTAATGACTGACGATCGCGGTCGTCGCTATCTGGCCCCTGAGAGCGTAAAAATTTCCACCACCGGTTCTGCCGGTCAGTCGTTTGGCGCCTTCTGCAACGATGGCATGCAGCTGACCCATTACGGCACCTGTAACGACGGTGTCGGCAAAGGACAGTGTGGCGGCGAACTGATCGTGATGTCGCCTGGCGGCGGCGCGCAGGATGCCGATGGCAACGTGCTTATTGGTAACTTTGCGCTGTTTGGCGCGACCGGCGGACGTCTGTTCGTGCAGGGCCAGGCCGGTGACCGTTTCGCGGTGCGTAACTCCGGTGCCACCGCCGTGGTTGAAGGCGTCGGTGACTTCTGCTGCGAATATATGACCAATGGCGCCATCCTCAACCTGGGCACCTTCGGTAAAGGATTTGGCAACGGCATGAGCGGCGGCTTCGCCTACCAGTACGACCCCTATGGATCGCTGGCCAGCCATGCTGCCGGTGATTCGGTGCAGTTCGGCTCGATTGCCGATCAGGATGAGATGGCCCAGGTGCATAAGCAGGCGGTGCTGACCATGCTGAACTGGCATCTGGAGGCGACCAAATCACCGCGTGCCGCCTGGCTGCTGGAGAACTGGGAAACGGAGTGTCACCACTTTGTTTACGTGATGCCGCGCTCGCTGCTGCTCTATCAGGATGGCGGCGAGATTCTGAAAGCCAAGAGCCGCAAAGATCTGCTCGAAGAGCTGTCGACGGCGCTGGCAGGCCATCAGGTGGCGAAGTTTAAAGCCGCATGGCGTCAGGGTAAAACCATCGCCAACGGTGCCGTACCAGCTTATGGCGCGACCGATACGCTGGAGATGTTTGTCCTGCTCAACAACTACACCGTGCTGAGCTTTGCCCAGCAGCTGGCGCTGGCTAAGTTGCCGAAAGGCACCCCGGTTGAAGATGCGGCAGTTGAAAAAGCGGTCCGTAATCTGTTGATGACGGAAGACTTTTCGCTGATAAGCAAGCTGCAGCGTCATGCCCGTTCCGCTATCGAGAGCTACAGCGATGATGAACTGGCGAGTCTGATTGGTACCAAACGCATGTCAGATTACAAAGCGGCGCTGACGCAACGTAACATCCGCTCCATGGACAGTCTGGCAACCTATGGCTGGATCATGTATCAGGATGCCTGTAACCGGGAAGTGCTGGGCCACCTGCCTGACTTTGAAGAGCTGTTTGCACGTGCGGCATTGCCGGAAATCGCTGCTGCGGTGGGTAAACTCTCCTGACAGTGATACTGATCAGGCTGAACTGAATATTATTAATTGATCATTGCCCGGATTAATCGTTGTACCGGACAGATGCAGCACCGCTCTCCCCTGTCGCACACGCTGCGGCGCGGGAAAGCGGAACCGCTTTCACACCGGACAATGCCACTGATGACGGGCGAGAACGGGATTGAGTAAAAGTACCCATGAAAATTCCTTATATTCCAGAAGATGCACCTTTTAATGGCGATCAGAAGTACTGGCTGGCTGGCTTTCTTGCGGGTCTGCACTCCCGTTTGCTGGTATTAGAAGACAAGCAGCAACCCGCCGCGGGCACAGGCGCAGCCGCGACGACGCAACTGCACATTCTTTATGGTTCACAGACCGGCAATGCTGAAGCACTGGCGCAGACCGCAGCGAAATCTGCCCGCGCTAAAGGACTGGTGCCGGTGGTTCAGGCGCTGGGCGATGTCGATCTCGACGTATTTGCCACCATGCGCCATGTACTGATCGTCACCTCGACCTATGGCGAAGGTGAAATGCCGGACAACGCGCAGCTGTTCTGGGATGCGATCTCTGCCAGTACCGCACCGCGTCTGGAGCAGATGCATTTCGCCGTGCTGGCGATTGGCGATACCGGCTACGATGGCTTCTGTCAGGCGGGCAAGTTTATTGATATGCGCCTTGAGCAGTTGGGCGCGAAACGCGTGGTTGATCGTATCGATTGTGATATCGATTTTGAGGAGCCTTCCAGCGAGTGGCTGAACAGCTCAATGCCACAGTTTGCCGCCAGCGCGGGCAGCAGCGGCACCGTGCTGGAAAGCGCGCCTGAAGCGCCAGTCATTCCAGGCAGCAACAAATCCAATCCATACGCCGCCGCGCTGATCACTAACAAGCGTTTGTCAGGCGAGCAGTCAGCCAAAGATATTCGTCATTTCGAGTTCGACCTGTCTGACAGCGGCCTGAAGTATGAAGCGGGCGATGCGCTGGGCGTAATTCCGGTCAACGAGCCGTCGCTGGTCAGCCTGCTGCTGACCCAGCTTAACGCGGACTACGAGACGCCGGTGCCCGGCTTTGATCGCAGCCTTGGCGACCTGCTGACCTATCAGTTTGAGATCTCAGAGCCGTCACGCAAGTTAATCGAATGGGTCGGGCAGAACACCACCAACCAGGAGCTGCGTCATGTGTTACAGCATGATGATAAAGATGCGCTGGGCGTGTGGCTGTGGGGCAAAGATACCCTTGACCTGCTGCAGCTTGAGCTGACGCGCACGCTGGCGGTACCCGAGTTTGTCGCGCTACTGCGTCCGCTGCAGCATCGCGCTTACTCTATTTCATCCAGCTCTAAAGCCCATCCAGACCAGGTACATCTGACCGTTGCCTCGGTGCGTTATCACAGTGGCGGCCGTAATCGCGGTGGCGTCTGCTCAACTTATCTGGCCGAGCGTGTGCGTCGCGGTGAGAAGCCCGCCATCTTTATCTCACCCAATAAATCGTTCCGCGTGCCTGCCAACAACAGCGCACCGCTGATCATGGTGGGACCGGGTACCGGCATCGCGCCATTCCGTGCCTTCCTGCAGGAGCGCCAGGCAACCGGCGCGCAGGGGAAAAACTGGCTGTTCTTCGGCGATCAGCATCAGGAACATGACTTTATCTATCAGGATGAATTACTTGCCTGGCGCGATAATGGCTTGCTGACGCGTCTGGATCTCGCCTTCTCACGCGATCAGGAGAAGAAGATCTACGTGCAGAGCCGGATGCTTGAACAGGGCGCTGAGCTGTATGCCTGGCTGCAGGAAGGGGCTTACTTCTATGTCTGTGGCGATGCATCGCGTATGGCGAAGGATGTAGATAATGCGCTGTATGAAGTGGTTCGCCAGTTTGGTGGTCTCTCCACCGAGCGCGCTGCTGACTATGTCGATCAGCTGAAGAAAGAGAAGCGCTACCTGCGCGACGTCTATTGATCGCGATGGTTTGCTGAAAAAATCCGGCTTGCGCAGGCAGCCGGATTTTTTTATGGCCGACAGGCAAAAAAATACCCGTCGGATGGACGGGTATTCGCTGTTATGTCACTGCTATTTCACTACGCGCAGTGAAGGTCGTCCACCACGTGGCGGTGGATCGTCATCAGGCGGTGTCTCGTCATCGCTGGCATCGTCAGGACGATCACCATCAATCACCGACATCATAGTCTCTTCCTGACCCTCTGACGCCTCATGCGTGCCCAGCTCGTAAGCCGGTTCCGGTTCAAACATCGTCCCGGCGCCATTTTCACGCGCATAGATTGCCAGAATCGCCGCCATCGGCACGTTAACCTGGCGAGGAACGCCACCAAAGCGGGCGTTGAACGACACCTGATCATTCGCCAGATCGAGGTTACCGACAGCACGTGGCGCAATGTTCAGGACAATCTGACCATCGCGCGCATACTCCAGCGGCACCTGCACACCCGGCAGATTTATGTCGACCACCAGATGCGGCGTCAGCTGGTTATCGAGCAACCAGTCATAAAAGGCGCGCAGCAGATAGGGACGACGTGCAGTAAGTTGCGACATTTCCATACGTTAAGCCCGGGCTTGCAGCCGCATTTCACGTTCAGCTTCAGTTAATGAAGCGAGGAAGGAGTCACGCTCAAATACGCGATTCATGTAACCTTTCAGCTCTTTTGAACCTGAGCCGATCAAATCGATACCCATTGACGGCAGACGCCATAACAGCGGAGCCAGATAGCAATCAACCAGGCTGAACTCTTCGCTCATGAAATAAGGCGTACGGCCAAACAGTGGCGCGATAGCCAGCAGCTCTTCACGCAGTTGCTTGCGTGCCGCTTCCGCTTCCTGACCGCTGCTGTTCTCTACTTTCCTCATCAGGCTATACCAGTCCTGCTCGATGCGGTGCATCATCAGGCGGCTATCACCACGGGCAACCGGATAAACCGGCATCAGTGGCGGATGCGGGAAGCGCTCATCTAAATATTCCATGATGATGCGTGATTCATACAGCGTCAGCTCACGATCTACCAGCGTCGGTACCGTGCGATACGGATTGAGGTCAATCAGATCCTGCGGCAGGTTATCCATTTCGACCTGCTCGATCTCTACGCTGACACCCTTCTCCGCCAGGACGATACGTACCTGATGGCTGAAAATGTCAGTAGGACCAGAAAACAGCGTCATTACCGAACGTTTGTTGGCAGCGACAGCCATGAAAACCTCCAAGTTTGTTCACAAAAAGATACTGCGAATAGCCAACCACACGGCGACTCACTTGCTTATCGAACTCGCACGCAACCTGGTTAGCTGCGTCACAGATACTGACGCCCCGACAGTGGGGAGGCGCATAACGCACCGGCCTGCGGGCGCAAAGTGACACAGAGTTTACCAGATTTTAGGCTGCTTGTGGGCGTGGAATGAATCTTTGCAGGTAAATTGAGCGCGGCGTTACGGTTTTCGCGGACAGTTTATGGGAAGGCAGAAAATAAAAAACCCGCCGAAGCGGGTTTTTTGAGCCAATTGCCGCAGCCGGAGCTGCAAACAATTAACGCTTGGAGAACTGAGGACGACGACGTGCTTTACGCAGGCCGACTTTCTTACGTTCAACCTGACGCGCATCACGCGTTACGAAGCCAGCTTTACGCAGCTCGCCACGCAGTGATTCGTCGTATTCCATCAGAGCGCGGGTGATACCGTGACGGATCGCACCAGCCTGACCAGAAATACCGCCACCTTTAACAGTGACATAGAGATCGAATTTACCAACCAGGTCCAGCAGCTCAAGCGGCTGACGAACTACCATGCGGGCAGTTTCGCGACCGAAGTACTGTTCCAGAGAACGTTGGTTAATTACGATGTTACCGCTACCCGGCTTAATGAATACGCGAGCGGTAGAGCTTTTGCGGCGACCAGTGCCGTAGTTTTGAGTTTCAGCCATTGCCTTTAATCCCGATTAAATGTCAAGAACTTGCGGTTGCTGTGCCGCATGGGTGTGCTCGTTGCCTGCGTAAACTTTCAGTTTACGGTACATAGCACGACCCAGCGGGCCCTTCGGCAGCATGCCTTTAACCGCGATCTCAATCACACGCTCAGGACGGCGAGCAATCATCTCTTCAAAGGTCGCCTGTTTGATACCACCGATGTGGCCAGTGTGGTGATAGTAGATCTTGTCAGTACGCTTGTTGCCGGTTACAGCAACTTTTTCTGCGTTCAGAACGATGATGTAATCACCCGTATCAACGTGCGGAGTGTATTCCGCTTTATGCTTACCACGCAGACGGCGCGCCAGTTCAGTCGCCAGGCGACCCAAAGTTTTGCCCGTTGCGTCAACTACAAACCAGTCACGTTGGACGGTTTCTGGTTTAGCTGTAAAAGTTTTCATCGAAAAGCTTACCCAAATTAAGTTACACGTTGGTGAAATCCCAAACGCTTAAGTAAACGAATGAGGCTCACACGACCATTTTGACCAGCAAGCCACCCCTTCGGATAGAGTTACTGGAACACAGAGGATTTGGGAAAAAAATCCTTTGCTGTAACGTGGGGTCGCAAGATTATAGAGAAGTCGGTTACAAAAATCGAACCCTATTTCGGTATTTATCCCGATTATTCTCACGGCAGGTGCGGTAAACGCAGATACTCTTCGCTCTGCATCTCCTGAAGTCGCGATAAACAGCGCTGGTATTCAAACTTCAGCCGCGTGCCCTGATAAATCTCGGTCAGTGACGTTTCTGCCGCGACCACCAGCTTCACATGCCGTTCATAGAACTCATCGACCAGTGCCAGGAAACGCCGTGCCTGATCTTCGGTTTTGTAGATCATCACCGGCACGTCATACAGCAGCACACTGTGAAAACGGCGCGACAGCGCAATATAGTCATGCTGGCTGCGCCCTTCGCCACACAGGGTGGTGAAATTAATCGCCAGCACGCCCTCGCTGACGCCCAGCGTCGGCATCTGGCGGTGATTAATTTCCAGAACCGGCGCATCTTCAGGCTGGCTGCCCGACAGCGCTTTAAACATCCGCGCCATTTCAGCGTGCGTCTCTTTGTTCAGCGGGGAGTTCCACAGGTGCGCGGAGGTCAGCGTGCGTAACCGGTAGTCGATACCGGCATCCACATTCATCACATCACAATGACGTTTGATCTGCTCGATGGCAGGCAGGAAGCGCGCGCGCTGCAGACCATTACGATAGAGATCATCAGGCGGAATGTTCGAGGTGGCCACCAGCGCAATGCCGCGTTCAAACAGCGCCTCCATCAGCGTGCCCAGCAGCATCGCATCGGTAATATCGGAGACAAAAAATTCGTCAAAACAGAGGATGTCCGTTTCTGCTTTGAATTTGTCCGCGATAATCAGTAACGGATCGCTCTGCCCCTGGAGCTGCGTCAGCTCTTCATGCACCCGCAGCATAAAGCGGTGGAAGTGCAGACGCAGTTTGCGATCGCCAGGAATAGACTGAAAAAAGAGATCCATGACCCAGGTCTTACCGCGACCGACACCGCCCCACATATAGAGTCCACGTACCGGTTGTGGCGTCTCGTTTTTCTCTTTACCGATCAATTTTGACAGGCGACCCAGCAGGCCGGATGTGGCAGGCGCGGCGGATTGTTGCCGGGCAACCAGCGCCTGCTGCAGCGCGTCTAAACGGGTAATCGCTTCACGTTGTACGTCATCGGGCCTGAATTCGCCCTGCGACAGCGCCTGTTCATAGCGTGCAAGCGGAGTTGAGGTTTGCATTGTTGTTTCAAAGTCCCTGAATGGTGTCTGATTCATACCACGGTTGCTGAAAAAAAGGCCGTTCTACACTAAGCCATGCTGCTCCAGAGTTCCACATCCATAAGATTAACGGGTATAGTGACTATTATTGAAATGGTGCAATGCCCTACGGAACAATGGAAATAACACGGGAGTCATTATGACCTGGGAATACGGGCTAATTGGTTTAGTGGTTGGTATTATTGTCGGCGCAGTCGCCATGCGTTTTGGCAACAAAAAGCTGCGTGAGCAGCGCAGCATGCAGTACGAGCTGGAAAAATCGAAAGCGGAGCTGGCGGATTATCGCGAAGAGCTGACCAACCACTTCGCGCAGAGCGCGGAGCTGCTGGACAACATGGCGCGTGATTATCGTCAGCTCTATCAGCACATGGCAAAAGGCTCAAATGACCTGCTGCCGAATCTGCCTGGCCAGAAAAATCCGTTTGCCTATCAGCTGACTGAAGCCGAAGCGGACAACGATCAGGTGCCGGTGCAGATGCCGCGCGACTATTCTGAAGGCGCATCCGGTTTACTGCGTGGCGAGCGCCCTGCCCGCGACTAATCTTTTTGGGGCGCAGCCTGTCTGCGCCCGCTGTTTTTGCGAACCCTGACCGCAAACGACTGTCACACTTATTAATTCCTCCCACCTTTTGCAGCGAGAGCGTTGTAGCAATGAAAAAACAAGCACGCCTGTTTAGCGCATTAGCCCTGAGTATTGGGATGAGCCTTGCCGCCGCGCCAGACGCGATGGCAACGCTGCCAGCACAAATTGCGGGCCAGCCGCTGCCGAGTCTGGCGCCGATGCTGGAGAAAGTGTTACCTGCCGTGGTCAGTGTGCACGTGGAAGGCACTGATTCAGGTGCACAGGCTCAGGATATTCCTGAACCGCTGAAGCGTTTTTTTGGTCAGATGCCTGGCGGAAATAGTCAGCCACAGCCGTTTGAAGGTTTAGGTTCTGGCGTGATCATCGATGCCGCGAAAGGCTACGTGCTCACCAACAATCACGTGGTCAACGGTGCGGATAAAATCAACGTACAGCTTGGTGACGGCAGTGAATATGAAGCCAAACTGATTGGCCATGATGAGCAGACCGATATCGCGCTGATTCAGATTCAGGGCGCAAAAAACCTCACGCAGGTAAAAGTCGCGGACTCTGACCAGCTGAAAGTGGGTGATTTCGCGGTAGCGATCGGTAACCCGTTCGGTCTGGGACAGACGGCCACCTCCGGTATTATCTCCGCACTGGGGCGCAGCGGCCTGAACCTGGAAGGGCTGGAAAACTTTATTCAGACCGATGCCGCGATCAACCGTGGCAACTCAGGCGGTGCGCTGGTCAACCTTAACGGCGAACTGATCGGTATCAACACTGCGATTCTCGCCTCCAGCGGCGGTAACATCGGTATCGGCTTTGCTATCCCGAGTGATATGGCGATGAACCTCGCGCAGCAGCTGATTAAATTTGGTGAAGTGAAGCGCGGTCAGCTCGGCATCAAAGGCACTGAAATGACAGCCGATATGGCTAAAGCATTCAATGTCGATGCGCAGCGCGGCGCCTTTGTCTCTGAAGTCTTACCGCAATCTGCCGCGCAGAAAGCGGGCGTGAAGTCAGGCGATATCATTACGTCGATCAACGATAAGCCGATTACCAGCTTCGCTGAGTTGCGCGTGAAAGTAGGAACCACGCCGCCAGGTGAACAGGTTAAACTTGGCCTGCTGCGTGAAGGTAAGCCATTAACGGTTACCGTTACGCTGGAGCAGAGCGCACAGAGCACCGCCAGCGCACAGCTGATGTCACCCGCGCTTCAGGGCGCAACCCTGAGTGATGGACAGACTAAGACCGGTGATAAAGGCGTGAAGGTCGATACCATCGAAAAAGGCACACCGGCTGAACAGGTTGGTCTGCAGAAAGATGATGTGATTATCGGCGTTAACCGCAACCGGGTTCAGACCATTGCTGAAATGCGTAAAATACTGGAAGGGAAACCGCCGGTACTGGCACTGAATGTGGTGCGCGGCGATGAAAGTATCTATCTGTTGTTGAGATAAACCTCGCATTACGGCGGACACAAGCGCGTGTGTGTCCGCCGCTCTCATGCTATTCTCCCCTGCGATCTCCCCTGGCGTAATTTAACACCATGTTTCTTAAACTTTTGCGTGCCGTGGTGCTGGGCCTGATTGTGGCGGGTATTTTGCTCGCAGCACTGCCTGCACTGCGTATGGGCAGCGACGCCCTCTATAACCACGAAAATATTACAGACGAAACGCCCTTTAGCTTCAATCAAGGGGTGCGCCGCGCCGTGCCTGCCGTTGTGAACGTTTACAATCGTAGCGCCCACGGCAACAACAATCGTGGCATCACGACCCTGGGTTCAGGGGTGATCATGAATGCAAAAGGCTACATTCTTACCAATAAGCATGTGATCAATAATGCCGATCAAATTATCGTGGCGCTGCAGGATGGCCGCTTCTTTGAAGCGACGCTGGTGGGTTCCGATGGCATGACCGATCTGGCGGTACTGAAGATCACGGCCTCCGGCCTGCCCGTTATCCCCATCAATCCAAATCGCCAGGCGCATATCGGGGATGTGGTGATGGCGATCGGCAACCCCTATAACCTCGGTCAGACGGTCACGCAGGGCATCATCAGCGCCACGGGCCGGGTTGGCTTAAGCTCATCAGGCCGACAGAACTTTCTGCAGACCGATGCGTCAATCAATCAGGGTAACTCCGGCGGCGCGCTGATTAACTCGCTAGGCGAGCTGATGGGCATTAACACCCTGACCTTCGATAAAAGTAGTGATGGTGAAACCCCGGAAGGGATTGGTTTCGCCATTCCAACCGTTTTAGCCTCGAAGATCATGGATAAGCTGATTCGTGATGGTCGGGTGATCCGCGGCTATATCGGCATTACCGGGCGTGAGCTGCCGCCGCTGCATGGACAGGGCAGCAATCTGGATCGGGTTCAGGGCATTATTGTCAGCGTGGTCACGCCAGATGGGCCAGCGGATAAAGCCGGGATTCAGGCCAACGATGTGCTGCTCAGCGTTAATGGCAAGCCGGCCATCTCCGCGCAGGAGACCATGGATCAGGTGGCAGAAATTCGCCCGGGTTCAGTGATTGATGTGCAGGTACTGCGAAACGATCAGAAACTGACGCTGCCGGTCACCATTCAGGAGTTTCCTGACAGCAGTAGTTAGCTGAAACCTGTGCCAGGTCAGGGATGGCCCGGCTGATCGCAAAGAAGGCCGCCATCCATGGCGGTCGGCCTCGCCATCCTGGCTCGGACGCTTTGCTCTTCATCCGGGCCAACCCTTCCCCGTAAATCCGCCATCGTTTGTGATTAACCCATTAGCAGCGATCCACCGGAAACGCGATGACATCGCTCAATGACTCCGCTTTCAACGCCAGCATGATCAGGCGATCAATACCCAGTGCGACCCCGGAACAGGCTGGCATGCCATGCGCCAGCGCATCCAGCAGATATGTATCAATAGGATGCACAGGCAGGCCGCGCGCCGCACGGCGACGGTTATCCTGCTCAAAACGCTGACGCTGCTCACGGCTGTCGGTCAGCTCACGGAAACCGTTCGCCAGCTCAATGCCTTTGTAATAGACCTCAAAGCGTTCGGCCACACGGTGATCTTCGGTGCTGATCTCCGCCAGGGCTGCCTGGCTGGCCGGAAAATGATAAACGAAGCAGGGTTTATCCTGACCAATCTTCGGTTCCACACCCAGCATAAACAGGAGCATCAGTAAGGTATCGCGATCCTCTTCTGCACGCGCCAGCTCGCCTTCACCCAGCTTCTCTGCCGCTTCACGCAACTGCGCTTTATCCGCTGACAGCGGATCCAGCTCAAGATGACGGATAAACGCCTGCTGATAGGAGAGCGACTCAGCGCTGTCACACTCCAGCACCTGCTGCATCAGATCGTCGACTTCGTTCATCAGACGGTACATATCGTAATGCGGCCGGTACCATTCCAGCATGGTGAATTCCGGGTTGTGGTGACGTCCCGCCTCTTCATTGCGGAAGCTGCGCGCCATCTGATAGATCGGGCCACTGCCCGCCGCCAGCAGGCGTTTCATATGATATTCCGGGCTGGTCATCAGCCAGAGATCGCGCCCCTGCGCAGCGCCAGGCCCGACAAAACGCGTCTGGAATGGCACCAGATGGATATCGGTAATGGTGGCCTGGCTCATCGCCGGCGTATCCACTTCCAGCACGCCGCGATCGGCAAAGAAACGACGCACTTCTGCTAAAATAGCGGCGCGTTTTAACAAATTGGCGATGGATGCGCTTGGTTGCCAGCTTGCCGTTTCGCTCATGGTGATGACTCCTGATACAAATTAGGGGGGGAAGTCTACCTGCAATGCCTGCGGCAAACAATCTCGTGCCCGTACTGCCAAAAACAGCGTTTCGGCTTCTATACTTAAGCGGTTAAATCACAAAGGAATCCCACTATGTCTCCATGGAAAACAGTTGTTGCCAGCCTGAGTGCTTTTCTCTCTGTCGCCTGCAGCACTACGCCGCCAAAGAACGTCACGGTCGTAGATAACTTTGACAGCCAGCGCTATCTCGGTCAGTGGTATGAGATTGCCCGCCTTAACCACCCTTTTGAGCGCGGCCTTGAACAGGTAACGGCAAACTACAGCCCGCGTGAAGATGGCGGCCTGAAGGTAATCAACCGTGGCTATAACGTCAAAAAGCAGCGCTGGCAGGAGAGCGTTGGCAAAGCCTACTTTACCGGTGAACCCACGCGGGCTTCTCTGAAAGTCTCTTTCTTCGGCCCCTTCTATGGCGGCTATAACGTGATTGCTCTCGATCCTGACTACCGCTATGCGCTGGTATGTGGACCGAATCGCCACTATCTCTGGATACTGTCACGCACACCACAACTGGAACCGGGCGTAAAAGAGAAACTGGTTGATCAGGCGCGTCGGGATGGTTTCCCGGTTGAAGAGTTAATCTGGGTAAAACAGAAATAGTGCAGAATCTGACAAGCCGGTACGAAAAGCATTTCGTACCGGTTGGAATAACAGGTTACTTCGTGCTGTTCTGAATCGCCTGGCCGCCCGCTTCGACATCTTCACCTACGCCACGCGTTGTATTACAAGCTGTGAGCAGGGAAGAGAGCACCAGTACAGAGAAGATTGCAGCAATACTTTTCTTTAACATAACAATGTCCTTTTTGATGGATGTAAAGTACAGCGCTTTAAGCATAGCCGGATTTCCGGCAGTTGCTGCTGGCGAGACTTTAAAAAGGACAATCAGTTAAGGTCATTTTGCTGCCCGCGAAATGGCACCACCTAAGTGAGAGACATCTTCGCCAAAACCGTGGAATGTGTTGCAGGCGCTTAACGCAGAGGAGACCAGCAACGCGAACGCGATTAATTTTGCCAGCTTGATCATTTTTTTCTCTCAGACAAGAAAAAGGCGCACCAGAAGATGCGCCTGCGAATCTTATTTCACGCGTGACACGTATTCGCCAGAGCGGGTGTCAACTTTCACCACTTCGCCCTCTTGCACGAACAGTGGCACTTTCACCACGGCACCGGTAGAGAGTTTAGCTGGCTTGCCGCCAGTCCCTGCGGTATCACCTTTCAGGCCTGGATCGGTTTCGATAACTTCAGCTTCGATAAAGTTCGGCGGCTGAACGGCGATCGGACGACCGTTCCACAGCGTAACGATACATTCAGCGTTATCCTGCAGCCATTTCGCTGCATCGCTTACCGTCTTCTCTTCAACCTGGAACTGCTCAAAACTTTCCGGATGCATGAAGTGGTAGAACTCACCGTCGTTGTACAGGTAGTTCAGGTTGGTATCTACTACGTCAGCGCCTTCGGCGGAGTCGGTAGATTTAAAAGTTTTCTCAACGCGAGAACCCGTCAGCAGGCGACGCATTTTAACGCGCGCGAATGCCTGACCTTTACCCGGTTTAACGAACTCACTGGATTCGATGGCATACGGCTCGCCTTCGAACATGATTTTAAGACCGGGACGGAAATCGTTGCTAGAATAAGTCGCCATGAAGGCCCTCTACGAAAATTGACACTGGTACTAAGCCAAAAAAATGGCACACATTGTAACCCTAAAAACACCTTCCAGAGAAGATTGGTTGCAGCAACTTGCGGATGTTGTCACCGAACCTGATGAATTACTGCGGATTTTAGCCCTTGATCAGCACACTGAGCTGGCTGAAGGTGCGGATGCGCGGCGTCTTTTCGCCTTACGTGTACCGCATGCGTTCATCCGCCGGATGAAAAAAGGCGATGCGCACGACCCGCTGCTGCTTCAGGTACTGACCCGCCGCCAGGAATTCACTGATGCGCCAGGTTATAGCACCGATCCGCTCGATGAACAAAGCAACGTTGTACCTGGATTGCTGCATAAATACCGAAACCGGGCTTTATTGTTGGTAAAAGGCGGCTGCGCCGTCAACTGTCGCTACTGCTTCCGCCGTCATTTCCCCTATCAGGATAATCCCGGCAACAAGCGTAGCTGGCAGGCTGCACTGGACTATATCGCCGATCATCCCGAGCTGGATGAGATCATTTTCTCCGGCGGCGATCCGCTGATGGCGAAAGATCATGAGCTCGCCTGGCTTATCGCCGCGCTGGAACAGATCCCGCATCTGAAACGTCTGCGCATCCACAGCCGTTTACCGGTGGTGATACCGGCGCGCATTACCGATCAGCTCTGTCAGATGTTAAGCGAGACGCGTCTGCAGGTGGTGATGGTGACGCACATCAACCATGCGCAGGAGATTGATGATGAGCTGCGTGAGGCGATGAGCAGCCTGAAGCGTGCCGGCGTCACCCTGCTGAATCAGAGCGTCCTGTTGCGTGGCATCAACGATAATGCGCAGACGCTGGCCACCCTGAGCAATGCACTATTTGATGCCGGCATTCTGCCCTACTATCTGCACGTGCTGGATAAGGTACAGGGTGCGGCGCATTTCTTTGTGTCAGATGACGAGGCCCGCCAGCTGGTGCGTGCATTACTGTCACAGGTCTCCGGCTATCTGGTGCCAAAGCTGGCGCGTGAAATTGGCGGAGAGCCAAGTAAAACACCGTTAGATTTACAGTTACGTCAGGAATAAAAACGGCCAGCAAAAGGCTGGCCGGTTCAATTTGGCAGACTGCCTGATTCACATTATGGGCACTTGTAGACCTGGCCGGTCATTTTGCTGTCGAGTGGCGCAAACGCGGACAACAGGTTCTGCGTCGGACTGGTTGCCCCATAAATCACGTTACCGCCCATCTCTGCTGCGCGATTGCGCAGGTCGTTTGCTGCGCCACGCAGTGCACTGGTTTCGCCGCCCGCACCGCTCAGCCAGTTGCTCTGTGAGCCGGTAATATTGCCCAGAAGCTGACAGGTATTGCCAGGCTGCTGATCGGTGAACGTCACGCGCTGTCCTGCTGAAGAGAGTTGCGTAGAGCTGCTGCAGCCCGCCAGCAATAACGCGCCAGCCGTCAGTCCGAGCAAGAGGTTAATCCGCATTGTAATCCCCATTTATTATCATCAGAGTCGGGTGGCAGCGTAGCAGAAAAAGGATTTTTCTTTCTGCACATTCATTGCCCTTATCCCGTTATATCGTCTCAATATTTCACGCCGCTTGCAGGCTGGCAAGCGTGCCGATGCTGGTGAATAAAATGAAGCCAGTCGATCAGTCGGCGCAGCCGCAGACAGCGTGACATATCAAGAGGAAAGACGAACGATTGCGCCTTACTTATACTATTTTCCCACCCAAAAGAAAAACCCCCGACCGTTTCCGATCGGGGGTGATGTCAGAGCGTGATGCCCTTAACCGGTGTAGCCATTACGTCGTGCATTTTCGATGCAATCGGCTTTGTTAACGTAGCCCTGACTGGCGGCGCCGGTAATATTGCCGTTGGGCGCCGTTCTTCTCCAGCGCCACTTGTGTGCTTCGTCCTTATAAAATTCCCATTTATCGTGCATTTTAATTTTCCTTAATCTGTTGTTTATCCCTTTCAGAGCGCGCTATTTTGCGCCGGGATCCACGTTAGAGCATCCCGCCCTGACTAAACCATGATGCAGAACATAAAAAAAGTTAATGGGTTTTTCCTGCTGCTGCCAGCATTCAGACGCTGAAAAAGAAAAACCCCCGACCGTTTCCGATCGGGGGTTCTTTGATGACTTAAGCAGTCAACGGCAATTACATCATGCCGCCCATACCGCCCATGCCACCCATACCGCCAGCGCCGCCGCCTAAATCAGGTGCGTCGCCTTTTGGCAGGTCAGTGACCATACATTCGGTCGTGATCATCAGACCCGCAACAGAGGCCGCGTACTGCAGAGCAGAACGGGTCACTTTGGTTGGGTCCAGGATACCGAAGTCGATCATGTTGCCGTACTCTTCAGTCTGCGCGTTGTAACCGTAGTTACCGTCGCCCGCTTTCACGTTGTTAGCGACAACAGATGGCTCTTCACCGGCGTTAGAAACGATCTGACGCAGTGGAGATTCCATCGCGCGCAGCGCAACTTTGATACCGACGTTCTGATCTTCGTTCTGACCACGCAGATCAACCAGCTGTGCTGCCACGCGAACCAGCGCCACACCACCACCAGCAACCACACCTTCTTCAACGGCAGCACGGGTTGCGTGCAGCGCATCTTCAACGCGGGCTTTCTTCTCTTTCATTTCAACTTCAGTTGCTGCGCCTACTTTCAGAACGGCTACGCCGCCTGCCAGTTTCGCTACGCGCTCCTGCAGTTTTTCTTTGTCGTAGTCAGACGTTGCTTCTTCGATCTGCTGACGAATCTGGGTTACACGGCCCTGAATTGTCGCTTCTTCACCCACACCGTCGATGATGGTGGTGGTGTCTTTGTTGATCACAACGCGTTTTGCCTGGCCCAGATCTTCCAGAGCCGCTTTCTCCAGTTCCATACCGATCTCTTCAGAGATTACGGTACCACCGGTCAGGATAGCGATATCCTGCAGCATAGCTTTACGACGGTCGCCGAAGCCTGGTGCTTTAACCGCAGCCACTTTCACGATGCCGCGCATGGTGTTAACCACCAGTGTTGCCAGCGCTTCGCCTTCAACATCTTCCGCGATGATCAGCAGTGGTTTGCCGGCTTTCGCAACGGCTTCCAGCACTGGCAGCATTTCACGGATGTTAGAGATTTTCTTGTCAGCCAGCAGGATGAACGGAGATTCCAGTTCAATCGCACCGGTTTCTGGCTTGTTGATGAAGTAAGGTGACAGGTAGCCGCGATCAAACTGCATACCTTCAACCACATCCAGCTCATCCTGCAGGCCGGTGCCTTCTTCAACGGTGATCACGCCTTCTTTACCCACTTTCTCCATCGCCTGAGCAATCAACTGGCCCACGGTTTCATCGGAGTTAGCAGAGATAGTACCTACCTGCGCAATCGCTTTAGAGTCAGAGCAAGGAACAGACAGCGCTTTCAGTTTCTCAACCGCAGCGATAACAGCCTGGTCAATACCGCGCTTCAGGTCCATCGGGTTCATACCCGCTGCGACCGCTTTCAGGCCTTCGGTGATGATAGACTGTGCCAGTACGGTTGCAGTGGTGGTACCGTCGCCCGCAGCGTCGTTCGCTTTAGAGGCAACTTCTTTCACCATCTGCGCGCCCATGTTCTCGAACTTGTCTTCCAGCTCGATTTCACGTGCCACAGAAACACCATCTTTAGTGATGGTCGGTGCACCAAAAGATTTATCCAGGACTACGTTACGGCCTTTAGGACCCAGGGTAACTTTTACTGCATCTGCCAGTACGTTCACGCCACGCAGCATTTTTACGCGTGCGTCATTACCGAATTTTACGTCTTTAGCTGCCATCTTTAAATATCCCTTAAATTCGTTTCGTTCAGTGAATTACGCGTAAAAATTACGCTTCAACAACGGCCAGAATGTCGCTCTCAGAGATGATAAGCACCTCTTCGTTGTCGATTTTCTCGGTTTTCGCGCCGTAACCTTCGCTGAAGATCACGATGTCGCCAACCTTCACGTCCAGCGGCTTAATGTCGCCACTCTCAAGGATGCGGCCATTGCCGACAGCCAGTACTTCACCACGGGTGGATTTACCGGCTGCGGAACCGGTCAGCACGATGCCGCCAGCTGATTTAGCTTCAACTTCTTTACGCTTGACGATAACGCGATCGTGCAATGGACGAATTTTCATTTGATAGCTCTCCTTTGAGAAGTCCAATCATTCAGTTTTGGGGTTGAACACCGGGCTGCATGGCTTCCGGCCTCGTGACCAGAGAGATAGGGCCGCTGCCACCCACTTTCAAGGGGGCGGACAACAAATTTTTTACCTGTGAGTGATAAGTGATGGCTTTTTGAACAGATGATGGGGCAAATAAAAAACGCAACCCGAAGGTTGCGCCAGCGTGCTGATAAACTCAGTACAGGATGACCCTGGCAGCAACGGCTAAGCTCAGGGCGCAGGAAACAGGGTCAGAAGAGGAAAGCGTCCCGCGCCACGGATGGCGCGGGCCGAGCAGTCATGGATGACGATTTTGCGACTTTCCGATCTGACCCTGTTCCCTGTGCGGCTCCGGTCTCAAAGCTGGCCGGGTCAGGTTTTTCAACAATCTCACGCAACCCGAGGGTTGCGCTTTCAAAGGTGACAGCTGCGGTTAACGATCCTTGTGATCGTCATGATGCTCAAGGCGATCGCTGTCTTTACGCTCGAACTCGCCATCCATGGTGTAGCCGCTGTCTGGACCGGCTCCCGGTCCCCGCCAGACGCGCAGATGAGGCATCAGCTTCAGCGTCAGATGTTTCTGCACCGGTGGCAGCAGCAGCAGCAGGCCCAGCAGGTCGGTAAAGAAACCAGGCAGCAGCAGCAGGAAACCGGCGATGATCAGCGACACGCTTTTGATCATCTCATTGGCCGGGCTTTCATTACGTGCCAGCTTCTCCTGCATCAGCATAAAGTTTTTCATGCCCTGATTTTTGACCAGCGAGACGCCGATGCACGAGGTGAAGACCACCAGCAGCATGGTAAGCAGCACGCCCATGACGTGTGCAACCTGAATGAAGAGGGAAATCTCAATCCAGGCCAGAACGAAAAAGACTAATAACGGTATCCAGCGCACCGTACTCTCCTGTAAGTAGAGGCTGAACGGCAGCGTGCCGGTCAGCAGAAAGCGTTCATCCTGAGGATGATAAGAAAAGAGATGGGCACCCGCGCCGCCATTTTCAACCGATCCTGTCAAATTTATCCTGCGGGGTTAATTTTGTAACCAACTTCACATATCGTTAACCAGGCTGCAGCATTAAGTGATCTGCATGCGTGCTTTTCATATGCATCAGAATATGATCGCACACGCCCCTATGAAGACGGATAATATGTCGGCACGGGTACACCACGACAAAATAAACACATCCTTTGTGATGGTTAGCGGCAACAACAAGAAGGTTATCATGGCGAACAACATTCGTATCGAAGAAGACCTGTTAGGTATGCGCGAAGTTCCGGCGGATGCCTATTATGGCGTTCATACTCTGCGTGCGATTGAGAATTTTTATATCAGCAACAGCAAAATCAGCGACATACCTGAATTTGTCCGCGGCATGGTGATGGTAAAAAAAGCGGCGGCGATGGCCAACAAAGAGCTGCAGACCATCCCGCGCAACATTGCCGATACCATCATTAAGGCCTGCGACGAAGTGCTCAACAACGGCCGCTGCATGGACCAGTTCCCCGTGGATGTTTATCAGGGCGGTGCCGGAACCTCGGTCAACATGAACACCAATGAAGTGCTGGCGAACATCGGCCTGGAGCTGATGGGCCACCAGAAAGGGGAATATCAGTACCTCAACCCCAACGATCATGTGAACAAATGCCAGTCCACCAACGACGCTTACCCAACCGGTTTCCGCATCGCGGTCTACAGCTCGCTACTGAAACTGCTTGATGGCATCAGCCAGCTGGCCGAAGGCTTCCAGCACAAAGCCGATGAGTTCCAGACCATCCTGAAAATGGGCCGTACCCAGTTGCAGGATGCCGTGCCGATGACCCTCGGGCAGGAATTTCACGCCTTCAGCGTACTGCTGAACGAAGAGACCAAAAGCATTCTGCGCACCGCGGAACTGCTGCTGGAAGTGAACCTGGGCGCGACCGCCATCGGCACCCGCCTCAATACGCCGGAAGGGTATCAGCACCTGGCGGTACAGCGTCTGGCGGAAGTCAGCAACCTGCCGGTGGTGCCAGCGGAAGATCTGATTGAAGCAACCTCCGACTGCGGCGCCTATGTGATGGTCCATTCATCGCTGAAACGTCTGGCGGTGAAGCTCTCTAAAATCTGTAACGACCTGCGCCTGCTCTCCTCAGGCCCGCGTGCTGGTCTGAATGAAATCAACCTGCCAGAGCTGCAGGCGGGTTCCTCTATCATGCCCGCCAAGGTCAATCCGGTTGTACCGGAGGTGGTAAACCAGGTCTGCTTCAAAGTGATTGGCAACGACATCACCGTGACGATGGCCTCTGAAGCGGGCCAGCTGCAGCTCAACGTGATGGAGCCGGTGATTGGCCAGGCGCTGTTTGAGTCGATCAGCATTCTGACTAACGCCTGCTATAACCTGCTGGAGAAGTGCATCAACGGCATTACCGCCAACCGCGCAGTGTGCGAAGCCTATGTCTTCAACTCGATTGGTATCGTGACTTACCTCAACCCTTACATCGGCCACCACAACGGCGACATCGTCGGTAAAATCTGTGCGGAAACCGGTAAAAGCGTACGTGAAGTCGTGCTGGAGCGCGGCCTGCTGACGGAAAGTGAGCTGGACGATATCTTCTCGGTGCAGAACCTGATGTACCCGGTTTATAAAGCCAAACGTTATACTGATGAAAACGAACAGTAAGGTTTAACCGACGCTGGTTAACCAAAGGCACACCGCGATCAACACGGTGTGCCTTTTTTTTTGTTAAACAGCACACCCGGCTATTACCGGTTTATCTTTCAGGAGTCATTCATGTTTGTGGTTGAGCTGCTTATCGTCTTGATGGCGATCTGGTTGGGCGCACGTCTTGGCGGCATTGGTATCGGGTTCGCAGGCGGAATGGGCGTGCTGATCCTGACGCTGGGATTTGGCATGGCACCCGGCGCTATTCCGTTCGATGTGATTGAAATCATCATGGCGGTGATCGCCGCGATAGCCGCCATGCAGGTGGCAGGCGGGATGGATTATCTGGTGAGTCTGGCGGAACGCCTGCTGCGCCGCCATCCACGCCACGTTACGCTGCTGGCCCCACTAGTGACCTACCTGATGACGCTACTGGCCGGTACCGGACATACCGCGTTCTCAACATTACCGGTGATTGCAGAAGTGGCGAAAGAGCAAGGCGTTCGCCCTTCCCGGCCGCTGTCGATTGCGGTAGTGGCTTCGCAGATCGCGATTACCGCATCACCCATTTCAGCCGCGGTGGTCTTCTTCGCCACCCTGCTTGAGCCGCGCGGCGTCAGCTATATCACGCTGCTGGCGATTGCCATCCCCTCAACCATGGTGGGCCTCTTCCTGGCGGCTCTGGTGACTAACTTCTTAGGCCGTGAGCTAAAGGATGATGAGGTTTATCAGGCGCGTCTCGCCAAAGGCGAAGTCACGCTGCGCGGCGCCAGCCTCTACCAGGCAAAACCGGGCGCGAAAAAATCGGTGCTGCTGTTTCTGACGGGCATTGTGGCCGTGGTGCTTTATGCCACCGCGACCAGCGCCAGCGTCGGGCTGATCGTTAATCCGCCGCTGCCACGCAATGAAGCAATTGTGGTGTTTATGCTGACCATCGCCACGCTGATCAGCCTGACCTGCAAACTCGACACCAGCGAAATCCTCAGCGCCAGCACCTTTAAGTCCGGCATGAGCGCCTGTATCTGCGTGATGGGCGTCGCCTGGCTGGGCGATACCTTTGTGAAGGCACATCTGGCGGAGATTCAGATGCTGGCGGGAGACACGCTGAAAACCTATCCGTGGATGCTGGCGCTGGTGCTGTTCTTCGCCTCGATGCTGCTCTACTCGCAGGCGGCGACCACCAAAGCGCTGATGCCCGCCGCGCTGCTGCTGGGCGTTACGCCGCTTACTGCCATCGCTTCTTTCGCGGCGGTTTCAGCGCTGTTTGTGCTGCCGACCTACCCGACCCTGCTGGCCGCAGTAGAGATGGATGACACCGGTTCGACCCGGATTGGCAAGTATGTGTTTAACCATGCCTTTATCATTCCCGGCGTGATCGCCATTGCGCTGTCGGTGCTCTCTGGCTTCATTTTTGGCGGATTGCTGCTATAAGCACACTCCTCGTGTTACGGATGGAGCATGCTATCATCGGCGCTCTTTAAAACAGGAGTCACAGGATGAATGCTGTCGTTATCCTCTGCACCACGCCCGATCAGGCCACGGCGGAGCACCTTGCTGGCCTAGCGCTGGAAGCCAGGCTGGCGGCCTGTGTCACACTGCTGCCGGGCGCCACCTCCTGGTATCTCTGGCAGGGAAAAATGGAGCAGAGCAGCGAAGTCCAGATGCTGCTGAAATGCGACAGCGATCATCAGCAGGCGCTGTGTGATCTGCTCAAAGACGCTCACCCTTACGATGTGCCCGAACTGCTGGCGCTGCCGGTTCAATATGGAGACAGTGAATACTTGTCATGGCTGCACGCATCTCTCGCTTAATTACGCTTCTGCTGACACTGTTTATCGGCCTGCAGGCGCACGCTTCACTCTTTTCAAATCCGGCGACCAGTCGCTTTGTGCCGGTCGATCAGGCCTTTACTTTTGACTTCGACCAGCAGGGCGCGCAGCTCAACCTGCACTGGAAAGTGAAATCGGGTTATTACCTCTATCGCCAGCAGATCCACATCACACCGCAGAACGCGACCATCGCGCCGTTAACGCTGCCGGCTGGTCAGCCGCATGAAGATGAATTCTTCGGCAAAAGTGAAATCTATCCGCAGGATCTGACGCTGCCGGTGACGCTGCAACAGGCGGCCAGCGGCGCCACGCTCAGTGTGACTTATCAGGGCTGTGCCGCCGCCGGATTCTGTTATCCGCCAGAAACGCGCAGCGTTCCGGTAAGTGCGGTGACCGCCAGCAGCGCACCGCCGCCGGTCAGCGCTCAGCCCGCGCCCGCCAGCCCGCTGCCTTTCTCGCCGCTCTGGGCGCTACTGATTGGTATCGGTGTCGCGTTTACGCCCTGCGTACTGCCGATGTATCCGCTGATCTCCGGCATTATCCTTGGCGGACAGCGCCACTATTCGCTGGGCCGACTGTTCGCGCTGGCGATGGTCTATGTGCAGGGGATGGCGCTGACCTACACGCTGCTGGGAGTGGTCGTCGCGGCAGCGGGCCTGCGCTTCCAGGCCGCGTTGCAGCATCCTTATGTGCTGTTCACGCTCTCACTGCTGTTTATCGTGCTGGCGCTGTCAATGTTCGGCCTGTTTACGCTGCAACTGCCCGCCAGCCTGCAAACCCGCCTGACCCTGTGGAGTAATCGTCAGCAGGGTGGCTCGCTGCCCGGCGTCTTCCTGATGGGGGCACTGGCGGGTTTGATCTGCTCGCCCTGCACCACCGCCCCGCTCAGCGCCATTCTGCTTTACATCGCGCAGAGCGGAAATCTGTGGGCCGGTGCCGGGACGCTGTGGCTCTATGCGGTCGGAATGGGATTACCGCTGATCGCCGTGACCCTGTTTGGCAACCGGCTGCTGCCGAAAAGCGGCCCGTGGATGCAAACCGTTAAAGAGGGCTTTGGTTTTGTCATCCTGGCGCTGCCGGTCTTCCTGCTGGAGCGGGTGCTGGGCGATGCGTGGGGATTGCGGCTCTGGAGCCTGCTCGGCGTGGCGTTCTTTGGCTGGGCGTTCAGCGTCAGCCTGCGCGCCAGCAGCGGTAAGTGGCGCGTAGTGCAGATTCTCATGCTGGCCGCTGCGCTGATCAGCGCACGCCCGTTGCAGGACTGGGCCTTTGGCGGACCGGCGCAGCAGCAGGCTGTGGCACCGCTGCCGTTCCATACTATCCAGACGCCGCAGCAGCTTGATAGCGCGCTGCAGCAGGCCCGCGGCCGCATCACCATGGTCGATCTCTACGCTGACTGGTGCGTCGCCTGCAAAGAGTTTGAAAAATATACCTTTAGTGATAGCGCCGTGCGCGATAGCCTGAGTCAGGTACAGCTGCTCCAGGCCAACGTCACCGCCAACAACGCCAGTGATAACGTGCTGTTGCAGCACCTTCAGGTGCTGGGCTTACCGACGATTTTGTTCTTTGATGCGCAGGGCCGCGAAATCGCTGGATCGCGCATCACCGGGTTTCTCAATGCCGCCGACTTCCGGGCGCATTTGCAGAAACTTACCCCGTAAACAACACTGGAGTCAGGTCATTGCCCGGTGCATTACCGGGCCTGCATACCAGAGGAGAGTCACTTGCAGCGTGAACAGATACTCGAGCATGCATTGAATGTGCTTGAACAGAACGGCCTCGCCGCCACCCTCTCATTGGAAACCCTGGCGGGATCCGAATTAACCCGTGACCAGCTTCAGCAGTTCTGGCCCGATCGTGACGCCCTGCTCTACGATGCACTGCGCTATCACGGGCAGCAGATTGATACCTGGCGACGCCAGATCCTGCTGGATGAATCGCTGTCGCCCGACCAGAAGCTGATGGCACGCTATGAGGTCCTGAGTGAGCAGGTCAGCAAAGGACGCTTTCCAGGCTGCCTGTTTATTGCCGCCTGTAGCTTCTACCCGCAGCCCGATCAGCCCATCCATCAACTGGCCGAACAGCAGAAACGCGGCTCATGGCAGTTCACCCACGACATTCTGGTGGAGCAGGCGCTGGACAACCCCAGCATGGTGGCCGATCAGATGGAGCTGATTCTTGAAGGCTGCCTCAGCAAGCTGCTGGTGAAGCGCAATGTGCAGGATGTCGCCACCGCACAGCGGCTGGCGGAGGATGTTTACAGCATCGCGCTATGCCGTAAAAATGGCGCGCTGGCCTGAGGTTTTACCCGCTTTGACTGAAAATCAGGCAATCAGTCACGTTTCCAGGGGTTTTTTAGTGAAAGCCGTTGACGACCCGCGGCCTTTACGGTTTAATGCGCCCCGTTGCCCGAATAGCTCAGTCGGTAGAGCAGGGGATTGAAAATCCCCGTGTCCCTGGTTCGATTCCGGGTTCGGGCACCATATTTAAAGAACCCGCCTCTGGCGGGTTTTTGCTTTTGTGGAACGAACCCGTTATCGAAGGTTCGATACACTCGCCACATCCTGTGGCTCACCCTCCGGGTCGCGCGAAGCCGCGCGATGCAAAAATGCTCCCGGCATTTTTGTCCGGGTTCGGGCACCATATTTAAAGAACCCGCCTCTGGCGGGTTTTTTGCTTTTGTGGAGCGAACCCGTTATCGAAGGTTCGATACACTCGCCACATCCTGTGGCTCGCCCTCTGCTTCAGCACGCCACCCACACTGCACCGGCATCCGCCGATTTCACGCACTGCGCGACCCAGCGCACGCCCATTAATCCGGCATGCACGTCGGGATACCAGAAATCCTGCAGGAAGTCGGTGTCACGGCGATCGGTGGCATCCATCGCCAGCGCGAAGCGACGATAAAGATTGGACCAGGCTTCAAATAACCCCTCGGTATGCCCTCCGCCAATGCGGTCCTCTTCCAGCGCGCGCGGATTAAGATAGCCCATGCCGCGCTCCAGAATGCGCACTGGCTCGCCCTGCACTTCATAGCGCAACTGGTTCGGCTGCTCATCCCACCACTCCAGACTGGCTTTCGATCCGACGACCCGAATCTTCTGCCCGTGCATCGATCCGGCATTCACCGCCGACGCCCATAACGTGCCGACCGCGCCGTTGTCATACTCCATCATCACAAAGGCGTTATCCTCCAGCGGCGCACGCGACGCGACAAAGCTCTGACGCGAACAGAGCAGACGTGTCACTTTCAGCTGTGGCAACATCGTTTCTGCAATAAATAACGGATGCGTCGCCAGGTCGCCTAACACGTAACTCGGGCCGACAAAGCGCGGATCGACCCGCCAGCGGGTGCTTTCACTCTGCAACTCCACCGCCTCATTATGGAAGCCGTGAGCAAACTGCATGTTAACGATGCGGATCTCACCCAGAGCCCCTTCGGCGATCATCTCCCTGGCCTGATGAACCAGCTGATGCCCGGCGTAACCGTAGGTGACGCCAACAACCTTCTGCTTCTCCCGGCTCAGCTGCTCCAGCTCATCCGCCTCTTCGACCGTAAAACAGAGGGGCTTCTCGCACACCACATGCAGCCCGGCATTAAGCGCCGCGCGGCAAATGGCGAAGTGAGTATTATTAGGCGTGGCGACAGACACCGCCTCAATGCCATCTTCACGCGCGGCTTCCCCGGCGAACAGGCTGGCATAATCGGGATAACAGCGGTCCGGTGCCACACCCAGCGCCTGACCAAACTCACGCCCGCGTGCGGCATCAATATCAAACGCCCCCGCCAGCAGCACAAAGTTTCCGTCACGCTGTGCTGCAGAGCGATGGATATACCCAATCTGGCTGGTGCCGCCGCCGCCGATCATGCCCCAGCGCAGCGAGCGATTAGCCGCTTTTTTACCGTTAATCATGCTGTTGTCCTCAGAATCCTGTTGATCGGAGATAGTCCAGGCTGGCTTTAACATCCCGCAGACTGGTGTCGGCATGGCGCGGATCACGCTCCTGTTCGATGGTGATCCAGCCCTGATAGTTACGCTCAGTCAGCAGCGTGCGCACCGCCGGATAGTCAATTGCGCCCTGCCCCAGCGGACACATCACCCCCTGCGCGCAGGCAGTGAAAAAGTCGAGTCCGTGAGAGAGGGCGTCTCGCCAGACCCGCTGGTTAACGTCTTTGAAGTGGAGGTAATCGATGCGGGTCCAGTACTGTTGCAGCGAAGCGACCGGATCCATCCCGGCGTAATAGAGATGGCCGGTATCCAGGCATAAACCAGCCACCTGATGCGGAATATCACTGACCAGCCGCGCAAGCTCATCGGCAAACTCAATGCAGCCGCCCGCATGCGGATGGATCACCGGTCGCACGCCATACTCCTGCCAGGCAATCTCACTCAGAATGGTGATGTGTCGCATCATGCGCTGCCAGTCGTCAGCGGAGAGCCGTGGCGCTTTTTCTGACTGACCGGCATATTTCGCCCGCTCCGGATTCCCGAAGTCGATGATCACCAGATAAGGCGCGCTGGCGCCGGGCGTTTTGACGGCGGCTGGTACGCTGGCCAGCGTACGACACAGATTGTGGGTCAGCGTCACCAGTTCAGGGAAATGCGCTTCACTGACCAAATCATCAAAAATCGTACCCGCCACCAGCGAAAGCTGATGCGCATTAAGCTGCCGGGTCAGTTCAGCTGCATCCGCTGGCAGATAGCCCCAGGGGCCAAGTTCAATACTGGGATAGCCAGCCTGAGCGGCCTCGGTCAGGACTTTCTGCCATGGCGGCAGCCAGGGATTAGCGGGATCGTCGACGCCCCAGCTACAGGGCGCATTAGCAATGTGAAAGGTCATGATATCTGCCTGTGCAGTGATAACTGCTGGCAGTATCAAATGAAAATTTCATCTCAGACAACAATGAAAGTTTCATTTTTTGATAGAGATCGCGTTTAAATATTTCTTTATATGATAGCTTTCTATCAAATACCCGCTAACCTGCTCTTTCTACAGGTTTTCACGCGTCACGATTTCAAAGGGTACGGTCACCTGCGCAAAATGGTCGCGCTGTTCCATCCGGCTGTTGAGGCAGGTGGCGATCACCGCCGCAGCCATGGCATCAATACGATGGCGCAACATCAGCGTAATGGTGCCATCAATCAGCGCCAGCTCATCGCCGGGCAGCGGACCGTGGCACAGCAGATCGATCTGTCTGCGCCCGCTGTCACGCAGCGCCCGCACCACACCCTCGATGCCGCCGCATGGCGCATAAATCATCACCAGATCATCATGGGTGTCCAGCAACTGCCGGGTCGCCTGATAGCCCCCTTCACCCGACTCATGCGTTTTTAACGGTTCCAGTACCCGCTGACTGATGCCTGACTCGCGCAGGTAGGAGCGGAAACTGATCTCGCTGCTCTCCTGGCAGGTAAAGCGGTGATCGCCCAGCAGCACCCCAACGCATCCCGGCTGACGCAGCAGATGCTGTGCCATCCAGGCCGCCGTACGTCCCGCTTTCTGATTATCAATGCCGATAAACCCCGCATGCTCACAGGGCGAGAAATCAGAAAACAGCGCGTAAACCCGTACGCCCAGTCGTGACACATCCTGAATCGCGTGACGAATCAGCGGATGATCCAGCGCCACCAGCGCAATCACATCACTGCGCTGTGCCAGCAGACGCAGCGAGTGCGCCACCGCCTCCACTTCATGAATATCATGCCAGCAGAATTCAGGTTCGCTGCCCTGTGGCTGCTGCGCCTTCAGCTGCTGTTTCAGCACCTCGCCTAGCTGCTGATAAAACGAATAACGGGCAGGCAGCAGGATAAAGCTCACGCGAACTGTTGCCGCAGCGAGCGGCGATGTTGTCCGGATGTGTGCCTGCGTCAGGTGATAGCCCAGCTCGCGGGCCGCAGCCAGCACTTTCTGCTCGGTCACGCTGCGCACCGGCGCGCGTCCATTCAGCACCCGATCCACGGTGGCCACGCCCACGCCCGCCGCCTGCGCAATAGCGGTCATCGTCACTTTTGACATCATCCTTCTCCCTGCTTCTGCTCTCTGTAGCGCTGGCTGACGGCTACGCCTAAATATTCTGTTGTCTGAGACATCAACACTCTATCGCGGCAAAGCCATTTCCTCTCATTTATTTGATAGAAGGTCAGCGTTAATCTTGATCTTCCTCGCAAAATGAAACATTCATTTCTTTCTGCATTCTCTTTAAAACGCCCATTTGCTAAAACGGATAAAAATCCTGCGCCGATCGGGTTGATGGGATCACATCATTAAAAGGTTAGAGCGACGACGACGGGCTTTCTATAGTGGAGCCCTGAGCAGCACCTGCCTGCACGTATAAAAGGAAAAGTTATGTTCCCTTCAACGCTTCCGGTTCCACGCCTGACCGCTGCCAGCCAGGTACCACAGTTGCGCTGGGGCATTATCGGGCCAGGCTGGATCGCCGACCATTTTGCCCATGCACTGCGCAAGCATACCCACCAGCAGATCACGGCGGTGGCTGCGCGTGACCCGGCAAAAGCACAGGCCTTTGCCGACAAATGGTCAATCAGCCATGCCACGGGCAGTATCGACGTGCTGCTGGCGCGGGAGGATGTTGATGCGGTCTATATCGCTACGCCCCACAACCACCATTTTCCCGATGGTCTGCGCGCGATTGCCGCCGGAAAGCATCTGCTGATTGAAAAGCCGCTGGCGCTGAATGCTCAGCAGGCGACACAGCTTAAACTGGCCGCCGCTGCCGCGAACCTGCTCTGTATGGAGGCGATGTGGTGCAACTTCACACCGAAATATGACGTTATCCGTCAGCTGCTGGAGGATGGCGTGCTCGGCGATGTTCACACCCTGATTGCCGATCATGGCGAGTTTTTCACACCAGACCATCGCATCTTCAACGCCGATCTGGCGGGCGGCCCGATGCTGGATCTGGGCAGCTATCTGGTGGCGCTTAGCGTGTTTGTTGGCGGCGGTGCGCCTGACACGATCGTCGCCCGGGGCCAGCCCGTCCCGGCTGGGCGTGTAAACGGTCAGACGTCGATGCTGTTTACCCATCAGCACGGCATGCATTCGGTGCTGAATACCACCCTGTTCAGCAACACGCCAGGCGGCGCGGTGATCGCCGGACGCGAGGCCACGCTGGAACTGGCGGGCCAGTTCTATGCGCCTGGTAACTTCACCCTGACCTCCAGCGATCGGCGTCATCGCCTGCAGTGGCAGGAGCCTGCCAGCCGCTATGAACAGCTCTGTCATGAAATTAACCATTTCGCCTGGTGTATCGGTCAGAACCGGATCGATTCACCCATCCATTCGCTTGACCAGGCGATTACCACCCTGGCCACGATGGACAACGTCAGGCAGCAGATTGGCGTGACCTTCAATGAAGAACAGCAACCTTAATGTGCCCGGAGCAGAAAGATGAAAATCGCTTTTGATGTGGATGTGATTAAAGATTTAGGCATCACCCGTATGGTTCATCAGGTGGCCGACTGGGGATACAAATATATCGAACAGTCGCCGCATCCGCAGATCAACCCGTTTTATAAGCATCCTAAAGCCAGCCGTGAAATCATCACGGAGTATAAGAATGCGTTAAGCGCCACCGGGCTGGAGATCTCCTCGTTTATCGTGGTCTATCGCTGGTCCGGCCCGGATGAGCTGCGTCGTCAGGCGGCGGTGAAGAACTGGAAGCGGATGATCGAGATCGCGGTTGAGATGGGTGTGCAGGTGATCAACACCGAGCTCTCCGGCACGCCTAACGAGCCGGAAATCTGTGAAGAGATGTTCTATCGCTCCATGGAAGAGCTGCTGCCGATCATCGAACGTGAAGGCATCCGCGTCGAAATCCAGGCCCATCCGTGGGATTTCTGCGAAGAGAACAACGAAACCGTGGATATCGTGAAGTCGTTCCGCAGCGATAATGTGAAGTATATCTACAGCGCGCCACACACTTTCTTTTATGACAAAGGCAAAGGTGATGTGAAACCGATGCTGGAGTATGCCGGTGACGATCTGTCACACATGCTGATCGCCGACACCATGAACCATACAAAACACTGTCGCTACATCGTTAACCCGCCAGGGGTGGATGCCACCATTCACCAGCATGTCGGCGTGGGCGAAGGCGAAGTGGACTTCGACACCCTGTTTAAAACGCTGCGCGACACCGGCTTTGCCACCCGCAGTTATAAAGTCGGCGGTGAACCGATCATCGCGGCGTCTCTGTTTGGCTACCCGGAAAAGATGAAGGTTCAGGCGGTAGAAACCCGCGAACTGATTGAGCGTGAACTGCTGTAACCCTGCCTGCCGTGCAGTTGATGCTGACTGCACGGCCACCTCCGCTCAGGATAACGAACCACCTGCCTGACACACTTTTATTCACTTTTCTCCAGTGCCGCTGCCCGCCTGACATCAGCCCCCTGCTGCACGGCCTTGCGCAGCCAGCAGAGTTAAACCCCCTTCGCAGCACCTGCTACACTCCAGACCAATACCACACCATAAGGCGAACTTTCATTATGTCGGAAAATGCATATCAGCCCGCAAAAGTCTGGACCTGGGACCCTGAAGCCAAAGGTAACGGCGCTAAAACTAATCGTCCGTTCGCTGGTCCCACCCATGAAAAAGCGTTGCCGGTCGGCAAGCATCCTTTACAGCTCTATTCGCTTGGCACGCCTAACGGCCAGAAAGTGACCATCCTGCTGGAAGAGCTGCTGGCGCTTAACGTCAACGATGCGGAATATGATGCCTGGCTGATCCGTATCGGCGAAGGCGATCAGTTCTCCAGCGGTTTTGTCGACGTAAACCCGAACTCGAAAATCCCGGCGCTGAGCGACCACTCAGCAACGCCGCCGATTCGGGTATTTGAATCGGGCAACATCCTGCTCTATCTTGCGGAGAAGTATGGCTACTTCCTGCCGAAAGATATCGCTGGCCGCACCGAAACCCTGAACTGGCTCTTCTGGTTACAGGGCTCAGCGCCTTACCTGGGCGGTGGTTTCGGTCATTTCTATCACTACGCGCCAGAAAAAATTGAGTACGCCATTAACCGCTTCACGCTGGAAGCGAAGCGTCAGCTCGACGTGCTGGATCGTCAGCTGGCAGATAACCGCTATCTGGCCGGTGATGACTACACCATCGCTGATATCGCCACCTGGCCGTGGTACGGCAACATGGTGCTGAATGACCAGTATGGCGGTGCCGAATTCCTGGATGTGCAGTCCTATAAAAATGTGGTGCGCTGGGCGAAAGAGATCGCGCTGCGACCTGCTGTGATTCGTGGCCGCAAGGTCAACCGTGTCATGGGCGACCCGGCCGATCAGCTGCACGAGCGTCATGATGCCGCTGACTTCGATACCAAAACCCAGGATAAAAAAGCTTAAGGAGAGACCTGTGAGTGCATATGTTGTATTTATTCGTGATAACACCCTGAACCAGGACGAAATGGCGATCTATGCCGAGAAAGCGGGCGAGGCTCGCGGCGATCATCAGATCAATCCTCTCGCCTTTTATGGCGAACTGGAAACGCTGGAAGGACAGGAAGCAGAAGGCGTGGTGATTCTGGAATTCGCGAGCCGCGAAGCCGCACATGCCTGGTATGACAGCCCGGAATATCAGGCTGCCAAAGCGCACCGTCTGAAAGGCGCGAACTATCGCGTGGTGCTGGTAGAAGGTGTGGCTAAGTAAAGATACAAGCGGCAGCGATGCCGCCTTTTCTTATTGCAGTGTGATACGCGCCACGCCATCCAGCCCCTGACTGCTGTGATCGTCATTGAAGCCCTGTTTCAGGGTGACGAACAGGGTCTGCCCGTCCGGTGAGACCAGCAGACTGTTGGGGTGGCTATCAAATGACCAGCTGTTTTTCACCTCATAGGTGGTGCCATCCAGCTGCAGCACCTTCTTCGATTCGCGCTGGCTGATATAAATCTCATTGCGCTTGCCATTAAACTTAATCCCTAGTGAGTCGCCCGGATTCAGACGCTTAATGACCTTGCCGCTGCGCTCATCAAACACCAGCGTATTTTTCGCTTTTGAATTATCCGTAACAAACAGACGACCGGTTGCCGGATCCTCGGCCATATTCAGGAACAGATACTCCTGCCCGTCACCCGCCGTCAGGCGCTGCTCGATTTTATTATTGCGCGGATTGATCACCAGGATTTCTCCGCTGCCGTTCGCCGCATAAATCCGGTCGCTGACCGGCGAGAAGATGATGCCTGTGACCCACTTCCCGGCATTTTTTATCCGGGTTTTCAGCGTCAGGGTTTTAGCATCAACCACCCAGATCACGCCTGGATCGCCCACGCCGCCGACATAGAGCAGCCCGTCATGCAGAAAGATTTCACGCGTGCCATAGGGCATGCCTTTCTCGTTTTTCTCGTCAAACATCAGGCGCTTCAGCACCTTACCGTTATCAGGATCGATCTTAGAGATACCGCCATCCAGCGTGTTGGTGGCGTAGAGTGCGTTGCCGTCAGGCGCACTGATCAGACCAAAGTTTTTCAGGTCGAAGTGTCCCGCGCCGGTGCTCTGCAGCGTGGAAGCATCAAGACGGTAGATCATGCCGCCGCTGATATCTTTAAATCCCTGCGCGCTGGCGACATAGAGGGCATTTTTTGCTGGCAGATAGGCCATCTCATACAAACCTTCACCCAGCTCGCGCTGAATCAGGTTATCAGGGCTGGAGGGCTGCATCACCACCGGCGCACTGGCATCCACTTTTTTCGCCGGCATCTGGCACGCCGTCAGGCTGAAGGTGGTCACCATCGCCAGTGTAAGTGCCGCTGTACGCGGACTGAACAACGCTTTCATACTTAACTCCCCTATCTGCCTGCTGCTCCCGGCTGGCCACAACGCAGAGGACAGGCAGGAAATAAAAAGAATAAGAATCATACGCAGCCGCTAAAACGCTGTAAACGCAGCGGCACGCTGCCGCAACCGAATCAGCTTAATGCGGTATATTTATTGTCCGCAGGCGTCTGGCCGCGCCAGAAACTGCCTTTAAAAGCCTGGCTAATCAACCGATTGCAGATTGCTCTGCAGAAACGCCACAAATGCGGTAATACGCGCCGGAAGCTGACGCTGCGCCTGCCAGACCGCAAAAATATCGCCATCCGGTGCCTGCCAGTCGGGTAACACCGGCAGCAGTTCGCCCGTCGCCAGACTGTGCTGCGCATCCCACCAGGAACGCAGCAAGATGCCATGCCCATCCATCGCCAGCCGCATCGCCACTTCGCCATCGTTGGTGATCAGACTGCCACGCACTTTCTGATTGATGCTCTGTTCGCCGCTGGTCAGTCGCCACAGGGTAAAATCGCTGTCGTGCTGGCGCAGTAAAATGCAGTTGTGTTGTGCCAGATCGCGCACTGTCTCCGGCAGACCGTGCCGGGCGGCATAGGCGGGTGAGCAGCAGAGAATGCGCGGATTGGTACGCAGTTTGCGCGCCACCAGCCGTGAGTCGGGCGGTTCCCCGACGCGGATATCAATATCCATGTGGGCATCAAGAAAATTAAGTGGCTGGCTGCTGAGCTGCAGCGACAGCGAGAGTTCCGGGTGCAGCGCGGCAAAAGCCGAGACGCAGGGCGCAATATGCCGACGGCCAAAGCCAAATGAGGCGTTGATGTTAAGTGTGCCGCGCAGCTGGGCGGTTTCGCCGCTGACCGCCTCTTCCAGCGCCGCCAGCTGATCCAGCAACGGACGCGCACCCGCCAGATATCGGCGCCCTTCCGGCGTCAGCTCCAGTCGTCGCGTGGTGCGGCGCAGGAGTTGCACACCAAGCCGCTGTTCCAGCTGGCTCAGACGTTTGCTGACCGCCGCCAGCGACAGTCCCAGTTCGCGCGCCGCCGCAGTCAGGCTATCCAGCGCAGCCAGGCGAACAAAGAAGGCTAAATCATCGGTGGAGGTGCGGGATTCTCTACTTTTATTCAACACTGGATTGCCTTTCAGGCTCATTATTTCCCCGTAAGCGACAGTTATACTGCGTACACAATTCGAACATCAACCGGAAAGGTACCCTGTGACTGACAAAATTCACTCTGTTGCCGTGATCCCTGGCGACGGCATCGGCAAAGAAGTGATGCCGGAAGGCGTCCGTGTAATGAATGCGGCCGCAGAGAAATTTAACATTCCGCTGCGCTGGGAGTGGTTCGATTACGCCAGTGCCGACTACTGGCAGCAGCATGGCAAAATGTTGCCTGACGACTGGTTTCCACAGCTGAAAACCTTTGATGCAATCTATTTTGGCGCGGTCGGCTGGCCCGATGTGGTGCCCGACCACGTTTCACTGTGGGGCTCGCTGCTGCAGTTCCGCCGGGAGTTCGATCAATATGTGAATCTGCGTCCGGTGCGACTGATGCCAGGCGTCAAAGCGCCGCTGGCGAATCGTCAGCCCGGCGATATCGACTTCTATGTGGTACGCGAAAACACTGAGGGTGAATACTCCAGCGTCGGCGGCACCATGTTCCCCGGCACCGAACGTGAAGTGGTGATTCAGGAGACGGTGATGACGCGCACCGGCGTCGATCGCATCCTGAAGTTTGCCTATCAGCTGGCGCAGAGTCGGCCGAAGAAACACCTGACCTCCGCCACCAAATCGAACGGCATTGCCATCACCATGCCCTACTGGGATAGCCGCGTTGAAGCCATGGCCGGTCAGTTCCCCGATGTTCGCGTCGATAAGTATCACATCGATATTCTCACCGCTAACTTCGTGCTGCATCCGGACTGGTTTGATGTGGTGGTCGCCAGCAATCTGTTTGGCGATATCCTCTCCGATCTCGGCCCGGCCTGTACCGGCACTATCGGCATCGCCCCTTCGGCCAATATCAACCCGGAAGGCCTGTTCCCCAGCCTGTTTGAACCGGTTCACGGTTCTGCGCCCGATATCGCCGGTAAAGGCGTCGCCAATCCCATCGGACAGATCTGGTGTGGCGCGATGATGCTGGAGCACCTCGGCTACAAAGCGGCAGGTGATGCGGTGTTAGACGCGATTGAACGCACGCTGGCAGCGGGTGAGCACCTGACGCGCGATCTCGGCGGCAGCGCCAGCACCGAACAGCTCGGTATGGCCATCGCCGCCGCGCTGTGATTTAGTCCGGCAACTGCACCACGCACTCGGGGTGCCAGCCTGGCGGTAACGGTTCCGGCCGTACTATCGCCAGGCTGTGCAGTTGCAGGTTCTCCACCCCGCGTGCAAACAGGCCCGGCAGCCCGCCGGGATAGCGCTCTACGCCAAAAGCTTCGCCGGTTTTCGGGTCAAGTTTGTAGGCGTTATCCAGCCCCATGCCGGTCGGGGAGTCCGGGTTACAGGGCGGCCGTACGTCATAGTGTCCCTGTGCAACCGGTGCCACGGTCTGCCGCATCTGCAGCTGGCTGATGACCACATCGCGTATCCAGCCCGGTTCTGCCGCATGCAGGTTAATCGCCCCTTCCGCCACGCCCGTAACGTTACTGAACTGCACCTGCTCTACGATGCCGGGCGTAATGGCGGGATCGCGCCTGCGCACCGAAATATGCAGCGGATCGGCTTTTCCCCAGTGACAGGGCGGCGCATGGTGACAGGCAAAAGTCAGATTACTGAACAGCAGACGCCGCATCGCGCCACCGTCACGCGACAGAATGCCGATGCCACGGTTGGAATCAAAAATGGTGCAGCCGGTCACCGTGACATCTTCCACATCATCCCAGGTTTCAGTGCCGATTTTAAAGGCGCAGCTGTAGCTACGCAGCAGGCAGTTGGTGATCATAATCTGCCGCGCCGGACGCCGCAGCGCGGCCGGTTTATGGGTGGTTTTGATGCAGATGGCATCATCGGCGGCACTGAGATAGCTGTTGCTGACAAACACCGCTTCGCAACTGTCGAGATCGAGCGCATCGGTATTCGGCATGGTCATGGCATTGTCGATGGTGAGGTGGTCGATATGCACATGGCGACAGCTCACCAGATGCACCGTCCACATCGGCGCCTGCACGATGGTAAAGGCGGTCAGCGTTACCTGCTCGCAATCTTCAAACACAATGATCCGCGGCCGGTCCGCACGCGGCAGGCGATAGCCCTGCTCGTCACGCTCAGCGGCAAACCAGGCTTCACCGTCACCGTCTATACGGCCGGTGCCGCTGATGGTGATATTGCGCTGGCCCAGCGCATAGAGCAGCACATTGTGGGACTTCTCAGCACAGCTCAGCGCCTGTACCGCCTGGTAATCAGCCAGCCGCTGACTGGCGATCAGCACCGCGCCCGCTTCAAGATGGAGTTCAAAATCAGAGGGCAGATTCAGGCAGCCGCTGCGATAACGCCCGGCAGGCAGGGTCAGACGGCCACCGCCCGCCGCCGCAATCTGATCCATAGCGCGTTGCAGCACGGCCGTGTCCGGGGTTTCGCCATCGGCGACAGGGTGAAAATCAGCAAGGGAAAGGTGCATCATGCGTCTCCCGCAGGATTGAGGAGGAGGAATTGCAGCACGATACGGCGCGGCAAACCTTTGTCTGGCCGCCAGTGCGCCGTTTCGTGCGGGCTATCACAGATTACTTCACGGCCCCTTCGGTGACGCCGCTGATGAACTTGCGCTGGAAAATCAGGAACACCACGATCAGCGGCATAATCACAATCATCGCGCCCGCCATCAGCACCGGAATGTCGATGGTGTTTTTGTTCTGGAAAAACATCATGCCAATTGGCAGTGTGCGTAACTCATCCTTGTTGACCAGAATCAGCGGGATCAGGAACTCATTCCAGGTCCAGATAAACAGCAGCAGCCCCAGCGTTGAGAGGGTCGGCCAGATAGCGGGCACCAGAATGCCCCACAGAATTTTGACCCGCGATGCCCCATCCATTACCGCCGCTTCCACCAGTTCTTTCGGCACCTGCTGGAAAGCACTGGCGATCATCAGCGTGGTAAAGGGCAGCGACAGGGCAATTTGCGGCAGGATCAGCGCCAGATAGGTGTTGGTCAGCCCCATCCAGCGCAGCTCGTGATAGAGCGGAATGATAAAGGCTTCACTCGGCAATACCATCCCTAGCGCCAGCATCGCTCCGATGACTTTTTTACCAGGGATTTTCAGCCACGCGAAACCGAACCCGGCCAGAATGCCCAGCAGCACGCTGAACAGCACCACCGGAATCACCACCAGCACTGAGTTGAGGAAGTAGACGTTGAAGTGTCCCTGTTGCCACGCGGTCAGGTAGTTTTTGAAATTCAGCGAGGCGGGCAGCGTGAAGACCCCCTGAAACAGCTCCATCTGGGTTTTGAACGACGTCATCAGCGCCATCAGGAACGGCAGAATCGTCATCAGCGCCACGATCCAGATCAGCGCGCGTGAAATCACCGGCGTGCTTCGCATCAGTAACGCTCCTTTAAGGCCAGATGGATCAGATAGTTAATCCCTAAAACAATGACCATGCTGAACACCGCTACCGACGAGGCGTAGCCAAAGTAGTGCAGATCAAAGCCCTGCTTATACATAAAGATGTTGGTCACCATGGTGGAGGTGCCCGGGCCGCCCTGCGTCATCACATAGACCAGGTCAAAGGCTTTCAGACTGGCGATCACCGTCAGCAGCAGTGCAATCCGCAGCTCGGGTCGCAGGCCTGGCAGCGTAATGCGCATAAACTTCTGGCGACGCGACGAGCCATCGAGATCGGCCGCTTCCAGCAGTGACGGATCCATGCGCTGCAGGCCCGCCATAAACAGCACCAGACAGAAGCCGAAGAAGTACCAGGTGGCGACCAGACCCACGGCGGGCAGCGCCCAGGTAAAATCACCCAGCCAGGAGAGCGCCAGCTGGGGCAATCCGATTGCGCGTAATATCTGGTCGATCGGACCAAACGCCGGGTTATAGAGCCAGCGCCACACCACGCCCAGCACCGCCATCGGCATGATGTAGGGCAGGAAAAAGAGAATGCGCAGCACGCTGCGTTCGCTGTTGTTGCGCGTGTCATACAGAAAGCTGCAGAGCAGCAGGCCGACGCCAATCGGCAACAGGGTATAGAACAGCATCAGGATGGCGTTATTGCCCAGTGCAATCCAGAACACCGGATCGCTGAACATCCGCAGATAGTTGCTGACGCCGCTAAACACCGGCAGCGAGGTGCCGTCCCATTCGGTAAAACTGATGCCCAGCGAGGCCAGTAGCGGGAACAGCAGAAACACCGCATAGACCAGCACCGCAGGCAGAACATAGAGAAAATTACGCCAGCCACTTAAATTCAACATAACTCTACTCGTGGTTCAGAACGAGGCTCAGGCCCGGCTGTTCGCCGGGCCTCCGGCTTAATGCTTCAGTGTTTTCAGGTAACGCTGATAGTTGTTATCAAAATTAACTACCATCTGATCGGGTGTCTGACGGCCCGCCAGCAGCAGCTGAACGTTCTGATTCAGCTCGGCGTTCATGGTGGGTGTCGCCCAGTCCACGTAGTGACCTAAACCGTCGTAATCATTGAGCGTCAGCCAGACCTGATACGCCTCGGCCAGCAGCGGATTGTCCGCTGGCATTTTCGCCGCTTTGTTGGTGCTGGCAGGCAGGAAGCCCACCTTCAGCCAGCGGTTCGCCATGGCATCAGAGACCATATAGTTGATGAACTTCGCCGCACCTTCCTGCTGGTCTTTGCCTTTGGCAGTGCTGGTGATGGAGAACGCCAGATCGGTACCGCCCACCATCAGCGGTTGCTTTACGCCTTCACCGGCAGGCATCGCGGCAAAGTGAATATCTTTGTTGTCTTTAAACTGGCCGAGATACCAGGTGCCGCTGACCAGGAACGCAGCCTGGCCGTTCTGGAACAGCGTCGCCGCATCGTCGTGACCGATGCCCTGGAAGCCAGGGAAGAAGTACCCTTTGTCGGTCCAGCTCTTCATCATAGAGGCGGCATTGACCAGCTTGCTGTCTTTGAAGGTGCCGCCCACATCGTAAATCAGATTATCCAGCGTCTTGCGGTCGTGGCTCTCAATCTGCGCCTGCCACAGGGTGCTGAGCAGCTGCTGGCCCATGTTGCCATCCAGCAGACCGAGCATCATCGGCGCGGTGCCCTGCTGCTTCAGTTTCGCCATCGCGCTTTCCAGCTCAGCCAGCGTTTTCGGCACGGCAATACCTGCTTTATCCAGCAGCGCTTTGTTGTAATAGAGCCCGACCATCTCGCCCAGGCTGGCGACGCCATAGAGTTTGCCGCTGCCGAACTCGCCGCTGTCTGACCAGCGGTTACGTTTCAGAATCGAGTCCGGGAAGCGTGTGGTCCAGCCGTTGCTGGCAGCGTAGCTGTCGAGCGGCAGCAGCAGCTTATCTTTAACCAGCGAGCCCATATCACCGCCGCCCTGGTTGACCTGAGCGATCTGCGGGCCATCACCGGCAGTCAGCGCCAGCTTCAGGGGAATACGGGTATCTTCAAAGGAGTGAACCGAGCGGTTAATCACAATGCCGGGATTCTGCTGGGAAAACTCTTTAATCCCTTCATCTACCGCGGCAGTCTGCTCCGGGTAGTTGTAGATATCCCACTCATTCAGGGTAACGGCGGCGTGGGCGGCATGCGAGACGCTGCCCGCCAGCAGGCCCGCTGCCAGCAGCCGACCCACATTGCGAATTCGGAACGAACGAACGGAGGAAACAGACATTATGCTCACCTTCTTCAGACCAGGATCGGCATCCTTTCATCTCACCGCCTGACATCCTGCAGGCTGCAGCCGCACACAAACGCACTCACTCATACTTACTTTAATAAAAAAATAAAGTCAAACAGCCTGCGCGGGGAATTGCAACGCTGTGAGCACGCGCAAATAAACAGCGGCATGGCGTGAAATACAGCACACTGCGCTGGCATTTACGCGATTAACCGTGGCGGTGCGTCGCCAGCTACTTTTTCTGCAGCAGGAGATGCCAGTGCAATCATCGCAAAATAACCTCCTGATAAAACATACGAAAATCCTATCACGCTCACACTTTTCCCCTTTCACTGGCCGTGAATCTGCTGCCAGCCGCCACAATCCGGGCGTGTTGGCGATCACAGTTGTGCATCCCGATGCCGGTAAACATTGCCGAAGCGCCCGTGTTAGTGAGATAAGGTAATTATTCTATCTTGAAAACTAAGTCCACTTTCATTAACGTAACTTTTATCTGCGGATCTGTTCAATCCCTGACCGATTCACTCACTCACGAGAATTCACCATGGCGAATCAAGGTGTCATTCGTCCGGCCACCCCGGCGGACTACCCGGCGCTCTACCGCATCTGCCTGGAAACAGCCGATGCAGGTGGCGATGCCCGCGCGCTCTATTCCGATCCTGACTATCCCGGCCAGCGTTTTGCTGTGCCTTATGCGCGTTTCGCGCCTGACTTTGCTTTTGTGCTGGAGCGGGACGGTGAGGTGCAGGGTTATGTGGTCGCCGCGCCCGATACCCGCGCGTTTGAAGCGCAGCTACAGGCCGAATGGTGGCCGCAGCTGCAGGAGAAATATCGTGATCGCAGCGCCAGCGCGCCGCTCGACAGCAAAGTGCTCGATGCGATCCGCCACCCCGACCAGGCCGCTGACACGCTGGTGACGCAGTGGCCCGCTCATCTGCATATCAACCTGCTGCCGGCGGCACAGAAAGGCGGCTGGGGTCGCCGGATGATTGAGCATGAGCTGGCGGCGCTGCGCGCTGCCGGTGTCACTGGTGTCCATCTTGGCGTCAGCCTGCAGAATGAGCAGGTCTGTGCCTTTTATCAGCGCATGGGGTTCACCCCAATCCTGCGCAGCAATGCCATCTACATGGGCCAGTTACTCTGAGTGAGGTAGCCGATGACCAGCCTGCGCTTGCAGAATGTGAAGAAGTCTTATGAACACGTTAATGTCATTCATGGCATCGATCTGACGATCAACAGCGGCGAATTTGTGGTGTTTGTCGGGCCATCCGGCTGCGGCAAATCGACACTGCTGCGGATGATCGCCGGGCTGGAGGAGATCAGCAGCGGTCAGTTGCTGATTGAGGAGCAGGACATGACGCAGCAGCCCGCCACCGAGCGCGGCATTGCTATGGTGTTTCAGTCTTATGCGCTCTACCCCAACATGACGGTGCGCGGCAACCTGGCCTATCCGCTTGAGGTAATGAAAAAGTCCAAAGCGGAGATCAACGAGGCGATTGCCCGGACGGCCGCCCGCCTGCATCTCACCGAACTGCTCGACCGCCTGCCGCGCGCGCTCTCTGGCGGACAACGGCAGCGCGTGGCGATTGGCCGGGCAATTATCCGTCATCCGCGTATCTTCCTGTTCGATGAACCGCTCTCTAACCTCGATGCCGAGCTGCGTTTGCAGATGCGGATTGAGATTGCGCGGCTGCACGCCTCGCTCGGCAATACCATGATTTATGTCACCCACGATCAGCTGGAAGCGATGACGCTGGCTGACCGCATCGTCGTGCTGCGTCAGGGCCGCATTGAGCAGGTCGGCGCACCGCTGACGCTCTATCACGACCCGGATAACCTGTTTGTCGCCGGCTTTATCGGCTCGCCAAAAATGAACTTCCTGCGGGCGGAAATCAGCGCCACGGGCAAGGGTGAAGTGCAGCTGCGGGTGCCGGAACTGAAGATTGAGGGGCTGGTGCTGAAAATCGCCGCCGACTGCCGCGAGGGGCAAACCGTGACGCTGGGAATTCGTCCCGAGCATTTCCAGCCTGCCGCGCAGACGCCGGAGGCATTGCGCTTTCACGGCGAGCTGGCCTATGGCGAAATGCTGGGCCACACCAACTATCTCTACCTGGATATCGGGCGTGAAGAGATGCTGGTGGTGGAAGAGCGTGAAGCAACCACGCGCGATCTGGGAACCCAGGTTGAACTGGGCTTTTCTGCCGCACACTGCCTGCTGTTTGATGATCAGGGGATGCGCCTGCGCTAAGGGAAGCGCGGAAACAAAAACGGGCGCCGTGGCGCCCGTTTTTATTCGAGGGATAACTCAGGTAACCGGCTCTTCATCGGCCTGCGCCGCCAGCAGATCAAGCAGCCGGTTGACAGCAAAACCCGCCGCGCCCAGCGCCCACATGCGGTTCGATTCAGTCAGGAACTGCAGCGGCGTCATGTGCGGCGTCAGTTTAAGCCGGTAGGCCTGGAAGCTCTGGGTGATGTGATCGAGCAGAATGCGTGACGCCATGTGCGGCTCCATCGCCAGATAAACCACATCCGGATCGTAAGCCACCGACAGGTTCGCCAGTGAAATTCCCAGCTCGCGTCCTGCCTCTTCCAGCACCGCCAGCACCTCGGGCGTTGGCCGCTGATCCAGCGCCTGCAACGTGAGGCCTTCCACCGGTTCCTGCTCAGCAAGCCGTTGCAGAATGGCGCGCGATGAGGCGACATCTTCCAGCAGACGCAGTGAGCCGTCGCCCACCAGCCCGTTGCCAATCTCCCCCGCCTTGCCGTGACGACCGCGGTAGAGCTGACGATTCAGGATGATGCCCGCCCCGATCCCTTTGCCGTAGGTGGCGATCACCGCCGACTGCGCGTTGCCGAGCTGACCAAACACCAGCGCCGCCATTGCCATGGCGTTGGCGTCATTCTCGATAAACACCGGCAGCGAAAAACGCTCTTCCAGCAGGCGCGCAATCGGGACGTTGTCCCAGTCGAGCACTTTGGAGCGGATACAGTAGCCGTTTTCGGCATCGACCAGTCCCGACAGTGCCAGGCCAATGGCGCCCACCCGCTTCTCCTCAACACCGCGCAGGAATTTCGCCAGCGCATCGCCGAGCTGGCGCGGCGTCAGCGTGCCTTTCGACATCTGCTGCTCGCCCAGCAGATTGCCGCTGAGATCGGTCATGACGATCAGGTTGCGTTCCGCATTGAGCTGAATGCCAATCACGCTGGCGCGATCGGGATTGAGCCCAAGCAGCGTTTTTGGCCGCCCCATCGACACGCGACGCAGCCCCAGCTCCTGCACAATTTCCTGCGCCAGCAGGCGATTAGTCGCCTGCGACACGGTCGACATGCTCAGTCCGCTACGAACTTTCAGGTCTGACTGGCTGATCGGCGCATTTTCAACAATCAACCGCAGAATGCGCGCGGTTACGTTGGGAGCGGTCATAAATTCCTCGGGTTATCCGGCTGAGGATGCTCAGCCAGCTTCAGATCGGTAATCGGGCAGGCGTCAGCTGCTGCGCCAGTATCAGCGCCCCGCTCAGGGCATCGCCCTGCGGCGTCACCAGCCGGGCCTGAATATCGTCATCCAGCCAGCGCTGAATCGGCGTGGCCAGTCCCCCCATCAGCGCCACGGGTCCGCTGCTCAGGGCAGTCAGACGGCGGACCATCAGGCCGATATCGGCTGCGGTCTGATGCAGCAGATCCTGTGCATGACCATCGCCCGCGTCGGCGGCCGCAAAAATCTGTGGCACCACGCGAGCCCAGTCTGCAGGCGTCGCTGAGCGCGTCCAGAGCAGCATGGTTTCCGGGCCGTGGTCGAACTGCGCCATCAGCTGCCGGGTAAGAGCGCTCGGGGTAATAATCGCTTCATGGGCCAGCAGCGCCAGCCGCAGCGCACGACGGCCCAGCTCAGCGCCCGATCCCTGGTCAGACAAGGCAAAGCCCCAGCCGCCAAGCAGCGTAAACTGTTCGCCATCCCACGCGGCTCCCTGACTGCCGGTGCCGATAATAAAGACGGCGCCAGGTGCGCCGCCATGGGCGCCCGCACAGGCGATCTCCACATCACTGACCACCTGTAACGCCGCGCAGGCAGGTTGCCAGCTGGCGAGCCGCGCCTGTACCGAGGTGACGTTCGCACCGGCTAATCCGGCCACCAGCGCGGTTTGCGTCAGCGCCTCCGGGGCTAATCCCGCCTGTGACAATACCCGTTCGATCAGCTGCCCGACGCAGGTCAGTGCCGCGTCATAGTCTGACCAGACGTTGGCAGGCCCGCCGGTGGCTTCCGCCAGCATGCGACCCTGCAGGTCGGTTAACCGCGCGCGACACTGTGTACCGCCGCCATCAATGCCCAGAAGATAGTGTGGTTGCACGCGCTTCCTTCCCTGATTAAGGGTTATAGCCATAATGAGCGAACGATAGGATAAAAAAACTTAAATCGCAATAACAAATAAATATAGCAAAATCATATCTGAATTTTCTTCTTATTTTACATCATCATAACAAAAACCCCCTCGCAAAACTCGCAGTGCGTTATTGACATTAGTTTTTCTGTCGTAATAAGTTGGTGGTCAGATTATCAACAGGCGCGCCCGATCACAGGCGGGCTATGCATCATGCGATTTCAGGAGCAGGGGTTTAACATGAAAGTAGGCATTATCGGTCTCGGCTTTCGACTGTCCCACGTGATCAAAGAGTTCAGCAAAGCCGACGACGCCTTTTCGGTAGTGGGTTATTACGATCCGGCACCCGCCGGACTGCCTAATCTGCACAGCTTTGGTATCGCGCCCGGCCAGGCCTTTGCGTCAATCGATGCTCTGCTGGAACATGGCGGAATGGATGTCGTGCTGGTTGGCTCTCCCAACTTTCTACATCTGGAGCATGTGGGTCAGGCGCTGGCAGCGGGTTACACGGTGTTTACCGAAAAGCCGGTGGTGATCAATGAAGAGCAGACCATGGAGATGGCGAAGCTGGTGCGTCAGTATGGCGAAGCGCGCATTCTGGTCGGCCTGGTACTGCGCTATTCCCCGCTCTATCACGATCTGCTGGCGGCACGCGATGCGGGTCAGTTGGGTGAGATCACCTCGATTGAGGCGACAGAACATATCAAGCCTTATCACGGCGCATTCTTTCAGCGCGACTGGCGCCGTCTGGAGAAATATGCCGGTCCGTACATTCTGGAAAAATGCTGTCACGACATCGATCTCTATCAGGGGCTGTTGCAGGAGCGCCCGATCCGCGTCGCCAGCTTTGGTGGCCGGAAATCCTTTACTCCCGCTCATGCGCCGCAGGGAGCTATCACCGCTGACTCAGAACTTTATCACGTGAAGCCCAGCGGCTGGTCGAGCACCGATGCGGTGTTCGACAGCGATGCCGATATTGTCGACTACCAGACTGCCCTGATTGAGTACGAAGGCGGCGCGACGCTGGCCTTCCACGCCAATCTGAATGTGCCGGATGAGTTCCGCCGTTTCTGTGTCATGGGCACCGACGGCATGGCGGAAGGCGACTTCGTGCGCAACTACTTCCGCGTACACAACGCGCGCAGCGGCGAGAAAGAGGTCGATACCGCCTACAGCGGCAATGCGTATGATGGCCATTACGGCGCAGATGCGTTGATGGCTGAAGAGATCGTTAAACATATTAAACAGGGAACACCGCTGAAAGTTTCAGTAGTGGACGCGCTGGAAGCGGGCCTCACGGCAATTAAAATCGATGAGGCTCGTAAAACCCGCAGCGTAGTGGACATGCGTGAAAGCTGGCTAACATTTGACGCCAACCTGGGAAAAACCGGGGCCTGATGGCCCCAGCCTGCGGGTCGGCCTCCCCCTCTGACCCCAGGATTTTAATGGCAGTATGACTGGTAACTTCCTGTACTGGCCTTCGGGCCAGTGACAATATTGAGGTTGAGCTGGCTCGGGAAACCGTTGCCAGCGACAACTCAACCGCCCCTTCTCCAGCCCTCTTCTCCGAAGGCGTATTTGATTAAGCTGAAGGTAGCGCTTAATGAAGGTTTTTTTCATTCCGGGCGCAGACCGAGGGGCGCTGGCAGTGAAGGTATTCATACAGCAGCAGCATTCCTACCGGGTTATCCTCCAGATTTTCGAAATCAACGTGAGTTTTTTCCAGAAGATATTTTCTCAGGGCGCTAACCGGGATGTTTTTATGGGAAGCCAGCGCCCGGCACAGCTGCGCCACGATCTCGCACTTTACTGAATACGGCACATCAGGATTATAAATTTCCGGAATGGAGTGAGTCTGATTCATAACGGTACCCTCTATAAGCGCTTAAGCTGACTGAGGAGGCCACAGGCCTGCCGATGAGAGATAAGTTATAGCAAGGAACGCGTTTTCGTGTAAATCAGGAACGTTTTGAAAGGCGTCACGGAGCTTTGCGTTCGTCCGGTTTGCGTTTCAGTCAGAGGCAACTTACATACTCACAGCGAATGGATGGCGCTTTTGCGTCTTTGCGCAAGGCATAGGCTCCCTGAGACTGCACTCAATTCTACAACCGCATCTGCCTCACCAACCTCGGTTGTTCAAACCGGATCCACCTCATTCTCCAGCTTCTGACGACGCCGCAGATGTGGAAACAACTTCATCCACAGCGCCACCACCACCAGCGTACCGATGCCGCCAATCGCCGCCGCCGGTGCCGCACCCATCCAGGCCGCCAGCAACCCAGACTCAAACTCGCCCAGCTGATTCGACGTATTAATGAAAATCGCGTTAACCGCATTCACCCGACCACGCATGGTATCCGGCGTATCCAGCTGCACCAGCGCACCCCGGATCACCATACTCACCATATCAAAGCCACCCAGCGCACAGAGCGCCACCAGCGACAGCCATAACTGCGTGGAAAGCGCGAACACCAGCGTGGCAACGCCAAAGCCCGCCACCGAGCCAAACATAATCATCCCGACATGCTTCTCCAGCTTGTGACGGCTCAGCCAGATGCCCACCAGCAATGCTCCCACCGACGGCGCGCCGCGCAACATCCCCAACCCCCAGGGCCCGGTATGCAGAATATCTTTGGCAAAAATCGGCAGCAGCGCCGTTGCACCGCCCAAAAGCACCGCAAACAGATCGAGCGAAATTACCCCAAGCACATCTTTGCGCTCACGGATAAAGTGAATCCCGGCAAACAGATTCTTCATATTCATCGGCAGACGAGCCTGCACCGGGCGTTCATAACGCAGCAGACTCACCAGCGTCAGCGAAACCAGATAAAATAGCCCGGAAACCCCATACACCACATGCGGCCCGGCGACATAAAGCAGCCCGCCAATCGTCGGCCCGACGATAACCGCTGCCTGACCGCCCACGGAGTTCATCGCCATCGCACGCGCCAGAATCGAAGGCGGCACCAGCGATGGCAGCATCGAAGACATCGCAGGCCACTCCAGCGCTTTCGCCACTGCAATCATAAACACCAGCCCCCACAACGCGGTCTTATCGGGGGTATGGAATAAGGTAAGCACCACTAATGCCAGCAGTGCGGCAAATTCCACCAGCTGACCCAACAGCACGATCCGTCGCCGGTCATATTGATCCGCCAGATGACCCGCTGGCAGCGCCAGCAACACCGACGGCAGAAACTGCATTAAGCCAATCATCCCTAACGCCATTGCGCTGTTGGTCAGCGCATAGATCTGCCAGCTGATTGCGACCGAGAACATCTGAAAACCAAATGATGAGCAGGTACGCGCCACCCAGAAGGCGACAAATGTCCGATGTCGCCACAGCGACTCTTCCGCTGCCGATGCCATAAATCCCATGTCTTATCCCAAATCAGGTGAGGAAACCCGCGTCGTTGCGCGGTGTTATTGGTGTGGTGATTGTCGGCTTCACGATAGCAGACCGGATGCGAGCAGAAGGCCTGCGGCTCCAGCGCAGCCTCCCTGCGCGATAAGCAGCGTCCCTGTCCGGCCGAGGCGCGTCAGACCCCTCATGATTATTACCAGCCTATTGGTCCCGACTATTGAATATATTCCAGCACATCATCAGACGCCAAAGAAATTATCGTTTCTTTGCTAACAGGTTTATTTACTTTCTCAGGCAATAAAAGGATGATTTGGATTAAGCATGTGATCTATATTTATTCACGCGTTTAGAAAAATGCGACTTTTTATATGCTTAATTAACAACAAATCCTTTCTATTGAATTTCATAGAGATAATGAAAAACAGTTTATATAACCCCTATGTTACTGAACCAATCCATCACGTTAAGCGTAATGTCACTGGCATTTGCTATAGCGTGCCTTATCTTCAGCAAAACCAGGATAGCGGCAATATACTTAATACAAACAACATTATTTCATTACACAATCAAATTGCTACTGAAGCAGCATTAATGGTTGTTCCGGTGGAAGATATTCGATTACGGGGAATGATCGCGGTTCCGGATGCCTATACGCATTTACAAAATGCGCGTATCCGGATTGGAATTAATTATTCCAGTCTGGCAGCACACAGTACGTCACTGCTTGAATTAACAAAGAAATTTGATTTCTGGCTTTATGATTTTGCGCCACCGGGTGCAGACTGGCGACTACTGGAATCTTTTCCTTTTTCAGGAATTGTTTTAACCGAATCTTTCTTTAATGATAATTATGAGAAATTTACCTTTCCCTTTTTTATGGCGACGTTTCGTGAAAAAGGGGCAGAGGTAATCGTACGAAGTCATACGCCGCCCTTAACCGCTGAGCAGTTTGCTGAGATAAATATCAGCGGCTGGCAACAGCAACGCTCGGACGGCGATCTTATTAGCTGCTGATTCACAAATCCTGCCTTCCGGCGTTAAGGGCACACGGCGGTGCGCTTAACGTCCTTTAATCCCCCATAAAATGTCGTTTTATTCCAGTTGTTAAGCGGTTTAAGCCAAAAAAATCAAACCTCGATCTGATTTTGCTATAACATTTAACACAAAGGGATCGTCTGTCTTAACGGAAGAGATACTTCAGAACACCCTAATCATTTGTACTTGATAACTGGAAACAGCCTATCTGGTTGTTTTCGTGTGTTTTATGGCAACGAAACGAGGTCGATATTATGGGGAAAAACTCCTCATCTTTTGGCGTAATTCGTTTCCTGACGGTGCTGTTCGCAGTGCTGACGGGCGCGTTTATGCTGATTGGCGGTGGCTGGTTAGCCGCCATTGGTGGTTCCTGGTATTACGTTTTTGGCGGTGTGGTGATGCTTATCACCGCTTATCTGCTTTCCCGTCGTAAAAGCACTGCGCTCGTTCTCTATGCGCTGCTGCTGATCGGCACCCTGATCTGGGGTGTATGGGAAGTGGGCACCGACTTCTGGGCACTGGCACCACGCACCGATGTGCTGGTGATCTTCGGTGTCTGGCTGATCCTGCCGTTTGTTTATCGCAGCTTCAACGCGGGCAGCAAAGCCGCGCTGGGTACCATGGCTGTGGCGCTGATTGCCAGTGCCATTGTGCTGGCCTATGCGGTATTCAACGATCCGCAGGTCATCAACGGGTCAGTACCAGAAACCGCTGACAACGCCCCGCAGGCTGCGCCGCTGAGCAACATCCCGGACGCTGACTGGCCCGCTTATGCGCGCGATCAGCAGGGAACCCGTTTCTCTCCGCTGAAGCAGATTAATCATCAGAACGTGAAAGAGTTGCAGGTTGCCTGGCAGTTCCAGACTGGCGACATGAAAACCCCTAACGATCCGGGTGAAATTACCGACGAAGTCACGCCGATTAAAATCCGCGACACGCTTTATCTCTGTTCGCCACACCAGATCCTGTTTGCACTGGATGCGGCCACCGGTAAGCAGAAGTGGAAATTTGATCCGGGCATGAAGGTCAACCCGACCTTCCAGCACGTGACCTGTCGCGGTGTTTCTTACCACGAAGTGCCGGCAGCCGCCGATGCAGCGAACACTCAGCCTGCGCTGTGTTCACGTCGTATCTATCTGCCGGTCAACGATGGTCGTCTGTTTGCACTGGACGCAGAGACCGGCGAACGCTGCCCGGCATTTGGCGTCAACGGCGAGCTGGATCTGCAACACAAACAGCCTGTCACCACTGCGGGTCAGTATGAGCCGACCTCACCGCCGGTGATTACTAACACCACCATCGTGATGGCGGGTGCGGTTACCGATAACTACTCAACCCGCGAGCCGTCAGGCGTGATTCGTGGCTTTGATGTGAATACCGGCAAACTGCTGTGGGTATTTGATCCAGGCGCAAAAGATCCTAATGCCATTCCGGCTGATGAACACACCTTCACCATGAACTCTCCGAACTCATGGGCACCGGCAGTTTACGATCCGAAACTGGATACCGTTTACCTGCCGATGGGCGTGAGCACACCGGATATATGGGGCGGTAACCGCACACCAGAGCAGGAGCGTTATGCGAGCAGCGTGCTGGCCCTGAACGCCACCACCGGTAAGCTGGTCTGGTCTTATCAGACTGTGCATCACGATCTGTGGGATATGGATCTGCCGTCGCAGCCGACGCTGGCTGACATCACCGACAAAGATGGCAACACCGTACCGGTTGTCTACGCGCCAGCGAAAACCGGCAACATCTTTGTACTGGATCGCCGTACCGGCAAGCCAGTCGTGCCTGCGCCAGAAACGCCAGTGCCACAGGGTGCTGCTAAAGGCGATCACGTTGCCGCCACTCAGCCCTACTCTGAGCTGACCTTCCGTCCGAAACAGAATCTCACGGACAAGGATATGTGGGGCGCAACGATGTTTGACCAACTGGTGTGCCGCGTGATCTTCAAGCGCCTGCGCTATGAAGGTCCGTTCACCCCGCCATCTGAGCAGGGTACGCTGGTGTTCCCGGGTAACCTCGGTATGTTCGAATGGGGCGGCATCGCAGTTGATCCTCATCGTCAGATCGCGATTGCTAACCCAATGGCGCTGCCGTTTGTCTCTAAGCTGATTCCACGTGGCCCAGGCAACCCGATTGAGCCGCCGAAAGGCGCTGAAGGTGGTTCAGGTACCGAAACCGGTATTCAGCCTCAGTATGGCGTGCCGTATGGCGTCGAGCTGAACCCGTTCCTGTCACCGTTTGGTCTACCATGCAAACAGCCTGCCTGGGGTTACATCTCCGCGGTGGATCTGAAGACCAACAACGTGGTGTGGAAACAGCGTATCGGTACCGTTCGCGATAGCGCACCGGTTCCGCTGCCGTTCAAAATGGGTATGCCGATGCTGGGTGGTCCTATCACCACCGCAGGTAAGGTGTTCTTCATTGGTGCGACCGCAGATAACTACCTGCGTGCTTTCAGCACTGATACCGGCGAACTGTTATGGCAGGCACGTCTGCCAGCAGGCGGCCAGGCGACACCAATGACCTATGAAGTGGATGGCAAGCAGTACGTTGTCATCGCGGCAGGGGGTCACGGCTCGTTTGGTACCAGGCTGGGCGATTATGTCATTGCCTACGCGCTGCCAGACCAGAAGTAATTCACGCAGCTGTGAATAAACTAAGGCGGACTCCGGTCCGCCTTTTTTGATCGCACTACTTTTTCATGCCACGCCAGTTGAGCCAGGCGCAAAACAGCATCACCACGCAGGTTGCCAGAAACACCGGCCGCATCCCGAATGCACCGCCCACCAGCCCACCGAACAGCGGCCCGCTGACCTGGCCGATATATTGTGCCGATGTCGAATATCCCAGCATCCGCCCAACCTGTGAGCCCGGCACGTTATGACGAATAATCGCCGTGATGCACGGCATCAACCCGCCCAGCGCCATTCCCATCAGAAAACGCAGCAGCACCAGTTGCCAGGCCGCCGTGATAAATGCCTGGGGAATCAGCAGCAGCCCGCTAACGACTAAACCGCCGGTCAGCACCCGCCAGTGCCCTACCCGATCGGCCAGCCGACCCAGTCGTGGTGCCGCCAGGACCGTGCCCAGCGCCGCCGCGGACATCACCAGTCCGGCTATCAGGGTGATCTGGTGGTCGCCCTGCACAAACTCGCCTACGTAAAGCGTAATAATCGGCTCAATCGACATGCTGGCGAAGATCAGCAACATGCCAGAGAGCCACATCAGCCGTATCAGGCTGTGATTAACCGGCCCGGCTTCAGGATGCGGTTGCTGGCTGGCGCGCGATGTAGCGGGAGCACGTGGCTGCTCTTTGAGTAAAAAGGTGGTGGCGAGGAAGGCGAGAAAAATCACGGCACCGGTCAACCAGAAAGTCTGACGAATCCCGATCAGTGGCGGTAACACACCGCCCAGCAGCGGCCCGACCACGTTGCCGGCCATAATGCCGGAGGACAACACCCCCAGCGCCCAGCCGGTCTGCGCTTTCGGCGTTTGCGCCGCCACCAGAATGGTCGAGCCCGACGCGTAGCCGCCCAGCAGCCCCGCCAGCAGGCGCAGCGCCACCAGTTGCCACGGCGCGGTCGCCATGCCAATCAGCGACATCGCAATCGCCATCCCGAGACTGGCCCGAATCAGCATCAGCTTACGACCATAGCGGTCAGCCAGCCTGCCCCACAACGGCGCCGTCAGTGCGGCGCTGAAAAAGGTCGCGCCGTAGGCAAGGCCGGACCAGCGGGCGATAGCGGCAGGCTGCTCAACGCCGAGTTGCTGAACATAGAGCGGCAGGAACGGCAGCAGCAGCGTCATCGCCACGATAGTGGTAAAAGAGCCGACGACGCAGACCCCTAAGTTACGTCGCCAGTGCTGAAACTCTGCAGTTTCGGGTGACTGTTGCATGATGATATCCGGTGAGTAATCAGGGATACAGGCTAACCGGCGTAGCGGAGTAACAACAGTCGCGGCGGGATAGTTACTCTGTGGCGCTGATTGTTGTCAGCAGGCAACAATCAGCCTGTATTCAGCGCCGCAACCAGGGCATCGCACAGCAGCGTCACGGGCGACGCCGGTTCAGGCGTGTCGTGCAGCAGCAGATAACTTTGCAGACGATCCATCTGCCACTCCGGCAGCAGTTGCTGAATATCACCGCGCGCCATCGCCTCCTGGGCCATGTAGGAGGGCAGATAGGCGATGCCGCTCCCCGCCAGTGCCGCATTGAGCAGCGCCATACTGTTATTGGCGCGAAAACGGCTGCGTACATCCAGTGCCAGCCGCTGTTTATCACGGCGGAACGGCAGTGCGGCGGTGTGCGCCGGACCATGAAACAGCAGCAGGTCGTGGCGTGGCAGCATCTCAGGATGTGTGATAGCGGGCCGCTGCGCCAGGTAGGCGGGCGCGGCATAGAGCCCCCACTCGATTTCGCTCAGTACCCGAAAATTGCCCTGCTGTGGCGATCGGGATCGGATCACAATCGCCAGATCCGCCTGATCATCCAGCCGATCGTGACTGCGATCGGTCAGATCAAGATCGACATTGATATGCAGATGCCGACGCAGAAAGCGATTAAGGACAGGGACTACGCACTGGCAGCCGAACGTAACGGGTGCCTGCAGCCTGACATGGCCGACGGGCTGCTGATGCACCTGTTGCACAAAGGCTTCGGCGCGCTGCACTTCTGCCAGCATCCGCACACAGTAGGGATAGTACGCCTGGCCCAGCTCGGTCAGCGCCAGCCGCCGGGTGGTGCGTTGCAGCAGCCGGATACCGAGCCGCAGCTCCAGACGGGCGATCTCCCGGCTGACATGGGATTTGGACAAGCCGAGTGCGCGTGCCGCCTCACTGAAACTCTGTAATTCCACAACCCGTGCAAATACCAACATGGCGGTTAAATTCGCGCCGTTTTCCATGTTTCCCGACTCCGACAGTAAAGGGATGCTGGCAACAAACTAACACGTCCGGGCGGGGTCACTGTGGCTGATGGGCAAAAAAAGGCGAGGCGAAAAACAAGTGGAGAGAAGCGCAAAGCGCGGGCCGACCTTCCCGTCCGCAGGCTGTGACGGGAAGGTCTTATCAGGCATCAGCTGGCCATCGCCAGAGGGAATAGCAGCCGATCCGGCTCGACGCGACGCTGACGGCGCAACTGGCCAGGCGTCACCATAAAGTAGTTTTTAAACGTGCGGGTATAGGCCTGCTGGGTATCAAAGCCATAGTTCATCGCCACCTGCAGTATCGCTTCGTTGCTGCTCAGCAACGTGAGCGCAGACTCGGTTAAACGGCGCTGACGGATATATTCTGCCAGTGAAAAGCCGGTATGCTGGCGAAACAGCCGTTGCAGATGCCAGCGCGAATAGCCCGAGCGGCGCGCCACCTCATCCAGATGCAGATCGTGTCCTAAGTTGTTCTCAATCCAGTCCAGCAAACTCCGAATAAACTCGCGCTGATTCATGGTTCCTCCTGTTGATGCTGATGTGCAGTGGAGCCACTCTACCCGCTAAAATTTATCCCTTAATTAGCAGAAAATTAGCGCAGAATTAGCAACGGCGGAAACGGAGGCGGAATCGCGCGGCCAGCGGGGCTTTAGTGTGAAAGCTCGTGAAGAGATTGCTGCTGAAAAAAGGCAGAAGATAAAAAACGCTGAGTCAGACAAATTTATTTCTGCATCATAAGTGACGGGGCATTCAGCCCTGTCAGGCGTCAACATGTTTGAGATATCGCTGATATTCCTGAGCCAGAAAATCAACGCCTTCCTTTCGGGTGACATAATCAACATCAATTGAGGTTATGGATGTTACATCAGGCTGATCAGGATAAAGATGCAGGTAGGTCAGATACCAGTACATAACAGCCTGACCGCCTACAGTAATAACCGGTGACGGAAGTTGTCCGGCATTATCAATAAGATAACGGTTGAGTTTAAGGATCTGTTCTTCTGGAGGAATAGCGTGCAATGTCATAAAAAAAGCCCACCTGTATGATGAGCTTATTTTACTACCTGGCTGATTTCAGCACGGCGTGACATCAGAAAAATGCGAGGCTGCGTCCACTTTTTGCAGGCACAATACCCTGAGGACGTTTTTCAAGCACGCGGCCCGGAGCCTGACCATTTCGGACGGCTTCAACACGCTCCTGATACTCGCGCTGATGTCTGATTTTTGCTTCCTGGGCTGACATACTATTCACCGCTGAAATGTCTGGCATTACTCTGTTGCTCAAATATACGTCACCCCATTTACGCTTGCAATCGCTGGCATCTCAATGGATATGGATGGGGACATCAGGCCACCTGACTCCTCCATAAAATACCGGTGACGGCGGTCCGCGAAATAATTCGTGCTGTGGCAAGGCGGCAACTGCGTGAGTCCCCAGGAGCTGACATCAGTCAGTGACTGGGATGAGCAAAAGCAGCCAACGCCGCCACAGTGCGAAGTATGACGGCAGAAGTCCGCCAAAATAATCCGTGCTGTGGCAAGGCGGCAAATGCGCGAGTCCCCAGGAGCTGACATCAGTCAGTGACTGGGGTGAGCAAAAGCAGCCAACGCCGCTACAGCGCGAAGTATGACGGCGGATAATTCTGGCCTAACAATTGGTGAGTAAACTCCCCTCATCTTTCTGAAGGAGATCAGCCATGCGCGTGTTACTGGTTGAAGATGATGAAATGATCGGCGCGAACCTGCAGCAGGCACTGGAGGGCGCGGGCTGGTCGGTGGACTGGGTGCGTGATGGCATCTATGCCCAGAATGCCTGGAGCGAAGGCGGCTACAGCTGCGTGCTGCTCGATCTCGGCTTACCGCGCGATGATGGCCTGCAGGTACTGCGCCGGGCGCGCGGGCGCGGCGACGCCACGCCGGTGCTGATTCTTACCGCACGCGACACGGTAGCGCAGCGGATTCAGGGACTCGACAGCGGCGCTGACGACTACCTGCTTAAACCATTCGATTTACAGGAAGTCATGGCCCGGATGCGCGCGATTACCCGACGCAGCCACGGCGCAGCAGACTCGGTGCTGGGCAGCGGCGATGTGCAGCTGGATATGATGACCCGCGAAGTGCTCTACAAAGGACAGCGCGAGCAGCTTACGGCGCGCGAATATGCCCTGCTCTACGCCCTGCTGGAGCGGCCAGGCGCTATTCTGTCGCGCGAGCAGCTGGAAAATCGCATCTATGGCTGGGGCGATGAAGTCAGCAGCAACGCGGTGGATGTTCTGATCCACGGGATGCGCCGCAAGCTGGATAACGACGTGATCCGCAATGTGCGCGGACTGGGCTGGCGGGTACCGGCAATATGAAACCCTTCACCTTTATGCGTTCATTACGCAACAAATTACTCTCTACGCTGCTGATTATTCATCTGCTGATGATCGGCGGCGTCACCTGGTATTTCTTCAGCTGCTACGGCGATATGGTCGGCACCATGAAGGACGATCAGCTGGCAAAAATCGCTGATGCCTGGTCCACTAATAAACAGATGCCCGCCCTGATGCCGATGCTTATTGCGCCTGACAAGGCGAAGAGCGCCTTTGTGGTGCAACTGTGGGACGATCGGGGTCAGTTACGGGCCAGCTCATGGCCGGAGCTGCAGGCTCCGCTGCAAAATCAACGGGGCTATCGCGACGTGCATGTGGGTCAGTGCGATGACTGCGAATGGCGCATCTATACCCGGCCCGGCTTACCTGGCAGCGAGATCAAAACCATCCAGGTGATGCACAACCTCAGCTACATGAAGGCATTGATGGTCAAGCGGGCGCTGTCAGCGATCATTCCGTTGATCCTGATGATGCCGCTTTCACTGCTGGTGATCTGGCTGGTGGTGCGCAAGATCACCCGGGATCTGCAGGTCGCTTCGCGTCAGATTGCCGCGCAGGAGACGCACCATCCGCACAATGTCTCACCCGAAGGCTTGCCGGATGAGATCCTGCCGCTGGTGGCCGCCTACAACTCGCTGCTGAGTAAGCTGCGTGAGGCCTGGTCGTCGCAGCGTCAATTCCTGGAAGATGCGGCGCATGAGCTGCGCACGCCGGTAACGGCGGTGACCTTGCAGCTGGAAAATCTGCGTCAGCACATCCAGCCAGGCGAAGCGAGCCGACAGTTCAGCCAGCTGGAAGCGGGCGTCACACGCACCCGTCATCTGGTCACGCAGTTACTCAATGTCTCGCGTCAGGATGACCAGAGCGTGGTCGCCAGCGTCGAGCATATCGAACTGGACGATCTGCTGAAAGAGAGCATTGAGCAGCTGATGGTGGTGGCAGATAAACGCGGCATCGATATCGGCTTTAATGGCTCCACGCAGTATCGTCTGCAGGCCAGCCGTTCCGAGCTGCGCAGCCTGTTCGATAACCTGATTGGTAACGCCATGTTGCACACGCCGGAGGGCAGCCTGGTCGATGTGCTGCTGCATCGGGTCGCAGGTAAAACAGTGGTCGATATTGTCGATAACGGGCCAGGCATGCCGGAATCCTTTATCGAACGCGCCTTTGACCGTTTTACCCGTTCACCTGACGTTAAAGCCCAGGGCAGCGGACTGGGATTATCCATTGTGCGCAACGTCGCACAGAAGCATCAGATTCACGTCGCCCTTTCCAATTGCCTGACGCCACAGGGTGCCATTTGTGGTTTGCAGGTTCGCGTCACCCTTCCCTGATCCCGCCCGTTTGATCACGAACCAGACAACGTAAACGGTTGCCTGGTTCCGTTCGATCCTGGTCATTATTGTGAAGCGCATCACATTTTAGCTGAATTGTAATGCAACACTTTTTGACAAACGTGAGCAAAATCTATTTTCTATCGATCTGTTACAGGCACGCTACGCGGGCTGAAGAACTGGCTGTTATTTGCTGTGAAACCCTCATTCCCATCAAGGGACCGATTTCTCTCTGACTGCGTCTGCTGTGCGGCGGTCAAAAGCATGTGGCTGATAATAATGAAATTTAAAACGTTGATAGCAGGTGCCGTGCTGGCATGTTCATTGAGTGGCGCTGCGCAGGCCGCTGAAAGCGATCCGCAGTATGTCTCCGACTGGTGGCATCAGAGTGTTAACGTGGTAGGCAGCTACCACACCCGTTTCGGACCGCAGTTTAACAACGACGTTTATCTGGAATATGAAGCGTTTGCGAAGAAGGACTGGTTCGATTTTTATGGCTACCTCGACCTGACCAACTTCTTCGGCGCAGGCAACAGCAACGCCAACGGCATTTTTGATCACGGTTCACCGATGTTTATGGAGATTGAGCCGCGCTTCTCTATCGACAAACTGACCGGCACCAGCCTGGCCTTTGGTCCGTTCAAAGAGTGGTATTTCGCTAACAACTACATCTACGACATGGGCCGCAACAGCGATAGCCGCCAGAACACCTGGTATATGGGTCTGGGCACCGATATCGATACGCACAGCGATGTCGGCCTGTCGCTGAACGTCTACGCCAAATATCAGTGGGAAAACTACGGTGCGGCGAATGAAAACAGCTGGGATGGCTATCGCTTCAAGGTGAAATACTTCGTGCCAATCACCACGCTGTGGGGCGGTAATCTGGGCTATGTGGGCTTCACCAACTTCGACTGGGGTTCCGATCTCCGCGATAAAGGCGGTTCAGCACGCACCAGCAACTCCATCGCCTCCAGCCATATTCTGTCACTGGGTTACGATCACTGGCACTTCTCTGCGGTGGCGCGTTACTTCCACAACGGCGGACAGTGGGCGGATGGACAGGAACAGAATTTCGGCAATGGGCCGTTTGAAGTGAAATCGACTGGCTGGGGTTACTACCTGGTGGCGGGTTATAACTTCTGATTACATGCGGCGGCCTGAATAGCGCCGCCGCGCATTAATCCGGGCAGTTGCCATTAATTAATACGGCGCCGCAAATTGCGACGCCGGCTGGCCCGATTATTCCTGCGGCTTCTCGACATTGATGCGCCACGGAATGTTGAACTTATCAATGAACATCGCGAATCCGTTCGACCAGAACGTCTCCTGCCACTCAGTTGTCACCTTGCCGCCTGCCGACAGTTTCTCAAACCAGGCTTTACCCTTTTCGACATCGGTAGTTGAGAGACTGACCGCGTAACCAGCATGCTCAGACGCTGGCGGCTGATCGGTGTTGCCATCGCTCAGCATCAGCTCACCGTCACCAATACGCAGCTGGGCATGCATGATCTTTTCTGGCGGCTGCGGCGCGGCAGACTGATCGCCGACCTGCTCACCCTGATCCGGCATATCACCGAATTTCATTTTAGAGAGCAACTCTCCCCCGGTCGCCTGCAGGTAAAAGTCGATAGCCTCTTCGCAACGGCCATAGAGAAACAGATAAGGACTGACTTGCATCGTAACCTCTATATTTGTCGGGTGGATTTTTTTCAGTACCTTAACAGTGTAGACGATCGACTTTACTTACTGATTTTACTGGCAATAACGGCGAAAGAGTTGTGCCATATAACTGCTCATTGGGGTCAGCGTCGTGTCTTTGCGCTGGATCAGATAGAAAATCGCTTTCGGCAGGGGTTCGTCGAGCATCAGCGCCACCAGCGACCGACCCAGAATCGGGTCGTCAATGACGTCGACCGACAGAATACTGATGAAATCGCTTTGCGCCACCAGGCTGGTGCAGGCCATAAAAGTTTCACAGGTCACCACGATTTTCGGGGCCATGCCGCGCTCGCCAAACAGATCGTGCAACAAGCGGTAGTAACTGCCTTTGGGCGTTGGCATCGTCCAGTCCGCCTGCTGTAACTCCGCCAGAGAACGCGCCTTTTCCAGCGGATGGCCTTTGCGCACCACCACCTTGTACTCGCGCTCCATCATCCGCTCATACATCAGCTCCTGATCGAGATGGCTCTGATCGTAGGTATTAATGGTGAAATCGAGCGCGCCCTGGCGCAGTTCATGCACCATCGACACCAGCTGGCCTTCGACGATGCGCACCTTCACCAGCGGGTATTCGCGATGAAACTGGTTAATCACCTGCGGCATAATGGTGCGCGCCACGCTGCCACCGACGCCGATATTCACCTGACCGCCACCCAGTCCCAGCCGCTGCTGAATATCCTCTTCGGCGACCCGCAGCTCTGCCAGCACCAGGCTGGCATGCCGAAAAAAGTTATCACCGATATCGGTTAACACCACGCCCTGCTGACGGCGGATAAACAGCTTTGCCCCCAGCTCGCGCTCCAGTTCCTGAATCGCTTTGGTTAACGCCGGTTGTGACAGCCCGGAAAGACGGCTTGCCGCCCGGATACTGCCCTGTCGCGCCACGTCAACGAAGGCGCGCAGCTGATGGAGCTTGAGATTGGCAGACATAATTTTGCGATAACCGTTGTTTATCAGTCACAAGATATTCGCATCTTATGCCGGTCAATACCATTGTGTAGATTCGGAACAGTGCATAAAAAATCAACAACGAGGAGAGAGCCGATGAACCCCCTTTCAGACCACGTCAGCGCCCGGCTGCCACAGCTGCAACAGTGGCGTCGCGACTTCCATCACTATGCCGAATCGGGCTGGCTGGAGTTCCGCACCGCCACCTTCGTCGCTGAAGAGCTGCATAAGCTCGGTTATCAACTGAAGCTGGGCCGTGAGGTCATCGACGCCGACGCGCGGATGGGCTTGCCCGACGAGGCAGTGCTGAAGCAGCAGGAAGCGCGCGCGCTGCAACAGGGCGCGCTGCCGCAGTGGATCAGCCACTTCTCCGGCGGATTCTGCGGCATCGTGGCAACGCTTGAGACCGGCCGTCCTGGCCCGGTGATGGGCTTCCGCGTCGATATGGATGCCCTGGATCTCAACGAGAGCCAGGCTGACGATCATCTGCCGCAGCGTGAAGGGTTCGCCTCCTGCAACGCAGGCATGATGCACGCCTGCGGACATGACGGCCACACCACCATCGGGCTGGGTCTCGCCTCGGTGCTGATGGCGATGAAAGATCAGCTCAGCGGCACGATTAAACTGATCTTCCAGCCCGCCGAAGAGGGTGTGCGCGGCGCAAAAGCGATGGTGGCGGCGGGCGTAGTCGATGACGTTGATCGCTTCACCGCCATTCATATCGGCACCGGCGTGCCGGCAGGCGAAGTGGTGTGCGGCAGCGACAGCTTCCTCGCCACTACCAAGCTGGATGTTCACTTTACCGGCATCGGTGCCCATGCGGGCGGTCGTCCTGAAGAGGGGCGCAATGCCCTGCTGGCCGCCGCACAGGCAACGCTGGCGCTGCATGGTTTAACCCAGCACAGCGGCGGCGTGGCACGGGTCAACGTGGGCGTGCTGCAGGCGGGAACCGGCCGCAACGTGGTAGCCGACTGCGCCCTGCTGAAAGTCGAAACCCGTGGCGTGACCAATCAGGTCAACGACGACATCTATCAGCAGGCGCTGCGGGTGATTGCCGGTGCGGCGGCGATGTATGGCGTTGAGCAGCGGGTCTCGCTGATGGGGGCCGCGCGCAGCTGTACCCCGACGCAGCCATGGGTTGATTTCATCCATCAGCAGGCGGACGCGCTCGGTATCTTCAACTCCGTGGTCGATCGTAAAGCGCAGGCGGCGGGTTCGGAAGATGCGACCTACATGATGGAACGGGTAAAGCAGCGCGGCGGTCAGGCCTCTTACGTCATTTTTGGCTGTGAGCTGGCGGCGGGTCACCACAATGCGAAATTCGACTTTGATGAGCGGGTGATGCCGGACGCCATCACGCTGCTGGCGACGCTGGCGCTGAACCAGGCGCAGTATGGGGGCTCACGATGATGGAAGACTTTATTGCCGACTATATCGCTCGTCATCAGCTTCGTTTCAGCACGCTCAGTGACGCCATCTGGGACACACCGGAGACCCGCTTTGCCGAAACCCGCTCGTCAGCCCTGCTTTCTGATGCGCTGGCAGAAGAGGGATTCAGAGTGGAACGCGGCGTGGGTGGCATCGATACGGCGTTTATCGCCAGTGCGGGCAGCGGCAAGCCGGTGATTGCCATCCTTGGCGAGTTCGATGCGCTGGCGGGCCTGAGTCAGCAGGCGGGCTGCGCCCGGCCACAACCTCTGGAAGCCAACGGCAACGGACACGGCTGCGGTCACAACCTGCTCGGCACGGCAGGTGTTGCGGCGGCCTGCGCCGTGAAAGCCTGGATGGAACAGCATCACACGGGTGGCACGGTTCGCTTTTACGGCTGCCCTGGCGAAGAAGGCGGTTCGGGCAAGACTTTTATGGTGCGCGAAGGGCTGTTTGACGACGTTGATGCCGCCGTGACCTGGCATCCGGAGGGGTTCAGCGGCATGTTCAATCTGCGCACCCTCGCCAATATTCAGGCGGCGTTCAGCTTCAAAGGGGTTGCGGCGCACGCGGCCAATTCTCCCCATCTGGGCCGAAGCGCCCTGGATGCCGTCACGCTGATGAATACCGGGGCCAATTTTCTGCGCGAGCATATTGTTCAGGAGGCACGTCTGCACTACGCCATCACCAACAGCGGCGGTGTATCGCCAAACGTGGTGCAGGCGGATGCGGAGGTGCTCTACCTGATCCGCGCCCCGGAACTGCCACAGGCGCAGGCGATTTATGAACGGGTGATCAATATCGCCAGGGGTGCAGCACTGATGACCGACACCACGCTGACCGTACGTTTTGACAAAGCCTGCTCGGATTACGTCCCGAATCGCGCGCTGGAAGCGGTCATGGAGCGTTATTTGCATCAGTTTGGTTTGCCCGACTACAGCGACGAAGAACGCGCGTTTGCGGCTGAACTGCGTGCCACGCTCACTGATGACGATCTGCGCAATGCCCGGCTCAATGCCGCCCGAACCGGTGGTGAAGCCGGTCACGCCTGGGCTGAACAACTGGGTGACAAGCTGTTTATGGATGAGGTCGCGCCCTATGCGGTCACACGTGATCTGCTTTATGGCTCCACCGACGTCGGCGATGTCAGCTGGGTGACGCCGACTGCACAGTGTTTTGCGCCCTGCTTTACCTTCGGCACGCCGTTGCACACCTGGCAACTGGTGGCGCAGGGCCGCACCAGTATCGGGCATAAGGGGATGTTTCTGGCGGGCAAAGTGATGGCGGCCACGGTGCTAACGCTGTTAACGGATCGGCAGGCGCTGGCTGGCTGCCGGGCCGAGTTTGATCGGGTACGCGCCGCGCAGCCCTATCACTGCCCGATCCCGGCGGGGATCACACCAACAAAACTGGCCGAATGAGCCAACGGCCGTGTCTTTGACGCGGACCACTATAAAAAAATATTGCAAACACTTCCCCGATTCAGCGGTGCCGGAACTGAACTCACCGCCTGTCGCACAACGCGACCGGCGTCAGGCCTTGCTACCGCCGATAAAAGGGACACAAGACGAGAACCAATACCATGGAAGCAACATCCGAGAACCGCAGTCCTGGCCGGCTCTTCAGCTGGATCGAGCGCGTGGGGAATAAAGTCCCCAACCCGTTTTTACTGTTTGTCTATCTGATCGTGGTGCTGATGGTGGCGACCGCCATTATCAGCGCGCTGGATCTGGCGGTGAAGAATCCGAGCAACGGCGAAATCGTGCGGGTGAATAACCTGCTGAGCGTCGCAGGCATTCAGTGGATCCTGCCAAATATCATCAAAAATTTCAGCAGCTTTACCCCGCTGGGATCGATTCTGGCGCTGGTGATTGGTGCCGGACTGGCGGAAAAGGTCGGCCTGCTCCAGTCGCTGATGGTGAAGATGGCGTCACGCGTCAGCCGCCGTTATGCCAGCTACATGGTGCTGTTTATCGCCTTTTTCAGCCATATCTCCTCGGATGCCGCGCTGGTAGTGATGCCGCCGCTGGGCGCACTGATCTTTCTGGCGGTGGGCCGTCATCCGGTGGCGGGCCTGCTGGCCGCCATTGCCGGTGTGGCCTCCGGCTTTACCGCCAACCTGCTGATTGTCACCACCGATGTGCTGCTCTCGGGCATCAGCACTGAAGCGGCTAAAGCGGTCAGCGACACGGTGCATGTCAGTGTCATCGATAACTGGTTCTTTATGGCCACGTCGGTGATTGTGCTGACGATTGTGGGCGCGCTGCTGACCGATAAATTTGTCGAGCCGCGACTGCCAAAGTGGCAGGGCAACGGCGAGAAGCTGGCGGCGCTGACGCCGCTTGAAAACCGCGGTCTGCGGGCTGCCGGGATCGCCGCGCTGCTGTTTATCGCCCTGATGGCGCTGCTGGTGGTGCCGGAAAATGCACCGCTGCGCAATCCCGCCACCGGCGCCATTATTCCCTCGCCTTTTATTCAGGGCATTGTGCCGATCATCATTCTGTTCTTCTTTGTGGTGGCGATTGCTTATGGCGTGGTCACCCGACAGATCCGCCGTCCGGATGATATCCCGCAGTTGCTGGTCGATCCGATGAAGGGCATGGCGGGTTTTATCGTGATGGTGTTTCCGCTGTCGCAGTTCGTGGCGTTCTTCAACTGGAGCAACATGGGCAAATTCATGGCGATCGGGCTGACTGATGTGCTGGAGAGCGCAGGCGTCAGCGGCGCGCCCGCTTTTCTTGGCCTGATGTTCCTGTCGGCGTTTCTCTGCATGTTTATCGCCAGCGGCTCAGCCATCTGGTCGATTCTGGCGCCGGTCTTTGTGCCGATGTTTATGCTGCTCGGCTTCCACCCGGCCTTTGCCCAGATGATTTTCCGCATCGCCGACTCCGCCGTGCTGCCACTGGCACCGATGTCGCCGTTTCTGCCGCTGTTTCTCGCCTTTTTGCAGCGTTACCAAAAAGATGCGCAGCTCGGCACCTATTACGTGCTGATCTTCCCCTATCCGCTGGTGTTCTTTATCAGCTGGATAGCGCTGCTGCTGGTGTGGTATCTGCTGGGTCTGCCGATCGGGCCTGGTGTCTGGCCAAAACTGCCGTAAAGCACAGTGCCACCGATGAATGTTTCATCGGTGGCACGTTTTATTTTTTGTTAAACGGCGTGCAGGGAACAACGGCTCATTGCGCCGCCAGCTCCTTAAAAAATTCTGGGTTTTTCTGGATAGTGACCAGTACTTTAGCTGCCAGCCCGGTCGGGTTACGCCGTCCGGCTTCCCAGCTCTTTATGGTATCGAGGCTGGTTCCCAATGCCGTCGCCATCTCGCTCTGTGAGACGTTAAGCTGTGCCCGGATAGCCTTCACGTCGGCAACCGCGTAACGGGTAACACGACCGGGCTCCCTGATACCGTTTTTGATCTCCACAGCCTCTTCCAGCGATGCTTTCAGCTCGTCAAAAAAACTCACGTTACACCTCATCTTTCAGTAATTGTGTCAGCTTCTTTAGCTCAGCTTTTTCCGCGTCCGTGAAAAGGTGTCATAAAGCAAGGCTATGATAACGCAAGGACGCCATTTGCATCCATGCGCTCCTGCCCCCGCGTTACCGGACTGAGAGACAGTCCGGAGTTCGCTGCAATCAGATTCTGGCCTGGTCGCCGCTGCCGGAGTGCGCCTGCCACGGATGGCAAAACCTGCAACGTACGTTGCTAAATAGTCAGCAACGACCCTCTCGGCAACGGCGGATGAATTGACTATTCTGCTATTTCTTCGCTTGCTAACGGTTAACTATTTTAATAAGCCTCCGACCGGCTGCGAGTCGTCTCTACACTGCCTGAGGTTCACGCTGACATGACCACCATCTCCACCAGCCTGCCACCGATGCACGCTTCATCGGCGGCCCGTAACAGCTTAGCCGCACGCGTTGATGCGCTGCCCTCATCCGCCGGATTGTGGCGCTTTATTACGCTGCTGGCGCTGGGCGGCTTTTTTGAGCTTTATGACCTGTTTGAAACCGGCTACATCAGTACCGGCCTGCTGTCGGCGGGCGTATTTCACACGGGTGCGGCAGGCGTGCTGGGCTTCTCCGATCAGGCGGCCTTCGCCTCGGCCACTTTTCTCGGTCTGTTTTTCGGTGCCAGCCTGCTGGCACCCTACGCTGACCGCTTTGGTCGCCGTCTCACCTTTATGTGTGCGCTGCTGTGGTACGGGCTGTTTTCGCTGCTGATGGCGTTCCAGCAGAGCGCGGAGATGATTATTCTGTTCCGCTTTCTGGTAGGGATCGGGCTGGGCGTCGAGCTGGTGACCATCGACACCTATCTGTCGGAATGGGTGCCGACCCATCTGCGCAGCCGCGCCTTTGCCTTCTCCTTTTTCGTGCAGTTTTTATCGGTGCCGGCCGTGGCGCTGATGTCGTGGTGGCTGATTCCGCAAACGCTGTTCAGCCTTGAAGGCTGGCGCTGGGTGGTCATTGCGGGCGCGGTCTGTTCGCTGGTGATCTGGCTGGTGCGCAGGAACCTGCCGGAGTCGGCGCGCTGGCTGGCGCAGCAGGGTCGTCATCAGGAGGCGCATCAGGTGCTGTCCACGATGGAGCAACGCTGCGGCATCCCGGCAGGACCCGCTTTTTCAGCCGACGACGCCGCGGCGCAGCTGCCAAAACGGGGGCGCTTCAGCGAGATCTGGTCACCCGCTTACCGCAAGCGCACCCTGATGCTGGTGGTGATGAATTTTTTCCAGGCGATCGGCTTTTTCGGCTTTGGTAACTGGCTGCCTGCGCTGCTGTCAGGCCGCGGTGCCACGGTGACGCACAGTTTGCTTTATGCCTTCTTCATCACGCTGGCCTATCCGCTGGGATCGCTGATCTGTAGCCGCTACGCCGATAAGCTGGAAAATAAGTGGCAGATTGTCCTGTCGTCGCTGATGACGGTGGTGTTCGGCACGTTGTTCGCCTTCCAGACGCAGCCGGTGTTGCTGATTCTCTGCGGCTTCCTGATCACCTGGTCCAACGCCTGGCTGACCTTCAGCTTCCACGCCTATCAGACCGAGATTTTCCCGACCCATATTCGGGCGCGGGCGGTTGGCTTCTGCTACTCCTTCAGCCGTCTCTCTACGGTATTCAGCAGTATTTTGATTGGGGTGATCCTGCAGTATGCCGGTACGCCAGGTGTGATTACCTTTATCGTGCTGAGCATGGTGATGGTGATGCTGTCGGTAGGGATTTATGGGCCGAAAACGCGCGGTATCGATCTGGAGAATATCTAAAAGAAAAGGCCGTCATCCTGATGATGACGGCCTTTTTTACTGCCGATTATTTGCCTTCCAGTACCCGGATATCTGCACTGCCCAGCCGATCTTTCTCATCTTTACGCAGCTCAGCGACCTGTTTCGCGCTGACCGGCTCCGACGCCTTGTTGCCCCAGCTGTTACGCACGAAGTTTACCACGTCCGCTACCTGCTGATCGTCAAGACGCCAGCCAAATGCTGGCATGGTAATGGTCGACGGCGCGCCATTTACGCCAGGCAACTGTCCGCCCACCAGCACGATATGGATCAGTGAGGTCGGATCGTCCGCCAGCACCACCGGATTACCGCGCAGCGCCGGATAGAAACGTTTGTAGCCGCTGCCATCGGTTTTATGGCACGCCGCACAGCTGTCGACGTAGGTGGCTGCACCCGTCGCACTGTCGTCACCTTTCCACAACGCTTTGGCCGTGGCGTCATCGACGCTGAAGGCTGCCTGATGGGGATCTTTCGCGCCCAGCGACTTCAGATAGCGCGCAATCGCCGTGATATCGGACTCGCTCAGGTGCTGCAGGCTGTGTTCCACCACGTCGGTCATGCCACCAAAAGCGGCGGTCTGATCGTTGCGGCCATAACGCAGGAACTGACGCAGGTCCTCTTCGCTCCAGCGACCCAGTCCATCGCGGTTGTCGCCACGCAGATTGCTGGCGGTCCAGCCATCAATCGGTGCGCTGCTGCCCGCCAGATAGTCGCTGCCCTCATTGTTGGTCAGCGCCTTCTCCTGCATCGTGATGCTGCGCGGCGTGTGACAGGCTCCGCAGTGGCCCAGTCCTTCAACCAGATAGCGACCACGTGCCAGCACAGGATCTTCCTGGGCTGCAGGCTGGAACGCTTTCACGTCGGGCGCAAAAATCCCGCGCCAGATCGCCAGCGGCCAGCGCATCGACAGCGGCCAGGGAATGTCGCTCTCCCGGTTTGGCTGCCCGACCGGCGCGACGCCATGCATGAAGTAGGCGTAAAGCGCCTTCATGTCTTCATCGCTGACCACGGCGTAAGAGGGATATGGCATCGCCGGATAGAGCGTTTCGCCATTTTTCGCCACGCCCTGACGCACCGCTTTCTGGAAGTCGTCGTAGCTGTATTCGCCAATGCCAGTCGCGGGATCGGGCGTAATGTTGGTGGAGTAGATGGTGCCAATCGGTGTTGCCATCGGCAGACCACCGGCAAACGCTGCGCCGCCTTTGCTGGTGTGGCAGGCCACACAGTCACCGGCTCGCGCCAGATACTCACCCCGTTTAACCAGATCGTCCTGGCTGCTCTCCGCCAGGGCGGCGAACGTCAGGGAGCCAAGAATCAGAGCCAGAATGCCATTTTTCATCGCCATGTCCTTATGCCTGCACCAGTGGGCCTGGATTTTTCAGGTAGTGTTCGCGAATCGCTTTTGCTGACCAGTAGGTCAGCGCCGCCACCATGCCGGTCGGGTTGTAGCCCAGTCCCTGCGGGAAAGCTGATGCGCCCGGTACAAACACATTCGGTACGTCCCAGCTTTGCAGATAACGGTTGACCGCACTGGTTTTTGGATCGTCGCCCATGATCGCCCCGCCACTGATGTGGGTAGTCTGATAAACCGTGGAGTCGAAATGGGTGCCAGGCTTTTTCGCGCCGCCGATGATCATCTTCGGATTCATCGCTTCCGCGATATTGCGCATCTTACCGACCATGAACTGCGCCATTTTGATGTCGTTATCCTGCCAGTCAAAGGTCATGCGCAGCAGCGGCTGTCCATAAGCATCTTTGTAGTTGGGATCGAGATCAAGGTAGTTGGCGCGATAAGACTGGTGGGCGCCGTGCGCATCCATCGACAGATGATGGGTGTAGGTATCCGCCACCGCCGCTTTCCATTTGCTGCCCCAGTTGGGCGTACCCGCCGGCACCGGCAGGCCGGAGATCGGTTTGGTGCCCGCCTGGTTAACCCAGAATGGCGAACCACCAACAAAGCCCAGCGGCCCATGGTCGAAGTTATCCGCGTTGAAATCATCAACCGCAACGCCTGCGCCACCCGCACCGATAAACGGATTAGTGGTGGTGTTCTTATCAAACAGCGCCTTCAGCGTAGAGAGGTTCTGATAGGCGAAGTTGCGGCCTACGGTCCCTTCGTTGGTAATCGGGTTGTAGGGTTTGCCGATGCCCGACAGCAGCATCAGGTGAACATTGTGGAACTGGAAGGCGGAGAGGATCACCAGGTCAGCGGGCTGAATCTGCTCGCGGCCCTGCCCATCCACATAGGTCACGCCGGTCGCACGCGTTTTGTCATCGCTGAGATTGACCCGCAGCACATAAGAGTTATTGCGCAGCTCAAACTTCGGCTCCTGACGCAGCGCAGGCAGGATATTGACGTTAGGCGACGCCTTGGAATACATGTAGCAGGCGTAGCCGCTGCAATAACCGCAGAAGTTGCACGGCCCCATCTGTGCGCCGTAGGTGTTGGTATACGGACCCGAGGTATTGGCGGACGGCAGATCGTAAGGGTGATAGCCGACCGACTCTGCCGCCTGAGCAAACAGCTGCGCCGAGTAAGTGCGCTTCTGCGCGGGCAGCGGGAAGTTATCTGAGCGATCGGGCGCAAACGGGTTGCCGCCTGTATCTTTGCCGACCACTTTGCCTTTGATACTCCAGGCGCTGCCTGAGGTGCCAAAAACCTTTTCCGCTTTGTCGAAGAACGGCTCCAGCTCATCGTAGCTGACGCCAAAATCCTGAATCGTCATGCCTTCCGGAATGAAGTTCTTGCCGTAGCGCTCTTCGTAATGGCTGCGCATCCGCAACTCAACCGGATCGACACGGAAATGGACGCCGGACCAGTGAAGACCCGCGCCACCGGTACCGGTGCCGGGCAGAAATGCCGCCAGCTGACGATAGGGCACTGCGGTCTGCGACGCATCATGACGAATGGTCACGGTGCTTTTGGAGAGATCCTGGAAAAGCTTTTTGCGGACGTTATAGGTCAGCTCATCAATGGACTGCGGATAGGAGCCATCGGGATAGGTATCACGATGCGGTCCGCGCTCCAGCGCCAGCACGTTCAGGCCCGCTTCGGTCAGCTCTTTCGCCATAATGGCACCCGCCCAGCCGAAGCCGACAATCACCGCATCCACTTTTTTCATTTCGTTTGCCATGCTTAGCTTCTCTCCCCGCGAATCGACACTGACGGGAACGGATAACGTTCGCCGCGCTCTACCCAGTCCATAAAGTCGGCGCGTGCGCCAGGGAAGTTAATCAGCTTCCAGCCGACCATGCCCTGATTCCCGCCGTGTATAGGATCGCTGAAGAAGCCTTCACGGGTATTCTGCAACAGGAAGCTAAAGAAGACTTTTGCCGGCAGCTGGCTGAATTCAGCACTGCCATTTTCCATCGCCTGCAGTAAGGCATCCTGCTGCTCGCCACTGAGCTGGGCGAACACCTTGCCGTGCTGCTTTTTGCTGTAATTATCGGCATCGGCCAGACCGAGGCGGTAGATCTGCTGTGGCACCAGCGGCAGCTGATAGCCCAGCTCTTTCGGCAGGTCGGGGTTAAACGGCCCCTGCATATACCAGTTCGACCCCGTGGCATACGGCGTATTCATCTGACGATCGATAAACTCAGGCACGCCCGCTTCCAGCGCACCAGGCCCGCGTTCATCACTGGGGATAAGCCGTGCCACGGCGGCGGTAATAAAAGCAAACTCTTCGGCGGTGAACCAGTTCGGCTGGTATTCGCGCGCCTGCTGTGGCGTGGCCGGGGTTTCAGCCGCCTGTGTGGCCAGCGGCAGGGAGAGTGCACCCATCGCTGTGGAACCTACCGCCATTGCAGGCGCCAGGGTGATTGTCTTCAGCAAAAAATCCCTGCGTGAATGACCCTTTTTTTGTTCTGACATGACATTGCCTCATTCCCGCGCTGACCGGCGGTATGAAAAAAATAGGTGGTTGCGTTGTAATGGTTTTTATCAGCAGATACAGGCCAGGAGCCTGTTTGTTACCGGTAACAAACAACCTATTGTAACACTGCCATTCACAAAGATTTAGTTCCAGGAAACAAAACCGCACAATTTCATTAACATCTATCCCCCTCCTGTCATTAGCAGAAACAACAGACTACAGACAGCGACCCGTCAAAAACGTTATAACAGGCAACACACAACAGCGGAGTGCCTATGTTTAAGTCTTTTTTTCCGCGGCCAGCGCTGTTTTTCAGCTCTGCGGCTGTCTGGAGCTTAGTAGCGATTTTTGCCTGGTTCGGCTTTGCCAGCAATTTACCTGCTCATTTTTGGCCTGCTTTTCAGGCTGCGATAAAGCAGCCTTTGCCCACGACAGTGATGCGCTTCATTGCACCAGGTGAGTTATGGTTTTATGCCTATTACTGGATAATGGTTGCCCTGTTCGCACTTGCCTGGCGAGTGATTGATAACCACCCCTGGCAGCGTTGGTCAGTGTGGGGCTCTGCGCTAATTATTTTTGTTACCTGGTTTGGGGTTCAGGTCGGCGTAGCAATTAACGCCTGGTATCAACCCTTTTACGACTTGATACAAAAGGCAATAACAAAAGCCGGTTCTGTATCAATTAGCCAGCTCTATTCTGAAATTGTGGGCGTAGCAGGCATTGTTATGGTTGCTGTGACTATTGGCGTAATAAATGCCTTTTTTATTAGCCACTGGGTATTCCGCTGGCGTACCGCGATGAATAATTATTATATGCACCACTGGCAGCGATTACGTCATATTGAAGGCGCAGCGCAGCGTGTGCAGGAAGATACGATGCGCTTTGCTCTCACACTGGAGGGATGGGGAGTCAGTTTCATACAGGCTATCATGACGCTCATCGCTTTTTTGCCAGTACTGGTTCAGCTGTCACACCATGTAAAAAGCGTACCGATTCTTGGCGCCATACCTTATGCATTGGTCATTGCCGCCGTTGTCTGGTCTGTACTGGGAACAGGACTGTTAGCAGTAGTCGGATTAAAATTACCAGGCCTGGAGTTTCGTAACCAGCGAGTAGAAGCAGCTTATCGTAAAGAACTGGTTTACGGCGAAGACAATGCTGACCGCGCTACACCGCCGACGGTAAGAGTGCTTTTTGACAACGTCAGACTGAATTACTTTCGTCTCTATTTTCATTATCTGTACTTCAATATCGCCAGAATGTTCTATTTACAGATAGATAATCTCTTTGGCCTGGTCATGTTGTTCCCATCAATCGCCGCAGGAACGATAACACTGGGTCTGCTCAATCAAATTAGCAACGTGTTCGATCAGGTTCGCGGTTCTTTCCAGTATCTGATCACCTCGTGGTCAACGCTGGTTGAACTGATGTCGATTTACAAGCGTCTGCGCAGCTTTGAGCAGATTCTGGATGATGTTCCGCACGATGAGATGATGCGCGAAGCGTCGGAAGAGGTGTAACGGGTTGGAAAGAGAGAAGCCACGATAATGTGGCTTCTCTCTTCTAATCACAAATCAAAAGCTATTCTTTTGCCTGTCGGCAATTTGACATCGATACTTATCTCGCCTCCCAGAGCCGTAACGTAACGCTTCAGCGTAGAAAGGCGGGGATCATTATCAGCCTGTTCCATTCTGGCGATAGTTGGCTGTTTCACACCCATTGCGTACGCCATCTCTGTCTGTGACAGGTTAAGTTCTTCGCGCAACATGTGTAGCGCGATAACCTGCCGCATTGCATCGACTTTTTTGGCAATGCGTTCGCGACTCTCCGGACTTTGATTTGCCATCAGCTCTTTTAAATTAGCCATTATCCCCTCCATTCAAATATTTGCGGAATTCAGCATCTGCCAATTTGATCATGTCTTTATAGAATTTCTTTTCCTTAACCCCGGTTTTATCGCCTGCACACAACACAATGCCGCGGCGAGAAGGATCAAAAGCAAAGAAGGCCCGTATCGGTTTGCCTTGATGCTGCACTCTTAATTCTTTCATATTCGGAAAATCAGAGCCGTCTACGGTATCAGCAAACGGCCTCGCTAAATGCGGCCCATACTCAGACAGGATAACTATCGCGGCGAGCATATCCTCCTTCAGTTCCTCACTCTGAGCCTTAAACCACTCATCAAATCTTTTGGTTGTATCCACATCCCACATCGCAACATCCTTATAGCGAATAAGCTATAAATGATGCTATAGCCTGTTCGCTATAAAGGCAAGTGTCTCGCGGGCCGCCAGGGCAAAAGGATATCCCAGACTACAAAACGGCTTTGAAAATAAAAAAAGCCACTCGTCAGAGTGGCTTTCTCGTTTACAAAGACCGGATGTAAAACAGCTTCAACACAGCAGTGCCCGGGACGTCACGCCTTACAGTGCAATACGCATCACGCTGTCAGGATTTTTTGGCGGCGCCTTACGCGAGCCAGGCTGCTTCACGCTGACATAAAGCACCTTGCCGTCTGCCGAGAGTGCCAGACTGTTAGGCAATGCCGGGGTTTTCACCGTGCGCTTCACCTTATAGCTGCTGGCGTCGATGATGCTGACTTCACCCGCTTTGCGATGAGTAACATAAAGCTCATCGCGATCACCATTAAACAGCACCGCCAGCGATTCCGGCACATCAATCCGCTGAATCACCTGCTGATTACGCAGATCAACCACCAGCACCTGCGCCTGCTTTGAATCTGTCAGGAAGGCGCGCTGACCGCGCGTATCCAGAGCGATGTTCAGGAAGAAGTGCTCTTTATCTCCGTCAATCTTCTGCTTTTTCTCAATGGCATTGGTGCGCGCATTGATCGTCACCAGTTCACCATCACCGTTGGTGACGTAGACCTTTTGCGCGTCTGAATCTACCGCCAGGCCGGTGCCCATTTTACCGGTATTCGGGATGGTACTGACAAGTTTCAGCGTGCTGCCATCCACCACCCAGACCACGCTTTGCGGTCCCAGGCCGGTGATATAAACCCGGTTAGTTTTAGCATCAACCGCCACCTGACGCGGCTGCAATGGGCGCACGGTCTCACTGCGCTTACGGCTATCCAGCACCAGCGTGTTGAGCACTTTGCCGCTGCTGGCGTCAATGGCCGTAACCGAGCCGTTTACGGTGTTGCCGATGTAGAGCACGTTGGTTTGCGGGTTGATCGCCGCGCCGAACGATTTCAGCTCCGTGTTGATCGACTGCTGTACCGCCAGCGTAGCCGGGTCGAGACGGAAAACTGTGCCGCCGTCACCGCTGCTGTTCTGCGCTGTCGCCACGAACAGCGCGTTATCTTTCGGGCTGACTGCCAGTTCATAGACGCCTTTACCCACGGCCTGATTGAGATCTTCAGCCTGCACCGCCAGCCATCCTGAGGCAGAGAACAGGGCCGTAGCCAGTAACAGCGGACGCAGGGTCCGGCACGTATTGGTAATCGCTTTCATAACTTCTCCATAGTTAATCCACTGCAGACGCAGTGAAAAGAAAGCCCGACATTGCAACCAGAAACAGCTGACCAGCAGTCAGATGCAGAATTGTTTTTGAGAATAATAATTATTTCGGGGGGAAAGGGACAGGATTATTAGCGGATAAACGCCGCCAGGACGCCCAAAGGCGTCCTGTCAGCACAAGAGGGTAAAACTTAACTTATTTCAGCAGCTCAGCGGTCATGTGAACGCCGTTGTTAGTGTAAGCTTCAGTGATTTTATATGAAGCACCAGCTTCCTGAGCCTGCGCAGCGATTTTCGCTTCAGCACCATCCAGCGTAGAGTCGATGGCGGTCACAGATTGTGCGAAGCTGGCAAATGGCAGAACAGAAAGCGCGATAACAGCTGCAAAAGTTTTGATAGATTTCATGGTCAATTCCTCGGTTAATTTTTATCAGGTAAGGCGTGCTGCCTTGTTGATAGATATATTAGTCCGGAAGTTGATCAGTAAAAAGCGGAGGGTTTTGCTTAACTCGTTCAGTAAAATTGATGATAAAAAGCACATTTCGCACAGTTATCACTCAAAAGGTTAATAATCTACCCCCATAAAAAAAGGCAGCATATATTGCTGCCCTTGAGGATTTAACCGTGATGTCGTACCCGGGTGAAGATGGTCAGCGCGGCCAGCAGCATCAGCACTCCGCTGGCAACGAACACACCGCCTGCGCCGCGCAGGTCAAACATCCAGCCGCCCGCCGCCGCGCCGACAGTAATCGCCAGCTGGATGGTGGCAACCAGTAAACCGCCGCCTGACTCCGCATCATCCGGCACCGCGCGCGAAATCCAGGTTGACCAGCCGGTTGGCATCGAACCAAACGCCATCCCCCAGATCGCCACGCCTGCACCTACCATCCAGCTGACATCGCCAAAGCTCACCAGCAGCAGCGCGGTGACACTCATCAACAGCGCCATGCCACTCAGGGTCAGTGATACGCTGCGGGTGACCAGGAAACCGGCCAGCGAGGTGCCAAAGAAGTTCGCCACACCAAAGGCCAGCAGCACCAGCGACAGCTGATTGAGGTTGAGCTGCGCAACGCTTTCCAGAAATGGACGCAGATAGGTAAAGAAGGCGAAGTGACCGGTAAACATCATGATTACCGCCAGCATTCCCCAGCGCATCACACCAATACGCAGCAGCGCCAGCACCCCGCCGTTGCGGGCTTTGTTCTCTGCCGGCATGGCGGGCAGGGTAAAGAACTGCCACAGCAGCGCCACCGCACCCAGTCCGGCAGTCAGCATAAAGATGTTGCGCCAGCCCACCAGTCCGCCGAGATAGCTGCCCAGTGGCGTAGCGATAATCGTCGCCAGCGAGATACCGCTGAAGACGATAGAGAGCGCACGCGGCACCTGATCGGTGGGAACCAGGCGCATGGTGATGGCGGTTGAGAGTGTCCAGAAGCCGCCAATGGCCATACCCAGCAGCACCCGCGCCAGCAGGATCACCGTCAGGTCAGCCGCAAACGCCACCATCAGTGCCGACGCGATCAGCAACAGCGAAAACACCAGCATGACGATGCGGCGGTCGATGCGCCGCGTGACGCTGCCGGTGACCAGACTGGTAAACAGCGCCACCAGCGCGGTGATGGTGACGGTCTGTCCCGCCTGCCCTTCTGATACGCCGAGGCTGTGGGCCATCGGCGTCAGCAGACTCACGGGTAAAAATTCGGCGGTGATGAGGCTGAACACCCCAAATGCCATAGCAAATACCGCGCCCCACGCGGGACGGGTCGGCGAGGAAACCTCATCAGCCACTTCGGTTGTCAGACTCATGCTGCTTCTCCGGAAGATAAAAAAAGTGAGTGTGAGCATAGAGCGACGCGTCAGGACGATCTATGATGCTTACACCTTCATTTTTGATAATTCGTCTGGAATCACATGAGCCACTATGGAGATCTGACCAGTGAGCTGCTGATGGGGATGCGCCTCTATGGCGTGAACTATCAGCGTATCGCAGTGAGCGCGCCGTTCGGGCTGCGTTATGAGCACGCGCCGGGCCGGGCGCAGTTCCACTTTGTCGGACGCGGCTCACTGATGGTGCGCAGCGCCTCCGGCGAGGTTTTTCAGCTCAACAGCGGCGATGCGCTGCTGGTGCCGCACGGCAAACCCCACAGCCTGATCTCCAGTGAGGAGGCGAGCTGCCAGTGTATTAAGAACATGGCGAGCAAGCCGCTCTGCGACAGCGTCTGCGCCATTGCAGCCCCGGAAGATGCCTGTGATGACGAGCACAGTGTGCTGCTGTTCAGCGCCTGCATGGCGTTTGAGCTCGGCGGCATGCAGCCGCTGATCAACACCATGCCCGATGTGATGCTGGTGAGTACTCTGCTGTCGCAATACCCGGAGATTCAGCCGATTCTGGCGGCGATGGAACGGGAGTCTCGCACCCGCCAGGCGGGATTCGCCGGGATTCTGTCGCGTCTGGCAGATGTGGTTGCCGCGCTGATTGTGCGCGGCTGGGTAGAGAACGGCTGCGGCGAGCGCAGTGGGCTGGTGCAGGCGATGCGCGATCCACGTCTGAGTCAGGCGATTGCTGCGATGCATCGGGAGCCAGGCGAAAACTGGACGGTGGCGCGGCTGGCCAGCGTGGCAGGCTGTTCGCGCTCAGTGTTTGCCGGACGGTTTCTCAATGCCACCGGCATGACGCCGCTGCGCTATCTGACGGAGTTGCGGATGCGGCTGGCGGTGCAGCGGATTGTGAACAACGGTGAAGCGGTGGAAGCCGTAGCTTATCATCTCGGCTACGGCTCGATTGCGGCATTCAGTCGCGCCTTTAAACGGATTGTCGGTCAGTCACCAGGCGCACTGCGTGCCGGACGCGACGGCACGCAGGCGCTGGCCTCTTAACCGGGCCGCTGAATCTCTTCTCTTAACGAAAGACGCTGATCGCTTCGACCAGACGGTTAGCCTGATGGGTCATTCGACCTGAAGCCTCGGCGCTTTCTGTCACGCGGGCGGCATTCTGGTGGGTGATATCATCAAGATCTTCCACCGCTGAACTGACTTCGCTGAGCGCGGTCGCCTGTTCGGCCGTGGCGGCGCTGATCTGGGCGATCAGTGCGGTGACATTCTGCACCTGCGACACGATATCCTGCATCGTGCGGCCTGCCGCGCTGGCGTGCTCATTGCCCGAGTTGACCCGGCTGGCGCTGGTTTCAACCAGCATTTTGATTTCGCTCGCGGCTTTGGCGCTGCGCTGCGCCAGGCTGCGCACTTCTCCGGCGACCACCGCAAAGCCTTTGCCCTGCTCACCGGCCCGCGCCGCTTCCACGGCGGCGTTCAGTGCCAGAATATTGGTCTGGAACGCAATCCCGTCGATAACGCTGGTAATATTGGCAATCCGCTTTGAACTGTCAGCAATTTCGCCCATCATGCCCATCATTTCGGTCATCACCTCGCCGCCTTTGCTGGCAGCGTGGCTGGTGCCGGCTGAGAGGGTATTCGCCTCATGCGCAGTTTCAGTGTTGCTCTTCACCGTGGCGGTCATTTCGTTCATGGTGGCCGCAGTCTGCTGCACGTTGGCAGCCGCCTGTTCGGTACGGCGGCTGAGTTCGTTGTTGCTGCGGGCGATGGCGTCGCTGGCGCTCAGCACGTTGATCGCCTGGCCGCTGACATCATCCACCAGCCAGCGGAACATCAATCCGAGCTGACCGATGGCGCGCAGCGTCACACCCACCTCATCAACGCGGTCCATCTGCTCCACTTTATGGCTGGCACCGGTTGCCACGCTCAGCGCCTGTTTGCACATCCGCTCAATAGGGCGTGAAATCTGCTGCTCCAGCCACAGGCTGCAGAGCAGAAGCAGCGCAGCCATTCCCGCGGTAAAGCCTGCCAGTGCCGCGGGCGTCATGCCCAGCGCCCAGACGCCTGCCACCGAGAGGGGCAGTAACGTCAGTAGCGTTGTGCGGATCCGCCAGCGAAGGGGCAGCGTCTTCAGGATTGAGGCGGGACGACGCCAGCCGCTGCGAACCAGCAGGCCTTTGTGAAAACGTCGCCCTCTGGCGCGGCCTTCACGAAAATCCTGATAGAGCACCTCAGTCTGACGCACTTCCTCTGCCGTGGGTTTGGTGCGCACCGACATGTAGCCCTGCACTTTACCGTCGCGTACTACCGGAATGGCGTTGGCCCGCACCCAGTAGTGATCGCCATTTTTACGGCGGTTCTTGACCAGTGCCGTCCAGGGTTCACCCTGTTTCAGCGTCGCCCACATGTCGGCAAACGCTTCTGATGGCATATCGGGGTGACGTACCATGTTATGCGGCTGGCCGTTAATCTCGTCGGCGGTGAAGCCGCTCGCCTCAATAAACGCGTCGTTAGCGTAGGTGATGTGGCTGTTAAGATCGGTGGTCGACATCAGTGTCGCATTATCGTCGAACAGATATTCACGCTGAGAGACAGGCTGGTTGTTACGCATCAAAAGTCCTTGGAGACCCGACGTCCTGCACGCGACGGTCTGAGTGTCGGCATGAAAACTGTGGGCTGAGAGATAACGATTACCTTTTTTTATGTTTTCGGCATGCTTCTGCCTACTCTTTAGCGTTTAAGTTAAATTAGTGGCAATAATAAAGCCGCTTTGTAGCGGCTTTCACATTTTTGGTTGATTATCCATCCGTTAGCCGGACTGGAGAATTCCGGCAGCGGGTCAGCTGAGGTCGACATTACGGGTGCCAAACCACCAGGTGAGCAGGAATCCGCCGATCCAGGCCACCATCAGCCCGGCCAGATAGACCGCCATGCCAGCGAAGATCCCCTGGCTGGAGGTCATCAGTGGCAGCGTGACCAGGCCGGAGGGTCCGAATACCGTGTTCATCCCGACCGGCAAACCCAGCCACGCCACCAGCCCGATAAAGAACCCGCCCAGCGCACCACCGCCGCAGGCGGTGATAAAGGGCTTGAGGCGCGGCAAAGTGACGCCGTAGATCAGCGGTTCACCGACGCCAAGCAGCCCCGGCACGATAGCGCCTTTGATCTGCGCCCGCAGCAGCGCCCCTTTTTCTGCTTTGCACCACAACGCCAGTGATGCGCCGACCTGGCCTGCTCCCGCCATCGCCAGAATCGGGAAGAGCGAGTTAAACCCCTGGGTTTCCATCAGCGCAAAGTAAACCGGAATAAAGCCCTGATGGATGCCGAACATCACCGCGATCAGGAACAGCCCGGCCAGCAGCGCACAGCCAAAGGGATTGTTATTGAGATGGATAAACAGCCACGACATCCCTTTAAACAGTTCGCCGCCCAGCGGCATGATCAACAGATAGGTGATGGCGCCGGTGATCACCAGCGTAAACAGCGAGGTGAGGATCATATCGAGATTGTCGGGAATGATTTTGCGCAGCTGTTTTTCAATCCACGCCCCGATAATCGCCGCCATCAGCACGCCAATAATGTTGCCGCGCGGGTCGATCGCCAGGCCAAAGAAGTTTTCCATGCCGCTGTAGTAGCCGGTGGTAGCCGTGGGCACATAGCCGAGCACAAACAGCGAGGCGATGATTGCGCCATTGACGCCGCTGCCGCCAAACGCTTTCTGCGCGTTATAGCCAATCAGGATGCTGAGAAAGGTGAACAGCCCTTTACCGAAGACTTTCATGTACGCCACGGTATGCAGCAGCCAGGGCGCGTGGTCACCGGGTGCGTTGAGGTGGAGACTCTGTTCAATCAGCGTGGCAAATCCCAGCAGCAGCCCCGCGCCGATAAAGCCCGGAATCAGCGGAGTGAAGATGGTGGCGAAACGCGACAGGAACTGATGCACGCCGCTGGTCTGTTTCGCCTTTAGCTGCTGCTTCTGCTGCGCCGCCAGCAGGCTTAGTTCCGCTGTTTCGCCCTGCGGTGCCAGCGCGGTATCACCCTGAGCCAGCAGGTTCTGCATCCCCTCGGCGGCGGTTTGCGCCTTGCCAGGCCCCAGCACAATCTGCAACTGTGCCTCGCTGTCGATAACGCCTAAGACACCCGGCAGGCTTTTTAACCGTGCCAGATCACTCTCTCCCGGCTGATTGAGCGTCAGGCGGAGCCGCGTCATGCAGTGACCACAGGCCGCGATATTTTGCGCGCCACCGACCGCCTGCAGGATGTCGCGCAACAGTGCCTCGGTGATTCTGGCCATTAGCGTGCTCCCGCTGCCTGTAAAGCCTGACGGATAAAGCCCTGATGCTGACTGAGCAGCGCTTTCGCCTCATCGGCAGCCAGGTCAGCCAGCACCATCAGAATGGCGGTTTTGCAGTGTCCGCCACAGGCGGTGAGCGCGGCGCTGGCCGTCGCCTCATCACAGTCAGTGGCCTGCATGACGATGTTAACCTGACGCTGCACCAGTTTCTGATTGGTGGCTTCCACATCGACCATCAGGTTGCCGTACACTTTTCCGCTGCGGATCATCGACCCGGTAGTGAGCATGTTGAGCACCAGTTTTTGTGCCGTGCCCGCTTTCATACGAGAAGACCCGGTGACCACTTCGGGGCCGACCACCGGCGTGAGCGCAATCGCGGCAACCTGCGACATGGCGCTGCCTGGATTACAAGTGAGCGATACAGTAGTCGCGCCAAGTTCGTTCGCGTATGCCAGCGCGCCCAGTACGTAGGGTGTCCGACCGCTGGCGGCGATGCCAACCAGCACATCGTGGCGGCTAAAGTGGATATCTTTCAGATCCTGCGCGCCCTGCTCCCGGTTGTCTTCCGCGTTTTCTACCGCCTGGAGTATGGCGGTATGGCCTCCTGCAATCAGGCCGACCACCTGCTCGCGGGGTGTGCCAAAGGTAGGTGGGCACTCGCTGGCATCCAGTATGCCAAGTCGACCGGAGGTGCCTGCGCCGCAATAGATCAGTCGTCCACCGGCCTGGAATGCGGCGCAGATGGCGTCAACGGCGGCGGCAATCTGCGGCACGATGGCCTCAACCGCCAGCGCCACCTTTTTATCTTCATCATTGATGACGCGAAGCATCGCTTCGGTGGAGAGTTCGTCAATATTCTGGCTGGCCGGGTTGCGGCCTTCGGTGATCATCTGGCTGAGGTCGAGTTTCATGGCGGGCTCCGCAAAGGAATAAATTATTCAAATTACTAACTATCATAACGAATGATTAATTCATTGGGTGAGATCTTTTTTCGATGGATGTGGGGTGAGTCATGTTGCGGAGGATCAGGTTGAGTGAGTGATGTTGGACATTGGGAGCTTAATCGCTCCGCATTCCGGCTTGGGTGCGGTGCATGTGAGAGGAATCGCTGGGAGACTGGCGCAGGTCAGAATAGGTTCACCTGATCGTAAAGACGCATTCGTCATCCATGACGCTCGGCCCACGCGATTATGCACCTCATCCATGAGGTGCGCCCGTTGCCGGGCCAACGCTCTGTGTTGTTCAAAAACGCTCCCGGCGTCTTTGTCCCTGCCGTGGGACGCTTTACTCTTCAGGTGAACCTTTTCTTCTATTGGAATTTTTGTAGCTGCGGTAAAGAGTGCAGTGGTTGGATCATTTTGGACATGTTTAAAGCGTTGTAATGTAGTCGCGGAGTGAATGTGCCTTTCTAAAACAAAAGAGAGAAAACCAGAGGAGCAGATGACTTTAAGTGAACAGTCTGAGGCTACCTGAGTTGGTACTTCGCTGAGATGTTATGAGAAATAAGGACATAGTGACTTTACACAGGACGAAACAGGAATATTCAGGATGAGTAAACGAAAGGACATTATTGATGGTAGAGATGCCAGCACAGCCAGATTCGGGATAGTTTACACGGAAGTGCTTGGCTGGGTGGATTTGGGACACGCCCAGGGGACAGACATTCGAGAGCTTTTTAGATCAATGACGCAGGGTGAATCATTGGGTAAAGAATTTTATGATGTCAGATATTCACAGGGCATGACATCACCCTTTCGATTACTCCGATCGGGTAAGGTAATGACCTGGCGAATCCGGCGTGGGCGACCTTACTGGGAGCAGAAAAGCATTGCCCTGGCGATGATGATGAATATGGCTCGCAAGTTTGAGGCATTTCAGGGTTCGTTTCCCAATAATCTGGTGACTGACAGCGGTTTTAGTGGTGAAGACTTGGTTTCAGATCTGTTGGGTTTTTACCGCGTGGTGTCGGTTCAAAACCCCTTCAAGATGCTCCGTCCGGTAAGTAAAGAAGAAGCCCTTAAACGCTGGGACTATTACGGTAAAACTGGCAACTGGAAAAATGAGACTTTTCAGCCTCTGCTATTTCCCGACCCAGAAAGATTCCCGCACTTACGTCCCCGTAAAGCTTTGTTGCCGCAGTTCATGCGGACGGTGGTCCCCTATAATGATTTTCTTTCCGGGAACGTTATCCTGCCGCAGCATGACGGGACATTTGTCATATTTGGTACCAACAACGCCAGGATGGGATTATGAGGAAAGCTATCGTCATTCTAATTGGTACGGTTGTCATCGCTGCTCTTGCGATAGTGGCTGGCTGGCCATATGTGAGAATGGAGTTTGCCAGCAGCGCATATTATACCGAGCAAGATAAGCGGTCGTATGAATATTACACGCCTGAATTGTTGAAAAAAATACCCAGAATATCAGACGATTATAAATTTGAATTCGGGAGAATAACAGGCACCGAAGCTAACGTCTTTACCGTAAAATTTTATGGTGTTACTGAAACTCATAGTATCAGGAATTACTTAAAATCAGAGGGGTATGAGCTCCAGACATCTTGTGATGTTGAAGCCGAGTGCTGGGAAAGTCGAGCGACCACCGATAAAGTCACAGTCGGAAACATTCATTCTCAAAAAGGCGTGTTTGTGCAGATATATCGGCGTTTATAAGGCACAGGAGCTGTCGTTCATATCCTGGCTGGCCGGGTTACGCCCCTTAAAACAAAAAAAGGCCCAACTTTCGTTGAGCCCATTTTTACGTTAATGCCGTGTTCAGCTTGCGGTCTGTGTCCGCAGCTCCAGCTCATACTCTTTCGCCTTTTCGACGTCGAACTGGTTTTCCCAGCGGGCAATCACCAGCACCGCCAGCGCATTACCAACCACGTTCAGCGCGGTACGCGCCATATCCATGATGCGGTCAACACCGGCGATAAACGCCAGACCTTCCAGAGGAATGCCGACGCTGCCCAGTGTGGCCAGCAGCACCACGAAGGAGACGCCTGGCACGCCAGCGATACCTTTCGAGGTCACCATCAGCGTTATTACCAGCACAATCTCGTCGGTCAGCGACAGGTCAATGCCGTACAGCTGCGCAATAAAGATCGCCGCAATACTCTGATAAAGCGTTGAACCATCCAGATTAAACGAGTAACCGGTCGGCACCACGAAGCTGGTGATCGCTTTCGGCGCGCCGTAGGCTTCCATCTTCTCCATGATACGCGGCAGCACCGTTTCCGAACTGGAAGTGGAGTAAGAGAGAATCAGCTCATCCTTCAGGATACGCATCAGCGTGGTAATCCGCAGCTTACAGAAGCGCGCCACTCCGCCCAGCACCACAAAGGCGAAGAACAGAATTGCCGCGTAAACCAGCAACACCAGCTTAGCCAGCGGCCAGAGCGAGGCAAAGCCGAAGTTAGCAATCGTCACTGCAATCAGCGCAAACACACCCACCGGGGCATAGCGCATGATCATGTGCGTCACTTTAAACATCGCTTCAGAAATGCCACGGAACAGGTTCACCAGCGGATCGCGCTGTTCTGACGGCAGTGACGACAGGCCTAAACCAAACAGCACCGAGAAAAAGATAATCGGCAGCATGTCGCCCTTCGCCATTGAGGCGAAAATATTCTGCGGGATCAGCGACAGAATGGTGGTCACCAGGCTGTGCGGACCGCCCTGTACCTCTGCCGTTGTCGCTTCATATTTAGAGATGTCCACCGTTGCCAGCGTTGACATATCAATGCCGGTGCCGGGTTGAAATACGTTGGCCAGCGTAATACCGACCACAATGGCAATGGTGGTGATCACTTCAAAGTAGAGAATCGTTTTGACGCCGATGCGTCCCAGCTTCTTTGCATCACCCACGCCAGCGATGCCGACAATCAGGGATGAAATCACAATCGGTACCACAATCATCTTGATAAGATGAATAAAGATATCGCCTGCCGGGCTGAGAATGTTGGTGACTAACCATTCACGATTGTCTGGCTGATTATGCAACACAGCACCCACAACGATGCCAAGCACCAGGGCTGTCAGAATCTGCCAGGCCAGGCTGATTTTAAAACCTTTCATAACGTGTAATTTCCTCAGTCAAAACCCGTTTCTCTCTACTGCGAAGGTGCAGAAGACAATACACACAGGGAGTGAGCAAAAAGCCCGGTAAATTAGAGGGTGTCTTGAAACAGCGCCTCGTATGAAAATCTGATGATTCCCATACCCATTTTCAGACGCGGTCTGAGTTGATACCTGCAGAACAGGGGCGAGATAAGTACCATTTTCACTGTGGTAAATGCAACCCCTGGCGGATCCGATTAAAAGTTCACCATCTAAGCAGCATAAAGTGCTGCTGGAGCTGAAAAACCCTAACCTGCTGTTATGAAAAGTATTACTTCGATGAATTTACGCATAGCTATGCAGAAACGATTAAAAACTGATCCGGCGCGTTTGCTCGCTTTTTATTCAGGATAAAAGCGTAAAAGCGATGCCTGACTTCTCCAGCGCCGCCAGAGCGTTAACCTGATAGATCAGAATGGCTTAACGCTTCTTGGGGGATGTGTATCACGTGATCTGTGGCGCAAAAAAGAAACAAAGCTCTGGCGCAGGCTTTAATTAACCATTGATTGACATATCATTAACATCTTCAAGGAGATCCGCCATGAGCCAAATACACAAACATCCCGTTCCAGAGAATATTGCAGCAAACACCCTGATTACTGCAGAACAGTATCAGGCGATGTATCAGCAATCTGTCGACGATCCAGACAGTTTCTGGGGCGAACAGGGCAAAATCCTTGACTGGATCAAGCCTTACAGCAAAGTGAAAAACTGCTCGTTTGCACCAGGTAACATTAACATTCGCTGGTACGAAGATGGCACGCTCAACCTGGCGGCAAACTGCCTTGACCGTCATTTAGCCACGCGCGGCGATCACCCGGCGATTATCTGGGAAGGCGACGACGCCAGCGAAAGCAAAACCCTGACTTTCCGCCAGCTGCATGCAGAAGTCTGTCGCTTCGCTAACGTGCTGGAACTGCTGGAAGTGAAAAAAGGCGACGTGGTGGCGATCTATATGCCGATGGTGCCGGAAGCCGCAGTAGCGATGCTGGCCTGTGCGCGTATCGGTGCCGTTCACTCGGTGATCTTTGGCGGTTTCTCACCGGAGGCGGTCGCGGGCCGCATCGTCGATTCCAGCGCCTCGCTGGTAATCACGGCCGATGAAGGGATCCGCGCCGGTCGCAGCATTCCGCTGAAGAAAAATGTCGATGACGCGTTAAAAAATCCTAATGTCACCAGCGTGAAAAACGTGGTGGTGTTCCAGCGCACCGGTAAAGATGTGGGCTGGGTTGAAGGCCGCGATCAGTGGTGGCACGACCTGATGCTGAACGCGAGCACCAACCACGCTGCCGCAGAAGTCGGCGCGGAAGATCCGCTGTTTATCCTTTATACCTCCGGTTCAACCGGCAAACCCAAAGGCGTGTTGCACTCCACCGGCGGGTATCTGGTCTATGCCGCGACCACCTTTAAGTTCGTCTTTGATTACCATCAGGATGATATCTACTGGTGCACCGCCGATGTTGGCTGGGTGACGGGCCACAGCTATCTGGTTTATGGCCCGCTGGCCTGTGGCGCCACCACACTGATGTTTGAAGGGGTGCCAAACTGGCCAACGCCGAGCCGTATGGCGGAAGTGGTCGATAAACATAAAGTCACGCTGCTCTACACCGCGCCCACTGCCATCCGTGCGCTGATGGCGGAAGGTGATAAGGCGATTGCCGGCACCGACCGCAGCAGCCTGCGCATTATGGGATCGGTCGGTGAGCCAATTAACCCGGAAGCCTGGGAGTGGTACTACAAGAAAATCGGCAACAGCCGCTGCCCGATTGTTGATACCTGGTGGCAGACCGAAACCGGCGGCTTCATGATCACGCCGCTGCCGGGTGCGACCGAACTGAAAGCGGGTTCCGCCACCCGACCGTTCTTTGGCGTGCAGCCCGCGCTGGTGGATAACGAAGGTCAGCCCCAGGAAGGCGCCTGTGAAGGCAATCTGGTGATCACCGAGTCGTGGCCGGGTCAGGCACGTACCCTCTATGGCGATCACGACCGTTTCGAGCAGACCTACTTCTCTACCTTTAAAAATGTCTACTTCAGTGGTGATGGTGCCCGTCGTGATGAAGATGGCTACTACTGGATCACCGGACGCGTCGATGACGTACTCAATGTTTCCGGTCACCGACTCGGCACCGCCGAAATTGAATCGGCGCTGGTCTCGCACCCTAAAATTGCCGAAGCGGCGGTAGTGGGGATTCCGCACAGCATCAAAGGCCAGGCGATTTATGCCTATATCACGCTGAATCATGGCGAAGAGCCGTCGCCGGAGTTGTACACCGAAGTGCGCCAGTGGGTCCGTAAAGAGATTGGCCCGATAGCCACACCGGATGTACTGCACTGGACCGACTCACTGCCGAAAACCCGCTCCGGCAAAATCATGCGGCGTATTCTGCGCAAAATTGCCACCGGGGATACCAGTAATCTTGGTGATACTTCTACGCTCGCCGATCCTGGCGTAGTAGAAAAACTGCTTGAGGAGAAACAGTCGATCAAGATGCCTTAAGCGCACGCTGTCCGGCGGGAAGATCGCTTCCCGCCACACCCGCCCTACGCAGTCTGTTTCGGTAGTCACAAATATTATAACCAGCTGAATCCGCGCCCTGTCGCGAGGTTCTCGCCTGCAAGCCCTCTGGAGAAAATGTGATGAATGACGCCCTTTCGAATCAGGATGCCATCAATCAACAGATTGAGCGTAATCCCCTTTTTCATGAATTAGTCCGTAAGCGCCAGGCGTTCGCGACGCTGCTGTCGCTGATCATGCTGGTGCTCTATGTCGGCTTTATCCTGCTGATCGCGTTTGCACCCGGCTGGCTCGGTACCCCGCTGCATGCCGGCACCAACGTCACGCGCGGTATCCCGATTGGGGTCGGGCTGATTGTGATGTCGTTTGTGCTGACCGGCGTCTATGTCTGGCGTGCCAACGGTGAGTTTGACCGTTTAACGAAAGCGATCCTCAGCGAGGTGAAATCATGACTCGTCTCACCTTATGGCTGCTGGCCTTAATGCTGCCGTTTTCAGCGCTGGCTGCCGATGCGATAACCGGTGCCGTGCAGCGCCAGGCGACCAACTACCAGGCGATTATCATGTTTACGATTTTCGTCGGGGCCACGCTGGGAATTACTTACTGGGCCTCAAAGCGCACCCGATCACGTAATGACTACTACACCGCGGGCGGCAATATCACTGGCTTCCAGAATGGCCTGGCGATGGCGGGTGACTTCATGTCGGCCGCCTCGTTCCTGGGCATTTCGGCGCTGGTTTACACCTCTGGTTATGACGGGCTGATCTACTCGCTCGGCTTCCTGGTCGGCTGGCCGATGATTCTGTTTTTAATCGCTGAGAGACTGCGCAACCTGGGTCGCTACACGTTTGCCGATGTCGCCTCATATCGTCTGAAGCAGATGCCGATCCGCACGCTGTCAGCCTGCGGCTCGCTGGTGGTCGTGGCGCTCTACCTGATCGCGCAGATGGTCGGGGCCGGTAAACTGATCCAGCTGCTGTTTGGCCTTAACTACCATGTTGCGGTAGTCCTGGTCGGCATTCTGATGGTGATGTATGTGCTGTTTGGCGGCATGCTGGCCACCACCTGGGTGCAGATCATCAAAGCCGTGCTGCTGCTGTTTGGCGCCACCTTCATGGCGGTCATGGTAATGAAGGCGACCGGTTTCAGTTTTAATACGCTGTTCACCGAAGCGATGGCGGTCCATCCAAAAGGCATCGCGATTATGCAGCCTGGCGGACTGGTTAAAGATCCTATCTCGGCGCTGTCTCTGGGGCTGGGGCTGATGTTTGGTACGGCCGGATTGCCGCATATCCTGATGCGCTTCTTTACCGTAGCGGATGCTAAAGAGGCACGTAAAAGCGTCTTCTGGGCCACCGGCTTTATGGGTTACTTCTACTTCCTGACCTTTATTATCGGCTTCGGTGCCATCCTGCTGGTGGGCGCTAATCCGGCCTTTAAAGATGCCAGCGGCGCGCTGATTGGCGGCACCAATATGGCGGCGGTGCATCTGGCGAACGCCGTGGGCGGCAGCACCTTCCTGGGCTTTATCTCTGCGGTTGCCTTCGCCACGATTCTGGCCGTTGTCGCAGGCTTAACCCTGGCGGGTGCATCGGCGGTGTCTCACGACCTCTATGCCAGCGTGTATCGTAAAGGTCAGGCGAGCGAGAAAGATGAGCTGCGGGTTTCAAAAATTACCGTGCTGGCGCTGGGCGTGGTGGCGATTGCGCTGGGTATTCTGTTTGAGAAACAGAACATCGCCTTTATGGTCGGGCTGGCCTTCTCGATTGCGGCCAGCTGTAACTTCCCGATCATCCTGCTGTCGATGTACTGGTCAAAACTCACGACGCGTGGCGCGATGGTGGGCGGCTGGCTCGGTCTGCTGACCGCCGTTATCCTGATGATCCTCGGCCCGACGGTGTGGGTACAGGTGCTGGGCAACGCGAAGGCGATTTTCCCCTATGAGTATCCGGCGCTGTTCTCCATGGCGGTGGCCTTCGTGGGCATCTGGCTCTTCTCGATTACCGACCATTCGCAGCAGGGCGCAGAAGAACGTTCACGCTTCCGTGCACAGTTTATCCGCTCGCAGACCGGCACCGGCATCGAACAGGGCAAAGCGCACTGATCGTGGCTTTTCGTTCATAAAGAGCAGGCAATAAAAAAGGGCGGCTACCGAAGTAGTCGCCCTCTTCTTTTGCGCAGCAGAATCAGAAGCGCAGCGATGCACCCACGTACGGGCCATCGACCAGCACGTTATCTTTGCGTCCATCTTTGTTGTTCAGTTCGATGTACTGATAACCCACACGCAGGTTAAGCAGTGAAACCGGCGTGAAGCTCAGGCCGCCACCGGCTTCCTGATAGCTGTCGAGCTGATCGGTGAAAGACTCTGGCGCGTAATAATATTCGCCATACAGGCCCCACATGCTGTTGAAGCTGTAGTGTGCTGCACCACCCAGCGCCACCGCAAATCCATCTTTTCCATCTTCAGGATGGGTGAAGATCGCTTTTGCGGTCGGCGCCAGACGCAGCGGCCCGAAATCAACGTTGTAACCCAGACCGGCACCGTAGGTACTGCCGTCATGGTCGCTACGCAGCCAGTTACCTTTCAGAAACAGACCGGGTGTTGTGGTGCCCAGACCCACATTCAGGTTGGTGTTGTGTTCGCTGACATCAACACTGCCTTCAATCGCCTGAGCGGCACCGCTCATTAAAACCAGCCCGAGGGCGCTCCCGGCAACAAGTTGCTTAAACATGATTCCACTCCGTGAAAGGACAATTAATTCGGCCGCAAGGTTAACAGCCTGAAATGGGGAGACAACAAAATCTGGAAAACTTTACGTAAAAATACGTGTCTCAGCGCAGACCAGCGTCTGTGCGACGGAGTGTAGCCTATATTGTCCACATCAGGTGCCCAATCAGCGGGGCCAGCACCACGGTCACCACGCCAGAGAGCATCATCACCAGGCTGGCGACCACGCCCTCCTGCTCGCCAATCTGATAGGCGCGTGCCGTGCCGGCACCGTGTGACGCCGCACCGAATCCCGCGCCTTTCGCCACGCCCTGCTTAATGGCGAGCCGCAGAAACAGCACGTCGCCGATTGCCATGCCAAACACGCCTGTAATCACCACGAACAGCGCTACCAGATCGGGCTGCCCGCCAATCGGACCCGCCGCAGCCAGCGCAAACGGCGTGGTGATAGAGCGCACGGCCAGGCTGCGCTGAATCGACTCCGGCAGGGTTAACAGTCGCGCCAGCCAGACGGAACTGCAGACGGCGACCAGCGTCGCGGTCACTACGCCCGCGCTCAGCGACAGCCAGTGGCGCTTAATAATTTCCACGTTCTCATAGACCGGCACCGCAAACGCCAGCGTCGCTGGCCCCAGCAGCCAGAGCAGCCAGTGGTTTTCGGCGATGTAATCCTGCCAGCTGATATGCGTCAGCAGCAGCAATGCCACCAGCACCAGCGGCGTCATCACCAGTGGCATCAGCAGCAGCGTCCGCCAGCGGCGATAAAGCCGTTTATTCAGCGCATAAACCAGCAGCGTAACGGCTACACACAGCAGGCTGAGAAGAAAATCACGCATGCGGATCCTGCTTACGCGCGGCGCGCGCGAATTCATACTGATAAAGCCGGTCCACCACCCAGGCAGTCGAGGCCAGCACCAGCAGCGTACTGACGCCAATCACCACACAGATGCGCCAGCCATCAACCCGCAGCAGATCGCCATAGTTCACCACCGCCACCACCGCCGGAATAAAGAACAGCAGCATCTCGGCCAGCAGCCAGCGTGATCCGGCTTTCACCCAGTTCAGCGGCACAATCCGCGTCACGATTAACGCCAGCAGCAGCAGCATCCCGACGATATTGGCGGGCAGCGGCAGATGCAGCCAGCTCACCAGCCGGTCGCAGGCGATAAACAGGCCGATATAGAAACCCAGCTGGAGCGGCAGGCTGAGCCATTGCACTGCGCGGTTGCTGCGTAAAGTGAGCGCTAACGCCATCACCTTGTCTCCCCGATTAAATTGATGTCACCAGTATAAATCGTCAACAGAAGGTGAAAAAAATGAATTAAAATTATCGAAATCATGCCTGAAAGGAATAGTTATGGATGTCCGCGCCCTGCGTTACTTTACTGAAGTCGTACGCCAGCAAAGCTTTACCCGTGCGGCGCAGAAGCTGTTTGTGACGCAACCGACCATCAGCAAAATGTTGCGCCAGCTGGAGGAGGAGCTGGGCTGCACGCTGATCCTGCGCGATGGTCGTCGTCTGCACCTCACCGACAGCGGCCAGGCGGTCTATCAGCGCGGCCTGGCGATCCTGCAGGAGTTTCATCAGCTGGAAGCGGAGATTGGTGACATCAACCAGCTCAAAACCGGTGAGCTGCGACTGGGTATTCCGCCGATGGTCGGTATGCAGATTGCCGGTTCGATTTCCGCGTTTCGCCGCCGCTATCCCGGTGTGAAGCTGAAAATCTCTGAGTTCGGCGGTCTGACCGTCCAACAGGCGGTGCTGGCGGGCAGTCTGGATATCGCCCTGACCGCGCTACCGGTCGATGCCGAGCTGCCGCTGAACACCCTGCCCCTGATGCATCATCCGCTCTGCGTACTGCTGCCGCGTCGCCCGGAGTGGCTCAGCCGCCAGCAGATTGGACTGGCAGAACTGGCAGAGCATCCACTGCTGATTTTCAATGAGGAGTTCTCTCTGAATCGTCAGCTGATGCAGGCGTTTCAGCGGCTCAACCTGACGCCAACGGTGGCGGTTCGCAGCGGACAGTGGGATTTTCTGGCGGCGATGGTGCAGGCGGAGATGGGGCTGGCGATTCTGCCGGAGCCGATCTGTCAGCGGCTGGATAAGCAGTCGCTGCTGTGGCTGCCGCTGGAATCGGAGCTGAAGTGGAGTCTGGGATTGATCTGGCGGGAAGGGAGTTATCTGTCGCGCAGTGCGCAGGCGTGGATAGCCTGTTGTCGCGAGCATTGGCCGGATGAGCCGCCGCGCCTGTCGGTGTGAAAGGCTGGCACGCCGCATTAACGCGCAGGCGTGCCAGTCAGGACTTACTCCTCTTTTTCGATCAGCAGCGCTTCCAGCAGATCCAGGTCGTGCAGTAACTTCTGCATCGTCTCATTGGAGATTTGCTGGGTGGCGCGCAGATGATAGACCTCAGCGCGTTCGGCACGCAGTCCGGTCAGGCGGAAGCGACGCTCCAGGTTCTCAGCAAATAGCGCGTGTTCAAGGTCATTCTTCCCTTCGGCGCGACGACGTAAGTTGCCAATCACCCGCAGACTCACCTCTTTAAGCAGCTCCGGATCGATGTTCTCTTCCGACTCATTCTCCAGCCGCTCTTCCATCTTGTGCAGGCTTTCAATGGCTGCGCCTGCCATTACCGCTCGCGCATTCTGCAACTCGCGACGGTGTGCGCCTTTATCAATGGTATCAATGCCGCGCAGCAGAATCGGCAGGATCACCACTCCCACCAGCAGCGAGAAGAGAATCACGCCGGTGGCGATAAAGACCAGCTCATAACGCGCCGGGAAAGGCTCGCCGTTGGTCAGGAACAGCGGAATCGACAGGACACCGGCCAGGGTAATCGCGCCGCGCACACCCGCAAAGGAGGCGATCAGCAGTTCACGCAACGAGTAGTTGGAGAACTCCAGCGGCTTCTTCTTCAGCAGGCGTTTGCTGAAGCGCTGCATAATCCACAGCCAGCCAAAACGCACGATCATCAGCGCGGCATAGACCAGCCCGATATCGGCAAACAGCATCCAGAGCTCGACGTTCGGATCGGCCTGCGCCTGATCAACAGAGGTCTGCAGAATATCCGGCAACTGCAGGCCCAGCATCAGGAAGACCATGCCGTTAAAGACGAACTCCAGCATCTGCCAGACGCTGTTGGCACGCAGGCGCATCGCCAGCGGTGCCTGACGAATAATACCGGAACGGGTGATGGTCATACCGGCAGCCACGGCCGCCAGGATGCCTGAGACACCCAGATGTTCAGCAATCAGGTAAGAAGCGAACGGCAGCAGCAGCAGCAGTACGGTCTGGGTAGCCGGATCGTCACCGCTCCAGCGGCTGAGCAGGCGCAGTGACTTACCGTAGAGCCAGCAGATCGCGACACCCGCAATCAGACCACCCACCGCCACTTTCAGGAACTCAACGCTGGCACCGCCCCAGGTAAACACCATGGTACCCATGGCGACTGCCACGGCAAATTTCAGCGATACCAGGCCCGAAGCGTCATTCATCAGGGCTTCGCCCTGCACGATCGACATAATCTTCTTGGGAATACGGCCTTCACCGACAATGCCTGAGAGCGCCACGGCATCGGTCGGTGACAGCACCGCCGCCAGCGCAAAGGCAGGGATCAGCGGGATACCTGGTACCAGCCAGTAGATCAGATAGCCGATGCCGATCACGGTAATCAGGACCAGCGCCAGTGCTAAGCCAATTATCTCGCGACCATGATGCAGGAACTCACTGATCGGCGTCTTCCAGCCATCCGCGAACAGCAGCGGCGGAATAAAGAGCACCAGAAACAGCTCCGGGTCAAAGTCGACATGCAGACCAAAAGTTGGCCAGGCCAGCATCGCACCCACGGCGATCTGAACCAGCGGCAACGGGATCTGAAAAGGGAGGATACGAGCCGCGACGCCAGAGAGCGACACGACCAGCGTCATGATGAGAATTGTAAAAAAGATTTCCATGCTTTCCTTAGGCGTCGTTTCTTTCAATCATTGGTTAAGCGCTAAAGTGTAAAACAAACTGCGGTGAAGATTGTCAGCTACGCGTGCGCCGGGCGGGAAAATAGTGAAAAATTCCGGACGTGCAGCCGCACGCCCGGTTGTACAGTCAGATCGCCCAGCCACCGGCGTAAAACGCCACCAGCGCGATAGCAATAATGACGGTGCCGACGTTGAGCTTGCGCCATTCCCCCGCGAAGAGACGCCCCACGACCAGGCTGGCGAAGCCGATCATAATGCCGGTGACGATGTTACAGGTGAGCACGATAATCACCGCCGTTAACAGGCCCGACATCGCATCGACAAAATCATTAAAGTCGACTTTCGCCACATTACTGAGCATCAGCAGACCCACATACATTAATGCAGGCGCGGTGGCGTAAGCCGGCACCAGATACGCCAGCGGTGACATAAACAGAATGGCAAGGAACAGCAGGCCGACCACAATCGCGGTAAGACCGGTTTTACCCCCCGCCGCCGTTCCTGCCGCCGATTCGATATAAACCGCAGCCGGTGACGCGCCCACCAGACCCGCGAACAGGCTGCTGACGGAGTCGCTAGTCAGCGCACGGCCACCATTGATAATCTGGCCCTGTTTATCCAGCAGATTTGCCTGACCCGCGACCGCGCGAATGGTGCCGGTCGCGTCAAAGACCGCCGTCATCACCAGTGCCAGCACGCTTGGCAGCACGACCGGCTGCATCGCGCCCATAATGTCGAGGCTGAACAGCAGCGACTCACCGCTGGCATCACGCAGGCTCGGCAGCGCAAACAATCCTTTGTAGCTCACCGCCGGATCGAAAATCAGCCCCAGCAGCGAAATGGCGATAATTGTCATGAGTATACCGCCGGGCATCCGGCGCTTCTCCAGTCCAATAATCGCTGCCAGTCCCAGCAGCGTCATCATTACCGGAAAGGTGGTGAAGTGCCCCAGCGCCACCGGCAGGCCCGGTGCCGGGTTTTTCACTATCAGGCCTACACCGTCAGCCGCAATCAGCAGCAAAAACAGGCCAATCCCGACGCCGGTGCCGTGCGCCACGCCCATCGGCAGGTTACGCAGGATCCAGGCTCGAATGCCGGTCACCGAGATCAGGGTAAACAGCAGGCCCATCAGGAACACCGCGCCCAGCGCGACCGGCACGCTGATGTGCTGGCCCAGCACAAGGCTGAAAGCGGTAAAGGCGGTTAAGGAGATTGCACAGCCAATCGCCATCGGCAGATTGGCCCACAGGCCCATAATGATGGAACCAAAGCTGGCAACCAGGCAGGTGGCGACAAACACGGCCGTGGGGGGAAAACCGGCCTTGCCCAGCATTCCTGGCACCACGATAACGGAGTAGACCATCGCCAGGAAGGTGGTAAGTCCGGCCAGAATTTCCTGGCGCACGCTGCTGCCGCGCGCCGAGATCGAGAACCAGGCGTCCAGTTTTCCACTGGCCGGGCGTGATTCAGTTGACATAGTTGAGCCTCAAAAATTTTTGTTGTGTGGATCGCTCTGCGACCATCGCTGTCCCTGGAATAAGCGGGTAGACGGCGTCACTGTCGGGTTTTACCCGGCAGGCAAACGTTTACCTTGCCGCAGATAGTTGGCCGCCAGAAGCGGCCAGATAAAAAGGCATGCGATTATCCGGCGTTTAGCGGCACATTTTCAACTGTCAGAGGGAGATTCTTCAGCATAAAGATCAGGCTTAAGTCGCCAGCAGCCACGTGGCCCAGGCCGACGTCAAACGCTGACGCCCTGAAGTTAACGCGATTTTCAGGGGGATGCGCACTGGCGCAGCCGTGATGAGACACGACCCGCCAGTGGAAGAGGGGAATTAACCTGGCAGCGAAAGCTCGCCGCCCTGATCGATCGCGCGCTGCCAGGCGGCACGCTGTTGCACAGTCTGCAGCCATTTCTGGCTGGCGGGCATCTGCTCCAGTCCGGCACGTCGCGCAAGCGCCAGCAGCGGAAAGCTCATCTGGATATCAGCGATACTGAAGCGCTGACCGGCGAACCAGGGATTTGCAGCCAGATGCTGTTCGATCATCTGCATGTGTGGCTTAAGCTGTTTATCCAGAAACGCCTTCTGCACGCCTTTACCGAATGCCGCCCCGACCGGGCGCAGCAGCCACGGCACCGGTGCTTTACCCATCTGACCGAAGATCAGCTTCATTACCAGCAGCGGCATCAGCGAGCCTTCGGCATAGTGCAGCCAGTAGCGGCACTGCAGCCGTGACGCCTCATCACTCACTTTGAGCCGGAACTCGTGATCATATTTCTCTTCAAGGTATTCGAGAATGGCACCTGACTCTGCCACTACCTGGTTCCCGTCGGTAATGACCGGTGATTTTCCCAGTGGATGCACTTTTTTCAGCGCCTCCGGGGCCAGCATGGTCGGTTCGCGTTGATAGCGTTTAATCTGGTACGGCACTTCCAGCTCTTCCAGCAGCCACAGCACCCGATGCGAGCGCGATTTCTCAAGATGGTGAACGGTGATCATCATGATTCCCTGTGTTTTGACCTTCACCAAGTATAGACGTCACTCCACATCCGGATGTTTATCATCCTGTTCCGGGTCAAGCAGCACCGCACCCGAGCCCTGCAGACCCAGCCGGTCGCCGGGATTGCGCAGCGGGCAGTCGCGCATCGACAAACAGCCGCAGCCGATACAGCCATCCAGGTCATTACGCAGGCGGGTCAGGGTTTCAATGCGCTTATCCAGCTCTTCGCGCCAGTGCTGCGTCAGCGCATCCCACTCCGGTGTCGACATGCGCTTGTCAGGCGGAATGTGATCCAGGCTGTCACTGACCGTTGCCAGCGGAATGCCGATACGCTGCGCAATCTTGATAATCGCGACGCGTCGCAGCACGTCACGGCTGTATCGCCGCTGATTGCCGCTGTTGCGGGTGCTGAAAATAAGTCCTTTTGTCTCATAAAAGTGCAGCGCCGAAACCGCCACACCGCTGCGGCGCGCCACTTCACCCGGTGTTAAGACCGGTTTCGGATAGTTGCGTTCTTTTTTCATCAGGCTCTTTACCTCAAGTTAACTTGAGGAATTATACTCGCTCTCCATCAAAACCACTAAACTCCCATTACCGCTTATTAAGCACCAGAAGGATGAGACCATGATGCAAGAAGAGATCATTCATTCCCTGACGCACTGGATTGACCAGAACCTGGATAAGAGCCTGTCGATCGATGAGGTTGCCGCAAAATCGGGCTATTCGAAATGGCATCTGCAGCGTATGTTCCGTTCGGTAACGAAGCAGACGCTGGGTGGCTATATTCGCGAGCGCCGTCTGACGCTGGCAGCGGAAGCGCTGTCACAGACACAGCGGCCGGTGTTTGATATCGCGATGCAGTATGGCTATGACTCGCAGCAGACCTTCTCCCGTGTGTTTCGTCGTCAGTTTTCACAGACGCCTACCGCTTACCGCCATACCATGCGCCGCCAGGCGATTCAGCGCCCTCGCCTGCTGAGTTTTGGCTGCAATGACGGTATCAGTAGCTTTACCCAGCGCACGACCGGCGAGTGCTGTCCGGTTCGTTGACCCCCTCAGATGCGCCCGCCCGGGCGCATCTGACTGATTTCCCCGCCGTTCTTCTGCTACTGCTCACTATTCCCTCACGCCGCTACCATACCAGAGTCAAATTTTGTTCAAAATTTAAAATCGGGTGATATAATGTGACCCAAGTCACACTTTGAACCTGGGTTGACGGCGAAAAAGCACCCCCTGACACACTTTTCCGCCGCCGGTGATGTCCGCAGATTGTCAGGAATACTTACTGATATTGAGGTCCGGCCGATGGCTACGTTAACCGCCAGTTTACTTGTTATGCGTTGGGAATTGCTGAGCGCAATCATGATGTTTTTTGCCAGCACCCTGAAAACCAAACTTCGTCAGGATAGCCGTCACGTGATGGCATTTATGTGTGGCGGGATTGGTTTAGGCATGACCTGCTGGTTTGTTACCGGTCTGATGGGCATTACCCTGAGCATGGATAACGTGCATAACTTTCTGGAAATCTCAAAGCATGCCTTTATCGATGTGATGAGCCAGGCGCCTGCTGACTGGCCGATGCCCTGATTTTTGCGCATAAAAAACCCCGCTTAGCGGGGTTTTTTATATTGCTGTGTGTGCTTAAATTTTCTTCAACATGGCAGGAATATTAACATCCTGCACTGTAACGCCCGGGCTCTGCGTTCCGCGGCGGTCCTGAATCCACATATCTCCCATCATCTGATTTAAACCACGATCTAATCCGGTGACCAGTCCTGCACCTGGGGTGAAGGTCAGTTCGCCAAAGTAGATCCGCTCGTCATGGATATACCAGTCCACACGCACGTAGTCGAAATCACTGGCCAGCTTCTTGCTCAGTTCGAGCGCATGTTCCAGTGACGGCATAATCGGTGAGACATCCAGACCGGTATCGCGAATCTTGTGATAGGCCTCATTGAGGTTATTCACGTAGAAATTCATCGACAGCAGCGGCTGGCAGCGGTTGTAGATCACCTGCAGCACATATTCGAACTTGCCATCACGCTTGTTGAACATATGAAACTTGTAATCAATCGGCGCGCTTTTACCATCACCAATGTACTTCTCAACCAGGATACGTGGCTTGATGTAGCGATAGTGAATCTCACGCGCTTCGTTGGCGAAGTCGGTCTTCAGCCAGCGATAGCAGTCATGAATGATCTGCTGCTTGCGCAGTGCGTCCGGCTCCTCCAGCAGAATCTCTACCATGTTGGAGGCGTGGTTCGGCTTGATCACCGTCCCCTTCCAGCAGGGTAAGCTGTTCAGCGTGGTCGGGTCAGTGGTTTCGTGTACCAGCGGGATCAGGTATTCATTACCGATTTTTTCAGCAATGAATTCGCGCACCGAGTACTTATCTGACAGACGACCATAGCTCTGGTAATCGCCGAAGATAAACTTACGGTACAACACCTTCTCGTTGAACACTTTTGGCTGACGCAGATTGGGCAGCTTTCTGAACTTATGGAAGTAGTAGATGCGGTCCTGATAAGCCCAGGGCATCTTCTTAATAAAATACTGCACACTTCTTCTGAGTTCTTCTTTCAACTTGAGCATATCTGACCTCATTTGTATGTTTTGTAGTTGAGTGAGGAAACCTGAATCTTTTGAATGACGCCGTTTTTAAAGAAGTAATTCATTACGGTCAGGGACAAAAGTTCTGAAAGGAAAACGCTCCACGCGGCCCCCATGATGCCGTGACCCTGGATCAACCACCAGGAGAGCGGCAAACTGATGACCATCAGGCAGATGATTTTCCTCAGCAAGTAGTTAAATCCTCCCTCTTTGACCATGTAGCGATACGCTACGGTCCCCATTGCCGAAAAGCTGGTCGCTATCGACAGCAACGTAATGAGACTTCCTGACTGTGTGAATTCCGGGCCGTACAACGCAATGATGATCCGCTCGCCGTAAAGCGAAATGACCAGCAGCATCAGCAATGAAACCGCCATAACATAGCCATTGAGCCGCGCAGCCAGCTTAATGGCGACCTCGCCCCGCTCCCTGAAGATTTCAGTGAAGCAGGAGGTGATGAGCGCCACCGGGATAAAAATCCATGAGGCGGAAATGGTATTCGCCGCCGCAAACAGCCCGAGGTCGCGCGCGGGTGCCGTGCCTGCCAGGAACATCTGCGCCGCTTTTACCTGCACAGAGATAAAGATGCTGGAGATCGCCAGTGGCAGACCGGCATACATCAGATAACGCAGATAGGCCGTGCGCTTTTCGCGCGGTGGCATCTGATCCTGATGGTCCTGATAGAAGTTGTGACGCTTAATCAGATAAGGCACCAGAGTCACTGCGACAATCGACAGCGTCAGCCAGAGCGGATTAAGACGCAGCCAGGCGACGGTGAAGCTGATGCCGAAACTCAGCAGCATGCCCACGGCGTTGGCGATGGTGTTAAGACGCGAGGCAAGACGCGCGTTGTTATAAACGCTGAAGGTGTCCTGGGTGACAAAAACCGAGGCAACAAATGAGGCCAGTGCAAACGCCAGGAAATTTTCCTGCATGTTGTACCAGACCCAGATTAAGACTGGCACCGAAGTGACCAGCAACAGCACCATTCTCATCGTACGGGCGATGATCATCAGGCGCAGGCCTTTTGACGCATTTTTGCTGACGCGTTTAAACAGAATGGTTTCGGTGCCAAAGATTGCAACGGTTTGCACCATCGCAAATAGTGAAGTAGAAAACGCCATCTGGCCAAACACCGTTGGGCCAAAGGATTTCGCCACGTAAGACGTCACAAAAATGACGCCAAAAACGGAGATGATCTTCTCAGACATCATCCAGGCGGCATTAGACATTACGCTCAATTTCATCGACTCTTCCTTAGTATTACTCAACTACAACCGCTTCGGTACAACATCCCTGTAACGAATTAATAAGCGCTCAGTGGGCCTGGCGAAAATGTAAGACTTCAGACCAAGCTGGTCCGAAAATTGAGATGTAAATCATGATCCGGAGTGTTAATTCAGGATAATTCTTATTATAAATGGCGCGAATCACTTCAGATGGAAACGATTTCAGGCTGAAAATAAAACAACCTTTAAGAGCCCTTCCCGCCATATTAATCAAGTCGGTCAGGCTAAATATCCAATGTACGTAGAATTTTTTCGTATTTTGGATGCGATGAATTTATAACAAAAATCCCCCTCCAGGAAGGCACGCCCACCGGATAAGAATAAAATAAGATTTATCCCATGATGATATTTATTCTAAATATCTTAATTTAGGCTTCGCAATTCAATTCGCGCACTTTAATACTGCCTTAATAGAATCTTACAGTGCCAGAAATTATTAAAGTCATTCTCATCCATTAATCGATAAGAAAGGTAAGAGCATTTATGAGAAAGTCACGATACAGCGAAGATCAAATCACAAATGCCATTAAAGCTTCTGAATCGGGCGTGAAAGTCAGAGAGATTTGTGAAGAGTTAGGCATCTCTGAAGCCACGTTCTACAGCTGGAAGAAGAAGTTTTCTGGGTTGTCTTCGGAAGAAGGCAGAAAAATCAAAGAGCTGGAAGAAAAACTGCAGAACATCACGCGTGAACTGCAGACGCTCAACTCGGACAAAGAGATGCTGCAGAGCGTTCTGAAGCACTTCTTTACCACTAATGAAAAACGTCAGGCTGTGGATTTCCTGCAGGCCACCTTTGACATCGGCACCCGTCGCAGCTGCCGCTTATTAGATATCAGTCGCAGCGTATACCATTATCCGTCAGGCACGGAGAACCGCTAAACCCCAATGCTACCGCGCTTTTTAGACTTAACGCTGAGATTTGTTCTTACCAGAAGAGATGAAGATCATTTAACAGGACAATTGCGGCACCCTTTTCCGCTCCATTTATAACTAATGAATGGCTTCACGGCTAAGCTTCTTTTTTTGCGGTAAAATTGATTCACAACAGCAAACGTCTCGCATTCTACGGCTATTCTTCCCTTCCCAATCTCGTTTACGCGGGATTGGGCCCTCCCTTTCTTACGTAAGCCCAGCTAATCGTCGGAACTAAATCGTCTCAATATCATTAAGCCAATTTAAACATCGCGCAAAAAACAATCACCGTATATTTGAGTTAATGCTGGACCTGACTCAAATTTTTGCGGCTGCGTTTAATTCCGGGGAATGGGTTAATGGCATATACTTTCTCCAGGATTAATCCAGGATAAATAGTTTATTGCTCCTTATCACTAACGTTATGTGTCTATCTTTTCGCTCTCTTCATTGCGCATCATTGATGCCAGAGATTAATCTTTAATTATTAACGCAGCGGCGGAGTTTTCTTACTCATTCATCACTGAGTGAAGTTAATAGTGGTTTTCTGCCTCCCTTTCTCAGGACCATACCGCAATAAAAAGCCGCTGATAAAAGCATAACGTCCATAATGCTGCGCGATTTTTCCTGATTAACGACCGATATCTGAACAGTTCCTCCCTGGCAACGCTAAACATGGCTATGTTCAGGAGACCATCAGTCCCGTTTTTTCACTGACAAACAGGGGTTGAGAGAGGCTTTCGGGGGTAAAGGCACGATTACGCAGAGGCATGAAATCGATTTCGCGGCACAAATCTGCCGCAGAGCGAGCAAATCTGGGTAGGGTTTAATCTTAAAAAGCCGCGCGGCGTGTTATCCGCGCGGCAGAGGTCTTTTGGCAATCTTCGCGGTTTACTCTTTAACCGCGACGACGAGAGGCTGCGGTTTAATGCGCATTGCCCACAGGACACCAGCCATCAGACAAGTAATCCCCGTCACGGTGAGCAGGGGTGGCCAGCTTTGATACCAGAGAAAAGTCCACAACAGACCGAAAAGGATCTCAAAAACAATCAGTGGCCCCATCAGTACGGTGGGCAGACGCTGGCTGGCAGCGTTCCAGCATAAGGTCCCCAGCCAGGAACAGAGCAGACCAATCGCCAGCATCAGGGAGATAAACACCGCAGGACGCGGCCCAAACGGCAGCGAAAAAGCCGGCTGTTGCCAGGCGAGCTGCGAGCTGACCAGCGCGTACATGATTAGCGCCATCGGCAGCGTCACGACTCCCTGCGCTGTTGCCCAGGTCGAGGGCCGCAGTTCGGGATGTGTACGCAGCCAGCGGGCATTGCGCAGCGGATACCAGGTCCAGCAGACCACAGCCAGCAGCGCCAGCGCGATACCGGTCAGATAACGGCTGAGATCAAGCGTGTGGCCCTGACTCTGTAGCTCCGCCGCATTCACGCAGAGTAATCCGGCCGCCATCATGACCAGTGCCGGAAACAGCCGCCGCCACGGCAGGCGTCCTTCAAGATGGCCGTAACAGAGATTGGCCGTCACAGCGATCACCACCGGCAGCGTGCCGATAATCATGGTGGAGACCGGCCCGCCAGTGCGCTGAATGGCGTTCGCCAGAAACGCATAGTAGAAGAGGTTTCCCACCAGCGAGAGCTTTACCGCCTCACGCCAGTCGGCCCGGGCCAGCTTGCGCAGGCGATGACGACCGTGCCAGGCCAGCGGCAGCGCAATCAGCCCAAACGCCACATAACGTCCCGCCGATTGCAGCGCGCCAGGATAGTCAGGCACCAGCAGCGGCCCGACAAAGATCAGCCCCCACAGCAGTCCGGCGGTGACGGCAAACATGACACCAGCAAACATAATTTCTTCCTTATATAGCTTTTTCGTTCAGTGTGGCGGGTTCGGGCGGGGAATGCTTGTAGCAGATTGCGGTGGTATCAGGGCTGGCGCACCTGCTTTTGATAGCGGCCCGGCGTGATGCCATAACGGTTTGCAAAGGCGCGGGTCAGATGAGCCTGATCGGTTAATCCCACCGCCGCCGCAACGCTGGCAGCCGCTTCACCCTGTGCCAGCCTTTGCTTGGCGTCGTAAAGCCGGAAAGCCATCAGCATCTGATGCGGCGTAACGTGATAGTGCTGACGAAAGGCGCGTAAGAAGTGCCACGGCGAAAGCGAGGCCAGCGCCGCCAGCTCATCCAGCCGCACCGGTTCTGCGAGGTTCGCGCGCAGAAAGTCTCTTACCTGATCAAAACGATGCCGTGCATCCGGTCTGTCCTGTGAGGACATGCGTGCCAGCGGACGAATCTGCAACAGTAGTTCTGATAGCAGGCTCTGGCGCGCCAGTGGTGATTCCGCCTGCCAGAGTGTCGCCAGCGTGCGGGAGAGCGGCCGCGCCACGCGCGGATCGGTCAACAGCGCCTCGTTGAACCACCAGCCGCGATCGCCGGTCAGTTCATCCATCAGCTGCGGCTGAATGTAGATCATCTGGTAGCGCCAGCCCTCTTCACACGCTGACTCACCGGTATGCAGCTCATCCGGATTCATCATGACCAGCGAGTTCTCCGGCGCAGTATATTCGGTGCCGCGGTAGCGAAAGCGTTGCGCGCCCGCTTCAATGGTGCCGATACCAAAGGCTTCATGGGTATGGGGTTCAAATGCGTAGCGGGAGATGTGGGCCTGATAGAGTTCCACACCGGGCAGCTCGGCGAGTTGCTGAAACCGGGCGCGGTCTTTCTCACAGGGAAAACTCGCCGGAACACCTTCCACTTCTCTCTCCTTATTTAACCAGTCGGTTTAGCATGCCTGTGACAGGGGGGAAAATGCAAAAGATTGCTTTCCGCAATGCCTCAGGTAACACTGCTTTTTTCAAACCAGATGGGATTAAGCATGGCACAGCGGGTAGTCGTGGTCATTGATATGCAGAATGGCGTCTTCAGCACGCCACGCTTCGACACAGCGGGAAGGATTGCACAGATTAACCGGCTGACCGAACGCGCCGATATCACAATATTTATCCAGCACCGCGAAGGCGAGATGTGCGAGGGTAATGCGGCTTTCGAGCTGCTGCCAGACATCGCTCAGCCTGCTGGCGCACACTATGTGACCAAAACTGCCTGCGACAGCTTCTGGCACACCGACCTGGCCACGCTGTTAAAGAGGCTGGCGGTAGAGGAATTTGTGGTGTGCGGTTGTGCCACTGACTACTGCCTGGATACCACGATAAAAGTCGGTGCCAGTGCGGGCTATGCGATTACCGTTGCCGCCGATGCGCACACCACGGCAGATCGCCGCTGGGTCAGCGCCGAAGCACTGATTAACCAGCACAATGATGTGTGGGCCTCACTGCTGATCCCCGGCAACGTGCCACGTGTGCTGAGCACGGAGGCGATTCTGGCGGAATGGTCGTAGCTGGCCGCCAGACGCCGCGCATAAAAAAAGCCCGCAAAGCGGGCTTTTTTTGTACTCTCTGGCCAACGGAATCAGAACGGAATATCGTCGTCGAAATCCATTGGTGGTTCGTTGTTGTTGCTGGCCGGCGCGCTCTGTGGCTGCGGCTGCGGACGGGACTGCGCGCCACCACTGAACTGGTTATTGTTGCCCTGCGGCTGCTGCGGCTGACCCCAGCCATTGTTGTTGCCACCGCCCTGCGCGCCACCACCGGCTGGAGCGCCTGCACCGGCGTTACCGCCCTGCTGACGGCCACCCAGCATCTGCATGGTACCGCCAACGTTAACCACGACTTCGGTGGTGTAACGCTCCTGGCCACCCTGATCCTGCCATTTACGGGTGCGCAGCTGGCCTTCGATATAGACCTGCGACCCTTTTTTCAGGTATTCACCCGCGACTTCAGCCAGTTTGCCAAACAGAACCACACGGTGCCATTCAGTGATCTCTTTGTTTTCACCGGTCTGCTTGTCGCGCCAGCTTTCCGACGTAGCCAGCGTAATGTTGGCAACAGCGCCACCATTTGGCATATAACGTACTTCCGGATCCTGACCCAGATTCCCGACAAGAATCACTTTGTTAACGCCACGACTGGCCATGTTGCTGTCTCCCGATGAGTTAATGCATACAGTCTAATCTATCAATTCTAACACGTCCTGCGGTCTGTTTCCCACTTTCGAGCGGGGTTCCAGTTTTAATCCGCTGCGCGCCGGAGGCTGAGAGTACTGGATATTTATTCAGTCTATTTTTTGTGCCATAATGACACGTTTATTCTGGCCGTGTCGGCAAGGCGCGGTGAGTGCTGCTAATCCGGGAAAGGTGAATGGATAAGATCGAAGTTCGTGGTGCCCGCACCCATAATTTGAAAAACATCAACCTGACCATCCCACGCGACAAACTCATTGTGGTAACCGGCCTGTCAGGTTCCGGTAAATCCTCACTGGCGTTTGATACGCTGTATGCGGAAGGTCAGCGCCGCTATGTGGAGTCGCTCTCTGCGTATGCGCGCCAGTTTCTTTCGTTAATGGAGAAGCCGGACGTCGATCATATCGAAGGTTTGTCGCCCGCCATTTCCATTGAACAGAAATCCACCTCACACAACCCACGCTCGACCGTGGGAACCATCACCGAGATCCATGATTACCTGCGTCTGCTGTTTGCCCGCGTTGGCGAACCGCGCTGCCCGGATCATGATGTGCCGCTGGCGGCGCAGACCGTCAGCCAGATGGTCGATCAGGTGCTCTCCCAGCCGGAAGGCCGTCGCCTGATGCTGCTGGCGCCGGTGGTGAAAGATCGTAAGGGTGAGCACACCAAAACGCTGGAGAATCTGGCGACGCAAGGTTATATCCGTGCGCGTATTGATGGCGAAGTGTGTGACCTCTCCGATCCGCCAAAACTCGAGCTGCAGAAGAAGCACACCATTGAAGTGGTGATTGACCGCTTTAAAGTACGTGAAGATCTCGCAACCCGCCTGGCGGAATCGTTTGAGACCACGCTGGAGCTCTCCGGCGGGACGGCCATCGTGGCGGACATGGATGACAGCGCCGCAGAAGAGCTGCTCTTCTCGGCTAACTTCGCCTGCCCGATCTGTGGTTACAGCATGAGCGAGCTGGAGCCGCGCCTGTTCTCGTTTAACAACCCGGCGGGCGCCTGTCCGACCTGTGACGGCCTTGGCGTACAGCAATATTTTGACCCTGACCGCGTGGTGCAGAATCCTGAACTCTCGCTGGCGGGCGGTGCAATCCGCGGCTGGGATCGCCGCAATTTCTACTACTTCCAGATGCTGCGTTCGCTGGCGGAACACCTCGATTTTGATATCGAAGCGTCGTTCGGCAGCCTGCCAGAAAACGTACAGAAAGTGATTCTGTACGGATCAGGCAAAGAGAGCATCGAATTTAAGTACATCAACGATCGCGGCGACACCTCGGTGCGCCGTCATCCATTTGAAGGGGTGCTCAATAACATGGAGCGCCGCTACAAAGAGACCGAGTCCTCAGCGGTACGCGAAGAGCTGGCGAAATTTATCAGCAACCGCGCCTGTGCCAGCTGTGAAGGAACCCGTCTGCGTCGTGAAGCGCGTCATGTCTTCGTGGAGAACACCACGCTGCCGACCATCTCTGAGATGAGCATCGGCCATGCGATGTCCTTCTTTGAAAACATGAAACTCAGCGGCCAGCGTGCGCAGATCGCCGAGAAAATTTTGAAAGAGATTGGCGATCGCCTGAGCTTCCTGGTCAACGTCGGCCTGAACTATCTTTCGATGTCGCGTTCCGCCGAGACCCTGTCCGGTGGTGAAGCACAGCGTATCCGTCTGGCCAGCCAGATCGGTGCCGGTCTGGTCGGCGTGATGTATGTGCTGGATGAGCCTTCAATCGGCCTGCACCAGCGCGACAACGAACGCCTGCTCGGCACCCTGATTCATCTGCGCGACCTCGGTAACACGGTGATCGTGGTTGAGCATGATGAAGATGCGATTCGTGCCGCTGACCATGTGATCGATATCGGTCCGGGTGCGGGCGTACATGGCGGCCAGGTGGTGGCTGAAGGCACGGTTGATCAGATCATGGCGCAGGAAGCGTCACTGACCGGCCAGTTCCTGAGCGGCAAGCGTGGCATTGCAGTGCCAGAGGAGCGCGTCAAAGGCGACCCGGCCAAAGTACTGAAGATTACCGGCGCACGCGGCAACAACCTCAAGGATGTCACGCTGACGCTGCCGGTCGGACTGTTCACCTGTATTACCGGTGTTTCCGGCTCGGGTAAATCGACCCTGATCAACGATACGCTCTTCCCGATTGCCCAGCGGGCGCTGAACGGCGCGACCATCGCCGAACCGGCACCTTACCGTGACGTGGCGGGACTGGAGCACTTCGACAAAGTAATCGACATCGACCAGAGTCCGATTGGTCGTACACCGCGCTCCAACCCGGCCACCTACACCGGCATCTTCACCCCGGTGCGTGAACTGTTTGCGGGCGTGCCGGAAGCACGTTCACGCGGCTACAATCCGGGCCGCTTCAGCTTTAACGTGCGTGGCGGACGCTGTGAAGCCTGTCAGGGCGATGGCGTGCTGAAAGTCGAAATGCACTTCCTGCCGGACATTTATGTGCCGTGCGATCAGTGCAAAGGCAAACGCTATAACCGTGAAACGCTGGAAGTGAAGTACAAAGGCAAGAGCATTCACGAAGTGCTGGAAATGACCATCGAAGAGGCACGTGAGTTCTTCGATGCGGTGCCGGCGCTGGCGCGTAAGCTGCAGACGCTGATCGATGTGGGTCTCACCTACATCCGCCTCGGTCAGTCCGCCACCACCCTTTCCGGCGGTGAAGCCCAGCGCGTGAAGCTGGCGCGTGAGCTGTCAAAGCGTGGCACCGGTCAGACGCTCTACATTCTGGATGAACCGACTACCGGCCTGCACTTTGCCGATATCCAGCAGCTGCTGGAAGTGCTGCATAAGCTGCGCGATCAGGGCAACACCATCGTGGTGATTGAGCACAACCTGGATGTGGTCAAAACTGCAGACTGGATTGTCGACCTGGGTCCGGAAGGCGGTAGCGGCGGCGGTGAAATCCTGGTAGCTGGTACGCCAGAAACCGTGGCGGAGTGTGAGAAATCACATACCGCGCGCTTCCTGAAGCCACTGTTACAGAAGTAATTCTGTCAGGCCCGCCGCGTGCGGGCCTTTTACTCTCCCCTGTCGATTCAGCCAGAAAATTGCAGAATCAGGCAAGATTCAGACATGTATAGGCATATACGCTTTTCCCCACGCTGACTATCCTTAAGCGGTTCCTCTTTGGCACGCCCCTGGCGTCGCCCTGTTTTCGCAGCACATCAACGCTGCTGCACTTCATCGAATAACACTCACGACACATCGAAACTGGAGACACCATGAATATTACGCATGCGTATGCTGCTCAGGATGCAAAATCCAAACTGGCACCGTTCGATTTTAAGCCGCGTGAGCTGCGCGCCCATGACGTTCAGCTTGAGGTGCTGTTCTGTGGCGTCTGCCACTCAGACCTGCATCAGGCCCGTAATGAGTGGAAAAACACCATTTTTCCCGTGGTTCCGGGTCATGAAATTGTCGGTCGCGTCACGGCCGTTGGCCCGCAGACGCAGAAATACAAAGTCGGCGATCTGGTCGGCGTAGGCTGCATGGTCGATTCGTGCCGCAGCTGTCCGAGCTGTCAGCAGGGTCTGGAGCAGTATTGTGAAAACGGCTTTGTTGGCACCTATAACGGTGAAGATCGTGAAACCGGCGCCATTACCTACGGCGGTTACTCAACGTCGATGGTGGTTGATGAGAGCTTTGTGCTGCGCATTCCCGAGAACCTGGAGCTGGCGGGCGTGGCACCGCTGCTGTGTGCCGGTATCACCACTTACTCGCCGCTGCGCCACTGGAATGTCGGCCCGGGCAAGAAAGTGGGTATCGTAGGCTTAGGCGGCCTGGGCCATATGGGCGTGAAAATTGCCCATGCCATGGGCGCACATGTGGTGCTGTTCACCACCTCGCCTTCCAAAATTGAAGATGGCAAACGTCTGGGTGCCGATGAAGTCGTGATCTCTAAAGATGCGGAGCAGATGGCGCAGCACGCCAACAGCTTCGACTTCATTCTGAATACCGTGGCGGCTCAGCACGATCTCAACCCCTTCATCACCCTGCTGAAGCTGGATGGCAACATGACGCTGGTGGGTGCACCGGAGCACGATCACCCGGCACCGCAGGTATTTAACCTGATCTTCAAGCGTCGCAGCATCGCCGGTTCACTGATTGGCGGCATCGCAGAGACCCAGGAGATGCTCGATTTCTGTGGTGAGCACGGCATTACGTCAGACATTGAACTGATCGCGATGGACCAGATCAATGAAGCCTATGAGCGCATGCTGAAAAGCGATGTGAAATACCGCTTCGTTATCGACATCAATACCCTGCGCGAACAGCCTGCCGCGTAACACGTTGCCTCTGAAACCCTCTTGCTCAGGTAAGAGGGTTTTTTATTGCCGTTTAGCGGGCCGTTGCAACCTGCTGGAATGAGGCATCGACCAGATAGTAGATCTGCGAATCTTTCAGCGAACCGTCCAGGAATAGCGTGCTCCAGTGTGACTTGTTCAGATGCTCGCTGGGAATAATATCGCTATGCTCTTCGCGCAGTAATTCGGCCAGCGCAGGCGTCGATTTCAGCGAGACCGCTGGCCGCCCTTTCGCCTCATGTACCATCGCAAACAGCACGCCGTTGCTTTTAATCTGCGTGGCTTTCCAGTCACTGTGGACGCTCTGCTCCGCGCCCGGCTTACTCATGCAATAGGTCAGTAAGTCTGAGTTATTCATTACGATTCCCCTTGTAAAGTGGCGACAATCCGCCTGGCACCGCCCTCAATGCGATGCTCGCCCAGCCAGATACCCTGCCAGGTGCCCAGCACCAGACGTCCCCGCTGAACCGGTAATAACAACGAAACCCCTAAGATCGACGATTTGATGTGCGCCGGCATATCATCACGCCCTTCGTAGTCGTGCTGATAAGGCGCATTCTCCGGCACGTGCCGCATGAAATGCTGCTCCATGTCGCTGCGCACCGTCGGGTCGCAATTCTCATTTAAGGTTAACGACGCCGAAGTGTGCTGCAACAGCAGATGCAGCAGACCGGTTTTGATATCACGCAGTCCGGAGAGCGAGTTCACGATCTCATCGGTGACCAGATGAAACCCGCGCGGCTTCGCGCTCAGCGTAATAGTTTGTTGATGCCACATAGCTTATTCCTGAAACGGTTATCCCGTTTAAGTGTGCAGCATGTCGCCGAAAGGTAAACCCTGACCCATAAAAAAACCGCCAGAGAGCACCCTGACGGTTTTTTTTACAGCCTGGCGGCCGTTACATCACGGCGGCAAACGCTTCAGCCACCTGATGCACATTTTTGCTGTTCAGACCGGCCACACACATGCGGCCGCTGCCCACCAGATAGATGCCAAATTCGTTACGCAGACGATCGACCTGCTGCGCACTCAGGCCGGTGTAGCTGAACATGCCACGCTGCTTCAGCAGGTAGTCGAAGTTTTTACCTGGCAGTGCAGTGCTCAGCACGTCCACCAGCGACTGACGCATGTCCAGAATGCGTAAGCGCATCGCTTCCACTTCAGCCAGCCAGCTGGCTTTCAACTCGTCATCGTTGAGTACGCGCGCGACAACCTGCGCACCGAAATTCGGCGGGCTGGAGTAGTTGCGGCGAACCGTGGCTTTTAACTGGCCCAGCACACGCGCTGACTCTTCGGCGCTGTCACAGACGATAGAGAGACCGCCCACGCGCTCGCCATAGAGCGAGAAAATTTTGGAAAAGGAGTTGCTCACCAGGGCTGGCAGGCCCGCCGCCGCGACTGCACGCAGCGCATAGGCATCCTGCTGCATGCCGGCACCAAAGCCCTGATAGGCGATATCCAGGAATGGAATCAGCTGCTGTGCTTTCAGCACCTCAACGGTCTGATCCCACTGCGCATCGGTCAGGTCAGCACCGGTCGGGTTATGACAGCAGGGATGCAGCAGCACGACGCTCTGCGCTGGCAGGGTTTTCAGGGTGCTGATAAAGGCATCAAACCGCACGCCGTGGGTCTCTGCGTCATACCAGGGATAGGTATTTACCTCAAAACCTGCACCATTAAAAATCGCGACGTGGTTTTCCCAGGTCGGATCGCTCACCCAGACCGCAGACTGCGGGAAGTAGCGCTTAAGGAAATCCGCGCCCACTTTCAGCGCGCCAGAACCGCCCAGCGTCTGAATAGAGGCGATACGGCCCGCGTTTAACACCGGATGATCGGCACCAAACAGCAGCGGTGCAATCGCACTACGGTAGCTGTTCAGTCCTTCCATTGGCAGATAGAGCGATGCCTGATGCGGCTCAGCATAGATCTGCTCTTCGGCAGCGGCTACAGCCTTCAGCTGCGGGATGATGCCCTTTTCGTCGTAATAGAGGCCGATACTCAGGTTAACTTTGTGTTCGCGTGGGTCTTGTTTGAAGGCTTCCATCAACGACAGAATCGGATCGCCAGCATAGGCATCAACGTTTTGAAACACGGTGTAGGTCTCCATGATTGGTCCAGAGGGAAGATGCGGATTAAACCCGATAGCGTCCCGGACGGTGGTTCATTGCAATAATCAGATTCAGGATCACCGCACCCGCAATCGACGCGAGCAGGATGGGGCCGCTCACCACAAAGAGTGACGCCAGCACGACGCAGGTATCGACCACCATTTGCAGTTTCCCCGCGCGGATCCCAAAGCGATCCTGTAGCCACAGCGCCAGAATATTGATGCCGCCCAGGCTCGCCTTATGACGAAATAACACTATAAACCCGATTCCCATGATGACGTTACCGAACAGTGTCGCATAGAAGGGGTTAAGGTCAGAAAAGTGGACGAACAGCGGGTGCAGCTGGGTAAACAGCGACACCAGACCGACGGCGCAGAAGGTTTTCAGCGTAAATTCCCAGCCCATGCGTTTTACCGCAAGCCAGTAAAAAGGGATGTTGATCAGGAAAAACGCGCTGCCGAACGAAAGCGGCGACAGGTAGCTGATCAGAAAGGCGATGCCTGCGGTGCTGCCGGTCAGCGCCCCTGCCTGTTTGAGCATAATGACGCCGAACGAGACCATCAGGGTGCCAAGCACCATCGCCAGCGCATCTTCAATGCGCGAATGTGGGACGCGGGAGGGTTCTGCGATGTTATCCATGGGGTTTTCTCAGTGCAAATGATGCGGTTTCGATGCAAAAAACGCACCATCGCCACAGCACTGAACTGCTGTAAACCGGGTGCCAGCGATATCCCATTGATATCTAAGGCGCTTTAAAACAGAACTTTGTGCATAAATGCCGGCTGATACCGTCAACCTATGCGTTAAATTCTGACTCTATGCGCGCTCTCCGCATTAATTGCCGCAAGTGTGCACCAAAAGCGCACAGCGCGCACCTTTTTAGCGCGTCTTCTGCTCAGGCAGCATCATCAGCCCGTTCTCTTTCATGCGTCCCAGCACTACCGACGTTTTCACATGGGAAACGCTCTGGTGGCCCGCGACTAACTGGCTGATTAACGCACTAAGGGAATTGAGATCGGCCACCGCCACTTTAAGCAGATAGTCCGCATCGCCGGTAGTTTTATAGGCATCCACGATCGCCTGCTCCTGCTCCACCATCCGGTGAAAGCTCTCGACATATTCTGCGGTGTGGTTAATTAAGCGCACCTCAATCAATCCCACCATGCCAAGCCCGATCGCATCGGGCGACAGCCGGGCATGATAACCCAGGATCAGATTAGCCTGTTCCAGATTGATACGACGGCGGGAACATTGTGAGGCGGAAAGGCCGACCAGATCGCTGAGTTCCTGGTTGGTCAGACGGCCGTTGGATTGTAATAAAGTCAGGATTTTAAGGTCGTAATCGTCTACGTGAGTCATTCCGTTTCCACAGCGTGATGGGCGTCGCTTTGTTACAGATAACCCGATAACCCGAGAGGTTGTCCAACACTATTTTGTGATGATGGGTGCTGTCATGCACAGATCGTGCATGACAGCACAAACCGGGGATTATTCGTCGTCGTATTGCGGGCCAGCGTAGTTGTCGAAGCGTGACCACTGACCGTTAAAGGTCAGGCGTACTGTACCGATCGGGCCGTTACGCTGTTTACCCAGAATGATCTCCGCGATCCCTTTAAGATCGCTGTTTTCGTGGTAAACCTCATCGCGATAGATAAACATGATCAAATCCGCATCCTGCTCGATCGAGCCCGATTCACGCAGATCCGAGTTGACCGGACGTTTATCGGCTCGCTGCTCCAGCGAGCGGTTAAGCTGCGACAGCGCCACAACCGGCACGTTCAGCTCTTTGGCCAGTGCTTTCAGCGAGCGGGAGATCTCAGCAATTTCCAGCGTACGGTTGTCCGACAGCGACGGCACGCGCATCAGCTGCAGATAGTCGATCATGATCATGCTTAATCCACCGTTTTCACGGTAGATGCGGCGGGCGCGCGAACGCACTTCGGTGGGCGTCAGGCCGGAAGAGTCATCAATGTACATGTTCTTCTTCTCCAGCAGGATACCCATGGTGCCGGAAATACGCGCCCAGTCCTCATCATCCAGCTGCCCGGTACGGATGCGGGTCTGATCGACGCGGGAGAGTGACGCCAGCATACGCATCATGATCTGCTCGCTGGGCATCTCCAGACTGAAGATCAGCACCGGTTTTTCCTGCAGCATGGCGGCGTTTTCGCACAGGTTCATCGCAAAGGTGGTTTTACCCATCGAAGGACGTGCGGCAACAATAATCAGATCAGAACCCTGCAGGCCCGCGGTCTTTTTATTCAGATCCTGATAGCCGGTATCGACGCCGGTGACGCCATCGTGCGGTGTCTGATAGAGCGATTCGATACGCGAGACGGTCGATTCCAGAATCTGCTCGATGTTTTTCGGGCCAGCATCCTTATCCGCGCGGGCTTCCGCAATTTTAAAGACGTTCGACTCCGCGAAGTCGAGCAGCTCTTCGCTGTTACGCCCCTGCGGATCATAACCGGCATCGGCAATCTGGTTAGCGACGGCGATCATCTCACGCACCACCGCACGTTCGCGCACGATGTCAGCATAGGCGCCGATGTTCGCCGCGCTCGGGGTGTTCTTCGCCAGTTCCGCCAGATAGGCGAAGCCGCCCGCCATCTCCAGCTCGCCACGGGTTTCCAGCGATTCGGAGAGCGTAATCAGGTCAATAGGTTTGCTGTTTTCCAGCAGCCGCTGCATCTCTGAAAAAATCAGCCGATGCGAGCGGTTGAAAAAATCATTCGCGACGACGCGCTCAGAGACATTGTCCCAGCGCTCGTTATCCAGCATTAACCCACCGAGCACCGACTGCTCCGCTTCCAGCGAATGCGGGGGCATTTTCACGCCTGCGAGCTGGCGATCCTGCGTTTCGTTCGATTTGTTGGTGGGTTTATTTCCTGCCATAGTGAATGCATTACCGATCTTCTGTGGGGACGCGCAAGTATACCTTAGTTGGGGTGCGTGCCTCACCCTCATGATGAAACAATCACAGGAGTCAGAATGGCAAAGCGTATTCAGTTCAGCGCACATGGCGGCCCGGACGTTTTAGAGTGGACAGATTTTAAACCTGCTGACCCGGCCGAACATGAAGTGCAGGTAGAACATCGCGCTATCGGGATTAATTACATCGATACCTATGTTCGCAGCGGGCTTTATCCGGTCGCCGCTTTTCCCTCTGGCCTGGGTACAGAAGCCGCAGGCGTGGTGTCGCGGGTTGGACGTGGCGTGACATTATTTAAGCCCGGCGATCGCGTGGTCTACTGTCTGGCGTCGATGGGGGCCTATAGCGAAGTGCACAACGTGGCGGAAGATCGCCTGATGCATCTCCCGGAGGCGATCAGCTTTGAGCAGGGCGCAGCCAGCTACCTGAAAGGGCTGACCACACAATATCTGCTGCGCCAGACCTATAAAATCAGCGCCGGTGAGACCTTCCTGTTTCATGCCGCAGCGGGCGGCGTCGGTTTAATTGCCTGTCAGTGGGCAAAAGCGCTGGGTGCCCATTTGATTGGCACAGTCGGGTCAGCAGAAAAGGCAGCGATGGCGAAAAAGGCCGGCGCCTGGGCGACGATTAACTACCGCGAAGAGAATATTGCGCAACGCGTCAGCGAACTGACCGACGGGAAAAAAGTGGGCGTAGTTTATGACTCAGTGGGCAAAGATACCTGGGAAGCATCGCTGGACTCATTGCGCCGTCATGGGCTGATGGTCAGTTTTGGCAATGCTTCGGGTCCGGTGACCGGGATAGATCTCGGCATTCTGAATAAGAAAGGCTCGCTGTTTGTGACCCGCCCTTCACTGTTTGGCTATATCACCAACCGCCAGGAGCTGGAAACCGCCAGTGCCGAGCTTTTCTCGCTGCTGGCGAGTGGCGCAATTAAAGTTGATGTGCCGGAGCAGCAGAAGTTTGCGCTGAAAGAGGCCAGCAAAGCGCACCAGATGCTGGAGAGCCGCGCCACCCAGGGATCCTGTCTCTTAATTCCATAGTAGTGAGCAACAAAAAGGGCCTCCCGCGGGAAGCCCTTCTCTTTTTTTATTTTTTGTTCGCGCTGGTGTAGGGACAGCGGCGATGAATTCGTGTCGAGTCGATGGCACATCGATTTGACGACAGGCATCCTGCCAGAAAACATAAGTAAAAAATATGTTTAATTGCAGATCAGCCCTGACCAATCTCTCACACTGTGATCTTCACCGCATTTAGCGCCAGCCTTTGCGGTCTAACCTGTTGATCTTACGCCGCAGCTTGCGACGTGCTCGCTCATCGCTGTCGCCAAAAAAGGCACGATGCAGCCAGACCGCAATCACCGCCAGCACCAGCCACGGCAACACTTTAATAACAATTGCAAACAGTCCACCGACAAACATCACGATGGTTGCGACCACCAGTGCCGCCAGCACGCCTAACAGCGAAACGCCGGTCAGCAACAGCATCAGGAAAAACCCCAATACGAATAAAATTTCCACGTCAGCGCTCCTTTTTGAGATTGATTGTTATAGTTATTACAAAAAACGTGCCAACAGTTAACTCATTGATTTTATTCTGATAAGAGATAAACAGAAGAGCGCAACCTGGTGAGAAAAACCACATAGTGGCGTAAAAAAAACCAGCATTCAGAGCTGGTTTTTTCGGGTTCAGATGAGGCGTCAGGCTTCCTGCGGGATTTTATCGGCGACCAGCGCCAGCGCCGCTTCCAGCACACGGACATCGGCACCGGGTTTGTGGGCATTTTCACTCAGGTGGCGTCGCCACTGGCGGGCGCCCGGAATCCCCTGGAACAGACCCAGCATATGGCGCGTGACATGTCCCAGATACGTCCCCTTTGCCAGTTCCGCTTCAATATAGGGATACATGGCGCGCACCACTTCAACCGGGTTCGCCGCCGGATGCTGACGACCAAACAATGTCTGATCGACCTGCGCCAGAATGCCGGGGTTTTGGTAGGCTTCACGTCCCATCATCACGCCGTCAAGGTGTTGCAGATGGGTCAGTACCTCTTCCAGCGTTTTCACGCCGCCATTGAGGGCAATGGTCAGTTGCGGAAAATCGCGTTTCAGCTGATAGACGCGGGGATAATCCAGCGGTGGAATCTCGCGGTTCTCTTTCGGGCTGAGGCCGGAGAGCCAGGCTTTACGCGCATGAATGATAAATGTCTCACACTCACCGCGTCCCGCCACCGTGCCGATAAAATCGGTCAGGAATTCATAGCTGTCCAGCTCATCGATACCAATGCGGGTTTTCACCGTGACCGGAATTGAAACTACGTCGCGCATCGCTTTAACGGCATCTGCGACCAGATTCGCCTCGGCCATCAGGCAGGCGCCGAAACGGCCATTCTGCACCCGATCAGAGGGACAGCCGACATTAAGATTCACTTCATCGTAGCCGCGCTGCTCTGCCAGCTTCGCGCACTGCGCCAGTGCCGCCGGATCGCTACCGCCAAGCTGCAACGCGACCGGATGCTCAGCCTCACTGTAAGCCAGGTAATCCCCTTTGCCATGAATGATTGCGCCCGTGGTCACCATTTCGGTGTAGAGCAGCGTGTCACCGGTCAGCTGGCGATGAAAATAGCGACAGTGACGATCGGTCCAGTCGAGCATAGGGGCGATAGAGAAACGTTGCGAAGAGAAATTAGGCATGAAGCGCAGGCAATCCGGTAATTAAGGGGTGATGGAATTCTGTGCAAGGATAACACAAGGGCGGGCGATAGTGCATCGCCCGCCCCCGAACAGTCTGAATAACGCGCTTAGAAGTTAAAGCCCAGCTGCATCATCGCGCCCCAGGTGTTGTTAGCACCTACAGAGCCCGCCAGATCCAGATGTACGGCTTTGTTAAACGGTGACAGACCAAAACCGGCCGTAGCGACATTTTCGTCGTTAGAACGCATGTCCGCACGATAACCTGCACGCAGCTGCAGCCAGTCAAGTACGCGGTATTCCGCGCCCACTGCCGCATACTGGCTGTTATCCTGAGTTTTGAAGCGTTTGGTTTCAGTCAGATCCACATCGCCCGTCACGGTAAACGGACCTTTATCCCAGGCCAGACCGGTGGTGACCAGCGGGCGGATCTGGTAGGTGTCGCGGAAACCATTGACCTCTTTGGTCTGCAGATCGCGTGAAACCAGGTTCTGTCCGGTTACACCCAGCGTCCAGTTTTCAGCAAAGGTGGTCGCCAGACCGGCATCAACGTTAAAGCCGGTGTCGGTGCTGCGATACTGGCTGTTATTGATGTCACTTTTGTCGTAGTTGTAAATACTGGCGGTGTAGTTATAGAGCCAGGTTTTCTGCACTTTCGGTGTAACGCCTACCGATACTGGCTGACCAGCGATGGTGAACTCATGCGCCACCGCAACACCATAATCGGTGACCAGCGCCGCTAAGCCATTCGCGCTGGAGCGCAGGTTATTTTGATCGCCAGGACGAGGAAGCACTGTGCCGTTAGCCACACCGCGCAGATAGTCGATATCGCTCTGGACCACATTGGCACGCACGTGCGCTGAGCCATAGGCTTTGGTGATAAAGGCGAAAGGCAGCGTCTCGTCAGGGATAGTGACGGCCAGGGCAACCCCGGCGTTACCGTCCGCTTTGTTGCCGCGTAAATCATTTAGCTGGTTGGCGACATCGCCTGAGGCGGCGCGCACTTCAGGATAGCCACGCAGATAATCAGCGAAGGTTAAATTACTGAGCACGTCGCGGTAGCGATCAACGGTATCGGTAATATCATCCACTTTATCTATCAGCTTATCTTTGTCAGTCACCTGAATGCCCGCTGAGGGAAAAATAATGCTGACGCTATCGTCGGGTTTGGCGCGCGTCATTAATGCCGGGTTCGCCAGCACTGCGGAGCCATAAAGAGAAGATGCTACGCCGGTGCCGCCCATGGCGTCATTACGTGCATCATACCAGGTCCCTGCCGCCATGGCGGAAGAAGAAAGGAAAAGCGCGGTCGTTACAGCTGTGTAGATTAGCGCTGAACGTTGAGCGGATTTTTTCACCATTTGCCTGCCATCACCTGAGAAATTGCCATTGAAACATTCAATGACTGAATAGTTTGTTAGCCCTATTGTGAACCCTGGCTAACGCGTTATTGCTGTGAATTCAAAGGAAACAGTGTCTTAATTCAAAGGATTGGACGTTTTCCAATCAAAAAACCGTTGTAATTGTTCAAACTGCATTGGGATATTTCAAATAATGCCAGACTTTTCTTAAGTCTTTCTGAACATTACTTCTTAACTCAGTGAGATGCAAAGCAAAATGCCAACAAATTCCGCTTCAGGTTGATTCGGAATGGATCTGATTTGTCGTCAGATTTGAGATAGAAGACGGCTTAAATTCTGATTATGCTGCTTTATCAGGCAAATGATGCTGTTTTTTCAGACGAAAACCAACCTCAGCGCCGCGAAACTATGTGTGATAAAATAACATCACTTATCCAGCGGAGAATTTTCATGACAAACATGACGTCGCAGCAAATTTTGATTCAGGCCGAAAAGATGTGCCTGCAGCGCGGTGTGCGTCTGACTTCGCAGCGTGCTGAAGTATTGCGCCTGATGGCCGAGCAGCCTGGCTCGATCAGCGCCTACGATCTGCTGGATCAACTCCGGGTCAGCGAGCCGCAGGCCAAGCCACCCACGGTTTATCGGGCGCTCGATTTCCTGCTGGAGCAGGGTTTCATTCATCGGGTGGAATCCAACAACAGCTACGTCATGTGTCACCATTTTGAGGCACCAGCACATACATCGGTGATGCTGGTCTGTGACCGCTGTGCCGCCGTTACAGAGAAACAGGCGCAGGGCGTAGAGAAGATTATTGCAACCCTGGCGGGTGAAGCGCAGTTTGCATTACGCCACAGCGTGATTGAAGCGCATGGTTTATGTGAAAATTGTGCTGCGGTTGAAGCCTGTACGCACCATGAAAGCTGCGAGCATGACCATCAGGATGAGGGTAAAAAGCGGGGGAAACGCGGGTAATCGGCACATCCTTGTACGGTTCCGGTGAGGGCCCACCGGAACGCATTCAGCTGATTATCAAGCTATTGTCTGATTACCAGCGGTGATCTTTGTTCTGACCTTCCCAGTCGCTTACTTCGCGCTCGGCTTCATCTTTGGTAGAGCCGTAACGCTCCTGGATTTTGCCGACCAGCTGATCGCGTTTACCTTCGATAACCTGCATATCATCGTCGGTCAGCTTGCCCCATTTCTCTTTCATTTTGCCTTTGAACTGCTTCCAGTTGCCGCTTGCTTCGTCTTTATTCATGGCAGACCTCCAATCCTCGGGTTTTAATGATTATCTTGCTACTTAACAAAATAACGATACAAAGCGCTGGTTAACTGCGCTGCATAGAGTTAATTGTAGTAGCCAATTTATTAACCGTGGAATAATACAGAATAATCCGTATCGGCTTGCGTGCAGCCACGGCTGACTCAGGCATCAAACCAGCTGTTCTGACGCCAGTGCTTACGCCAGATGAGCCACAGCGACAGGCCGCGCAGCGCCAGGAAAACCGTGACTGCCAGCCAAAGACCATGGTTACCCAGCACCGGTACGCTAAGCAGCGTCAGAAAATAGCCGGCTGCGGCTACTACCATGCTGTTACGCATCTCGCGCCCGCGCGTCGCCCCGATGAACATGCCATCCAGCAGATAACACCAGACGCCGATCAGCGGCATAATCATCTGCCAGACCAGATAGCGGTCCGCTGTCTGCTGGAGTGACTGAAGAGAGGTCAGCAGGGTAACGATCTGCGGGCCAAAAATGGCATAGATCAGCGAGAAGAATAGCGCCACCACCACCGCCTGCCGACAGGCAGAGTGCCAGACGCGCAGGAGTTTGCTGCCATCTTTTGCACCATGCGCCTCACCCGCAAAAGCTTCAACCGCATAGGCAAAGCCATCCAGCGCGTAGGCAGTAAAAGTGATGAACATCAGTAATACTGCGTTAACCGCTACCACATCCGGACCCAGCCGGGCACCCAGTACGGTCAGCGAGGCGAAACAGAGCTGCAGCATCAGAGAGCGCAGCATGATGTCCCGGTTCAGTCGCAGCAGCCGGCCGCTGTCACCGCGCCAGCTCTGCTTCAGCAGACTAAGCGTAATTCCGCGCAGTTTTAACACCCGCCAGACCATGATGCTGCCGACACCCAGCGTAATGTATTCCGCCAGCGCCGTGGCGGTTGCCGCCCCCGCGACACCCCAGTGCAGCCCCATCACCAGCCAGAGATCGAGCACGATGTTAACCAGGTTGCCCACCACCAGCAGGATCACCGGCGCGCGTGCATACTGCACGCCCAGCAGCCAGCCCAGAATGACCAGGTTTGCCAGCGTGGCAGGCGCACTGAGCCAGCGAATCTGAATAAACAGTGCCGCCTGTTCGAGTACATCGGGATTGCCGCCAACGAGATGGGTCGACAGCTGAATAATCGGATAACGCAAAGCGATGAACAGTACGCCCGCCAGCAGCGCAATGATCAGCGGCTGAGTCAGCGCGCGTGCCAGCGCCATTTTATCGCCAGCGCCAAATGCCTGCGCCGTAAGGCCAGTGGTACTCATTCGAAGGAAAAGCAGCAGCATAAAGAGGAAGCTGGTCACTGTAGTCCCGACCGCAACCCCGCCAAGATAGACAGGGCTGTCGAGATGACCAATTACTGCAGTATCGACCACTCCCAGTAAGGGAACGGTGATATTTGAAAGGATCATCGGCAGCGCAAGCCGCCAGAGATTTTTATCGGTTGCCGTAATAAAGCGCATTCGCCGTTCCGTGCTCAGTGTCGCTGCGCAAAAGAGGCAGCGACAAAATTAGGGCAGACAGAATAGCATCAGAGAAGGCGAATGCACGCTGGCAGAAGAATCAGAGCCACTCGCCGTTGCGCACCACGCCAACAGCCAGACCTTCTATGGTCAGTGACTGCGCACGGGTATCGACAACAATCGGGTCAAAATCGCTGTTTTCCGGCAGCAGATGCACGATAGCACCCTGCTTTTTCCAGCGCTTAACGGTGACTTCATCATCAATGCGGGCAACCACAACCTGGCCGTTACGCACATCCTGGGTTTTATGCACCGCGAGCAGGTCGCCATCCATAATCCCGATATCTTTCATCGACATTCCGCTGACGCGCAGCAGGAAGTCAGCAGACGGCTTAAACAGGCCCGGATCGACCTTGTAGTGGGTTTCGATATGTTCCTGCGCCATGATCGGCTCACCGGCAGCAACCCGGCCAATCAGCGGTAGCCCTTCTGAGGCTTCTTCTTCCATTAACAGTCGAATGCCGCGCGATGCACCGGAAACGATCTCGATGACGCCTTTGCGCGCCAGCGCTTTCAGATGCTCTTCTGCCGCGTTCGGCGAACGGAAGCCCAGCTGCGCGGCGATCTCGGCACGCGTAGGCGGCATGCCCGTTGAAGAAATATGGTCGCGAATCAGGTCATAGACCTGCTGCTGCCTGCTGGTTAATGCTTTCATCCCGCCCCCTGGTTGTTTATACAGTCGCTGTGAGTATATACAGGTATTGGTGAAATGGAAACCGATTGTCAGGGAAAACGCGCCCTCAGACGCGTTATGGAAGGCTTATCGCAAATGTGTCCAGAGCAGCGCGATCCAGACGAAGAGTGCCAGTAAGATGCTGATCAACACCGCCGCCGAGCCCATGTCTTTTGCCCGACCCGCCAGCGGATGATGCTCCTGACCGATGCGGTCGACCACCGCTTCAATGGCGCTATTGAGGATTTCAACAATGACCACCAGCACCACCGCCCCAATCATGAGGATGCGGGAGACCACATCGACATCCAGCCAGCACGCGATAACAATAGCGGCCAGCGCAGCCAGCGCTTCCTGCCGAAACGCCGCTTCATGTTGCCAGGCGGCACGCAGTCCCTGCCATGAGTAACCTGCAGCTTTTACTATTCTGATAAGTCCGGTGGCATTATTTGCCATGATGTGGGAACCCTTTCATCGGATTGACGTCAATGTCTGGGCTGCGTGCAATTGGCACCACCACAGATCTTCGCTGCGCTTTCTGGTATGCTTGCGGCGCTTTGCTAACAAGAGGCTTCATGTTGTCTATGTCAGGTTGGCGTAAACTCTATTACAAACTGCTTAATTTACCACTGTCGTTTTTGGTAAAAAGTAAGGCCATTCCGGCCGATCCCGTGTCTGAACATGGTCTGGATCCGACCCGACCTATTATGTATGTTTTGCCTTACGATTCGAAGGCCGACTTACTGACTTTACGCGCACAGTGTCTGCGGCATCACCTGCCCGACCCGCTCACTCCGCTGGAGATTGATGGTTCTCTGCTGCCGCGCCACGTCTTTATCCACAATGGCCCTCGCGTCTTCCCCTATTTTGTGCCCAGCGTTGAATCCGTGAAAATTTTTCACGATTACCTGGACCTGCATCGCAATAACCCTAAGCTGGATATTCAGATGCTGCCGGTCACGGTGATGTTTGGCCGCGCACCAGGACGTGAAGTCCAGGGCGAAGCAACGCCACACCTGCGGGTGCTGAACGGGGTGCAGAAGTTCTTTGCGGTGATCTGGCACGGGCGCGACAGTTTTGTCCGCTTCTCGCCGACTGTGTCGCTGCGCCGCATGGCAACTGAACACGGTACGGATCAGTCGATCGCCCAGAAGCTGGCTCGCGTGGCGCGCATTCATTTTGCCCGCCAGCGGCTGGCGGCGATTGGCCCGCGCTTGCCGGCGCGTCAGGATCTGTTTAATCGTCTGCTGCAATCCAAAGCGATTGAAAAAGCCGTAGAGGATGAAGCTCGCAGCAAAAAAATCTCCCATGAGAAAGCGCAGCAGAATGCCGTCGAGATGATGGAGGAGATTGCGGCAAACTTCTCCTATGAAGCCATCCGCGTAACTGACCGCGTGATGGGCTGGCTCTGGAGTCGGCTCTATCAGGGCATCAACGTCAATGGCGGCGAAAAAGTCCGCCAGCTGGCGCAGGATGGCCACGAGATTGTCTATGTGCCGTGCCATCGCAGCCACATGGATTATCTGCTGCTCTCCTATGTGCTCTATCATCAGGGTCTGGTGCCGCCGCACATCGCAGCCGGTATCAATCTCAACTTCTGGCCAGCCGGCCCGATTTTCCGTCGCCTGGGCGCTTTCTTTATTCGTCGTACCTTTAAAGGCAACAAGCTCTACGCCACGGTATTCCGCGAATATCTCGGCGAGCTATTCACCCGCGGCTATTCGGTTGAGTACTTTGTCGAAGGAGGCCGTTCACGAACCGGTCGCCTGCTGGACCCTAAAACGGGCACCTTAGCCATGACGCTGCAGGCGATGCTGCGCGGCGGAAATCGCCCCATCACGCTGGTGCCGATCTATATCGGCTATGAGCACGTGATGGAAGTGGGCACTTACGCTAAAGAGCTGCGCGGCGCGGCGAAAGAGAAAGAGGGCTTCATGCAGATGGTGCGCGGCTTACGCAAGCTGCGCAATCTCGGTCAGGGTTACGTGAACTTTGGCGAACCCCTGCCGCTGGTCAACTATCTCAATAAGCGGGTGCCGGAATGGCGCGATGCCATCGATCCGATTGAGCCACAGCGTCCCAGCTGGTTAACCCCAACCGTCAACGATATTGCTGCCAGCCTGATGGTGCGTATCAATGAAGCGGGCGCGGCTAACGCCATGAACCTCTGTGTCACCGCCCTGCTGGCGTCACGTCAGCGCTCACTAACCCGTGAACAGCTGATTGAACAACTGGAGTGCTACACCCAGTTGCTGCGCAACGTGCCTTACTCGCCAAATGCGACCGTACCCGATCTTTCAGCGGAAGCGCTGCTGGATCACGCCATGGGTATGAATAAGTTTGAGAGTGAAAAGGACAGCATTGGCGACATCATCATTCTGCCGCGTGAGCAGGCGGTGCTGATGACCTACTATCGCAACAATATTCATCACATGCTGGTGATGCCGTCGCTGATTGCCGCCATTGTTCAGCAGCACCAGACGCTGAGCGAAGAAGAACTGCTGCGTCAGGTGAGCCTGATCTACCCGATGCTGAAGAGTGAGCTGTTCCTGCGCTGGCAGACCGATGAACTGCCGCAACTGCTGACCGAACTGAGTCAGGAGCTGGCGCGTCAGGGCCTGATTACGTTCGAAGCCGGTGAATTACGCTTTTCCTCAGCGCGCTATCGCACGCTACAACTGCTGGCCGCCGGTGTGCGTGAAACGCTGCAGCGTTATGCCATTACGTTCTCCATTCTCAGCGCCAAGCCGACGATTAACCGCGGCACGCTGGAGAAAGAGAGCCGGACGCTGGCACAGCGTCTGTCGGTGCTGCACGGTATCAATGCCCCGGAATTCTTCGACAAAGCGGTCTTTACCTCACTGGTCCTGACCCTGCGCGATGAAGGTTATATCAGCGACAGCGGTGATGCCGATGTTGCGCAGACCCTGGCGACCTGGCATATGCTGGCAGACCTGGTCACCAGCGATGTCCGTATGACGATTGAAACCGCTGTGGCGCACGACTGACCCCAGCGCGCATAGTAAAAAGGCGACCTCATGAGGTCGCTTTTTTTGTGCCTGAATCCCTTGTCAGAACAGCTGGCTGAACGGCGGGGTGTTCATCAGCACACCGAGGAACAGCACCATTCCGACATAGTTGTTATTGAGAAAAGCCTGAAAACAGGGTTGCCGCTCGCGTCCGGCGATCAGCTTCTGTTGATAAATAAACAGCGCGGCGGCCAGTAATAGCGTCCAGTAGAAGGCGCTGTTCAGATGTAGCATGAGGCCAACCAGCGCCATCAGCAGCAGCGTCGCCAGTTGCAGCAGACCAATGATTAGCTTGTCGAAACGGCCAAAGAGAATCGCGGTCGACTTCACGCCAATTTTCAGGTCATCATCCCGATCCACCATCGCATACTGAGTGTCATAGGCGACCGTCCAGCAGATGTTGGCGATGAATACCAGCCAGCAGACCAGAGGTAAGGACTCACTAACTGCGGACCATGCCATGGGAATGGCCCAGCCAAAGGCGGCACCCAGCACTACCTGCGGCAGGTGAGTATAACGCTTCATAAAGGGATAGACCCAGGCCAGCGCCAGCCCCACCACGGAGAGCATAATCGTCATCATGTTCATGGTCAGCACCAGCGCAAAAGCCGCCAGAGCCAGTATCACGAACAGCAGCTTAGCCTCTTTTGCACTCACCGCGCCGCTGGCCAGTGGCCGATGCTTCGTACGTTCGACATGACCGTCTACTTTGCGATCGGCGTAGTCATTGATCACACAACCGGCTGCACGCATCACGATGACCCCGGCAACAAACACCGCCAGCACCGGCAGCGGCGGAATCGCCATGTCAGCCAGCCATAATGCCCAGAGCGTTGGCCACATCAGCAGCAGCGTACCGATCGGCTTATTGATACGCATCAGGCGCGTGTAGGCCCGCCATTTATTTATACTTAAGCTATTTTGCACCACAGGATCCTCAGACCAGATCGCGATAGAGCGGCGATGCCGGTAAAAATAGTTCAGTCAGCAGCAGCGGTTTGCCGGAGAGACGCAGGCGTGAACGTCGTCCCCACAATCCCTCCACCTGCCCCGGCTCAATAAAATCGCGGGTCAGCGTTGAAGAGGAGAAGAGATAGCGACCCAGCGGCCGGGTGCCCAGCTGCTGCAGCATCGCTTCTGGCCCGTTGAGGGTGCTTTCCGGCACCAGCGTACGGCCAGCCAGCCAGGGCTGATCGTCGCCGAACAGCAGCACTTCGCGCAGCCAGAAGCGTTGATCGTCTGGCAACAAGCCCTTTTCATCACCCAACTCGCTGGCGTCGATAAAGCCTTCACGCAGCGGCTGAACCGTGACCCGCTGGCAATGTTGTTCAAAACGGCGCGTCATTGAATCCTCCTCCATCAGCCAGTCGAGCAATGGCGGCGCAAGGGTTGCCTGCGACGGAGAAAGCCAGTTGAGTGCACGTAATAAGCTGAGCGCGTCTTGCGACATAGCACCACTCCCAATAATTTTCAGGACGCTAGTTTAGCGCAGAGACGCGATGCGAACACCTGCCGTCATGACAGACGGCAGGGGGATTACTCGCGTTTCAGGCGGTTGCTGTTTGCCAGCCACAGGGTGACCACCAGAATCAGAATCGCCGCAGAGTAACAGAGCGTATCGAAGGGATTTTTATGGTCGACGATAATCAGGCGGATAATTGCCGTGATACCGATATAGACAAAATAGCGTAGCGGAAAGTGATATCCCGACTGAAAGTACTTAACAATCAACGCAATAAATTCGAAGTAGAGGAAATAAATGACAATTCCCTCAATCAACAGATAGGAGGATGACTGCTCGCTGGTGTTAAACAGCACGTTTGCCAGATGGATAGTTTCTTTGCCTAAAAAGACGATCAGGATGATCGCCAGACTCAGCAGACCCAGATTCAGCACCCATTGCAGTACCGTTGCAAGGTGGCGGGCCAAAGGATTTTTGTCACTCATGTTGCGCCTTAAAAAAGGAGTTGTTAGCGCGCGGTATCATGCGCGAGTGTGACGCAAATCACAATAACTCCTCAGGCCTCCACATCAACACAGAGCGCATCGTAACGCCAGTATTCACAGTCGCAATCAATCACCTCTTTTTGCTGGTTGCGATTGATGCGGGTGATCAACAAACCGGGGCTGCCCGGTGCCACATTCAGCATGGGTGCGGCGACCTCCGGCAGCGGGCCGGGCAGGATGGTGAAGCGCGCGCCGCCGTAACGAATGCCGTAGCGCTGGTCATAGAGATCGGTCAGTGAGCGGGTCAAATCTTCATCAAGCAGACCAGGGAAAAAACGCGGATTGAGGTAGTGTTCAACATAGAGCACCGCACGCCCATCGATGCGCCGCAGGCGTCGGATGCAGTAAACCGCCGAACCGGAGGCCAGCCGCAGCGCTGTCGCCACGCTGTCGTGTGCCGCGACCTGTTCGGCGGCGATGACCTCGGTAGCCGCCTGCCGTCCCTGCTCCATTGCCATGGCATGAAAGTGGCTGTGATGCAGCGGGTTATAGATCAGCCGCGGCGGTGCGATAAACCAGCCGCGACGCAGTTCCCGGTAGATCATCCCCTGGGCTTCCAGCTTGCCCAATGCTTCCCGAAGGGTAATCCGGGTCGTGCTGAACGCTTCGCTTAAGGCACGCTCCGCCGGCAGTCGCCCGGCGCTGAACTCTCCGGCCTGAATACGCGTCAGCAGGACGCTGGCGATCGCATCCGCCGTTTTGAGTGCTATCGACTCCACAACAGTAGCCTCATTTTGGTGCGACTCCGCACTCTTACTGTTCAGGTAAACGCGCCTGTGACAGGCGAACGGGTCACATCTTTCATCGCTCATCCCCCGCACAGCGCCGCCCTGTCATAAATCGTTCATATACAGGGGCTACATTGGCTCGGTTCTTGCTGGACTAGACCAGCCAGGCCCATCAACTTACACCCGGAGCAACTGAGATGAAAGCGTTTATCGCCTCTGTAGTAGCCAGTGCTGTAGTGCTCACCCTGCCCGTTGCGCAGGCCGCCGATAACGACCTTGCCGCACTGGAAAAAGCGGCACGCAGTGAAGGCCAGGTCAACAGCGTCGGGATGCCGGATAGCTGGGCTAACTGGAAAGATACCTGGAACGACATCAGCAGCAAATATGGCCTTAAGCACAGCGATACCGATATGTCATCGGCGCAGGAGCTGGCGAAATTCGATGCAGAAAAAGAGAACGCCAGCGCTGACATCGGTGACGTGGGTGCCGCCTTTGGCCCGATCGCTGTCGCTAAAGGTGTGACCCAGCCCTATAAACCCACTCACTGGGATCAGATTCCGGCCTGGGCTAAAGATAAAGATGGCCACTGGGCGCTGGCCTATACCGGCACCATCGCCTTTCTGATCGACAAGCAGCAGGTTAAAGATATCCCCCACAGCTGGGCCGATCTGAAAAAAGGTAAGTATGTGGTTACTATCGGTGACGTCGGCGTGGCAGCTCAGGCGGCCAACGGCGTACTGGCGGCAAACTACGCCTTAGGCGGCGATGAGAAGAACCTGAAACCGGCGCTGGCTTTCTTTGCCGATCTGGCTAAACAGGGTCGTCTTGGCGTTACCGATCCGGTGATTGCCAATATCGAAAAAGGCGAAGTGCAGATGGCGGTGGTGTGGGACTTTAACGCCCTTAACTACCGGGACCAGATCGACAAAAACCGCTACGAAGTGGTGATCCCATCTGATGGCTCCGTGACCTCCGGCTACACCACCGTCATCAACAAATATGCGAAACACCCTAACGCCGCAAAACTGACGCGCGAATATATCTTCTCAGACCAGGGACAGATCAATCTGGCGAAGGGCTATGCCCGGCCGATCCGTGCTGAACATCTGACGCTGCCAGCGGACGTTCAGGCTCGCCTGCTGCCGCAATCTGAATATAAAAATGCCCGTCCGGTTAAGGATCAGGCTGCCTGGGATAAATCGTCGAAAATGCTGCCGCGCCTGTGGCAGGAAAACGTCATCATCAACATGCAGCAGTAATTCGCGGCAGGGAGAACGGAATGAAGACCATCCTGGTAGTGCTGGACGGCCTGAGCAATCAGGTCGCACAACATGCAATGGGTTACCTGCATGCCGAATGTTCGCAGGGCAACGGGTTTTATTACCGTATGACCTGTGAATTACCCTCGCTGTCACGCCCGCTTTATGAGTGCATTCTGACCGGTGTTCCGCCGGTCAGAAGCGGCATTATTCATAATGGCGTCAGCCGGTTAAGCCGCGAGCGTAGCATCTTTCACTTTGCGCGAGCGGCGGGACTGACGACTGCGGCGGCGGCCTACCACTGGGTGAGTGAGCTTTATAACCGAACGCCGTTCGTTCCGGCGCGCGATCGTCACACTGACGCGCCGGACCTGCCCATTCAGTATGGCCATTTTTATTCTGACGATAGCTATCCCGACTCGCATCTGTTTGAAGATGCAGAAAGCCTGCGGCTGCGTCACGATCCCGATTTTCTGCTAATCCACCCGATGAACATCGACGATGCCGGTCATAAATCGGGCCTCTCCTCACCACAGTACCGCAACCGGGCACGCATCGCAGACGGCCTGCTGTCGCAGTGGATGCCCTTGTGGCTGGCTGAGGGCTATCAGGTGATGGTGACCGCCGATCACGGCATGAATGACGATCGCTCCCACGGCGGCATTCTGCCGGAAGAGACCACGGTGCCGCTGTTTGTCTTTGGCCGGGCTTTCTCGCTGCAGCCTGACCTGGCACCGCAGCAGACCGATCTGTGCGGCACGCTGTGTGAACTACTTGAGGTGGCGCATGACAAGCCGGTCTGTCGCGGCCTGCTGGCGGAGTCGAAGAGATGAGAGGAAAAGGAGTCGCGCTGCTGCTGCTGTTACCGTTCACCCTGTTCTGGGTCGCCTTTCAGCTGGCACCGCTGTTGTGGATCGCCATTAACAGCTTCTGGAGTGAGATGAACAGCCAGTGGGGCTGGGATAACTATCAGGACATTCTCACCTCGCCCTTCTACCAGCAGGCGTTTCGTTTTTCGCTGGATATCTCACTCTGGTCAAGCGTCTACGGCTTACTGATTGCACTGGTCACCGGCTATTCACTGCATCAGCTCGGCGGCGGGCGACTGCAGCGCTTTCTCATCGCTTTTACCAATATGACCAGCAACTTTGCGGGTGTCCCGCTGGCGTTTGCCTTTGTGATTCTGCTGGGGCTGAACGGCTGCCTGACATTGCTGTTGCGCCATTATGGTCTGGTTGAGAGCTTCAGACTCTTCTCGCGCAACGGCATGGTGCTGGTCTACACCTGGTTCCAGATCCCGCTGGGCGTGCTGCTGCTCTACCCGGCGTTCGACGGGCTGAAGAAAGAGTGGCAGGAGTCCGCTGCGCTGCTGGGTGCCAGCCGCTGGCACTACTGGTGGCACATCGGCCTGCCGATTCTGTTTCCGGCGCTGCTCGGGACCTTTGTGATCCTGCTGGCAAATGCGCTGGGCGCTTACGCCACGATTTATGCCCTGACCACGGGTAATTTCAACGTGGTGCCGGTGCGCATTGCCGCGCTGGTCTCCGGCGATATCTCGCTGGATCCCAACACCGGTAGTGCGCTGGCGATGCTGCTGGTGGCGATTATGGCGCTGATCACCCTGGTGCAGCAATATCTGGTGCGCCGTAGCTATCTCAATGCGAAACAGCCATGAAAGGAGCCGCCATGTCACGTGCTGAGCACCTCTATCACCGGATAATGGTCAGGTTACTCTTTACCCTGCTGGCACTGCCTTTACTGGCCACACTGCTTTATGCACTGTCGTCCGACTGGAGTAACACCATTCTGCCACAGGGCTATAGCCTGAAGTGGTTCATCCAGCTCTGGAGCGACCCGCGATTTCTGACGGCGCTGAGCCATTCGCTGCTGATTTGCCTGGGTGCGCTTCTGTTCTCGCTGGTGCTGGTGCTACCTGCCATGTTTGTAATCGCTTACTATTTTCCTCGACTGGATGCGGTGATGAACGTCCTGATCCTGATGCCTTTCGCCGTGCCGCCGGTGGTGTCGTCAGTGGGATTACTGCAACTCTACTCTTCGTCACCGCTGATGCTGACCGGCACGCCGTGGATCTTAATCGGCTGTTATTTCACTATCGCGTTACCCTTTATCTACCGGGCGCTGGCGAACAATATGCAGGCGATCAACCTCAAAGAGCTGATTGATGCCGCGCAGTTGCTGGGTGCCAGCACCTGGCAGGCGGCGCTGTGGGTCGTGCTGCCCAACCTGCGCAAAGGGATGCTGATTGCCGTGCTGCTCTCTTTCTCCTTCCTGATTGGCGAATTTGTCTTCGCTAACCTGCTGGTCGGCAACCGCTATGAAACCCTGCAGGTTTACCTCTTCAACATGCGTAACGGCAGCGGTCACTTCACCAGCGCGCTGGTGATCTCCTACTTCTTTGTGGTGCTGCTGGTTACCTGGCTGGCCAACGCCCTGAATCCCGAACGAGGCTGAATATGAGTTACCTTGAGGTCAGAGAGCTGAACAAGTCCTATGGACCCACGCCCATTTTTGAGCAGATCGATTTCAGCGCCGCTGAAGGGGAATTTGTCACCCTGCTCGGCCCCAGCGGCTGCGGTAAATCGACGCTGCTGCGTTGTCTGGCGGGATTAACCGGCGTCGACAGCGGTGAAATCAGGCTGGAGGGCAAAGATATCGTGCCGCTGGCCCCGCAGAAGCGCGCCATCGGTATGGTGTTTCAGAGCTATGCGCTGTTTCCCAACATGACGGTAGAGAAGAACGTCGCATTTGGCCTGAAGATGCAGAAACTGCCCGAAGCGCAGATTCGCCAGCGGGTGCTGGAGGTGCTGGAGCTGGTTGAACTCAATGATTATGCACGCCGTTATCCGCACCAGTTGTCAGGCGGGCAGTGTCAGCGCGTGGCACTGGCACGTTCGCTGGTGACGCGTCCGCGTCTGCTGCTGCTGGATGAACCGCTGTCGGCGCTGGATGCGCGTATTCGCCGCCATCTGCGCGATCAAATCCGGCGCATCCAGCGCGAGCTGAATCTCACCACCCTGTTCGTCACCCACGATCAGGAGGAGGCGCTGACGCTATCCGATCGTATCGTGCTGATGAACCGGGGCAAAATCGTGCAGAATGGCGATGCCGAAGCGCTCTATACCCAACCGGTCGATCTCTTCGCCGCCGGATTTATTGGCAACTACAACCTGCTGAGCGCTGAGCAGGCGACGCGACTGACCGGTCAGCCTTTCCACAGCCAGGTGGCCATTCGCCCGGAATCAATGCTGTTCACCGCGCCGGGCCAGGGCATTCCTGCGGAAATCCTCAGCCACAGCCTGCTGGGCAACGTGATCCGCTATCGTATCCGGGCGCATGATGTGGAACTTTCGGTTGATGTGCTTAACCGATCGGCGGCGGATTTGCATCCCGCTGGCAGGAAGATTGGTCTACAATTGGAGATGTCGACTTTGCGCCAGGTGGCTTAAAACACAGGAAAAAATCACGCATAGCACGGCAATCCCCTTCACAGATTGCTCTCTTCCGTCAGGCTGGCAGTCTGTGCTTTAAGCCTGACATTCGAGGAGCGACACCACGTGTTAACCCTGCTTAATTTACTCTCTGCGGTGGCCCTGCTGGTCTGGGGCACGCATATCGTACGAACCGGCATCATGCGGGTTTACGGTGCCGATCTGCGCCGCGTCCTGAGTCGCAGTATAGAAAAAAAACCGATGGCGTTTCTGGCGGGCATTGGCGTGACCACGCTGGTGCAGAGCAGCAACGCCACCACGCTGCTGGTGACCTCTTTTGTGGCGCAGAATCTGGTCAGCCTGACGCCCGCGCTGGTGGTGATTCTTGGTGCGGATGTCGGCACCGCGATTATGGCGCGTATCCTGACGTTTGATCTCTCCTGGCTCTCACCGCTGTTTATCTTCTTTGGCGTGGTGTTCTTCCTCAGCCGCAAGCAGACCCGTGCGGGTCAGTTAGGCCGGGCCAGTATCGGCCTGGGCCTGATATTGCTGGCGCTGCAGCTGATTGTCGAAGCGGCTCGCCCGATTACCCAGGCCGCCGGTGTCCAGGTGCTTTTCTCCAGCCTGACCGGCGACGTGATGCTCGATGCGCTGCTGGGTGCGGTGTTCGCCATCATCAGTTACTCCAGCCTGGCCGCGGTGCTGATCACCGCGACGCTCACCGCCACCGGCGTGATTTCGTTCAAGGTGGCGCTCTGTCTGGTGATTGGTGCCAATCTCGGTAGCGGCCTGCTGGCGATGATCAACGCCAGCGGCTCGAATGCCGCGGGCAAGCGCGTGGCGCTCGGCAGCCTGCTGTTCAAGCTGATCGGCTGCGTGTTCATCCTGCCGTTTGTCGATATTGTGGCGGAGTGGCTGGATAAGCTGCCGGTCAACGATGAAGAGTTAGTGATTTTCTTCCATGTGTTTTACAACCTGATCCGCTGCGTGGCGATGGTGCCGTTTGCTGACCTGATGGCGCGCCTCTGTCGCCGTATGATTGCCGACGACGTGGATAACGCGCTGCACCTCAAGCCGAAGCACCTCGATCGCAGCGCGCTGGATACGCCGGCGCTGGCGCTGGTGAATGCCGCCCGCGAAGCGTTGCGCATGGGTGACGTGCTGGAGCAGATGCTGGAGGCGTTTAATAAAGTGGTGCATGGCGAATCCCGCGAGGAACGCACGGTGCGCAGACTGGATGATGATGTCGATGTGCTCTATACCGCCATCAAACTCTATCTGGCGCGGATGCCAAAAGAGGACCTCCCCGAAGAGGACTCGCGTCGCTGGGGCGAAATCATTGAAATGTCGCTTAATCTGGAGCAGGCCGGGGACATCATCGAGCGGATGAGCGGCGATGTCGCTGACAAATCGCTGGCAGCGGGCCGCGCGTTCTCTGCCGAGGGATTAAAAGAGCTGCAGGAGCTGCATGAGCTGCTGATCGCTAACCTCAGAATGAGCCTGTCGGTGTTTCTGTCACACGATATCACCAGTGCTAAACGTCTGCGCCGCGCTAAACATCGCTTCCGTCTGATGATCCGCCGCTACTCTCATGCGCATGTTGACCGCCTGCACCAGAAGAACGTGCAGAGTATTGAGACCAGTTCGCTGCATCTCGGTTTACTGGGCGACATGAAGCGCCTGAATTCACTGTTTTGTAGTGTGGCCTACACGGTGCTGGAACAGCCCGACGATGAACGTGACTATGAATAAAACTGAGCGGAGTGAATAACCTGCCGCGCCGGAGCGGCGATCGTCCGGCGCGGCAGCAGTGAGATGCGGCGCAGTGCAATAATGCGCCGCCACTGTTACTTCTTCTTAATCGGCTTTCCTGACCAGTAACCCGCCAGCAGTGAACCTGATAGGTTGTGCCAAACCGAGAACAGCGCGCCTGGCAATGCCGCCAGCGGTGAGAAGTAGAGTTTGCCCAGCGTCGCCGCCAGACCGGAATTTTGCATGCCGACCTCCAGCGCCAGGGTACGGCAGGTTGACTCATCGAAGCCAAACAGCTTACCGCCCCAGTAGCCGCCAAGCAGGCCAATCGCGTTATGCAGGATCACCGCCGCGATCACCATCAGACCCACCGATCCAATAAAGGCCTGACTGCCCGCCACCACCGCACTGATGATCAGCAGAATACAGACCATCGAAAACGCAGGCAGCCAGGGTTCCACCCGGCGAACCACGCTGTTCATGCTGTGATGAATGATCAGTCCCAGGGAGATGGGGATCACGACGATCTTCACGATGCTCAGCAGCATGCCAGCCACATCAACCTGAATGTGGGTATCAACATAAAAGCGGGTTAACAGCGGCGTGGCGAATACACCCACCAGCGCAGAGACTGACGAGATCGTCACCGACAGCGCCACATCCCCCTTCGCCAGATAGATCATGACGTTGCTGGCGGTGCCGCTGGCAACTGAGCCGACCAGAATCATACCGGCAGCCAGATCGGGCGGCATATGAAACAGTTTTGCCAGTCCCCAGGCGGCTAACGGCATCACCAGATAGTGCAGAAAGGTTCCGGCAATCACCGGCGCAGGTCGGGTCAGGACCCGTTTAAAATCGTCGATATTCAGGGTCACACCCATGCCGAACATAATCAGCATCAGCAGATAAGTGACCCAGGGTCCGATGCCGAGAAACGTACCTGGAGAGTAATAAGCGGCGACAGACAACAGCACGGCCCAGAGCGGGAACAGGCGGGTTAACGTGGCGAGCATAGCCAGACTTCCTTATAAGAATGTTATGTTTTATGCAGATTTGCCATAGAGAGTCATCATGCAGGAACGACTGCCGTGACGAAGGCCGGATCATAACATTTCATTATCATGGCGTAAGGCGAAGATAGGTCGAGGCGGGAAAATGCGGATCGACTGCTGCCGATCCGCTGAATATTAACGAAATTACGCTGCTTTTTCCTCTAAACCGCGGTAGATCAAACCACCAATCACGGCACCGATAATCGGCATTAACCAGAACATCCACAGCTGAGAGATCGCCCAGTCACCCTGGAACAGGGCTGCCGCGGTGCTGCGTGCCGGGTTAACCGAGGTATTCGTCACCGGAATGCTGATCAGGTGAATCAGGGTTAACGCCAGGCCAATCGCAATAGGTGCAAAGCCTTTCGGCGCACGTTCGCTGGTGGCACCCATGATCACAATCAGGAAGATAGCGGTCATCACTCCTTCGGCGATCATACCTGACTGCAGGCTGAAGCCGCCCGGCGAGTGTTCGCCGTAGCCATTTGCCGCAAAGCCGCTGGCCGCTGCACTGAAGTCGCCTTTACCGCTGGCGATCAGATAGAGCACCGCGCCAGCGACAATGCCGCCAGCCAGTTGCGCGATGATGTAAGGGATAGCCTGAGACGCGGGAAAACGTCCGCCTGCCACTAATCCCAGGGTCACCGCCGGGTTAAAGTGCCCGCCTGAGATGTGACCGACCGCATACGCCATGACCAGCACGCTCAGCCCGAAAGCCAGCGCCACGCCCATGAAGCCAATGCCCAGCTCCGGAAACGCAGCTGACAGCACGGCACTACCACAACCGCCGGCCACCAGCACGAAGGTACCCAGCGCCTCTGCGACTAACCTTTTCATGATATTTCCTAAATTTGGGTGAATTGATTCAGCGGCGGGATTATAAATCTGCGGAAAGGGAGCGCAATGAAAGTGCATGAAATGCGCAGAGAAAGGGGTTGCCATTTGGCAATAACAGGAAGTAACCTTATGAATTAACAGGATTTATCAGAAGTCTCGTGGCCGGGAGTAATGAAGGAGATATGAACCTTTTTTGCCGCTTTTCAGGCCGCGCTGACGCGGCCTGAATGCCACAGAAGCCTACTCGAACAGATTGCGATGCAGCGTACGTACCACGCTTTCCGCATCGTTGCCCGGCACCAGGAAGCAGAGATTGTAGCTGCTGGCACCGTAGCAAATCATCCGCAGGTTGAACGGGTCGAGCACACCAAACACCTCTTTGCCGACGCCGCACGCTTTTGACAGCTGGTTACCGATAATCGCCACCAGCGCCAGATCTTCTTCCACTTCAACCCGGCACAGCGACGAAAGTTCAGTCAGTAAAGCCTGGGTCAGCAGGCTGGCACTGGTTGAGGTCGATCCGGTGGTGTCGAGCGTCAGCGCCACGCTCACTTCGGAGGTGGTGATCAGGTCAACCGAGACGTTATGACGCGCCAGAATATTGAAGAGTTCAGCAAGAAAACCAAACGTATGCAGCATGTTAAGGCTGTGCAGCGTTAACAGCGTCTGCTTACGGCGTAACGCCAGCGCCCGAAACAGCGGCGGGTTGCGGGTTTCATTGCAGACGCGGGTTCCACCGGCTGCCGGATCCTTACTGGAACCGACAAATACCGGAATACCCCGGCGTACAGCGGGAAGCAGCGTCGCCGGGTGCAGCACTTTCGCACCGAACGTCGCCATTTCAGCGGCTTCTTCAAAAGTAATTTCATCAATACGCTTCGCCGTCGGCACCACGCGCGGATCGGTGGTGTAGATGCCCGGCACATCCGTCCAGATATCCACACGCGCCGCATTCAGCGCTTCGCCCAGCAGCGCGGCGGTGTAATCACTGCCGCCGCGACCCAGGGTGGTGGTGCGCCCTTCGCTTTCACTGCCGATGAACCCCTGAGTAATGACCAATGCCTGCTCAATGCGCGGCTGTAACTGCGCCGTCGCCTGCTCCGCCAGCACCTGTACATCCGGTACTGCCCGGCCAAAATGATCGTCGGTACGCATTACCTTGCGGACATCGAACCACTCCGCATTAACCTGGCGTTCACGCAGAATTTCCACAAACAGCAGTGATGACATCAGCTCACCGTGGCTGACCAGTTCATCGGTCAGGGCATTCGAGGTGGCCAGTGAGGCGGCTTCGGAAAGCATGCTGATATTGTCGATCATCCGATCGATTTCATCGCGGATCACTTCCGGACGCTGCAGGCGATCAACAATGGCGTACTGGATACGGCGGATATCATCAAGCAGCACAGCGCGCTGGGGAGCCTGCTGGCCTTCAGCCAGCGCAACCAGCAGATTAGTAATGCCCGCCGAAGCAGAGAGCACCACCAGACGCGTGCTGGCGTCCTGCAACACCACATCGGCGCTGCGGTTCATCGCTTCAAAATCGGCTACGCTGGTGCCGCCGAATTTTGCCACTATCAGTGTTTGAGACATGTAGGACCTCGTGTCAGGTTATCTTGTTCTCGCCGATGAAAGGGTCGAGAAACATTCTTTCAGCCAGGCACAAGGAAAGAGCAGAAACGGGCGGACAAGATCGGATAGACGAGTCACCCAGAAGCGCCCCACCTTGCGAAACGTCGACTGCAGACGTTTCTGGTGACAACCCAGAGGATTCAGCCCCTGTAGCCGACAGGCAGCACACCGCGTGCTGACCCACCTCGGCGTCGCTCCCCATCATGTGTTTTCACCGGATACGGTTCCTCCAACACACTGCCTGGGCGACGCGCCTCTTCTGGCTTGCGCACAGGTGCGCAAGTAGGCGCATAGATCTAGCCTTTTCTGGACCTGCTGTCAATGTCAGCGATGCCCGGAGCGCCGCATCAGAAAACAAATGACTCTGCGCCGCAGCGGCTACAGTGCTTAATGGGTTCAGCCCATGCAGCAATCCCTGATACGGCACAACGTTTTGCGCAGACTTTCGCGTCACACTTTACCGCGCGTTGCCTCTGCGGTCCGCCGGCTGTTCGCGCCAGTGAATGCTGGCGATAAACAGCGGCGTTCAGATCGCCTGTCCGGCGCGCGCTGACAAAATTTTTCCTTTCAGTTACAACTGTGGTCATACTGAAACGCTAAACGGGCATGATGTGCCTCCGATGGAATGACGGTTCTTAATATCAACAAGAGTGTTGCCATGAAAAATATCAATCCGACACAAACCGCAGCCTGGAAAGCGCTGCAACAGCATTTTGAGCAGATGAAGTCGGTAGAAATTGCCGATCTGTTCGCCCAGGATGCCGATCGTTTTGCCAAATTCTCTGCCACCTTTGATGATCAGATGCTGGTGGATTTCTCCAAAAACCGCATCACCCAGGAAACCCTCGATAAGTTACAGGCGCTGGCCAAAGAGACCGACCTGAGCGGTGCCATTAAGTCTATGTTCTCGGGTGAGAAGATTAACCGCACCGAAGATCGTGCGGTGCTGCACGTCGCGCTGCGTAACCGGAGTAACACGCCGATTCTGGTGGATGGCAAAGATGTGATGCCAGAGGTCAACGCGGTGCTGGATAAGATGAAAGGCTTCTCTGAGCGCATCATCAGCGGCGAATGGAAAGGCTATACCGGTAAAGCGATCACCGACGTGGTGAATATCGGTATCGGCGGCTCTGACCTCGGCCCGTTTATGGTGACTGAAGCGCTGCGCCCGTACAAAAACCATCTGAACATGCATTTTGTCTCTAACGTTGACGGCACCCACATCGCCGAAACGCTGAAAGACCTCAGCCCGGAAACCACCCTGTTCCTGGTGGCATCGAAAACCTTCACCACCCAGGAAACCATGACCAACGCCCACAGCGCGCGCGACTGGTTCCTGAAAACGGCGGGCGACCAGCAGCACGTAGCGAAACACTTTGCTGCGCTGTCGACCAACGCCAAAGCGGTGGGCGAATTTGGTATCGACACTAACAACATGTTTGAATTCTGGGACTGGGTTGGCGGCCGTTATTCTCTGTGGTCAGCGATCGGCCTGTCGATCATTCTCTCGATTGGTTTCGATAACTTCGAGCAGCTGCTGAGCGGCGCACATGCCATGGACCAGCACTTCGCCTCTGCGCCGGCTGAGCAGAACCTGCCGGTGCTGCTGGCGCTGATTGGCATCTGGTACAACAATTTCTTTGGTGCTGAAACCGAAGCGATTCTGCCTTACGACCAGTACATGCACCGCTTCGCCGCCTATTTCCAGCAGGGCAATATGGAGTCAAACGGCAAGTATGTGGATCGTGACGGTCATCCGGTGGACTACCAGACTGGCCCAATCATCTGGGGCGAACCTGGCACCAACGGTCAGCACGCGTTTTATCAGCTGATCCACCAGGGTACCAAGCTGGTTCCGTGCGACTTTATTGCGCCGGCCATTACCCATAATGCGCTCGCGGATCACCATCCGAAGCTGCTCTCTAACTTCTTTGCCCAGACTGAAGCGCTGGCGTTTGGTAAGTCACGGGACGTCGTAGAGAAAGAGTTTACCGATGCCGGTAAATCTGCAGAGTCTGTGGCCCATATCGTGCCGTTCAAGGTGTTTGAAGGTAACCGCCCGACTAACTCCATCCTGCTGCGTGAGATTACCCCTTACAGCCTGGGCGCGCTGATTGCCCTGTATGAGCACAAAATCTTCACTCAGGGTGCCATCCTGAATATCTTCACTTTCGATCAGTGGGGTGTGGAATTAGGTAAGCAGCTGGCGAACCGTATTCTGCCGGAACTGGAAAACGAGGACGAAGTTACCACTCACGACAGCTCCACTAATGCCTTAATTAACCGCTATAAATCCTGGCGTTAATCGGCGTTAATTTCATCGGGCGGCCACTTTGCCGCCCTTTTTTTGACTGTTTTTACATCTGAATGGGCTGTTTATATCGTTGGAGAGCATGGGTTGTCAGGGAAAAGTCTTAAAATAACCTAAGATAATTCTGAACATCGATGCGCTGAACGGGCCAGCATAAAGTATAAAATGGTCCTGAAATCGGGTAATCTCTATTGTTAGCTATTGATTCATAATCATATTCAGTTTCAGCAATCCTGAGTAAATTCTGATTATTCTTATTCCGTACCAGATATTAATAAAAAAGAACATTACGCTTTGCAATTGATTCGCCAGTAGCGAAATATCTGGCATCAGCCCGAAATATTCCGATATAAAAAGTAGTTATCCCCAATCCAGCTAATTAAATCACGTGTCCACCCCGCTATTCACCCTGGTTTTTCCGGTGCTGAACTCTGGTATTTTGTTGCCCTATACTGAACGCGCCCGCAATGGGACTGTCCGTCGATTTTGCCGCAGTCTGACTGCGTTGCAACCTCAGCGGACAGAGATCCTTCATTCACTCAATGCAGGAAACGCTGTTATGAAAAAAACTATGGTTGCCGGTGCAGCCTTGATCTTGGTTGCCGTCTCTTCCAGCGCATTTGCTGCGCCGGAAGAAGCTGGTACCGCAGCTGGCGCGCAGGCGGGAGCAATCTCTGCTGGCACGTCGACCGCTGTGGGTATCGGTGCACTTGGCGCGCTGGTCGGGCTCGGCATTGCCGCTTCTGGCGGTGGTGACGGTGCAAATACCGGTACAACAACCACGACCACGACGAGCACCACTCGTTGATGGATGCCCGACCCCCGTCTGATTGCTGATCTGCAGCAAACGGGCAGAGGCTGAACCACTGACTTCGGTGAGTGAGGACGCTGAGCCACGTAACCTGTATTTCTGCAGCCGGAACGGGACGGGCAGAGCACCTTTAAACATAACCACACGCCTGTGTGGTTATTTTTTACTTTGGCATGACTTATCAGGGACACACAGTGCGCCAACTTCCTCTGCTGCTCGCTTGCCTGCTGCTGCAGGCCTGTACACAAACGCAAAAAGGTCTTGAACAGACTCTGCTGCTTGCGGTTAACGGCCCGGACGACGTGACCGTTACCGATCAACAGGTCAACAATCTTCCCTATGCCAGTCTCTATGCTCGCCTGAATGAAGGTCCGCGCATTTTTGTAGTGCTCGGCTACAACGAGAAAGGTCAGCAGAAATGGGTGACACAGGATCAGGCGATGCTGGTGACACAGCATGGCCGCCTGGTTAAAACCCTGGGCTTGCCGGATAACCTGCTTAGCGTCAGCAATCTGCAACAGGATCCGCTCGCTGACAGCCTGCATATCAGCAACGGTGCAGGCTGGACCCGCATCGTGCAGTGGACCGAACAGGGCAAGGTTCGCGGCGCGACTGTGCGTTCAACCTTCCAGCGCGGCACCGACGAAGTCCTGACCGTGGCGGGCAACCGCATTCCGTGCCGCGTCTGGCATGAGCAGGTGAGCATCGACAGCAGTAACCGCGAGTGGGAAAACACCTTCTGGATCGATAACAGCAGCGGCGATGTGGTGCAGGCCCATCAGATGCTGGCGGCAGACGCCTTCCCTGTAGATATCACTATTCTGAAGCCGGCGAAATCATGAAAAAAATCACTTTTTTGCTGGCCGGGCTGAGCCTGTTCAGCGCCGCAGAAGCGCAGGCAACTGCGCAGGTTATCGTTCATGCACCGCACAACGGCGGTCAGGCTGAGCTGAGCCAGGTCGCGGATCTCTCCCAGCTGGTGACTCTGCCTCCACTGCAGGTCAACACTGACTGGCGTGCGACCTTTATTGCCGAGCGCGGCGCCAGCGCAGTGGCACAGCAGCACTATCAACAGACGCTGGGCGCGTTACGTGCCTGGCGTGCCGACAGCAGCGGCGATCGGGCGGCGGCCATTGATGAGGTGATCCGCCAGCTGAGCGCCATCAAAGTAGCAGGTCGCCAGTTCACGTCGCTCGACCCGGACTGGATCCGTCTGCATCCGGCTGACAACCGTCGGCTGGAAGGCAGCTATGACCTCTATCTGCAGGCCCCCTCCGATTCTGTGCTGCTGCTCGGCGCGCTGAGCGGCGCTGGCAAAGTGAGCTGGCAGCCGGGTAAATCAGTACGCGACTATCTGGATGGTCATGACGCACTCTCCGGGGCAGAACGCAATTTTGTCACCGTGATTGCACCTTCAGGCGCCACACAGCAGGTGCCGGTTGCCTACTGGAATCATCGCCACGCGGAAGTGGAGCCAGGCAGCATTATCTGGCTCGGCTTTTCGTCATGGAGCCTGCCAGGCAGCTATGAAGATCTTAATGAACGCATCCTTTCCGTACTGACTCACCGGATACCAGACTGATGAAAAAACGTTATCTCTTCAGCCTGTTGGCTGTTTCCGTGGCGGCAGCCTGTCAGGCGCAGGCTGACACCTGGCCCGAGCCGGTGGGCCCTTCACAATCCGATTTCGGCGGCGTGGGTCTGATGCAGGTGCCGACGGCGCGCATGGCCAAAGAGGGCGAGTTCAGCCTCAACGCGCGCGACAACGATCAGTACCGATACTACTCCGCGTCACTGCAGCTCTTTCCCTGGCTGGAGACCACTGTGCGGTATACCGACGTGCGCACCCGTCAGTACAGTGCGGTCTCAGAATTCAGCGGCACGCAGAGCTATAAAGATAAAGCCTTCGACCTGAAACTCCGTCTGTGGCAGGAGGGCTTCTGGCTGCCGGAAGTGGCGGTGGGAACCCGCGATCTGGGCGGTACCGGTCTGTTCGACAGCGAATACCTGGTGGCGACCAAAGCATGGGGACCGTTCGACTTTACCCTGGGGCTTGGCTGGGGCTATCTCGGCAATAGCGGCACCGTGAAGAACCCCTTCTGCTCATACAGCGACAGCTATTGCCAGCGTCCGCAGGTGGGCGAAGCGGGTTCAATCAACGGCTCGCAGATGTTCCACGGTCCGACGGCGCTGTTTGGCGGCGTGGAGTATCAGACGCCCTGGCAGCCGCTGCGCCTTAAAATGGAGTATGAGGGCAACGACTACCAGAATGACTTTGCTGGCCGCCTTGAGCAGCGCAGCAAGCTCAACGTCGGCGCGATTTATCGCGTAACCGACTGGGCTGACATCAACGCCAGCTACGAACGCGGTAACACCTTTATGTTTGGTGTCACCATTCGCACCAACTTCAACGATCTGCGTCAGGCGCACATCGACAGCGAGAAGCCTTCCTACAATCCGCAGCCGCAACCTAAGTTGCTGGAGCCGACGGTGGTGGGCACTCAGCTGACCGATCTGAAATACAATGCCGGTCTTGATGGTCCGCGTATTCAGACTCAGGGTCACACGATCTATGTGTCAGGCGAGCAGACGAAGTATCGCGATACCCGTGAAGGGGTGGATCGTGCGAACCGCATCATCATGAACCACCTGCCTGACGGCATCGACACCATCAATGTCACCGAGTCGCGCTTTAACATGCCACAGGTGACGACTGAGACGCAGGTCGCCAGCCTGCGTAACAATCTGGAAGGCTATCCGCTGGGCCATGAGCAGCCACTGCAACAGACCCGCAAAGAACCGGTCGATCCGGGTACCACTGAGCAGGGGATGTTTATCCGTCAGGATCGCCTGAACTACAGTCTGTCGCCGGTGCTGAATCAGTCGGTGGGCGGCCCGGAAAGCTTCTATATGTATCAGGTCGGCGTAATGGCTAACGCTGATTACTGGCTGACGGATCACCTGCTGGTGGGCGGTAGTCTGTTTGGTAACCTCGCCAACAACTACGACAAGTTCAACTACAACGGCGCACCGGCGGACTCTTCGCTGCCGCGCGTGCGTACCCATATCCGCGACTACGTTGAGAACAACGTCTACGTTAACGATCTGCAGGCGAACTATATGGGCCACCTCGGTAACGGCTTCTATGGTCAGGTTTACGGCGGGTACCTGGAGACGATGTATGGCGGCGTGGGTGGCGAGCTGCTCTATCGTCCGGTCGATGCGAACTGGGCGGTGGGCGTCGATGCCAACTATGTCCGTCAGCGTGACTGGGACAACATGATGCAGTTCAATCGCTACAAAGCCTCAACCGGCAACCTGACGGGTTACTGGCGTCCATGGTTCATGCAGGATGTACTGGTGAAAACCAGCGTCGGTCAGTATCTGGCGAAAGATAAAGGTGTGACGGTCGATGTGTCGAAGCGCTTCGACAGCGGCGTGATGGTGGGTGTCTATGCCACCAAAACCAACGTCTCGTCTGAAGAGTATGGCGAAGGCGACTTCACCAAAGGCTTCTATATCTCTATCCCAATGGATCTGTTCACCGTGACGCCAACGCGCGGTCGCGCGCAGGTGAACTGGGTGCCGCTGACGCGTGATGGCGGTCAGATGCTGGGTCGCAAGTACCAGTTGTATGATCTGACGTCCGATCGCGACGCGCGCTTTAACTAAGCAGATGGCGGCCTCAGGGCCGTTTCATGCGGTTAACAGAAAGCAGGCTCAGGGAGCATACGCCTGAAGCAAAGCATAGCAATGAGATCGCGCCTGCTCAGGGAACCCGGTCAGATCGGAAAGGCGCTAATGCCATCCCTGGCCGCTCGGCCCGCGCCGTCCCTGGCGCGGGACGTTTTCCTCCTCTGACCGGGTTCCCTGCGCGTTGAGTTTCTTCATTGCTGCCAGATTTAACCGGAGCTGGATTTGTCAGCAGTCTGAAGCGGCCCTCAGGCCGCTTTTTTACTTAGTCCGCGTCGTAGCCGAGATTCGGCGCCAGCCAGCGCTCCACTTCTGTGACCGACATCCCTTTGCGTGCCGCATAATCTTCCACCTGGTCACGCTGGATCTGCGCCACGGCGAAATAGCGGCTGTCAGGATGGCTGAAGTACCAGCCAGAGACTGACGCGCCCGGCCACATGGCAAAGGATTCGGTGAGCTTCATGCCGGTCTGTTCTTCCACCGCCAGCAGACGCCAGATGGCGGCTTTCTCAGTGTGCTCCGGGCAGGCCGGATAGCCTGGTGCCGGACGTATCCCCTGATAATTTTCCCGAATCAGCTCTTCATTGCTGAGATTTTCGTTGGGCGCGAAGCCCCAGATCACCTTACGTACCCGCTCGTGCAGGTATTCGGCAAAGGCTTCCGCCAGACGGTCAGCCAGCGCTTTCACCATGATCTTGTTGTAGTCGTCATGCTGACGATCGTACGCCTCCGCCAGCGCATCCTCTTCCAGCCCGCCGGTCACCGCGAAAGCACCGAGATAGTCCGCTTTGCCGCTCGATTTCGGGGCCACGAAATCCGCCAGACAGTAGTTGGCGAAGTCGGTTTTTTCGGTCTGCTGGCGTAAGTGATGACTCACACACAAAATCTCATCACGCCGCTCATCACTGTAGAGATGAATATCATCGCCGACCCGGTTAGCCGGAAAAATACCGACCACGCCACGTGGCTTCAGCAGCGACTGCTGGCTTAATCTGTCGAGCATCGCATTGGCATCGGCAAACAGACGCTGCGCCTCTTCACCCACCACCTCATCTTCCATGATGCGGGGATATTTGCCCGCCAGCGACCAGGTCATAAAGAATGGCGTCCAGTCGATGTAGTTGCGCAGCGTTTCAATGCTGGCCTCCACCTGACTGACCCCGGGACGATGCGGCACGGGTGGCGTGTAACTCTCCCAGTCAATTGAGGTGGCGTTATCGCGCGCCGCCTGCAGCGAGACCGGCGGCGTGCGCGGCTTTTTGCGTGCATGCTGAATGCGCACGGTCTCGTACTCTTTGCGGGTTCGGGCGACGAAATCCTCTTTTAACGTGGAGGAAAGCAGCGACGACACCACGCCAACGGTGCGTGAGGCGTTCTGCACGTAGACCGTCGGGCCACTGTAATGCTGCTCAATTTTGACAGCGGTATGCGCCTTCGAGGTGGTCGCGCCGCCAATCAGCAGCGGTAAGGTAAAGCCCTGACGCTCCATCTCTTTCGCCATGTTGACCATCTCATCCAGCGACGGCGTAATCAGGCCTGATAAGCCGATGATGTCCGCATTCACTTCGCGCGCCGTTTTAAGAATTTTTTCACCCGGCACCATCACGCCAAGGTCAATGATTTCGTAGTTATTACACTGCAGCACCACGCCGACAATATTTTTCCCGATGTCGTGTACGTCGCCTTTGACCGTGGCCAGCACGATTTTACCGTTGCTGCGCCCCGCCTCTTTGCTGGCTTCGATAAAGGGCTCCAGATACGCCACCGCCTGCTTCATCACGCGCGCCGATTTCACCACCTGCGGCAGGAACATCTTGCCCTCACCGAACAGGTCACCGACGACGTTCATGCCGGACATCAGCGGGCCTTCAATCACCTCTATCGGCCGTGGTACCTGCTGGCGCGCCTCTTCGGTATCCTGCTCAATAAACTCGGTGATCCCCTTGACCAGCGAATACTCCAGCCGTTTCACCACGTCCCAGCTGCGCCATTCCGCGAGCTGTTTTTCCTGCGAGCCATCGCTTTTGCCGCCACGGTATTTCTCCGCCAGCGCCAGCAGCCGCTCGGTGCCATCATCCCGCCGGTTAAGAATCACATCCTCTACCGCCTCGCGCAGTTCTGCCGGCAAATCATCATAAATCGCCAGCTGGCCTGCGTTGACGATGCCCATATCCATGCCTTTACGGATGGCGTAATAGAGAAAGACGGCATGTATCGCTTCACGCACCGGATCGTTGCCACGGAATGAAAACGATACGTTGGAGACGCCGCCGGAGATCATCGCATGGGGCAGCTCGCGCTTGATATCTTCGCAGGCACCAATGAAATCCATGGCGTAGTTGTTGTGTTCGTCGATGCCGGTGGCGACCGCAAAGATGTTGGGGTCGAAGATAATATCTTCCGGCGGGAAGCCGACCTGTTCGGTGAGGATCCGGTAAGCACGGCGGCAGATCTCAATTTTTCGGGCGCGGGTATCCGCCTGACCCACTTCGTCAAACGCCATGACCACCATCGCCGCGCCGTAACGCCGGACCTGACGCGCATGATGAATAAAGGCCGCTTCACCCTCTTTCATCGAAATTGAGTTCACGATCCCTTTGCCCTGAATGCACTGCAACCCTTTCTCAATCACCTCCCATTTTGAGGAGTCGATCATGATCGGCACGCGGGCAATATCGGGTTCGCCAGCAATCAGATTCAGAAAGCGTACCATCGCCGCCTCGGCGTCGAGCATGCCTTCATCCATGTTGATATCGATGATCTGCGCGCCGCTCTGCACCTGCTGCAGCGCCACTTCCAGCGCTTCGTTATACTTCTCTTCTTTGATCAGCCGTTTAAATTTTGCCGAGCCGGTGACGTTGGTGCGCTCACCGACGTTAACAAACAGTGACTCTGCGGTGATGTTAAGCGGCTCCAGACCGGAGAGACGGCAGGCCACCGGGATCGTCGGCAACTGACGCGGTGCAACGCCTTCAACCGCCGCCACCATGGCAGCGATATGTTGCGGTGTGGTGCCACAGCAGCCGCCGATAATGTTCAGGAATCCGGCGGTGGCCCATTCACCAATCTGCTGCGCCATCAGTTCCGCATCCAGATCATATTCGCCAAAGGCATTGGGCAGACCGGCGTTGGGATGGGCGGTCACGTAGCCTTCAGCGATGCGCGACAGTTCCGCCACATACTGACGAAGTTCGTCGGGTCCCAGCGCGCAGTTCAGGCCAAAAGAGAGCGGTTCGGCGTGACGCAGCGAGTTGTAAAAAGCTTCGGTGGTCTGGCCGGAGAGCGTTCGGCCGGAGGCGTCGGTGATAGTGCCGGAGATCATCAGCGGCAGCGCCACGCCCAGCGCTTCCATCTCGGTCTGCACCGCATAGACGGCTGCTTTGGCATTCAGCGTATCGAACACCGTTTCAATCATGATGATGTCGGACCCGCCCTCCACCAGCGCGCGGGTCGATTCGCGGTACGCCTCCACCAGCTGATTAAAAGTGACGTTACGGTAGGCAGGATCGTTAACATCGGGTGAGATCGAGCAGGTGCGGTTGGTCGGGCCGAGCACACCCGCAACATAACGCGGACGATCCGGCGTTTTCGCCGTCCACGCATCGGCGCAGGCCCGCGCCAGGCGGGCCGCTTCAAAATTGATCTCCGCCGATAAACGTTCCATCTGGTAATCCGACATCGCAATCGACGTGGCGTTAAAGGTGTTGGTTTCGAGGATATCCGCACCCGCCGCCAGATAGGCGTCGTGGATCTCGCGGATCACCGCCGGTTTACTCAGCACCAGCAGATCGTTGTTGCCTTTGAGATCGCAGGGCCAGTCAGCAAAACGGCTGCCGCGATAATCCTCTTCTTCCAGCTTATAGCTCTGGATCATGGTGCCCATACCCCCATCCAGCACCATAATGCGTTGTGCGAGCTGCTGTTTTAACGCGTCGATTTTATTGCTCACTGTTGCCCCATTCACGTCAGTCTGCTGGCGGAAAAGCCCGTTTTTCATTCTGGCACAAGCTGGTCAGGCGACAAAGTAACCTCGACTGAGAGTTTTTCAGGTCACGGCTGTACAGGTCTGACCAGAAAACCAGCGTTTGCAATGCGCGTGATTAAAACGAAAATGATTTCCACAATGCAAAAGGAGAAACAATGATGGCAACGCCGGTTCCTGTTAAGCGCGGCAAGAAACCCCGTGGCACCCCTGTCGCCGCACCCGCGGGCGGTCAGGTGCAATCGCTGACCCGCGGCCTGACGCTGCTGGAGCTGATTGCTGACTCACATGGCAGCGTAGCGCTGACCGAGCTGGCTCAGCAGGCGGGTTTGCCTAACTCCACCACGCATCGCCTGCTCAGCACCATGCAGCAGCAGGGTTTTGTCCGGCAGGTGGGCGATCTCGGGCTGTGGACGATCGGCGCACACGCCTTCGTGGTCGGCAGCAGTTTCCTGCAGAGCCGTAACCTGCTGGCGCTGGTACACCCGGTGCTGCGTAGCCTGATGGAGCAGTCCGGTGAAACGGTGAATCTGGCGGTGCTGGATCTCAGCGATCACCAGGCGGTGATCATTGATCAGGTGCAGTGTACCCAGCTGATGCGAATGTCCGCGCCGATTGGCGGCAAGCTGCCGATGCATGCGTCTGGCGCAGGCAAAGCGTTCCTGGCCCATCTGGGCGATGAGCAGGTCACCGCCCTGCTGCATCAGAAAGGATTGCATTACTACACGCCGAAAACCCTGATGTCGCCGCAGAGTCTGAAAGAGAATCTGGCGCTGGTGCGCAAAGCGGGCTTCTCATTTGATGATGAAGAACATGCGCTTGGACTGCGTTGTGTCGCCGCGCCAATCTATGACGAACATGGCGAGGCGTTTGCCGCGCTCTCCATCTCCGGCCCCATCGCCCGCATGACTGACGATCGGATTACTGAATTAGGTGCACTGGTCATCCGCGAAGCGCGCCAGGTTACGCTGGCGTACAGCGGTCGTTAACGGTTTCTGCGCCGTAGCAGACGCTGAAACGCTGCGTCTGCCGCCAGGCGATCACCTCTTCCACATGGCCCTGGGCGATGCGCTGCTGCTGCGCGCGCCACCAGCGGGCGTCGAATATCTCCGGATGCAGTTGTAACAGCAATGCGCCGGTAGCGGCTTCACTGCATAACGCATAGCGGAAGGTTTCCGGGAAGACATCGTCCGGCCCGACGCTGTACCAGGGCTCGGCGCTGAGTTCATCCTCCTCATAGCGCGCCGCGGGCACCTCCCGGAAGTGCAGCTCCTGCATCGGGCGAATCTCATCGTAATCGTAAAAAATCACCCGGCCATGGCGGGTGATGCCGAAGTTTTTAAACAGCATGTCTCCGGGAAAGATATTGGCCGCCGCCAGCTGTCGGATGGCATTGCCATACTCTTCAATCGCGTGACGCCGCTCTGCGGCATTCGCCTGGGCCAGGTAGAGATTAAGCGGCTGCATACGGCGCTCCAGCCACAGGTGACGAATAATCAGGCGATCGCCTTCGATATGCAGCTTCTCAGCCACGCAGGCGTGGAGTTCTGCCAGCAGCGCCGGTGAGATGCGCGACAGCGGCAGCGCAAACTGCTCGAACTCCTGCGTATCCGCCATACGTCCCACGCGATCGTGCTCTTTGACCTGCTGATAACAGGCGCGGACCTGCGCTTCCGTCACCTCTTTTTGCGGCGCGAAGCGATCCCTGATGACCTTGAACACCCAGTCAAAGCCCGGCAGCGTGAAGACCAGCATCACCATGCCGCGCACGCCGGGTGCGATCTCAAAGGCCGTCTCATTCTCTGCCAGCGCCTGAAGATACTCGCGATAGCTCTCGGTTTTACCGTGCTTCTGGCAGCCAATCGCCATATAGCGCTCCGCCAGGGTTTTGCCAGGCAGAATCGGTTGCAGCCAGGCAACCAGCGCCGCAGGCACCGGCGCATAAACCATGAAATAGGCGCGGGCAAAACCAAAGACAATGCTGGCGTCATTCACATCGGTCAGACAGGTGTCGATCCACAGTTCGCCCGTTTCACTGCGCTGGATCGGCAGCAGACAGGGCAAGATGCCTTCCGGCAGATGCAGCCGCGCCACCAGCCAGGCGGTTTTGTTACGATAGAAGAGTTCACTGTTAACCTCGAGCCAGCCCTGGTTCAGCCGGGGAAAATGCGACTGCAGGTGGCGGACAATCCAGCCGACGTCGCGAGCGCGCTGCTGCCACGGCAACGTCAGCGGTAAATCGCTCAACACCTGATCCACCAGTGCCAGCCAGCCCCGCTCCGGCTGATAACGGCGCGATAACGGGCGCAAAGGTGTGACCGGTGCGGTCAGGGATTGAGAGCTGAAGATAAACAGCCGGTCAGGCTGCAGATCGGCATGTCCATGTAACCGGCAGTAGACAGAATTAAAGAAGCTTTCGGCAATTTCATGCCGTGGATAGCCGGGCAGCTGGCTTTGATAGTGGTCCTTAACCCGCAGCCAGAACATCTCATCCCAGCTGGCCGCACCGTTCAGCACCCGCAATTGATCGGCAACCAGGCTGACGTGATGATCATAGAGATGAATGCGGGCCTTCATGGCATGCTGCACCGCCTGCCATTCCGCCTGCTCAAACCGCTGCTGCGCGCCAGCAGTGATGTCGAGAAAGCGACCATACTGTGCATCAAAACCCTGCAGGATAGTGTGGGCGATCAATGATTCGCGTGGCGGCATAATCAGCTCCGGTAAACGCCCGCCCGCGGTTTTCGGACGGGGAATCAGTCAGAGGAAAAGGGTCAGAACTGATGCTCTTCGGTCGAACCGGTGAGCGCGGTGACCGAGGACTTACCGCCCTGAATGATATTGGTTACCTGATCAAAATAGCCGGTGCCCACCTCCTGCTGATGCGAAGAGAAGCTGTAACCGCGATCGCGGGCAGCGAACTCAGGTTGCTGAACCTTTTCAACATAGTGACGCATCCCTTCGCCCTGGGCGTAGGCGTGGGCCAGATCAAACATGTTGAACCACATGCTGTGGATGCCCGCCAGCGTGATGAACTGGAAGCGATAGCCCATGTCGCTGAGCGCCTGCTGAAACTTCGCGATGGTGCGATCGTCGAGGTTCTTCTTCCAGTTGAACGACGGTGAACAGTTGTAGGCCAGCAGCTTGCCGGGGAAACGGGCATGAATGGCGTCGGCAAAGCGCTGCGCCATCGCCAGATCCGGCGTTGAGGTTTCACACCACAGGATGTCAGCATAAGGTGCATAGGCCAGCCCGCGACTGATCGCCTGTTCAATGCCGGCGTGGGTGCGGAAGAAGCCTTCTGCCGTCCGGTCGCCCTGGATAAAGGGACGATCGTATTCATCGCAATCTGATGTAATCAGGTCAGCAGCGTCGGCATCAGTTCGTGCCAGCAGCACGGTTGGCACGCCCATCACATCGGCAGCCAGCCGTGCCGCCACCAGTTTCTGAATGGCTTCCTGAGTCGGTACCAGAACTTTGCCGCCCATGTGACCGCATTTTTTTACCGCCGCCAGCTGATCTTCGAAGTGGACGGCCGCCGCGCCCGCCTGAATCATCGCCTTCATCAGCTCATACGCATTCAGCACGCCGCCAAAACCAGCTTCAGCATCGGCCACAATCGGCAGGAAGAAATCGGTGTGCCGGCTGTCCCCCGCTTCAATGCCGCTGGACCACTGAATCTGATCGGCGCGCTGAAAGGTCTGATTAATGCGCGTCACCACTTCCGGCACCGAGTTCACCGGGTAGAGCGACTGATCGGGATACATCTGGCCCGCCACGTTGGCATCCGCCGCTACCTGCCAGCCAGAAAGGTAGATCGCTTCGATGCCCGCTTTGGCCTGCTGCAGTGCCTGCCCGCCGCTCAGCGCACCCAGGCTATTGATATACCCTTTCTTCGCCTCGCCATTCAGCAACGCCCATAATTTTTCCGCACCGCGCTCTGCCAGTGTACAGGCGGGCAAGACCGAGCCGCGCAGATTGACGACCTCTGCTGCGCTGTAAGGGCGGGTAATGCCCTGCCAGCGTGCGGTCTGCCAGAGTTGTTCCAGTTGATCGATCTGTTGAGTACGTGTCATGGCAATAGCTCCTCTGTTCAGGGGATCAGGCGATAGCCTGGCAGGGTAAGAAAGGAAACCAGCTCGCGCTCGGTGGTGATCTGAGCCATCAGCTGCGCCGCGTCGTCATAGCGACCGGCGCTGAAGTGGGCTTCGCCCAGCGCGTTTTGCAGCAGATGCAGCTCTTCGTTAAGCCAGCGCAGAAACAGTTCAGCTGTGACCTGCTGGCCGTTGTTCAGCATTTTCTGATGATGAATCCATTGCCAGATTGAGGTGCGTGCGATCTCAGCGGTGGCGGCATCCTCCATCAGTCCGTCAATCGGGACACAGCCGTTACCGCTGATCCACGCTTCCAGATATTGCAGCGCAACACGGATGTTGGCGCGCATACCGGCTTCGGTGCGCTCACCCTGGCAGGGCGCCAGCAACTGCTCCGCTGTGATCGGCGCATCCTCTTCCCGCATGACCTGCAGCTGGTTTGGCCGGTCGCCCAGCGCAGCGTTGAAGACCGCCATCGCGGTATCTGCCAGACCAGGATGAGCAATCCAGGTGCCGTCATGCCCGTTACCTGCCTCCCGCTGCTTATCTTCCGTCACGCGCTGCAGTACCCAGGCATTGCGCGTGGGATCTTTAGCGGGGATCAGCGCTGACATCCCGCCCATCGCAAAAGCCCCCCGCCGATGACAGGTTTTAATCAGCAGTCGCGAATAAGCGTTTAGGAACGGCTGAGACATGGTGACGGACTGGCGATCCGGCAGCACGCGATCCGCATGCTGTTTAAGGGTTTTGATATAGCTGAAGATGTAATCCCAGCGGCCACAGTTGAGGCCAACAATGTGATCGCGCAGATTCCACAGGATCTCATCCATCTGAAACACGGCGGGTAAGGTTTCGATCAGGACAGTGGCTTTGATCGTGCCACGCGGCAGATCGAACTGATCCTCGCTGAAACTGAAGATCTCACGCCACCAGGCGATCTCCTGCCAGCTCTCGGTTTTCGGCAGATAGAAATAAGGCCCGCTGCCTTTGGCCAGTAACGGCCGGACGTTGTGGAAGAAATAGAGCGCGAAATCAAACAGCCCGCCCGGAATTGCCTTCCCCTGCCAGCTGACATGTTTTTCTGACAGATGCAGACCACGCACCCGGCACATCAGTACCGCAGGGGTAGCGCCGAGCTGATAAATTTTGCCTTTGTCGCTGGTATAACTCAGGGCGCCCTGTACTGCTTCGCGCAGTGTCAGCTGCCCTTCAATCAACTTCGACCACTCCGGAGAGAGCGAATCCTCAAAGTCGGCCATAAAGACTTTAACGTTTGAGTTCAGGGCGTTAATCACCATTTTCCGATCGGGTGGGCCGGTGATCTCGACCCGACGATCTTCTAAATCTGCCGGAATAGATTGAATACGCCATTCACTGGCTCTTATGGAAGCCGTTTCCATATTGAAGTCTGGCAGATAGCCCTGGTCATATTGCTGCTGACGCTGCTGGCGAGCCGATAACAGCACTTCGCGTTGCGGTGCAAAGCGTGCGACCAGAGACTCTAAAAAAGAAACAGCCTCGGGCGTTAACAGCTGCTGTTCTGCATGGCTAAAGGGCTGGCTGAAAATCAGGGTATGGCTGATCACTGAGTCTGTCATGCTGGCGTTCTCCTGTATTCAAAGGATCGAAAGCAGCGGATCCACACGGTGTTTATTTTGTGAGCTACAGGATCAGAGCATAAGCATTTATTTTTTTAAATCAAAAACTATTTCCATTTTTAAATATAAATTAACCTATCCTTATGTTTTATCTGCAATAAAACTTTAATCCATTAAAGGAATCGCTTTCAGTTAACGTTTTAAAGGCGAAAAAAAACCGTGTTGCCATCGGCTAACACGGTTCAGTTGATCTTCAGACAGGACTATTCCAGCGTTGGGTTCATGTGACGCAGATCGAACGGCGTGATCTGGTAAACGTAGTAGTTGAGCCAGTTCGAGAACAGCAGATTGCCGTGACTGCGCCAGGTGGCGCGGGGTGGCAATACCGGATTATCCTGCGGGAAATAGTTATAAGGGACTTCCGGATTCACCCCCGCTTCATAATCGCGATGGTACTCACCAGACAACGTCAGGGCATCATATTCCGGGTGACCGGTAACAAACACCAGACGTTTGTCTTTACTCGCCATCAGATAGGCACCGGTTTGTTCCGATTCAGCAAACAGCTCAAGATCGGTGTAATCCGTTATCAAATGAGTGGGAAAATCAGCATAGCGTGAGTGCGGTGCGAGGAAATTATCATCAAAACCGCGGGTCAGTAACGCATGGGGATGCAGTATCTGATGTTCATAGACGCCAGACAGTTTGTTATGCCGGGTTTGCTTGGGGATACCATACAGAATGTTAAGCGCGGCCTGAACCGCCCAACAGACAAACAGGGTTGAGGTGACATGCTCATTGGCCCAGTGCAGAACGCGCTGAATCTGTGGCCAGTAAGCGACATCATTAAAATCAACCAGCCCGAGTGGTGCACCTGTCACGATTAAGCCATCGTAGTTATCATGCTGGATATCTTCAAAATTGCAGTAGAAGTTGTTGAGGTGCTCAGTGGGCGTATTGCGTGACTCGCGGCTGTCGATGCGCAGCAGCTGAATATCGATCTGTAAGGGCGAGTTGGAAAGCAGACGCAGAAACTGATTCTCCGTTTCGATCTTTTTCGGCATCAGATTCAGTATGAGCACTTTAAGCGGGCGGATCTCCTGAACACTGGCGCGCGACGATGTCATCACAAAGACATTTTCGTCACGCAAAAAATTCACTGCCGGTAATTCGTCGGGAACCCTGATTGGCATAACCTGCTCACCTCTTACAACCATATAAACGTTTAGACATCTGGATGCCCAACATTAGCTTGTTCGTTGTAAGATGTCGAGGTTTGATGCAGAAAATGAAAATGT